>NZ_JAUZVE010000006.1:0-317371 GCF_031844425.1 Microbacterium sp. ARD31
TCGAGGGTCTCCTCGATCGAGCTGAAGCCCGCGAACTCCTGCATGATGTCTTCGCTCGACAGGCCCAGGGCCTTGAGGAAGACGGTGACGGACTGCTTGCGCTTGCGGTCGATGCGCACGCCCACCTGGTCGCGCTTGTCGATCTCGAACTCGAGCCAGGCGCCGCGGCTCGGGATGACGCGCGCCGAGACGATGTCCTTGTCGGAGGTCTTGTCGGGCGTCTTGTCGAAGTAGACACCCGGCGAACGCACGAGCTGCGAGACGACGACGCGCTCGGTGCCGTTGATGATGAAGGTGCCCTTGGCGGTCTGGAGCGGGAAGTCGCCCATGAAGACCGTCTGCGTCTTGATCTCACCGGTGAGGTGGTTCATGAACTCGGCCTCGACGTAGAGCGGGGCGGCGTAGGTCTTGCCGCGCTCCTTGCACTCCTCGATGGAGTACTTCTCGGGCTCGAGGTAGGGGTTGGTGAACGAGAGCTGCATCGTCTCGCCGAGGTCCTCGATCGGCGAGATCTCCTCGAAGATCTCCTCGAGGCCGCTGATCTCAGGCACATCGGTGCGGCCGGCGGCCTGCGCCTCGGCGACGCGTGCCTTCCACGCCTCGTTGCCGACGAGCCAGTCGAACGACTCGGTCTGCAGCGCCAGAAGGTCGGGGACCGTCAGCGTGTCGGAGATCTTGGCGAACGAGAGGCGGGATGCCCCGCGGCCGTTCTTGGTGGTGGTGGTGGAAGTTGCGTTGCGCGCAGCAGCCAAGGGAATTACCTCCGTGAGCCCGGGGAGGGCTGGTTTTCCTTGTCGTCAGGTGGAGTACTCCCGCATCCGACACCTGCGGCGCGCGCCGACGGGAACCGTCGGGGGCGCAGGCACAAGCCGACCACCATATGAGGGCAAGTAGAGGGGAGCGCAACTACCCACTATAGGACGGACGACGCGCCGTGTCCAGTCGGATCGTTGACGACTTTCGGATGCTGCGGTATAACTCACGCCCGGTCGGCGCCGCTCAGACCCCCGGCTCCGCCGCTCAGACCCACTGCCAGGTCGCGAGAACGGACATCGCGAGCGCGTCGCGATCCTCCTGCGGCACGTCGACGCTCGAGGAGAAGGTGACGATGTAGGTCTGCCCGGCGTCGACGAGGTAGTACTGGTCGATCACGTACGGGACCTCCCCGGTCGACACGGTCGCCGTGAGGTGCGCGGACTCGGAGCCCGCCGCGGTCACCCGGTCGAGGGTCTGCACGTCGGTGGCGCCGGCGCCCTCGAGTTCGTCGATGCCGCTCTGCTCGACCCGGTCGGAGGTGACCTCGCCGCCGGGCGAGACGAGGATGTTGACGTTGTCGGGGTAGTCGTCGTCGTCCTGGAGGTCGGCGGCGAACGTCGTGGGGTCGAATCCGTCGGGGGCGCCGTCGGGGAAGCCCCAGCCGTCGGGGAGGCGGAACGTGTACTCGTCGGTCGCGACCTCCGTGCCGGTGGCGGGGGCGAACTCGACGGCCTCCGTCTGCTGCGGCGAGACCTCCTGCGTTTCGGCGGGCGGAGCGGACTCGGCGGTGCATCCGGTCAATCCCACCGCGGCCGCCGGCCCCAGGGCGGCGGCGAGCGCGAGGGCGACGGAGGCGCGACGGAACGACATGCAGCCGACCCTACGCGCCGGCGGCGATCACCGCCGAGGGCTTGCGCTGCGGAGCCGAAGGTGAGAACCGGGTCGGGCCTGGGCGAGCGCCGCGCGTCCCGCGGCGGTCACCACGCCGATCACGGGGTACCCGCCGGTCACCGGTCCGTCCGGCCCGAGGACGACCGGCAGACCGTCCGGCGGCACCTGGACGGCGCCGGGCAGCATCCCCTCGCTCGCGAGCTCCCGGGAGGCGGCATCCGCCGTCCGCGCCAGCGGCGGACCGTCGAGACGGATGCCGACACGGTCGGCGCGGGCGCCGACGACCCACGTCGTCTCGAGGAACGCCCGCCGCGCCGCCGGGGTGAACCAGTCGGCGCGGGGACCGGCGGCGACGGGGACGTCGATGACGGTCGGCGGCGGCGTCCACGGCCACAGGTCGACGGGTGGGACGGGATGCCGGGCGGCATCCGCCGTCGCGATCCCGTCGCCCGCGTGCAGCGGTGCGGGTCCGAGACCGGCGAGCGTGTCGGTCGCGACCGATCCGACGACGGGATGCCCGGCGACGCCGCCGCGGATCGCGAGCAGGGCGCGGACCCCGGCGCGGAAGGTGCCGATGGACAGGTCGGTGCCGGCGGGCCAGAGCACCGGGCGGTACGGGTCGACCTCGCGCCCGGCGACGTGGACGCTCCCCCACGCTCCGGTGACGGCGATCCAGAGATCACGGGTCGCGGTGGCGCGGAAGCCGCCCAGGGTCACCTCGATCGCGGCGGCGCCCGGCGCGTTGCCGACGAGCCGGTTCGCGGCGGCGAGCGCCGGGCGGTCGGCGGCGCCGGAGCGTGCGACGCCGTCGGCGAGCGCGTCGGGGCGACCGGCATCCTGCACCGTCGCGAACGGGCCGGGGTCCTGCACGACGGCGGCCGGGCGGCCGACCGGAAGGACGGCGGTGGCCGCGCCCGCGGTGAGCGCAGCGGCGGCGACGCGGCGGAACCGCACGCGCGTGCCGGGGCGGAGGAGCACGGGGGTGTCGGCGAGCGGGTCGAACAGGGGCGCGGCGGTCGTCCCGATGAGCTGCCAGCCGCCGGGGGTCTCGCGCGGGTAGGCGCCCGTGAACTCCCCCGCGAGGGCGACGGACCCCTGCGGTACCCGTGCGCGGGGGGTCGCGCGGCGGGGCACGTCGATGCGCCAGTCCGCGCTGACGAGGTACCCGAACCCGGGGGCGAACCCCGTGAAGGCGACCGTCCAGCGCGCCGCGAGGTGGCGCGCGACGAGCTCCCCGGCGCCGATGCCGAGCAGCACCGCCGTCTCGTCGAGGTCGGGGCCGTCGTAGACGACGGGGATCTCGATCTCCTCCGCGGGGGTCGGCTCATCCGACCCGGCGGGCGTACCGGCGGCATCCACCCCCTCGATCCACCGGCGCGCGGCCGCGAGCGGGAGCACGGTCGGGTCGACATGGACGAGCACCGTCCGCGCGGCGGGGACCAGGTCGCGCACCCCGCGGGGCCGGGTCGCCACAAGCGCCGCGTGGAGCCCGAGTACTTCGGCGAGCGCGTCGACCTCGACGAGCAGCGCGCTGTCGCCGAACGGGCGGATCACCACGGCGCGCGCACCTCGACCCCTGCGGCGTCGAGAGCCGCGCGCACGGCACGGGCCATCGCGACCGAACCCGGGGTGTCGCCGTGGAGGCAGAGGGATGCCGCGTCGACGGCGAGGATCGAGCCGTCCACCGCCTCGACGCCGCCGCCCGTCGCGAGGCGCACGGCGCGCGCGGCGACGACCTCGGCGTCGTGCAGCAGCGCGCCCGGGTCGGTGCGGGGCACGAGGGTGCCGTTCGGCAGGTACCCGCGGTCGAGGAACGCCTCGAGGAGGAACGGGATGCCGCGCCTCGCGGCCGCGCCGGCGATCGCCCCCGGCATCCCGAGCAGCGGCAGCGCGCGGCCGAGGTCCGCGGCCACGTCGGCGACGGCGTCGGCGACCGCCTCAGCCGTCTGCGGATCGGCGGAGACCGCGTGGTAGAGCGCCCCGTGCGGCTTGACGTAGCGGAGGTCCGCACCGGCGGACACGAGGGCGGCGATCTGCGTCCGTACCTGGTCGCGGAGGACCTCGGTCGGGACGGCGAGCCGCACGCGCCCGAACCCGGCACGGTCGACGAAGGACGGGTGCGCCCCCACGGCGACGCCCTGCGCCGCCGCCCGGCGGACGGCATCCCGCATCGAATCGGCGTCGCCCGCGTGACCGCCGCACGCGACGGAAGCGCTGGAGACGACGGCGAACATCGCCTCGTCGTCGGCCGTCGGCACGCCGTCGACGGTTTCGCCGAGGTCCGCGTTGAGGTCGATCGCCGCCATGAGGCAACGCTAGCGGCGGGGAACGGTGAACGGCGGGCGAAGGATCCCGCCGAGCTCTGGCCGCAACTGGACCGGGGCCGTAGCGTCGGGATGTCGCCGGACGACCGTTCCGGCGGGAAGGAGCGCCGCTGTGGCGTACATCACCGTGGGGACCGAGAACTCGGTCGACGTCGACATCTTCTACACGGATCAGGGGTCGGGACAGCCCGTCGTGCTGATCCACGGCTTCCCCCTCAACGGGGAGTCGTGGGGCAAGCAGCAGGCCGCGCTGCTCGAGGCCGGCTACCGCGTCATCGCCTACGACCGGCGCGGGTTCGGCGCCTCGACGAAGACCGCGTCGGGCTCTGACTACGACACCTTCGCCGCCGACCTGCACGCCCTCATCGAGGAGCTCGAGCTGACCGACGCCGTCCTCGTCGGCTTCTCGATGGGCACCGGGGAGATCGCGCGCTACCTGTCGCGCTACGGCGCCGACCGCATCGCGAAGGTCGCCTTCCTCGGCTCGCTCGAGCCGTGGCTGCTGAAGAACGACGAGAACCCCGACGGCGCGGGCGACCAGGCCTTCTTCGACGGCACTGCCGCAGCCGTCGCCGAGGACCGGTACGCCTTCCTGACCGGCTTCTTCCAGGACTTTTACAACCTCGACGACTACCTCGGGAACCGCATCTCACAGGAGGCGCTCGACGCCTCGGTCGCCGTCGCGAACCAGGCCGGCAACGCCGCGATCGCCGCTGCCCCGCTCACGTGGGCGACGGACTTCCGCGGCGACATCCCCGCCGTCACCGTGCCGGCGCTCATCCTGCACGGCACCGCCGACAACATCCTCCCGATCGACGTGACCGCTCGCCGGTTCCGGGAGCTGCTGCCCGACGCGACGTACGTCGAGATCGAGGGCGCCCCGCACGGCCTGCTCTGGACCCACGGCGCCGAGGTCAACGAGGCGCTGCTCGCGTTCCTGCAGGACTGAGCTCCGCACACGGCGTCCGGGACGGTGTTCCGTCCCGGACGCCGTGTCTCGATCCGATGGTGGAACCGGCGGACGGGTCGTGTCACGATGAGGGCACGAGCGAGGGGGTCGCGATGACGGATGCCGCGGCGCAGGAGACGTCGGCGGGAAAGAGCATCGTCATCGATCACGGGATGAGGTGGCGCCTCGCCCGCGACCACCAGCGGACCAAACAGACGGGGCTGTGGGTCGGCGGCATCCTGATCCTGCTGGTGTACGGCTTCGGGCTGTTCGCGCTCAATGGGAACGTCCGCTCCCTGGTCATGGCCGCGTTCTGGGGCCTGCTGATCGCGATCGGCTTCGTCGCGATCCGCCACCTGGGCACGCAGAAGCTCACCCGCGTCATCGAGGGGCTCTACCCCGCGGGCGACCGACTGACCGTCGCCGTCACCGAGTCCGGGCTGACGGTGACCACCTCTGCCACGAGCCTGACGGTCGCGGCATCCGCTCTGTGGCGCATCTCGACGGGGCCGCATTCGGTCAGGGTGCGGGTCAACGGACTGACCGGGCCGGCCATCATCCTGCCGCGCGAACTGCTGGACGACGCCGACATCGCGCGGCTGCGCGCGATGGCACCCCGCATCCGTCGGGGCTGACGCGCCGGGGTCGAGGCACCGGATCAGCCGACGACGACCGCCTCGGGCAGGCGGGTGCGCATGACGGCGAGCGCGTCGGCGCTGTGGTCGACGAGGACGGCGTCGCGGCCGAGCGCGTCGGCGACCGCGCCCGTCGTTCCCGAGCCCGCGAACAGGTCGAGCACGCGGTCGCCCGGACGGCTCGACGCCTGCACGATCCGCCGCAGGATCCCCTCGGGCTTCTGCGTCGGGTAGCCCGTCTTCTCGCGGCCCGACGTGGGGACGATCGTGTGCCACCAGACGTCTGTCGGCAGCTTGCCGCGCGCCGCCTTCTCGGGGGTCACGAGGCCCGGAGCCATGTAGGGCTCTCGGTCGACGGCATCCGAGTCGAAGAAGTAGGCGGACGGGTCCTTCACGTAGACGAGGATCGTGTCGTGCTTGCTCGGCCAGCGCTTGCGGGACTTCGCGCCGTAGTCGTAGGCCCAGATCAGCTCGTTGAGGAAGCAGTCCCGGCCGAAGACGGCGTCGAGCATGACCTTCGCGTAGTGGGCCTCGCGGTAGTCGAGGTGCAGGTACAGGGTGCCGTCGTCCCTCAGCAGCCGCCACGCCTCGCGCAGCCGCGGCTCGAGGAAGCCCCAGTAGTCGTCGAAGCGGTCGTCGTACAGCCGCAGCGCGCCGCGCGTGCGGGCGTAGGACGTGCCGCGGAACCCGCCCTTGACGGGGCCTGCCGGCGGGGCGGGGGCGTCCGGGTCGGGCACGAGGTGTGCGGTGTTCAGTCCCGACCGGGCAGGCCCGGCGCCCGGCGCACGGGGATCGGGGGATGCCGACGCCGCGGCATCCCCTCGGGACTGAATACGGAGCGCGGACTCGATCGCCCGCTCCTGCGTGCGGCCGGTGTTGAACGGCGGGTCGAGGTAGACGAGCGCGAAGGAGGCGTCCGGCAGGCGCCGGGCGACCTCGAGGTTGTCGCCGAGATGGATCTCGACGGTCACGGGACGCGGCGCAGCCAGGCGTCCGTCGAGAACTTCGACTCGACGAGCGCCTCGGCCTCGGCGTACTCCTCCTCGGAGATCGAGCCCGGCTTCGCACCGTACAGCGACGTGAACGTCTCCTTGAAGCGCTCGATGATCTCGGCGCGCGGCAGCCCGGTCTGGCTGCGCAGCGGGTCGACGCGCTTCGCGGCAGACGCCGTGCCCTTGTCCGAGAGCTTCTCGCGACCGATGCGCAGGACCTCGGTCAGGACCTGGCCGTCCATGTCGTAGCTGAGGGTCGCGTGGTGGAGCACTCCCCCGTTGGCGAGGCGCTTCTGCGCCGCACCGCCGATCTTGCCCTTCGACGAGGCGATGTCGTTGAGCGGCTGGTAGGTCGCGTCGATGCCGAGCGAGCGCAGCGCGTGCAGCACCCAGTCGTCGAGGAACGCGTACGAGTCCGCGAAGGTCATCCCCGCGACGAGGGATGCCGGCACGTACAGCGAATACGTGACGATCGAGTTCGCGGCCATGAGCATGGCCCCGCCGCCGGAGATGCGGCGGACGACCTGGAAACCGTGCTTCGCGGCCCCCTCGGGGTCGACCTCGTTGCGGTACGACTGGAACGAGCCGATGACGACGGCGGACTCGTCCCACTCCCAGATGCGCAGGGTCGGCGTGCGGCGGCCGTCGCCGACGCGCGTCGTGAGCACCTCGTCGAGGGCGAGGTTCATCGCCGGCGACACCGCCTTCTCGTGGACGACCTCCCACTCGAACTCGTTCCAGCCGGGAGCGACGATGAGGGCGCGGCGCACCGCCGTGGCGACCGACTCGGGGGTGAAGCCGAGCAGCTGCGCGCCCTCGGGCAGCGCGCCGCGGACGGCGGCGGCGATCGTCGCGACGTCCGCCTCGACGGGGAGCCCGGTGACGGCCGCATCGATGTCGGCGAGCGCGTCGTCGGGCTCGAGGAAGAAGTCGCCCGCCAGGTGGAAGTCCGCGATGCGGCCGTCGGCCACCTCGAGATCGACCACGACCAGCTTGCCGCCAGGGACCTTGTACTCGCCGTGCATGGTCCTATTCTCCCGTGTCCGCGGCCGGCCCGGTCGCGTCGGCGCCGGAAGCGGATGCCGCGTCGCGCCGCGCGATGCGCGCGTCCAGCCACGCGAGCAGGTCGGCGCGCACTTCGGCGGCGCAGTGCTCGTTGAAGATCTCGTGCCGCGCGTCGGGGTAGACGAGGGTCGTGACGTCGGTGAGTCCCGACCGGGTGCGGTAGGCGTCGGCGAGGCGGTGGACGCTCCGCGGGCCGCCGACGGGGTCGTCGCGCCCGACCATGAGCAGGACGGGCAGATCGACCCCGAGGTCGCGCTTCGGCTTGCCGAGGAGACGCACGGTGTCGGCCGGGCCGAACAGCGTCGGCAGCGGGACCGTCGTCGTGAGCGGGTCGTCGAGGAACGCGCGGCCGACCGCGGCATCCGTCGACAGCCATTCGACACCCGTCGCGTCGGCACCCGCCCAGCGCTTGTTGAGGGGCGCGGCGTTGAGGGCGCCCGGCCACAGGAGCGACGAGCCGGAGAGCACCAGCGCGTCGTAGGCGCGCGGGTCGGCGTTCACGAGCTTCTGCGCGAGGAACGACCCCCACGAGTGCCCGAGGAGCACGAGCGGCAGGTCGGGGTGGCGGCCCCGGATGATGCCGGTGAACTGCCGGCACGCGGCGATCGCGGCGCGCAGACCCCCCGGCCCCAGGCGGCCGAGACGGGAGTGGTCGCCGTCGTGCTGGCGCAGCCCGGTGCGGCCGTGGCCGCGGTGGTCGTCGGCGTAGACGGTGAACCCGTCGGCGGTGAGCGCCGCGATGAGGGCGGCGTAGCGGCCGGCGTGCTCGCCGACGCCGTGGAGCAGCTGGACGACGCCCCTCGGCGTCCCCTCGGCGGGGTGGACGTCGTAGACGATCGCGACGCCGTGTGCATCGATGAACTCGGGCATGACTCGAATCCTAGGGCCGGTCGGATGCCGCGCTCCGAGCCGTTAGCCAGACTAATGAGCTATGCTAATGAAACATGAGCGACGCGACCGGTGACCAGACCCAGGACCTCGCTCACGCGGCATCCGATTTCCGCATGGCGACCTTCCGGCTCGCGCGGCGCCTGCGCTCGCAGCGCGCGGTCGACACGATGAGCGACGGCCAGTTCGCCGTGCTCGCGGCGCTCAAGGTGCACGGTTCGCACACGCTCGGCGAGCTCGCGGAGCGCGAGCGGGTGTCGGCGCCCTCGATGAACCGCACCGTCAACTGCCTCGAGGAACTCGGCTACCTGAGCCGAACGCCCGACGAGAACGATCGCCGCAAGGTGGTCATCGAACTCACCGACAGCGGACGGGAGGTCGTCGTCGAGACGGTCCGGCGGCGCGACTCCTGGCTGGAGCACGCCTTCGAGGACCTGACCGCGACCCAGCGCGCGACCCTGGTGAAGGCCGCCGCGATCATGCAGGAGGTGGCCGAGCGATGAGTTCCGCGATGTTCCGCTCCTTCTCCGTCTTCAACTACCGCGTCTGGTTCATCGGCGCCCTCGTGTCGAACGTGGGCGCGTGGATGCAGGCGACGGCGCTCAGCTGGGTCGTGCTGACGCAGCTCACCGACAACGACGCGACCGCCATGGGTGTCACGATGGCGCTGCAGTTCGCGCCACCCCTGCTGCTCGTGGGCGTGACCGGGCTCGTCGCCGACCGCTTCGACCGCCGCAAGCTGCTCTTCGTGACCCAGGGCTCGCTCATGGTGCTCGGGCTCACGATCGGCGTGCTGCTCCTGCTCGGCGCGATGAACCTGTGGACGATGTACGCCTTCGCGTTCGCGCTCGGCGTCGTCGCCGCCTTCGACAACCCGGCTCGGCAGGCGTTCGTCTCCGACCTCGTCGCGCGCGAGAACGCCTCGAACGCGGTCGCCTTGAACGCGGCATCCTTCAACACCGCCCGCATGATCGGACCCGCCGTCGCCGGTCTCGTCATCGTCGCCGTCGGCACCGGCTGGGTGTTCCTCATCAACGCGCTGACGTTCCTCGCGATGCTCGTGGCCCTCCTGCTCATCCGCCCCGCGGAGCTCGCCCCGAGGCCGAAGCTGCGGAGCGCCGCGCGGATGGCCGACGGGCTGCGCTACGTCGGCGGCCGACCCGACCTGGTCGTGACGTTCATCATGGTGTTCCTGCTCGGCGCGTTCGGCATGAACTTCCCGATCCTCGCCTCGACCATGGCTCTCGAGTTCGGCCAGAACGCCGACGGCTACGGCGTGCTCAGCTCGATCCTCGCGATCGGGTCGCTCGCCGGCGCCCTGCTCGCGGCGCGACGTGACCGCGCCCGGCTGCGTCTGGTCATCGGCGGACTCGGGCTGTTCGCGATCGCCTCGGTGCTCTCAGCCGCGATGCCCGTCTACGTCGCCTACGCCGCGACCCTCATGTTCATCGGGTTCGCGACGGTGACGACCCTCACCACAGCGAACGGTTACGTGCAGACGACGACCGAGCCGGCCCTGCGCGGACGCGTGCTCGCGCTCTACATGGCGATCCTCATGGGCGGCACACCCTTCGGCGCCCCCATCGTCGGCTGGGTGGCCGACGCGTTCGGACCGCGCGCTGCGATCCTCCTCGGCGCCGCGGCGGCGCTGGTCGCCTTCTGCGTCGGCGGCGGCTGGCTGCTGTTCTCGGGACGCCTGCACCGCCACGAGACGCGCCGCTTCGCGATGACGATCGACGAGACCCGGCCGATCAGCGTCGTCGCGCCCGAGGAGTTCAGCGACGAGGTCGCCGCGACGACGCCGATCCGACTGCCCGAGGACGGCGACGTCGTCCCCGGGCGAGCGGATGCCGCGGCCCGACGGGCGCGCTGAGGTCGAGCGCGTCAACCCGCGTGAAGGTGGTGCACGAGCACGACGATCGTCGCGCAGACACCGAGCAACAGCACGAACGCGGCGAGGGCGGCGAGGAGCGCACGACGACGATCGCGACGGTCGTCCCCGCCCGGTGGCACCCGCCGCCGGCACCCTAGGTTGACGTGTGGGGGAACCGACGGGCCAGGCTTCGACTCGTCGGCTCGGGGCCCAGCGACTTCGGGGGAAGTCCGGGCCCCGACTCCCCCACCACTCCGAGGGCACTGTCAAGGGGTCGGATGCCGCCGGTCGCCGCGCGTACCGTCGCGGCCATGAGCGACGCATCCCCCACTCCCGAGCAGGACGACCCGACCGGCGGCGACGAGACGACCGAACAGCAGCTCGACGCCGACAACGCCGTCGAGCAGGACACCCTCAAGACGCTCGACCCCGACGACTCCCCGGCCTGACCCGGCGGTCAGGCCTCGCGGGTGATGAGCACCCGCACCTCGAGACGGCTCTTGAACGGTCCCGCGTACACCCCGCGCAGCGGCGGCACGTCGTTGTAGTCGCGCCCGCGCCCCACCGTCACGTGTCGGTCGCCGATCTCGGCGTCGTTGGTCGGGTCGAAACCGTGCCACGAGCCGGCGTACCACTCGATCCAGGCGTGCGACTCGCCGACCACCGGCACACCCACCTCGGCGGTGGGGTTGGGGTGCAGGTACCCCGAGACGTACCGGGCCGGGATGCCGACCGAGCGCAGCGCGCCGAGCGCGATGTGCGCCATGTCCTGGCACACGCCCTTGCGCTCCGCCCACGCCTCCGCACCGGTGGACTGCACCTCGGTCGCGCCGGGCACGTACTCGACGGCCTCGCCGATGGCCGTCGCGATGGCGAGCGCCGCGTGCGACGGGTTCTCGTGCTGGGCCGCGATGCCCGACGCGAGCGCCGCGACCTCGGGATGCGGATCGGTGCGGCGCGTCTGCGACAGCATCTCGACCGTGCCGATCGACCGCTGCGCGTCGCGCGAGAGGGCCTCCCACGACATGTCGGGGTGCGTGAGGGGCCGCGCGCGCACCTCGACGAGCGAGCGCGCCGTGATGTGCAGCGCCGAGTGCTTCGCCAGCACGTCGAACGCCGCGACCCGCGTGCCGAAGTAGTCGACGTAGTAGTTCACGTTCGTCGAGGGCTCGATGTCGAGCTGCGAACTGAGGACGAACTGGCTGTCGCTCGTCGTCGGCAGCATCCGCGCCTCGTTGTACGACGCCCCGACCTCGCCCGGGTAGTCGAAGCCCGTCGTGTGCTCGATACGCAGCCGCTTCATGAGGTCTCTCCGATCCAGCTGGGTTCGGCCTGGGTGGGGAAGAAGCGCCCGCGGATCGCCTCGGACGCCTCCCGCGTGACCGATTGGACGCTCTGCATGTGGGCGGGGAGCTCGGCGAGGACCTCTTCGATCGGCCGGTACTCCAGCTCGTTGCGCATGCGACCGAGCGCGCGCAGCACCGAGTTGGAGTGCCCGACGCGGTCGGCGACGGGGTCGATCGCGCTCATGCACTGCTCGGCGGTGCGGATGGAGTGGATGATCGAGCGCGGGAACAGCCGGTCGAGCAGCAGGAACTCGGCCGCGTTCTGCGTGCTCGGCATGCCGCGGTAGGTGCGCAGGTACGCCTCGTAGGCCCCGCACGAGCGCAGGATGGTCGTCCAGGACGGACCGGATGCCTCGGTCAGCGACCGCGTCGCCAGCATCCGCGCCGTCATGTCGGTGCGCTCGATGGCCCGACCGAGCGTGAAGAACTGCCAGGCCTCGTCATGGCTCGTGGAGCTGTCGGTCACGCCGACCGCGAGCGCGGCCCGTTCGCGCACCCACTGGAAGAACTCGTGCGTCTTCTCGTCGTTGAGCCGTCGCGGCATCCGCGAGTACGTCGTGTTCAGCGTCTCCCAGAGCTCGGTCGAGACGATCTCGCGGGCGCGCCGGGCGTTCTCGCGCGCCGCCTGCAGGCAGTAGGCGATCGACGACGGGTTGGTGCGGTCGACGGCGAGGTGCGTGAGCACGTCGCCGCGGGTGACGACCTCGGCGCCGGCGGGCGGCGCGGTGCCCATGACGCCCATGAGCGAGCGGCACGCGGTGTCCTCGTCGATCCACGGATCCTCGAGCAGGAGCTGCAGGTGGACGTCGAGGATGCGGGCGGTGCCGTCGGAGCGCTCGATGTAGCGCCCGATCCAGAACAGGCTCTCGGCGATGCGGCTCAGCATCCGTCCTCACCTCCCGCGGTCTCGCGTCCCTGCTGCTGCTGCTCCTGCTGCTCGGCTGTCGCGCGGGGCCGGTCCTGCGGCGAGTGGTCCGGCTCGTCCTGGGCGTCGTAGATGATCGGGATGGCGGAGGTCGCCGTCGCCTGCTCGGCGACGAGGCCGGCGAGGGACTGCGACTGCCCGTACTCGCCGCGGTTCGGCGCGTCGCCGCCGACGATCCACGTGTCCTTCGACCCGCCGCCCTGGCTGGAGTTGACGACGAGCTGCCCCTCGGGCAGCGCGACGCGGGTGAGCCCGCCGGGGAGCACCCAGACCTCGTCGCCGTTGTTGACGGCGAACGGTCGCAGGTCCGCGTGGCGCGGCCGCATCCCGTCGTCGACCAGGGTCGGGATCGTCGAGAGCATGACGACCGGCTGCGCGATCCAGCCGCGGGGGTCGGCGAGGAGCTTCGAGCGCAGGGCGTCGAGCTCGGCGGGGCTCGCGTCGGGGCCGACGACGAGGCCCTTGCCGCCCGAGCCGTCGACGGGCTTCACGACGAGCTCGTCGAGGCGGTCGAGCACCTCTTCGAGGGCGCCCGGGTCCTCGAGCCGCCACGTGTCGACGTTCTTGAGGATGGGCTCCTCGGCGAGGTAGTACCGGATGAGATCGGGCACGTACGTGTAGAGCAGCTTGTCGTCGGCGACGCCGTTGCCGACCGCGTTCGCGATCGTGACGTTGCCCAGGCGCGCGGCCAGCATGAGCCCCGGGGCGCCGAGCATCGAGTCGGCGCGGAACTGCAGCGGATCGAGGAAGTCGTCGTCGACGCGGCGGTAGATGACGTCGACCCGGCGCGGACCGCGCGTGGTGCGCATGAAGACCTTGCCGCCCTGGCACACGAGGTCGCGCCCCTCGACGAGTTCGACGCCCATGAGGCGGGCGAGCAGCGTGTGCTCGAAGTACGCGGAGTTGTAGACACCGGGGGTGAGGACGACGACGTTCGGATCGTCGACACCCGGCGGCGCGGAGTTGCGGAGCGCCTGCAGGAGCTTGTTCGGGTAGTCGCCGACGGGACGCACCCGCATCGAGACGAACAGCTCGGGCAGCGTCTGCGCCATGACCCGGCGGTTGGAGATGACGTAGCTCACACCCGAGGGCACTCGCACGTTGTCCTCGAGCACGCGCATCTCGCCGTGCTCGTCGCGGATGAGGTCGATGCCGGCGACCTGGATGCGGACGCCGTTGGCGGAGCGGATGCCGGCCGCCTGCCGGTAGAAGTACTGCGACGACGCGATCAGCTTCGCCGGCAGGACGCCGTCGCGGACGACGTGCTGGTGACCGTACGCGTCGTCGAGGAACGCCTCGAGCGCCCGGACGCGCTGCTGCACGCCCTTCTCGATGCGCGACCACTCGTCGTAGGCGATGACCCGGGGCACGGCATCCAGCGGAAACGGTCGTTCCTCGCCCGCGAAGTCGAACGTGACGCCCTGTGCGAGGTACGAGCTCGCGAGGGATTCGGTGCGCCCCCGCAGCTCTTCCTGCGTCATCTGCGCGAGGGCCTGATAGAGCTCGCGGTAGGTCGAACGCGACTGCGCCGCCTCGCCAGGATGCGCCACCTCGGCGAACATCTCGTCGAACGCGGGGACGCCGGAAGGGGTCTTGCGCGGCGCCAGCGTGGAGCCGTATCCGTCGAAGAGGTCACCCATGCGACGAGCCTAATCCGGGCGGTGTTGCCGGAGTGTTTCGCCCCGCGGGTCAGCCTTCGAGGGCGAGGCGCAACTGCTCGACGGCCCAGTCGATCTCGGTGGCACGGATGACCAGCGGCGGCGCCATGCGGATGGTCTGCCCGTGCGTGTCCTTGACGAGGACTCCCCGCGCGAGCAGCCGCTCGGCGACCTCGCGGCCGGTGCCGACGGCCGGGTCGATGTCGACGCCCGCCCAGAGGCCTGCGACGCGGATCGCGGTGACACCCGACCCGAGGAGAGGTTCGAGCCGCGCACGCAGGTGGTCGCCGAGCGACAGTGCTCGCTTCTGCAGGTCGCCGGTGCGGAGCAGGTCGACGACGGCGAGACCGACGGCCGCCGCGAGCGGGTTGCCGCCGAAGGTCGAGCCGTGCTCGCCGGGGTGGATGACGCCCAGCACGTCACGATCGCCCACGACGGCGGACACGGGGAGGATTCCGCCGCCCAGCGCCTTGCCGAGCAGGTACAGATCGGGGACGACACCCTCGCGCTCGCACGCGAACGTGGTGCCGACCCGCCCGAGGCCGGACTGGATCTCATCGGCGATGAACAGCACGTTCGTCGCGGTGCACGCCTCGCGGACGGCGTGGAGGTATCCGTCCGGCGGGATCACGACGCCCGCCTCGCCCTGGATCGGCTCGATGAGGACGGCGGCGGTGTTCTCGTCGATCGCGGCGGTGAGGGCCGCGGCATCCCCGTAGGGCACGATCTCGAACCCGGGCGCGAACGGCCCGAAGCCGTCTCGGGCCTGCGGGTCGTCGCTGAAACCCACGATGGTTGTCGTGCGGCCGTGGAAGTTGCCGGCCGCGACGACGATCTTCGCCGCCCCGTCGGGCACCCCCTTCACGCGGTACGCCCACGCCCGCGCCACCTTGATGCCGGTCTCGACGGCTTCGGCGCCCGTGTTCATCGGGAGGACCATGTCCTTGCCGGCGAGGGCGGCGAGCGCGTCGGCGAAGGCGCCGAGGCGGTCGTTGTGGAACGCCCGGCTGGTGAGGGTCAGTCGCCCGAGCTGCTCGGTCGCCGCGGCGACGAGGGCGGGATGCCGGTGCCCGAAGTTCAGGGCCGAGTACGCCGACAGCAGGTCGAGGTAGCGCCGCCCCTCGACGTCGGTGACCCACGACCCCTCACCCTCGGCGACCACGACGGGGAGGGGGTGGTAGTTGTGCGCCACGTGGGCTTCTTCGGCCGCGATGAGATCTGCGGACGGGGTCGTCTGGGGCCGGACGTCGGTCATCGCGCACCTCCGCGCAGTTCGAGCGTGCAGCACTTGATGCCGCCGCCGCCGAGCAGGAGCTCGGACAGATCGATGGGGACGGGGATGTAGCCGCGCTCCTCGAGCTGCGCGGCGAAGCCGGTGGCGCGGGGCGAGACGAAGACATGGAGGCCGTCGCTGGCCGCGTTCAGCCCGAAGACGGCACCGTCGGCATCCGACACGTGGATGGCGTCGGGGTAGCGCTCGGCGAGCACCCGCTGCGACGCCTCGTCGAACGCGGACGGCAGGTAGGCGATGTTCGCCCGCTCAACTCCCGTGGGGCCCTCGACGGGATCCAGGACGGTGATGGCCGTGTCGAGGTGGTAGAACCGCGGATCGACGAGGCGCAGTGACACCACCTCGCGCCCGAAGACCTCGGCGAGTTCGCGGTGACTGTCCCCGACCGACCGGAATCCGGTGCCGGCGAGGATCGTGTCGCCGACGAGCAGGAAGTCACCCTCGCCCTCCTGCACCTCGACGGGCTCGACGACCTCGAAGCCGTGGGCGGCGAACCAGTCCATGAAGGGCCGCTCCTCGCCGCGACGCTCGTCGACGCGGAAGCGGACGCCCAACGCGCGGCCGTCGACGATGAATCCGCCGTTCGCGGTGTAGACCATGTCGGGCAGCCCCGGCACCGGGTCGATGAGCTCGACCTCGTGCCCGAGCGCGACGTAGGCGTCATGCAGCGCCTGCCACTGCCGCACGGCCTTCGCGGTGTCGGTGGGGTTCGCCGGATCCATCCAGGGGTTGATCCGGTACGACACCGTGAAGTGCTCGGGGCGGCACATGAGGTAACGGCGGCGCCGGGCAGTGCGCACCGGTGCGGTCTCGTGCTGCGTCGTCATTCTCGCTCCTCGTTCCCGGGGCGGCGGACGCTGTCCAGAGGCCCGACGGAGCTTGCAGAAGCCGACGAATCGGGCACGCCGGGACCCATCATGCCAGGTCGACCCGCCCGGACGGCGGTGGACGGGCGCCACGGATGCATGCCGATAAATGACAGGATGCAGAGCATGGCCAGACGCACGGGGGAACAGACGAAAGCCCTGCTGCTGCGCACCGGCATGCAGATGCTCCTCGAGCGCGGGGTGAGCGCCGGCGTCCAGCACATCCGGCTGCAGGACGTGCTGCGTCGCGCGGGCCTCACGACCGGCGCGGCGTACCGGCTCTGGAGCGACCAGGCCGACTACCACCGCGAGCTCGCCGTGGCGATGATGCGGATGCGGGTGGCCGGACCGGCCGACGCGATGCGTGCCCAGGTCGAGGAGCTCATCGGCGAAGAGGTCACCGGCGAGGAGATCATCCGCCAGGCGGCCCGGCAGCACGTCCTCGCCGCGGAGCTGTCCACCGAGGACCCGACCGATCTGCTCGAGGCGCAGTCGTTCCGGGTGGCTTTGGCGCTGCGGACGGCTGCGGACACCTGGCCGGAGCTCACCGAGGCCAGCCACGAGCGTCACCGCGAGTCCATCCGGGCATTCACCGAGCTCTACCAGTACCTCATCGACGCCTACGGGATGCGCATGCGCGAGGGGCTGACGATCGACGATTTCGCCGAGGCGATGGCGGCGATGGCGGAGGGCTTCGCCATCCGGTCCCTCGAACGGATCCCGCACCCGACGTTCCGTCTGTCGGGCGCGGACGGCACACCGACCGGCGAGTGGACGCTGCTGGGGCTCACGGTGCGCGCGCTCGTCGACTCGTTCATGGTGCCGCGGGAGGACGCCGACCCCGACACCTACGCCCGTCGTCCGCACTACTCATGAGCCGCCGGGACGAAAGATGCCCCGGGCCGAGGACGTCAGGTCCTCGATCCGGGGCGACACTCCCCCCAGAGTGTTCTCGTGCGCCTCCCCCAGAAGCGCACGAGGACAGTCAACAGGGTGGACGGACGCCGCACCAGAAAGATAAGTTGTTTTCTTCTTCGGATGGATAAATCCGTCGTCGGCCGCCCCGCCCGGTCTCAGATGACGGCTTCGCTCCACCGGTCGGGGTTGCCGAAGCGGTGCGCCGTGATCGTGATCGACTGCTCGCGCAGGAATGGGAGCAGTTCGATCCGCCCGGCCTGCGTGACCTCGTCGGCGTAGACGGCCAGATCCGGATCGCCCGAGATCGCCGCGGCGAGCGCGGTGCGCACCTCGCCCGCCTGCGCCGGCGGCCCCACCAGGCGCACCCGGTCGGCCCGCGCGGGGACGCCCTCCGCGCGGGGCGCCGCCATCCGCGCGATCCAGTCCTCGTCCGATTCGACGAACACCGCCACCTCGAGCGCCCCGAGCGCCTGTCGCACGGTGGCGGGCAGTCCCGCGGGCGTGCTGACGGTGAACGTCGAGCGGGCGCGGACGGCGGCGATGATGGCGCGCACGAGGGTCTGCGGCGCGGCATCCGTCGTCGATCGGATCTCGACGCTCGCCGGACGGTACCGGAAGAGATTGCGCTCGACGCCCAGGTGCGAGACGTCGACGACCTTGCCGAAGGTGCGGTCCCACGCGACGGCGTCGGACAACGCCGCACGGCGCAGCCACTCGAATGCCTCGTAGCTCAGGGCGGGCTGGGCTGCCTCGATGACGTCGGCGATCGACGAGTCGAGCCCCTTGAGGTGCAGCGTCGACGACGCCGCCACCCCCGCGGTCGGCCGCCAGGACCCGAGTCCGACGAGGTGGTTCGGACCGCCGGCCTTCGCGCCGCCGCCGACGGAGGACCGCTTCCAGCCGCCGAACGGCTGACGCTGGACGATCGCACCCGTCGTGCCGCGGTTGACGTAGAGGTTGCCCGCGTCGATCCGGTCGAGCCACACGGCGAGGTCGTCGGGGTTCTGCGTGTAGAGCCCCGCGGTGAGGCCGTAGTCGACCGCGTTCTGCAGCTCGATCGCGTGCTCGAGCGACCGCGCGTGCATGACCCCCAGGACGGGGCCGAAGAACTCCTCGAGGTGCACCCGCGAGCCCGGCTTCACCCCGGTGCGGATGCCGGGGGTCCAGAGCCGTCCGCCGTAGCGCTGGTGCGGCAGTTCGCGCGGCTCGACGAGCCACTCCTCGTCCTCGTCGAGGGTCGTCAGCGCCCAGGCGAGCTTGCCGGTCGGGGCCTCGACGAGGGGGCCGACCTCTGTCAGCGGGTCCTCGGGCGCGCCCACGCGGAGCGAGGTCGCGGCATCCACCAACTGACGGCGAAACCGCTGCGAGCGGGCGACGGGACCGACAAGGATCGCGAGCGAGGCCGCGGAGCATTTCTGTCCCGCGTGGCCGAACGCCGAACGGACGAGATCGGATGCCGCCAGGTCGAGGTCGGCCGAGGGCATCACGATCATGGCGTTCTTGCCGCTCGTCTCGGCCTGCAGGGCGAGGTCCGGACGCCAGGAGCGGAAGAGCGCGGCCGTCTCGAAGGACCCCGTGAGGATGACGCGATCCACCGACGGGTGGGTGATGAGCTGCCTGCCGAGGCCCCCTTCGTCGAGATCGACGAGGGCGAGGATGTCGCGGCCGACGGCGGCGCCGTCCAAGGCCTCCCAGATCGCCTCGGCCACCACCGCCGCGCAGCGGCGCGCCTGGGGCGCGGGCTTGAAGACGACACCCGAGCCCGCCGCGAGGGCGGCGAGCGCACCGCCGGCGGGGATCGCGACCGGGAAGTTCCACGGCGGTGTGACGACCGTCACCCGGTCGGGGACGAAAACGGCACCGCTCACCCGGTCGAGCTCGCGCGCGGTCGCAGCGTAGTAGCGGGCGAAATCGACGGCTTCGCTCACCTCGACGTCGGCCTCGGCGAGGGTCTTGCCGGTCTCGGATGCCGCGACCTCGATCAACTCGGCGCGGCGACGTTCGAGCGCGCTCGCCGCACGGAGGAGGACCTCGGCGCGATCGGCGGCGGGCAGTGAGCCCCACGCGCCGGCCGCCGAACCCACGCGGCCGAGCATGGCTTCGAGTTCGGACTCGGCGCCGATGCGGGCTGCGGCGATCGCGGCATCCCCCGCCGTCGACGACGGGACACGGCCGAGGATCTCGCGCGCCCACGCGCGGTTCGCGGGGAGGGCGGGGTCGGTGTCGGCGGCGTTGCGGAAACCGGGGGCACCCGCCGCTGCGGCGCTCTCGCGCGGCGAGAAGACGGCGGTCTCGACGAACGCGTCGCCGGCGAACCCACCGGGCAGGCCGGCCGGCTGCGTCTCGTCGGGGTCCGCCGGGCGCGCGTCCTTCGCGGCGATGCCGAGGACGACCTGCGTGAGGGCGGCGTCGTCGGAGGGCGCGGGGGCCGCTGCATCCGTCGTCACCGTCACCTCGTCGGCGGCTGCCGCCGTGCGGTCCTGGCGGCGCCGGGGTCCGGTCACCAGCGTGCGGTCGGCGGACCGGTCGATGGATGCCGCGAACCGGTCGCGCTCGCGCACGAACATGGCCCGGTCGTAGGCGAGGTCGAACGCGGCGGAGAGGAAGTTCTCGCTCGAGGCGTTCTCCTCGAGCCGGCGGACGAGGTAGCTGATCGCGACGTCGAACTCGTCGGGCCGCACGACGGGGACGTAGAGCAGCACGTGCCCGACCTCGCGGGCGACGGCCTGCACCTGGCCCTGCGCCATGCCGAGGAGCATCTCGACCTCGACGTCACGCTGCACCCCGCGCTCGCCGGCGAGCAGCCACGCGTACGCGATGTGGAAGAGGTTGTGTCCGGCGACGCCGATCCGCACCGCCTCGGTGTTCTCGGGGCGCAGCGCCTCCTCGAGGCAGCGCACGTAGTTCGCGTCGGTGTCGAGCTTGGAGTCGTAGGGTGCGGTGGGCCAGTCGTGCATGACCGCGTCGACGTGTTCCATCGCGAGGTTCGCACCCTTGACGAGGCGGATCTTGATGCGAGCCCCGCTGGCCGCGACGCGCTCGCGCGCCCACGCGGTGAGCGTTCGGAGGGCGGGGAGCGCGTCGGGCAGGTAGGCCTGCAGCACGATGCCCGCCTCGAGGCCCTTCAGGCGCGGGTCGTCCAGCACCCGCATGAACACGGCCATCGTCAGGTCGAGGTCGCGGTACTCCTCCATGTCGAGGTTGAGGAACGTGCCGTCCTCGGCCGCCGACAGGTAGAGGGGGCGCAGCCGCTCGACGACGCGATCCACGATCTCGTCGAACGCCCACATCGAGAGGTGGCTCGCGATCGCCGAGACCTTCACCGAGACGTAGTCGACATCGTCGCGCCGGACGAGCTCGTGGATCCCCTCGAGGCGTCGGAGGGCCTCGGCCTCACCGAGCACCGCCTCGCCGAGGAGGTTGAGGTTGAGACGCGCCCCCGACTCGCGCAGGGTCTGCAGCGCGGGACCGAGCTTGTCGGGCCGGGCGTCGACGATGAGGTGACCCACCATCTCGCGCAGCACGCGGCGGGCGATGGGGACGACGGGCGTCGGGAGGACGGGGGCGACGACGCCGCCCGTCCGCACGGCTGCCCGGAGGTACCAGGGCAGGAAGGCGGGGGCGAGCGGCGCGACACGCTGCAGGTTGGTGGCCGCGGCGGTGAGGGACTCCGGTCGCATCACCCCGTCGACGAAGCCGAGGGTGAACGGCAGTCCGTTCGGGTCCTTCAACACCCCCGCCAGACGCTCGGCCGACGGGTCGACGGTGACCTCGGCGGATTCGGCGACCCAGCGCTCCGCGAGGGCGATGGCCCGCTCGGCGAGGTCGGAGGAGGGCGCTTGTGGCGCGACAGAGCTGTCCGACATGACGCTCAGCCTATGCGCGCCTCCGGCCGCCGGGGCGGGACACGCTAGGGCCAGATACTGGGCGCCTCGGCACGGGTCGAGGGAAGAGCGGATGCCGCGGCCCAGTCGTGGATCCACTGCGGGATCTCGGGCAGGGTGTCCGGCCGGTGGAGCGCGTCGAACAGCTCCTCGAGGGGCACGATGCCGCCGGACTTGCGCAGGAACCGGACACGCAGGACCATCTCCGCGTAGATCTCACCGTCGACGACGGCGCGGTGCATCTGGAAGACCGACTTGTCGTCGTGGCCGATGATCCGGGTCTCGACCGTGAAGCGCTGCCACAGCTGCAGGGACTTGCGGAACGTGACCGTCTCGCTCGCGACGACGCCGTACCAGCCGCGCTCGTCCATCGTCTGCCAGATGCCGGTGCGGGTGAGCAGGTCGAACCGGCCGAGGTCGAACAGCGAGGCGTAGCGACCGTTGTTCATGTGGCCGAGCAGGTCGATGTCGGTCGGCAGGGTCCGCAGCCGGATCCGGCCCACCGCGTCGGGCGGGAGGGGCCCGCGGCGGCGGTACAGCACCCGCGCGCGCATCAGGGTCAGCAGGGTCCGCCACCATACGTTCACGAGGCGCGAGCCTAGTCATGGTCACGCGTACAGTGCGGCATCCGTTGTCGCTCTCCGACAGTCGACGGGCCGTGCGCGCGGGGGCGACCCTGTCGATTTCACGATCCGTCGGGCCGTGCGTAGAGTCTGGCCATGGACCCCGAACTCCAGACCGACATCGTCGTCCGTCCCGTTCGCGATGTGGATGCCGAAGCCCTCGGTCGCGTGCATGCGACGTGCTGGCACGAGACCTACGAC
The DNA here is from genome assembly GCF_031844425.1 of Microbacterium sp. ARD31. Lineage (NCBI taxonomy): Bacteria > Bacillati > Actinomycetota > Actinomycetes > Micrococcales > Microbacteriaceae > Microbacterium > Microbacterium sp. ARD31. Next base: position 22,086 of record NZ_JAUZVE010000006.1, read on the forward strand.
CACCTCATCAGCAAGGCAGCGCTCGAGAACGTGTCGGCCCGCCGCCTCGCCGAACTGTGGACGCACTGGGCCCAGCAGGGTCCCGATTTCCGCATGGTCGCCGCTCTCGTCGGCGGCGAGATCGTGGGATTCGCCGGCTCCGGCCCCGCCCGCGACCGCGACGCGCCCCGCAACCGCGAGCTCTACTTCATCTACCTGCTCGACGCGTGGCACGGCACCGGCATCGGCCAGCGCCTGTTCGACGCCGTCGTCCCGGACGATGAGACCGAACTGTACCTGTGGGTCGCCGAGGACAACCCCCGCGCCCACCGCTTCTACACCCGCAACGGGTTCGCCCTCGACGGGGCGAGCCACACCGAACCCTTCCTCGGCGAGACGCTGACGGAGGTCCGCTTCGTGCGCTGACGCACGCTCGGAGACTCGACGGCGCGGCATCCCGACTCGGATGCCGCGCCGTCGACCGTTTCGGGGGTGTGGGGGTCGGCCGTGACGTCTGCACGATCGCCGGGGCTGGTGTGAACTCGCGCGCCGGATGTGGCCGCACGCGCACCTCGCGCCGTGCATCCGTCACCGATGCGGATGCCGCACGGCGCCGGGTCAGCGGCTCTTGACCTCGCCGAACAGGCGGGCGATCGGGGCGACGACGAGCGGGCGCATCGCGACGTAGGCCGCGACGACGACCGCGATCGACAGGGCGAAAAGCCAGAAGCCGGTCCAGTTGTCGGCATAGGCGTCCGGATCGGTCGATCCCTGCGCCGCGTACATGTGGTTCAGGTTGCGCAGCGCCCCGGTCGAGAGCACCAGCAGAACATGGACGGCGATGAACGCGACGAAGTAGAGCATCGTCGGGAAGTGCAGCTTGCGAGCCCACTCGACGGGGTAGACGCGGTTCAGCATCGCCGCCTGCTTCGGCCACATCGCACTCATCCGGTATCCGGTGAGCGCGGCGACGGGTGCGGCGATGAAGATCGTCGTGAAGTAGGCGAGCTGCTGCAGCGCGTTGTAGTTGACCCACCCGTTCTCGGTCGGCCAGTCGAGGGAGACGTACTGCAGGGCGGCGGACAGCGCGTTCGGGAACACCTCCCACGACGTCGGGATCACCCGCATCCACTGACCGGTCGCGAAGAGCAGGATGACGAAGATCAGGCCGTTGGCCAGCCACAGGATGTCGAGGGCCTGGTGCAGCCAGAGCGTGAGGCTCATGCGGCGCTTGCGGTCCTTCTTGGAGATCCACATGGCGGCCGGGCGCTTCTCGGAGCGGACCTGCAGGCCGGTGCGGATGATCAGCACCATGAAGAACGCGTTGAGGAAGTGCGACCAGTTCAGCCAGGCGGGGAAGCCGACGGGCGCACCCTCGGGCAGGTGGTACTCGCCGGGGTAAGTGGCGAGGAAGTCCTGCAACGGTTCGAGGCTGAGGATCCAGCGCACCGCGAGCACCGCCATCGCCGCGGCGTAGAGGATCGCACCTCCCCCGAGGACGACGACTCCCGCCCACTGCGCCTTCGTGAACGGACCGATGCGCGCGGGTTCCGGCCGGGGCGCGGGGCGGCGGGCGACGCCCGCGTGCGCGAGCGGGCGCTCGGCGAGCGGGGGGCGCGGGGCGTCGGGGGTGGCCTCCGGCTCGGGCGCGGGCGCGGGCTCCGGCGCTGGCTCGGGTGCGGGGGCGGGCTCCAAGGACGCCGAGACTGCAGGCTCGCGCCGAGACTGCGGCGCGAGATCGCTGTCTCGGCCCCCACGTGCAGTCTCGCGGGAGGTGGGGGGCGGGGCGGGCGTGGTCTCGGCGGGAGGCCAGGCGTCGCCGCCGACGGCGCGCGGAAGGCCGCGGCGGACCGCGACGGATGCGGCGACGGGCGCGCTCTCGGGGGTCGCCGGCCGCGGGTCGTCGGCGGGGTGGGGCGCTGATGCCGCTGCGGATGCGGTTGCGTCCGCGTCCGGGCGACGCTCGGCCTGTGCTGCGCCTTCGGCCATCGCCGGGCCGGTGGATGCGGGCGGCCAGGGCTCGCCGCCCGGGGTTCGCGGCAGTCCGCGTCGTGTCGCGGTCGCGGGGGCCGAGGCGTGGTGCGAGGCGACCGCATCCTCCGTTGTCGTCGACCCGGAAGCCCGTGTCGCGGACTCAGCCGACGCTGTCGTCGCGGAGTCGGTGGGCGGCGCCACCTCGTCGGGGACCGAAGCCGCGCCCGCATCGGCGAGCTGAGCCGCAGCTCCATCGGCGACCGGTGCCGCGGCTGCGTCGGCGACCGGAGCCGACCCCGCCGGAGGCCAGGGCTCCCCGCCGCTGGCGCGCGGCAGACCTCGGCGCACGGTGCGTGCGTACGTCGCCATCCCGCTCCTACTTCTTCTTCGCCTCGAGCGCCGCGATCAGCTGCGGCACCACGGTGAACACGTCACCGACGACGCCGAAATCAGCGATGTCGAAGATCGGCGCATCTCCATCTTTGTTCACGGCGACGATGGTCTTCGCCGTCTGCATGCCGGCCTTGTGCTGGATGGCACCCGAGATGCCGAGCGCGATGTACAGCTGCGGCGAGACCGAGACGCCGGTCTGGCCGACCTGGTACGAGTAGGGCACGTAGCCGGCGTCGACCGCGGCGCGCGACGCACCAACCGCCGCGCCGAGCACATCGGCGAGCTGCTCGACGAGGGCGAACTTCTCGCCCGAACCGAGTCCGCGACCACCCGACACGACCTTCGTCGCTCCCCGCAGCTCCGGACGGGTCGAGGTGACGGTCGCCTCTTCGAACCCCGTGATGGTGGCCGCCGGCGCACCGGATGCCGTCACCTCGAGCGGCACCACCCGCGGCGCGGTGACCGCCTCGGCGCGGTGTTCGACAGCGCCCTGACGCACCGTGACCACGAGCGGCCCGAAGGTCGCCGCACCGGTGACCGTGTAGGCGCCGCCGTACACGGAGTGCTCCGCGAGCACACCCTCCTCGTCGCGTGCGACACCGACGGCATCGACGCACAGCGCCGCGGACGTGCGCGCCGCGAACCTGCCGGCGACGTCGCGCCCCTCGATCGAGTTCGACACCAGCACCGCATCGGGCTGGACGAGGGCGGATGCCGCGGCGAGCGCGTCGACGACGGGCACCGTGAGCGCGGTGTCGGCGCCCCCGAGCCCGCAGACGAGCACGGTCGCCGCGCCGCGCTGACCGGCGGCCTCGGCGAGAGCGGCGTGACGCGACTCGTCGGCGACGATCAGCGCAACGGGCGAGCCGACGCGTGCGGCGGCGCCGAGGAGGCCGGCGGCCGACGCGGCGAGGTCGCCGGAGGGGGTGACATCGAGCCACACCAGGACGGAATCTGCAGCGAAATCGGTCATCGCGGTGCTCCTCAGACCAGTCGGTTCTCGATGAGGTAGGCGGCCAGCTTCTCGCCGGCATCCCCCTCGTCGGTGATCTTGACCCCGGCGGTGCGGGGCGGCTTCTCGGCGATGGTCGTCATGATCGACTGCGGCGCGGCCCCGGGGTCGACGTCGACGCCGAGGTCGGCGAGCGTCAGCGTCTCGAACGGCTTCTTCTTCGCCGCCATGATCCCCTTGAAGTTGGGGAAGCGGGCGTCCGGGAGCGCCTCGGTGATGGAGATCACCGCAGGGAGTTCCGCGGTGACGCGGGCGGTGCCGAAGTCCGTGGCGCGCGTTCCCTGGACGGACTCGGCGGAGATCTCGACGGATGAGAGCGCGGTCGCCTGGGGTACGCCGAGGTGCTCGGCGAGCATGGCCGGGAGCACGCCGCCGGCGCCGTCCGTCGACAGGTTGCCGGTGATCACGAGGTCGAAGCCGGTGCGGGTGATCGCGGCGGCCAGCGTGCGGGCGGTGACACCGAGATCAGCGCCCGCGAGCGCCTCGTCGACGATGTGGACAGCCGACGCCGCGCCCATCGCGAGAGCCTTCCGGATCGACGCCGTCGCGGCATCCGAGGCCATCGACATCACGACGACCTCCGTGTCGGCGTTCTTCTCTGCGTACGACAGCGCCACCTCGAGCGCACGCTCGCCGATCTCGTCGAGAACACGCTCGGAGGCGCCACGGTCGGCCAGCCCCGTCTCGAGATCCAGCTTGCGGTCGCCGTACGTGTCCGGCACCTCTTTCACCAGGACGACGATCTTCATTGACTCCTCCTCGACATCGCATCCGAGTCTACGGTCGGCGTCCGCGGGACGCAGTGTCACGGGGCGAGCAGTTCGGTCCCACGCGTCGCGCGCCGAGCGCGCGGAGCCGGCTGAGCGCCCGGTCGGCGTCGAGAGGAACGTGCGCGGCCTGGCGCAGGGTGTCGAACGACGCATGCGCGTGAACGACGAATCGCACGTCGTGGTCGTAGAGCACGTCGACGAGGGTTGTGAAGCGCATGAGGGGTTCGCGGCGCACCGTGGCGAGGTCGGGCACCGACCGGAGCGTGAGCTCGGAGTACCGGTCGGCGAGCGACTGATACTGCCGCACGCCGACGGGCGCCTCACACAGGTCAGCGAAGTCGAACGTGACCTGCGCGCCTTCCGCGGAGAGTGCCGGCAGCGGGATGCCGTCGGCGTGCAGCACCACGCCGGTGTCGGCGCTCCGCGCGTCGGCGCTCCGCGCGTCGGCGGCCGAGCCGACCCGCCAGACGCCCGAGGCGAATCGCGTGTGCGCGTCGGCGCCGGCGGTCCGGTGATCGGGACCGTCGCCGATCGGGACGACGGCGAAGGACGACTCGATCCGCGCGATCGCGGGGAGGAATCGGTCATGGAGTCGCGGATCGGGGAGGAGGTCGGCGGGGGCGTAGTTGCTGGTGGCGATGAGGGGGATGCCGTCGTCGGCGGTGACGTTCAGCAGCGCGTCGAGGTAGACGGCATCCGCGACATCATGCACATGGAACTCGTCGACCAAGAGGACACGCACGCCGTGCAGGAGGCGGCGCAGCACGATGGCGGGGGCCTTCCAATCGCGGACCAGCTCGGCCTGCAGCCGTCGGAACAGCTCGTTGAGGTGCAGCCGGAGCACCGGCTCGGGCCGGAACGCGGCCAGGTACCGCTCGGCGAGCATCGACTTGCCGCGACCGACGCCGCCCCAGAGGTACACGTTGCCGGTCGACGCGGCGGCGATCGCCTGGACGGCGTCACGCTGCGCGGGATCGAGATCGAGGTCGTCGGTGTCCGCGACGAACCGCGCGGCGACCGCGGGAGTGAAGGCTGGCCGGACGCGCTCGGAGAGCTCGTCTGCGGGCTGGACGCGCTCGGGGAGCTCGTCTGCGGCGCGATCAGTCACGCCACCATGCAATCACGCCCCGCAGAACCTCGAGCGGCGGCCGCCGCACAAGCGCAGCGCTCAGCGGTGCGTGAACCCGGGCGCGCGCTTCTCGCGGAAGGCGGCCATGCCCTCCTTCTGGTCCGCGGTGTCGAACAGTCCCGCGAACGCGTGCTTCTCGTAGCGCAGGCCCTCCGCCAGCGTCGACTCCAACGCGACGTCGAGCGCCTCGGTGGCGGCGTACAGCGACGGCAGCGACTTCGCCGCAATCGTCTCCGCCGTCCGCTGCGCGTCGTCGAGGAGGTCGGCAGCCGGCACCACTCGGGAAACGAGCCCGGCGCGCTCCGCCTCCTCCGCCCCGAAGTGACGCCCGGTCAGGATGAGTTCGGCCGCTTTGAACGACCCGACCGCGCGCGTCAGCCGCTGCGTCCCGCCCATCCCCGGGATCACACCAAGACCGATCTCCGGCTGCCCGAACGTCGCGGTGTCCGCCGCAAGGATGATGTCGCACATCATCGCCAACTCGCACCCTCCGCCGAGCGCATAGCCCGACACGGCGGCGATGACGGGCGTGCGCACCGCCGCGAAGCGGGCCCACCCGCCGAAGTGGTCGCCCATCAGCATCTCGCTGCCGCTCAGCGCTTCCATCTCCTTGATGTCGGCGCCCGCGGCGAAGGCCCGCTCGCTGCCCGTCACGACGATCGCGCCGATGCCGGCGTCGGCGTCGAACGCCTCCGCGGCATCCACCACGTCGCGCATGACCTGCACGTTCAGGGCATTCAGCGCCTCGGGTCGGTTCAGAGTGATCCAGCCGACGCGTCCTCGCGCCGCCGTCACGATGGTCTGGTAATCGGTCATGCCCTTATCGTCGCAGACGCCGCCCGACACAGATCGGATGCCGATCGGCATCCAGGCCCCGTAGTGCTCGCGCAACTTCGTTTCCGGTGTACTCCTCGCTCGTGGTGTTGCCCACCCACTCAAAGCTCGATGTCGCCGAGGTAGCCGAGGTCGGCTGCGAGTTCGGGCCAAATGACGGTGTTGCTCGAGCCCTGGTAGCGGAGCGTCCTCGTCTGCTCGGCGGGGTCCGCAGCCCCGGCGGAGGCCACGCAGCCGCTGGAGGCAAGGACGGCGGCGGCGAGCACGGCAAGGGTGCTGACGCGGGTGAGAGTGCGTGCCATGGATGCTCCTGTGGGTCGGTTCGGAAAGCTCGTGGAGACGAGTGAACCGACCCGATCAGGGGCGTGCGAGCGGCCGTGTCACACGCGGCCGCATCACGTCGAACGGCGTGATGAACTGCAATACGGCGAAACATCGCCTCGACGCGGCAGGGCGCGCGTCAGCGTTCGTTGCCGCGGCGGTAGACGTGGATCTCGCCCGACTTCGTCGCGCGCCACGCGAAGGGCTCGTAGCCGTCGGGCGTGCTCGCAGACATGCCGTCAGTCAACCATCGCCGGGCCGCGGGGACGACACACCCGCGACCCGGCAAGGGGTTCAAGCCGCCGCGTCGACCCGGGGTCGGCGGCGGAACTGTGTGACGAGGCCGAACGCGACCAGTGCGGCGCCGATGACGACGACGAAGCCGACCGGGAACGAGCCACCCGTCGAGGCGAGGCTGCCCGCCTCGACGACCTCGACCGCGGCGCTGAGCGGCGATTCGCCGGCCGTGCGCACGATGAGGGTGTGATCGCCGACTTCGAAGTCGTCGGGGATGTCGATCGCGAACGTCACACGACCGTCGGCGTCTGCGGCGGGGATGCCGGTGACGACGATCGGGTCGCTGTTCAGCGTCGCCTCGATCTGCTGGCCGGGCGTGAGACCGGAGACGGTCACCTGAAGCGTGCCGCCCTGCTCGACGACACCCGAGCCGACGTCGATCGACGCCCACGCGCCGTCGCCGTCGCCAGAACCGTCGCCATCGCCAGAACCCTCGCCATCGCCAGAACCGTCGCCGTCGCCGTCGCCATCACCATCGCCGCCGTCGCTGGAGCCGTCGGCATCCTTCTCGACGAGCACCGCGACGGTCCGCGCGGGCACCGTGATCGTGCCCGAAGCGGTCGCCCACTCGGTCTCGCGCACGACGTCGTCGCTGCCACCGGCGAGCGCCGGGGTGAGGGCGAACTCGCGACCGGCGAGCGCGTCGATCTGCTGCGTCGTCGCCTCGGGCGACGCGTTGAAGACCACGAGTGCGCCGTCGAGTTCGGCATCCACATCGACACCTACGGTGTCGTCGATCTGCATCACGACGACACCCGGGGTGGCGGCGGTGCCGCTGTTCGGGAACGACACCTTCTGACCGATGAGGTCGGCCGATCCCAGACGCAGCAGCCCCACCTCGGAGCGCACGCGCAGCAGGTCGAGGGCCTGCGCCTCGGCCGTGGCGATGTCGGATGCCGCGGGCTTCAGCGCCGGGTCGGCCAGCAGCGGCTGCATGATCGACCACTTCTCGCCGTTGTCGGCCTCGCGCGGCAGACCCGACCCGAAGGTCGACTCCTGCCCGGTCCAGTCGATGCGGTTGAACCAGTCTCCCGAGTTGTAGCTGTTGCGGTCGAGCGACTTCGAGCGGAGCAGCTCGGTGCCCGCGTGCCAGAACGACGGGGTCTGCGACAGGGTCGCGGTCGCCAGCGACAGCGTGTTCATGCGCACACGGTCGGCCATCGAGGTCTCGCGCGGAAGCTTGAGCACCGACAGGTCGTACAGCGTCTCGTTGTCGTGCGCGTCGACGTAGGTGATGACCTCGTCGGGCTGATCGGCGTAGCCGGCCGACTGGCCGTTGTAGTCGAGCTCTGCGCCCGTCTTCTCGGCGCCGGTGTGATCGGTCAGCGAGAACCCGCTGAGGTTGCCGGCAAGACCCAGCTTGACCAGATCGGTCTGGTGACCGAGCGCCTCGAGCGCCTCTTCGGCCGTGCCGTTGATCGGGTCGCCGTTGGGGTCGGTGCCGCGGCCGGTGCCGAAGCCCTGTACGAACGTCGACCCGCTGTCGACCGGGCTGCCGCCGTGCACGGCGTCGCGCAGCCGGTCGCTGAAGGTGCCGATGCCGGTGCCGCCGAGGTTGCCCTGCGTCGCCTGCTCGAACAGTGCGCCGCCGGCGACCTCGCCGAAGTCCCAGCCCTCGCCGTACAGGTAGATCTGCGAACCGTCGACGCCGTCCTTCTTGAGCGTCAGCTCGTCGAGCGCCTCGCGGACGGCGAGCATGTTCTCCTTCGAGTGGTGCCCCATGAGGTCGAACCGGAAACCGTCGACCTTGTAGTCGCGTGCCCACGTGACCACGGAGTCGACCATGAGCTTCTCGGCCACCTTGTGCTCGGTCGCCACGTTCTCGCAGCACGTCGAGGTCTCGACGGCGCCGGCGGCGTTGAGGCGGTGGTAGTAGCCCGGCACGATCTGGTCGAGCACCGACTTCTCACCCTGACCGGACTGCGCCGTGTGGTTGAAGACCTGGTCGAGCACGACCTGCAGGCCCATGTCGTGCAGCGCACCCACCATCGAGCGGAACTCGCCCACGCGCGCCCCGCCCTCGGGGTCGGTCGCGTACGAGCCCTCGGGGGTCGAGAAGTGGTACGGGTCGTAGCCCCAGTTGAAGCCGTCGGCATCCACGACTGCTTCGACGCACGCCTGCTGCTGGTCGCTGTCGGGCGCCATCGAGGCCAGGTCGCAGTCGGGGGTCGCCTGCGCGGCGCGGTTCTCTTCGATCGTCGCGATGTCGAACGAGGGAAGCAGGTGCACCGTGTTGATGCCGGCATCCACCAGCTCGCGCAGCTGCTCGGTTCCGGCGCTGTCGCGCGTAAAGGCCAGGTACGTGCCGCGCTCTTCCTCGGGCACCGTCTCGTCGGTGATCGAGAAGTCGCGGATGTGGAGCTCGTAGATCGCACGGTCAACCGGACGGGCCACCTCGGGCGACTCGGTCTTGCGCCACTGCTGCGGCTGCCACGCCTTGTCGTCGAGGTCGATCGCGACCGAGCGCACCGAGTTCTCGGTGAGACCCAGCGAGTACGGGTCGGTGACCTCGTTCGTCTCGATCGCACCCGTCGACGGCGCGTATACGACGACCTCCCAGCGGTACTCGTCGCCCTTCAGCGCGTTCTTGCCCGCGACAGCCCACACACCCGATGCGGCATCGAAGGCGGCTTCGTGGCGCTGCGGGTCGCCCTCGGATCCGGCGTCCCACGTGAGCAGGGTCGCCTGCTGCGCGGTCGGGGCCCACAGGCGGAAGGTGGGCTTGTTGCCCTTGAACGTGACACCAAGGTCGGTGTCGGCGACGGCGTCGGCGTAGAGGTCGTCGAGCACCCCCGGCACCTGCACGCCCGTGAAGGCGGTGAGCGAACCGTCGTCGGCGCGCTGGGCGACCATCAGCTGGCCGCGCAGCAGTTCGGCGACGGCGGCACGGTCGAGCCCGTCGACGCGCAGCGCCGTGTACGACGCCAGCGCCGGGAAGCGCTCCTTCTGCTCGTCGCTCAGACCGCCGTCGACGACGGTCAGCTCGACCGGCTCGCCGCCCGCGACATCGCCGTCGGCGATCGCCAGTTCGGCCGCCTGCGAGCCGTACAGCTGCCACGCCGTGCCCTCGCCGAGGTCGGCGGGCCAGGCGATGGTGTCTGCGTCGATCCAGTGCGCGCGCGACTCGCCGATACCCTCCAGCGGCGGGTCGGCGACCTCGATCTCGAGCACGTGGGTCTCGAGGGTGTAGCGGAACACGACACGCTTGCCCTCGGTGGCGCTGAACGCGATGTTCACGCCGTCACGCGCACCGTCCTGGCCATAGTTCTCGGTCCAGCTGAGTCCGTGCGCGACCTTCAGCTCGTAGGAGCCGGTCGGGATGCTGCTGGTCGAGAACTCGTAGACGCCGTCACCGTCGCCGTCGAACATGAGACTGCGCAGGCAGTCGGGCGCCCAGTCGCCGGCGCAGCCGAGCGATGCCTGGAACGAACCGGGCAGGGTGACGATGGGGCCGTCTGCGGTCGACTGCACGAGTTTGGTGCGCGGGTCGAAGTAGAACGTGATGGGGCCGCCTTCGTGGCTGAGCGCGAGGTTCGAACCGCCCGCGACGCCGCCGGCGCCGTAGTTCTCGTCCCAGCTGCGCTCGGTGGCGACCTTGTATTCGTAGTCACCCGCGGGCAGGTCGACCGTGAGGGTCCAGATGCCGTCGACGAGGGTCATCTGCGCCTGGTCGCAATCGGGCGCCCAGTCGCCGGCGCAGCCCATCTCGGAGTTGAGGCTGCCGGGAATGCTGACGGCGTCGTAGTTCGTGACCTCTTCGGGCTCTTCCGGCTCTTCGGCCTCGGCCGCGACGGCGACGCGGTTGCCGACCGATGCGTAGGTCGAGGCGGCCGAGCGGTTGCCCGCGGCATCCGTCGACACGGCTCGGTACTCGACGAGCGTGCCCGCGGTCAGGCCGTCGACGTCGTGGAAGACGCGGGGCTCGGTGTCTTCGGCAGTGCCCAGCGGCGTCCACTCGTCGTCGCCGACGACGCGCCACGAGAAGCTGGTCTCGCGCCAGGCCTGGTCGGCGGTCGCGGCGACGGCCACCGAACCGCTGAGCCCGGCACCTGCCTCGGGCACGGTCACGGCCAGCTCGGCCGCGGCCTCGGGCGCCGTGACGGTCGCGTCGGCCCGCAGCACGACCGCACCCAGTGCGGGCACGGTGACGGATGCGATGGCATCCGCACCCGACTCGGTCGCAGCGCCGCCGCCGTAGACAGGGCTGAACGAGGCGTCGGCCGTCAGCGTCGTGACGTCGACCGTCTTCTCGCTGTCGGTGTTGTTGAGCGCGACGAGGTACTCGACCTGCTCGTCGCGGTCGACCCGCGAGAAGGCGTACACGCCGTCGCCCGCGAGGCGTTCGATCTGCGCGCCGTCAACGAGCGCGGGATGCTGCTCGCGCAGCTGCGACAGCTCGGCGATGCGGGTGTAGATCGACGTGTCGGTGTCGAACCGGTCGACCGAGCCGACGGTCTCGCCATCAATGAGCGTCTGGTTCTGGTACTCCTCGACCTGGCTGGCGAACAGCGTCTGGCGGGCGCTCTTGTCGTTGCCGGGCGAAACACCGGTGAAGCCCTGCTCGTCGCCGTAGTAGACGACCGGCTGACCGCGGGTGAGGAACATGAGGTCGTGGGCCAGGAGGTCGCGCGCCTCGGCGTTGTCAGCATCCTTCAGGTAGTAGCCGATGCGGCCCATATCGTGGTTGCCGAGGAAGGTCGGCAGGGCGGTCGCCGACGAGTCGGGCGTCGTGTAGCGGTCGTCGCCTGCGAACAGGTTCTGCAGCACGGTCGACTTGCCGCCCTTGGCGAAGCTCGTCGCCGCCGACTGGAACGCGAAGTCGAGCACCGAGCTCATGTCGGTCTTGCGCACGTAGGGCGACAGCAGCGCCGGGTCGGCGTCGTAGACCTCGCCGAACATGAAGAAGTCCGGCTTGCCCGCGGCGTGCGCGTAGTCGAGCACCTCGGTGGACCACTCCTGCCAGAACTCGAAGTTCACGTGCTTGGCGGTGTCGATGCGGAAGCCGTCGATGCCGAGGTCGATCCAGTCCTGGTACACGTCGACGAACCCGCTGACGACGTCGGGGTGCTCGGTCATCAGGTCATCGAGGCCCGAGAAGTCACCGTAGGTGGTGGACTCACCGCTGTAGGTCGAGTCACCGCGGTTGTGGTACAGCGTCACGTCGTTGAGCCACGCCGGCACCTTGACGTCTGCTTCGCTCTCGTCGACCTGGGGCGTGTACGGGAACGAGGTCGCGGCGTCGAGTGCGGGGAAGTCTCCCGTGCCGGCGTAATCGCCCGGGTCGAACGCGGTGCCGTCGGCATCGGTGTACGGAGACGTCGCCTGGTCGATGTAGGCGTACTCGCCCTCTTCGTACGAGATGACGTCGGCGGTGTGGTTGGTGATGATGTCGAAGTAGACCTTGATGCCGCGGTCATGGGCGTCGGCGATGAGCGCCTCGAGTTCGGCGTTCGTGCCCAGGTGCGGGTCGATCTGCGTGAAGTCGGTCACCCAGTAGCCGTGGTAGCCGGCGCTGGCGTCGGCTCCGGTGCCCTGCACGGGCTTGTTCTTGAAGCTCGGGGTCAGCCAGATGGCGGTCGTGCCGAGACCTTCGATGTAGTCGAGGTTCTCGTGGAGACCGGCCAGGTCACCACCGTTGAAGAAGCCCTTGTCTGTGGGGTCGAAGCCGGTCGCGAGGCGGTCGCCGGTGAGGCCGCCCTCGTCGTTCGACGTGTCGCCGTTGGCGAAGCGGTCGGTCATGACGAAGTAGAACTGCTCGCCGTCGCCCGCCTGGCGCACCGGGTCTGCCAGCAGTGCCGCATCGGCGTCTTCGTAGCCGCCCGCGAGGCCCGTCGCTTCGAGCCCGACGCGGTTCGTCGCGGAATCGAAGACGAAGCGTAGCGTCGCATCGCCAGCGATCGTCAACGGAATGTTGTCGCCGCCGCCGTCGAGGCCGTAGGAGACATCCCAGGTGTCGTCGAGTGCGACCTTGTACTCGTAGGTGCCCGCGGGCACCTCGAACTCCGCCGCGAAGACGCCCGCAGTCTCCGTCTCGACCAGTTCGGTCGCGGCGCACTCGGGCTGCCAATCGGCGGAGCAGCCGAGCTCGTCCTGCAGGCTGCCGACGATCGCATACGTGTGATCGGCGGCAGCCACCGGCGTCGCCGCGAGGACGATGCCACCCGAGACGACGAGCGTGGCTGAGACCGCGGCGGCAGCTGCGCGGCGGAGGGGGGCGGGGGTCGGCTGTGACACGAGCGCTCCTGGATGTGCGACGGCACAGCAATGTGCCCGGGGTACCGCAGACGTTAGCGGGTTCGAGCCCGAGTGCGCAAACGCTTGCAACGATGGATGAGCGAAATCTCACCGTGCGGCCGGAGCGTGGCCGCGAACGACCCCGCGGGCGAGGTCAGAGACGTTCGATGATCGTGGCGTTGGCCATGCCGCCGCCCTCGCACATCGCCTGCAGGCCGTACCGGCCGCCGGTCGCCTCCAGGTAGGCCAGCATCGTGCCGAGCAGGCGGGTCCCCGACGAGCCGAGGGCGTGGCCGAGCGCGATGGCCCCACCCCACGGGTTCAGCTTCGCAGGATCGGCGCCGACCTCCGCCGTCCACGCGAGCGGCACCGGCGCGAACGCCTCGTTCACCTCGTAGGCGTCGAGATCGTCGATCGAGAGGCCGCTGCGCTCCAAGATGCGGCGGGTCGCCGGGATCGGCCCCGTCAGCATGAGCAGCGGATCATCGCCGACGACCGAGAAGGCGTGAAATCGAGCCCGCGGGGTGAGGCCCAGTTCGTTCGCCTTCTCCTCGCTCATGATGAGCACCGCCGATGCGCCGTCAGTCAGCGGCGACGAGTTGCCGGGCGTGATCCGCCAATCGAGATCGGGGAACCGCGCGGCCATCGCATCGGTGCGGAACGACGCCGGAAGGCCCGCGAGCTTCTCAGCCGTCGTGCCCGCGCGGACGGTCTCGTCGGCCTCCACGCCGGCCATCGGCAGGAGTTCGCGCGCGAATGCGCCGGCCTCGTGCGCCGCGGCGGCGCGCGCGTGCGACTGCGCGGCGAATGCGTCGAGGGTCTCACGGTCGAAGCCCCACCGCTGCGCGATCAGCTCGGCCGAGACTCCCTGATTCACGAGCCCCTCGGGGTAGCGCTCCAGCATCGCCTCCGAGAAGGGCGACCCCGCGACGGATGCCGAAACACCCAGCGGCACGCGACTCATCGACTCGACGCCGCCCGCGATGACGATGTCGTACTGCCCCGCGATCACGCCCTGGGCCGCGAAATGCGCGGCCTGCTGGCTCGACCCGCACTGCCGGTCGATCGTCGTACCGGGAACCGACTCGTCGAACCCCGCAGCCAGCACCGCCTGCCGCGCGATGTTGAACGTCTGCTCGCCGACCTGGCTGACGCAGCCCAGCAGCACGTCGTCGATCTGATCGGACTCGAGCCCGTTGCGCTCGAGGACGGCCCGCAGCGTGTACGCCGCGAGGTCGACCGGGTGCACCTCACTCAGCGCACCGCCGGGCTTGCCGCGCCCCGACGGGGTGCGGACCGCGTCGACGATGACGGCGGTGCGGAGCATGACTCAGCCCGCCTCTTCGGCGCGCTCGAGCGCTTCGAGGTCGGCGGCATCGGGCACGTACCCGTCGATGTGGCGCTCGTCGGGACCGTTGTAGGCCGACAGCGGGCGGATGAGCGCGTTCGATGCCTGCTGCTCCATGACGTGCGCCGTCCAGCCGGTCACGCGCGCCGCGATGAACAGCGGCGTGAAGGTGAGCGTGTCGAACCCGATGAGGTTGTACGCCGGACCCGAGGGGTAGTCGAGGTTCGGGTAGATGCCCTTGCGCTGCACGAACTCTGACTCGAGGGTGTCGTAGAGGGCGGCGACCTCGGGCCGGTCGTAGTGCTCGACGAGCGTGTCGAGGGCCTTCTTCATCGTCGGCACGCGCGAGTCGCCCTTCTTGTACACGCGGTGGCCGAAGCCCATGATCTTGCGCTTGGCGGCGAGCGCCTCGTCGAGCCAGGGCACGACGTTCTCGGCGGATCCGATCTCGTCGAAGATGTGCAGCACGGCCTCGTTGGCACCGCCGTGCAGCGGCCCCTTCAGGGCGCCGATCGCACCGACGACCGCGGAGTACAGGTCGCTGAGGGTCGACGTGATGACGCGCGCGGTGAACGTCGACGCATTGAACGAGTGCTCGGCGTACAGGATCATCGAGCGGTTGAACGCGTCGACGACGACCGGATCGGGCTCTTCGCCGAAGGTCATCCAGAGGAAGTTCGCCGCATAGTCGAGGTCTTCGCGCGGCTCGATCATCGCCTCGCCGCGGCGACGACGCTGGCCGTACGCGACGATCGCCGGCAACACCGCGAACAGCCGCATGCTGCGGTCGAGATTCTCGGCGTGGGTGCCTGCAGCATCGAGCACGTTGAGGATGCCGGCGGTCTCGGTCGCGCCGATGGCACTCACAACTGTGCGCACCTCGTCCATCGGGTGCGCATCGACGGGAAGCTCGTCGATGAGCGCCACGACCGACTCCGACAGCGCCCGGTTCGCACGTTCGATCGCGCGCAGTTCGCCGAGCTGATCGGCCGTCGGCAGTTCGCCGTGCCACAGCAGGTAGGCGACAGCCTCGAACGACTGCGTCGCGGCGAGCTCCTGCACCGGGTAGCCGCGGTACAGCAGCGAGTTGGTCTCAGGGTTGACCTTGGAGACGGCGGTCTCGTCGGCGATGACGCCAGCGAGACCCTTCTTGATGTCGGTCATGGTGTGCTCCTTCGCGTCACCGGGAGATGTGGAAGTTGAAGATGTTCGTGTCGAAGTGGTTGTAGTCCTCGTAGTCGATGAGGTCGTACAGGTCGGCACGGTGCTGCATCTGGTCCAACTGCGAGGTCAGGTGCCCCTCTTCGGTCAGCGTATCGAGCGCACGCCCGGTCGCACCCATCGCGATCCGCAGCATCGACACCGGCCAGATGACGATGTTCACGCCCGCATCGCGCAGTTGGGAGGTGGAGAACAGGTCGCTCTTGCCGAACTCGGTCATGTTCGCCAGGATCGGCACGTCGAGGGCGGATGCCATTGCCTCGAACTCTTCGAGGGTGCGCATCGCCTCGGGAAAGACGGCGTCGGCCCCCGCGTCGACGAGCGCCTTCGCGCGGTCGACTGCGGCATCCATGCCCTCTGCCGCACGGATGTCGGTGCGCGCCATGATGAGGAAGTTCGGGTCGCGGCGAGCGTCGACGGCGGCCCGGATGCGCTTGACCGCGGTGTCTTCGTCGACGACGGCCTTGCCGTCGAGGTGCCCGCACCGCTTCGGGTTGACCTGGTCCTCGATGTGCGTGCCGGCAAGGCCCGCGTCTTCGAGGGTCTGGATCGTGCGGGCAACGTTCATCGGCTCGCCGAACCCGGTGTCGGCGTCGATGATCGCCGGCAGCTCCGTCATCCGGGCGATCTGCTGGCCGCGGCCGGCGACCTCGGTGAGGGTGGTGAGGCCGATGTCGGGCAGCCCCAGGTCGGCCGACAGCACCGCGCCCGAGATGTAGACGCCCTCGAAGCCCTTGCGTTCGATGAGCCGCGCCGACAGCGGGTTGAACGCGCCGGGAAACCGCAGCAGCTCACCCGAGGCGAGCCGCTCGCGGAACAGGCGCCGCTTCTCGGCGGCCGGGGTCTGGCTGTACAGCATCAGAACAGGCCCTTCGGGGCGGGAGCGGATGCCAGCAGGCCCGCCTTCCCGACGATGTTCAGCTGCCGCACCTCGTCGGGCGTCAGCTCGGGCAGGCGCTGCACGAGCGCGAGGAACCGCTCGATCTCGGCGGGCTCGAGCACGGGCTCGGCCAGCAGCCGGAACTTGCGGATGTAGTCCTCGCGGGCGAACGGCCGGGCGCCCAGCGGGTGGGCGTCGGCCACGGCGATCTCGTCGACGACGGTGGAGCCGTCGGCGAGGGTGATCTCGACGCGACCGCCGAACGCCTTCTCGGCGGGGTCCTCCGAGTGGTAGCGGCGCGTCCACTCGGCATCCTCGGCGGTCGTGACCTTGTGCCACAGGGCGACGGTGTCGGGGCGGCCGGCGCGCGCGGGGGTGTACGAGTCGACGTGGTGCCATCCGCCGTCCTGCAGCGCGACCGCGAAGATGTACGGGATCGAGTGGTCGAGCGTTTCGCGGGATGCCGCGGGGTCGTACTTTTGCGGGTCGCCGGCGCCCGAGCCGATCACGTAGTGCGTGTGGTGGCTCGTGTGCAGGACGATCGAGGTGATGTTGGCGGGGTCGCGCAGCTCGGGGCGCTCGGTGCCGAGCCTGCGGGCGAGGTCGATCCAGGCCTGCGCCTGGTACTCGGCCGAGTGCTCCTTCGTGTACGTGTCGAGGATGCCGCGCTTCGGCTCGCCGGCGGCGGGGAGCGGCACCTCGTAGGCGGCGTCCTTGCCGTCGAGGAGCCAGGCGATGACGCCGTCCTCACCTTCGTAGATCGGCGACGGCGAGGTCTCGCCGCGCATCGCGCGGTCGACGGCTTCGACCGCCATCTTCCCGGCGAAGGCGGGGGCGTGCGCCTTCCACGTCGAGATCTCGCCCTTCCGCGACTGCCGGGTCGCCGTGGTGGTGTGGAGCGCCTGGGCGACGGCCTGGGAGATCGTGTCGACATCGAGGCCGAGGAGGGTTCCGATGCCGGCGGCGGCCGACGGACCGAGGTGCGCGACGTGATCGATCTTGTGCTTGTGCAGGCTGATCGCCCGGACGAGGTCGACCTGGATCTCGTACCCGGTCGCGAGCCCGCGGACCAGGGCTGCCCCGTCGGCGCCGACGTGCTGCGCGACCGCGAGGATCGCGGGGATGTTGTCGCCCGGGTGCGAGTACTCCGCCGCCAGGAACGTGTCGTGGTAGTCGAGTTCGCGGACGGCGACGCCGTTGGCCCACGCCGCCCACTCCGGGCTCGTGCGCGTCTCGTTCGGCACGCCGAACACCGTGCCGCCGTAGCCGCCCGTCGACACCGGGTGCGACAGCGCCTGCGAACGGGCTGCGCTGACGGGACGACGGGTGAGGGATGCCGCGGCCACCGCCGCGTTGTCGATGACCCGGTTCACGATCATGTCGACGACGTCGTCCTCGACGGGGACCGGGTCGACGGCGACCTGCGCGATCTTGTGGGCGAGCTGCTCCTCGCGGGGCAGCGGCTCGTCGCTGCGGTAGACGCGGACGTGGTGGGTGACGGTCATGTCGGTTCCTCCGGGGTGTCGGACAGGGAGTCGAGGATCGAGGCGAGCGCGTTGTGCAGGTGCACGTGCGTCGCGTGGGCGGCGAGGTCGCCGTCACCGGCGGCGATCGCGCCCGCGATGAGGCGGTGCTCGGCGACCGAGGCGGCGAGGCGTTCGGGGTTGTCGCGAGCCAGGCGCCGCACGCGCACGAGGTGAGTGCGGACGGTGCGCAGCGCCGAGGTGAGGTAGTCGTTGCGGACGGCGGCGTCGAGCTCGGCGTCGAAGCGGGCGATGAGCGCGTAGTAGGCGTCGGCGTCGGATGCCGCTCCGCCCGACGCCTGCGTCGCTGCGAACTCGGCGGCGAGCGCAGCGAAGACGGAGCGATCGCCCGCTCGGGCCGCCAACCGGGCCGCGGTCTCCTCGAGCGCGCGGCGCACGGCGAACAGGGCCTCGATATCGGAGGCGTCGATGCCGGCGACGACGGTGACCCGCGGGGACGCCTGCTCGACGAGCCCGTCGGCGGCGAGCCGGCGAAGTGCCTCGCGGAGCGGCGTCCGGCTCACGCCGAGTCGTGCGGCCTGCTCGACCTCGGCCAGAACGGCCCCGGGAGGCAGCGTCCCGTCCTGGATCTCGCGCAGCAGCGTCTCGTACGCGCGGACCCCGGCGTACCGCGCGGGTGCATCCGTCATGATCTCAGTGTATGCACAGTGGGCCTGGGTGGAGGCGTTGACGCAGTGGATTCCCGCCTTATGTATACACAGGCGTCACGCCGACATCCCACGACGCGACAGCCGTGAGGACCGCGCCGAGGCTGCGATCAGCGGCATCCGGATCCACCCTCGCCACGGCGAGCGCGGCGATCACCAGCGACGCACAGACCTCCGAGAGAGCCGCGCGCGAGGCTGCCGAGATCTCCGGCCGCGCGGAATCCACACCCGCGGCGATCGCGGCACGGAGCTCATCGGTGTACGCCGTGACGAGCGCGCGCACGTCGGGGTCGTCGTCGACGACGGGCGCGCATGCGGCGTTGAGCAGCAGGCATCCCGCCTGGGCCCGCGGAGTTCCGCTCGCGATCGCGGCCCGCATCTCGGCGATGTACAGCGCGAGGGCCTCGGTACCGGCATCCGGCTGCTGCAGGCGCCCGATTCGAGAACGTACGACCTCGTCGAGGTACCGCGCGACGACGGCCTCGAACAGCCCCTTCTTGCTGCCGAACGCGTGATAGATGCTCGAGCGCTTGAGCCCCGTCGCCGCTTCGAGTTCCGCCACACCGGTCTCGGCGTACCCGCGCGCCCAGAAGACGTCGCGGGAAGCACGGACGACGTCGTCGCGGTCGAATGTCGCCGTGCGTCCCATGGATGCCCCTCTCAGCCGTCGGTACTATATTAGACCAATCGTTACAAAATGACGCCTTGGAGGAGAACATGCGCGCAGTCACCCACCCCGTCTTCGGCGAACCGACCGACGTCCTCGAGACCACGGAGCTCCCCGACCCCACCCCCGGTGCGGGAGAGGTCCGGGTGCGGCTTCTCGCCTCGCCGATCCACAACCACGACCTGTGGACCATCCGCGGCACCTACGGCTTCAAGCCCGAACTCCCCGCCCGTTCGGGCACCGAGGCCGTCGGTGTCGTCGAGGAGCTCGGTGAGGGCGTCGAGAACCTGCAGGTCGGCCAGCGCATCGCCACCGGCGGCACCTTCGGCGTGTGGGCCGAGCAGTTCATCGCCCGCGCTGCGACTCTCATCCCCGTTCCCGAGGGCCTTCCCGACGAGCAGGCCGCTCAGCTCGTCTCCATGCCGTTCAGCGCCATCAGCCTCATCGACTTCCTCGACGTGAAGCCGGGCGACTGGATCGTGCAGAACGCCGCGAACGGCGCCGTCGGCCGCATGGTCGCGCAGATGGGTCGTGTCCGCGGCCTCAACATCCTCGGCCTCGTCCGCCGCAGCGCCGCCGTCACCGAGCTCGCCGAGCAGGGCATCGACCGCGTCGTCGCCGTCGACACCGACGACTGGCGCGACAAGGTCGCCGAGATCACCGGCGGCGCCCACATCATCGCCGGCGTCGACTCCGTCGGCGGCGAGTCGAGCGGCCACGTCCTCTCGCTCCTCGGCGAGAACGCCACGCTCGTCGTCTTCGGCGCGATGGACGCTCCCGTCATGCAGCTTGCGTCGGGCCCGGTCATCTTCCGCCACATCACGATCAAGGGCTTCTGGGGAAGCAAGGTGAGCACCGAGATGGATGCCGAGGGGCGCGGCCGGCTCTTCGGCGAACTCGCCCAGCACCTCTCGTCCGGCGTCCTGACCCTGCCGGTGTCGGCGACGTTCCCGCTCGAGCAGGCGCGCGACGCCGCCCGTGCCAGCCTGATCGCCGGCCGCGTCGGCAAGGTTCTGCTCCGCCCGTGATCCGCTACCCGCGCGCGGCCATCGTGCCGCGCGCGGGTAGCGTGGTCGGGTGACCGAATCCTCCCGCTATGTCGTGGCCACCGACGGCGCCTGCAAGGGCAATCCCGGACCGACGGGCTGGGCGTGGGTCGGCGAGGACGGCCACTGGGCGGCGGGCTCGATCATCCAGGGCACGAACAACGTCGGCGAGCTGATGGGCCTCCTCAAGGCGATCGAGGACCATGCGGATGTCCGTGAGCTCGTCGTGCAGGCCGACTCCACGTACGCCATCGACACGTACGAGAAATGGATGGACGGTCACCGCCGCCGCGGCTGGAAGACGTCCACCGGCGCGCCCACGAAGAACGTCGACCTGCTCGAGCAGCTGATCACCGCGCGCGACGCTCGCCGCGCCGCGGGCCTTCCCGACGTCGTCCTCGAGCACGTCCGCGGACACCGCGGTCACGTCCTCAACGAGTGGGCCGACGAGCGCGCCGTGCGCGGCGCCGAGCACGCGGCATCCGGCAAGGAATCGGCGTGGTCGTCGCTCGGCGGCCTGCACGAGAGGCTCGACGTGTCCGAGGCGCCCAAGAAGAAGCGCTAACCCGCGCGCCGGTGCGGGCACGGACCGCGGAGTCTTCGCCGAGGTCGAGCTCCGCAACCGGTTCCGACCCGCGACCCCCGCGAATGCTCCGCGGTTGTTGCCGCGGCCGTCAGGTGTCCGCGGCGCTCAGCAGTTCGGCCAGCCGATCGAACGCCGGCCGCTGCCCCTTCACGACCCGCTCGCGCGCGCGATCCAGCGGCATCCATTCGGCGCGGTCGACCTCGGGGAAGGATGCCGTCCGACCCGATCGCGGCGGCCACTCCATCTCGAACTCACCGAACACGAACCCCTCCGCCTCGAAGCCCGCACCGTCGGCGACGAACACTGTCACCCGCTTGCCCGACGAGTACGCGAACGTGCCGAGCTCGGCGTAGTCGGCCTCGGGAGGGGCGACCCCGAGCTCCTCGCGGAACTCCCGCTTCGCGGCATCCAACGCCTCTTCGCCGTCCTCGAGTTCACCCTTCGGGACCGACCAGGCACCCTCGTCCTTCGACGCCCAGTACGGCCCGCCCATGTGAGCGACGAACGCCGACACCCCGCCCCCACCGTCGAGACGGTAGAGCAGGATGCCGGCGCTCTGCGTGGCCACGGACAGGCGGCGCTCGTCAGATCAGACGGGACTTCGGCGAGACGGAGTACGTCTCCTCCGGGTCGGTGACCGCCACCGGCGCCAGCGCCTCGTTGATCGCGGCGTACGTGTCGTCGTCGAGCTCGATCCCCGAGGCCTTCACGGTGTCCTCGAGCTGCTCGGGACGCGACGCCCCGATGATCGCCGCGGCGATGTTCGGGTTGTGCAGCACCCACGCGAGGGCGAGCTGCGGCATCGTGATGCCCGCGCCCTCGGCGATCGGCTGCAGCTTCTGCACCGCGGTGAGGGTCTCGTCCTTCATGAAGCGCTTGATCATGTCGGATCCGCCCTTCTCGTCCGTCGCGCGCGAACCCTCGGGCGCCGGCTGACCGGGCTGGTACTTGCCCGTCAGGACGCCCTGCGCCAGCGGCGACCAGACGATCTGCGAGATGCCGAGCTCCGCAGAGGTCGGGACGACCTTGCCCTCGATGACCCGCCACAGCGCGGAGTACTGCGGCTGGTTCGAGATGAGCTGGAAGCCGAGCTCCTTCGCCAGCGCGTGCCCGGCGCGCAGCTGCTCGGCAGTCCACTCGCTGACGCCGATGTAGAGCGCCTTGCCCTGACGGACGATGTCGGCGAAGGCCTGCATCGTCTCCTCGAGCGGGGTCTCGTAGTCGTAGCGGTGCGCCTGGTAGAGGTCGACGTAGTCGGTGTTCAGCCGCTTCAGCGAACCGTTGATGCCCTCGAGCAGGTGCTTGCGCGACAGACCGTGGTCGTTCGGCCCCTTGGGACCGGTCGGCCAGTAGACCTTCGTGAAGATCTCAAGGGATTCGCGGCGCTGACCCTTCAGCGCCTCGGCGAGGACGGACTCGGCCGCCGTGTTCGCGTAGGCGTCGGCGGTGTCGAACGAGGTGATGCCGAGGTCGAGGGCCTTGTGGACCGTCGCGATCGCCGCGTCGTTCTCGACCTGCGAGCCGTGGGTGAGCCAGTTGCCGTAGGTGAGTTCGGTGATCTTGAGGCCGCTGTTGCCCAGGAATCGATAGTTGACCATGCCGACGACGCTACTCTCGCGCCGCGGTCGACTCCGCGGGCCTTGACAGGGTTACGCCGCCGGCGGAATCGCCTCCGGAGTCAGACGGATGCCGCCGCGGCCTGGTCCTCTTCGGTCGCGACGAGCTGACCGCACGCGCCGTCGATCTCCTTGCCGCGGGTGTCGCGGAGGGTCGTCGGGATGCCGGCGTCGTTGAGCCTGCGGACGAACTCGTTCTGCACGTCGACGTCGGACGAGGTCCAGATCGAGCCGGGGGTCGGGTTCAGCGGGATCGGGTTGACGTGCACCCAGCCGCGACCGCGCGCGTTGAGCTTCTCGGCGAGGAGATCGGCGCGCCAGCCGTGGTCGTTCATGTCTTTGATGAGGGCATACTCGATCGAGACGCGACGGCCGGTCTTGTCGAAGTACTCGCGCGCGGCGTCGAGGGCCTCATCGACCTTCCAGCGCGAGTTGACCGGGATCAGCTCGTCGCGCAGGTGGTCGTCGGGGGCGTGCAGCGACAGTGCGAAGGTGACCGGGATCTCCTCGGCGGACAGCTTGCGGATCGCCGGCACGAGCCCGACGGTCGAGACCGTGATGCCGCGGGCGCTCATGCCGAGCCCGTGCTTCTTGTCGACCATCGTGCGAACGGCCTGCATGACGCGGGCGTAGTTGGCGAGAGGCTCCCCCATGCCCATGAAGACGATGTTCGTGACGCGCTCGTCCTTGTGGCCGACCTTGCGGGGATCGCCCAGTCCGCCGTCGGCGATGAGGCGGTTGGCGCGGACGACCTGGTCGACGATCTCGGCCGCCGACATGTTGCGGGTGAGGCCCGCCTGGCCGGTGGCGCAGAAGGGGCAGTTCATGCCGCAGCCGGCCTGGCTCGACACGCACAGCGTGATGCGCCCGGTGTACCGCATGAGCACGGACTCGACGAGCGCGCCGTCGTGCAGGCGCCACAGGAACTTGATCGTGTCGCCGCCGTCGGTCTCGAGCCGGCGCACCTCGGTCATGAGGTTCGGCAGCAACCCGCCGACGAGCTCGTCGCGGTTCGCCGCCGGCAGATCCGTCATGTGGGCGGGGTCGGAGGTGTAGTGCTGGAAATAGTGCTTCTCGAGCTGCGCGGCGCGGAAGCCCGGCATCCCGAGCTCCTTCAGCTTGTCGACGCGCTGATCGTGGCTGAGGTCGGCGAGGTGCACCGGCGGCTTGCCCCGCTTGGGGCTCGCGAACTGCAGGAGCGGGCGGCCTTCGGCATCCTTCGCCTGCGTCCACCCCTCGGTCGCGGGACGCACCTGCTTGGGCGTCGTCGAGCGCACGGCGGACATGCCCTCGGGGCGCGCGGGAGTGGACTCGGTCATGCCTTCCAGGCTACCGGCGGCGGGCTGGGCGGATGCCGGGCGGCTCATTCCTTCAGCCGGCGGGCGAGGCCGGCGATGTCCTCGGGTGTCGTGCGGCAGCATCCGCCGATCAGCCGTGCCCCCGCCTTCACCCAGGCGTCGACGTCGGCGAAGGTGGCCGTCGCGTCGCCGTGCCACGAGCGCGAGGCGGCGTCCCAGACCTCGCCGCTGTTCGGGTAGACGACGGCGGGCGTCGTCGGCGGCATCCGGTCCAGCACGCGGGTCAGCGCGGCCGGCGGGCAGCAGTTCGCTCCGACGGCGACGGCCCCGGGCGCAGCCGCGGCGGCCGCCAGCGCAGCGGCGAGCGCGTCGTCGCGCTCGAACGCCGTACTCGCGCCCGACAGCGAGATCCACGCCGGGATGCCGACGCCCTCGAGCGCGGCCGCCAGCGCCTCGGCCTCGGCGGGCGACGCGATCGTCTCGACGGCGAGCAGGTCAGGCCCCGCCTCCGCGAGCGCGAGCAAGCGCCGGCGGTGCCACGCGGTCAGCTCGGCCACCGACAGACCGTACGCACCGGTGTACTCGCTGCCGTCCGCGCGCACGGCACCGAAGGGACCGACGGATGCCGCGACCCACGCCCGACCGTCCGACGCCTCGCGGGCGAGGCGGACCGAGGTGGTCAGCAGCGCATCGACCTCGGCGGCATCCCGCCCCGCCGCGGCGAGGTTGTCGTACCCGAGCTGGTAGGAGGCCGTCGTGACGACGTCGGCGCCGGCCTCGACGAACGCGGCGTGCACGTCGCGCACGTCACCGGGCGCGTCGATCAGCACGCCCGCCGACCAGAGCACTCCGCTGAGATCGTGGCCGCGGGCCTCGAGCATCGTCCCGAGCCCACCGTCGACGACGAGCGGACGGGTGGCGATCGCGGCGGCGACATCGGGCATGCGGTCACTCTAAGCCGCCGGCCGCGGGCCGCCGAAGGCGGATTACGCTGAACGGATGAGCACCGCCCGCATCCGTCCCATCACCGTCGACGACGCGGGCGAGGTGCTCACCCTGCAGCGGGCCGCCTTCGTGCAGGAGGCGCTCATCTACGACGCCGTCGACATGCCGCCGCTCACGCAGACGCTCGACGAGGTCCGCGCCGAACTCGAGGACAACCTCGGATGCGTCGCCCTCGACGGCGAGCGCATGGTGGGCTGCGTGCGCGCCCGCGTCGACGGCGACCTGCTCCTCATCGGCCGCATCGCGATCGCACCCGATCAGCAGGGCTCGGGCCTCGGGACCGCGCTGCTGTCGGCGGTCGAGGAGCGCGGCCGCGAGGCCGGCGCCACGACCGCGGAGCTGTTCACCGGCTCGCTCAGCGAGGCGAACCTGCGCCTCTACGAGCGCGAGGGTTACGAGGAGAGCGAGCGCGTCCCCGGCGACGACGGCACCGCGCAGGTGTTCCTCCGCAAGCAGCTCTGACCCGCCCGCGCACCGAGCGTTCATCCGCGTCCGGGAGAATGGACGGATGACGCGCATCGCTTTTCTGGACGTGGACGGAACCATCCTCGAGCACGGAACGGCCATCGCCGACTCGACGATCACCGCGATCCGGACGGCACGCGAGAACGGCCACCTCGTCTACCTCTGCACGGGACGCGCCGCCGGCGACATCCACGAGAGAGTCCGCGAGATCGGCTACGACGGCGCGATCACCAACGGCGGCGCCTACGCGGTGCGCGGCGACGAGCTGCTGTTCGCCGACCCGATGCCGCGCGAGGACACCGACCGGCTGATCGCCTACTTCGAAGCGGAGGACATCGACTACTTCCTGCAGTCGAACGAGGCCGTCTACGCGAGCGAGGGGGTCGGTGCGATGCTCGACGAGTACTTCGCCGAGCGCCGCAAGCGTCACCTCGAAGACGCGCGCCGGCTCGGGCAGACCGACGCCGTCGACCCGAAGCCGATCGTCACCTACCGTCCCGTCGGCGAGGCGGACCTGGACGCCATCGCGAAGACCACGTTCATCAGCAAGCGCTCCGACAGCGTCGACAAGGCCCAGGCCGACCTCGGCGAGCGCTTCCACGTCATCCCCGGCAGCATCCCCCTCCCCGGCGGGTCCAACGGGGAGATCGGACTGGCGGGCACGAACAAGGGCTCGGCGATCGTGCGCGTGCTCGACATCCTCGGCCTCGACGCCGCCGACGCGATCGGCATCGGCGACAGCTGGAACGACGCCGAGATGTTCGACGTCGTCGGCACGCCCGTCGCCATGGGCAACGCCGACCCCGCCCTCAAGGAGCGCGCCGGCAACGTCACCACCGACGTCCTCGACGACGGCGTGTGGAACGCGTTCGTGAAGCTCGGCCTGGTCTGACGCGCGGGCGCGTTTGCGCGTTCACGGCCGCGCGTCCGGCCGCCGACCTCAGTCGAGGAAGATGTCGGGGAACAGCTCGGCGTCGGGGGTGCCCGGCGTCGCGGCGTAGCGCGCGAAGTCCGTGACGCCGGCCTCGCGCAGCACGTCCTCGACGATGAGCGTCTGCCCGGTGTACTCGCGCGCCGGCTTGCAGAGCACCTCGTACGCCGCGTCGGCGTAGACCTCGGGCGTGCGGCTGACCTTCATCATCCGATCGCCGCCGAGGGCGAACTGCACCGCCGCCGTCGCGATCGTCGTCTGCGGCCACAGCGTGTTGGCGGCGACGCCGTCCTTCGCGAACTCGGCCGCCATGCCGAGGGTCGCCATCGTCATGCCGTACTTCGCGAGGGTGTAGCCGGTGTGCGCACCGAGCCACTTCGGCGAGAGGTTGAGGGGCGGCGACAGCGAGAGGATGTGGGGGTTCGCGGCATCCTTCAGCATCGGGAGCGCCGCGCGCGACAGCATGAACGTGCCGCGCACGTTGACGTCCTGCATGAGGTCGTACTTCTTCGCGGCGAGCTCGAGCGAGCCCGAGAGGTCGATGACCGAGGCGTTGTTGACGACGATGTCGATGCCGCCGAACTCGCCCTGCGTCTTCATGACGGCCTCGGTGATGTCGCCGTCGTCGCGGACGTCGCCGACGATCGGCAGCGCACGACCCCCCGCCGCGCGGATCTGCTCGGCCGCCGAGTGCACCGTGCCCTCGAGCTTGGGATGCGGGGTGTCGGTCTTGGCGAGCAGCGCGATGTTCGCGCCGTCCCGCGCGGCGCGCAGCGCGATCGCGAGGCCGATGCCGCGGCTGCCGCCCGACATGAGGATGGTCTTTCCGGCGAGGGTCATGGGTTCTCCAGTGGGTCAGGAACGGCGCGAACGGGATGCCGCGGCGAACGCGGCGATCCGCGTCGCCGCGTCGGGGGTGTCGAACGCGGCACCGATCGTGCGGGCTTCGTCGTCGAGGTTGTCGGCGAACGGGCGCGCGGCGCCGGTGCGGACGAGGCGCTTCGCCTGCCCGAACGCCCCGGTCGCGCCGTCGAGCCAGGCCCGCGCGATCTCGTCGGCACGCTCCCCGGGCTGGTCGACGACCTCGGCGATGAGCCCCCACTCGAGCGCGGTGGGCGCGTCGATCGTCGTGTCGGTGAGCAGCAGCTGCAGCGCGCGGCGCTGTCCGACCGCCGCCGGCAGCAGCGTCGAGACGCCGAGGTCGGGGGTGAGCCCGATGTTCGCGTACTTGCTGACGAACACGGCTCGCGGCGAGGCGACGATGTAGTCAGCCGTCAGCATGAGACCGAGACCGCCGCCGGCGACCGCTCCCTGCACCGCCGCGACCATCGGGATCGACGACTCCACGAAGGTCCGGATGCCGTCGTGGATCACTCCGGCCATCTCAGTGATCGTGCCACCGCTGCCGCCGGAGGTCGCCATCTGCACGACGTCGCCGCCGGCGCAGAACGCCGGGCCCGCGGCATCCAACACGATCGCGCCGACCGTGTCGTCGCGCGTCAGCTCGTGCGCGAGGTCGCGCCAGCGCGTGCCCATCTCGAAGTCCATCGCGTTCAGGGACGCTGGGCGGTGGAAGGTCAGCCGGGCGAGGGCGCCCTCGCGGCGCAGCAGGATCGAATCGCTCATCGGGTCTCCACTCACTTCGGGGCCATGCGGATCGAACCGTCGAGACGGATCGTCTCACCGTTGAGGTAGCCGTTCTCGACGATGTGCTGCACGAGCGCGGCGTACTCGTCGGGCTTGCCGAGCCGCGCCGGGTAGGGCACCTGCTGGCCGAGCGACTCCTGCGCCGCCTCGGGAAGACCCGCGAGCATGGGCGTCTCCATGATCCCGGGGGCGATCGTGCAGACGCGGATCGCCGAGCGCGCCAGTTCGCGCGCGATCGGCAGCGTCATCGCGTGCACCCCGCCCTTGCTGGCCGCGTACGCGGGCTGCCCGATCTGACCGTCGAAGGCCGCGACCGACGCGGTGTTCACGATGACGCCGCGGTCCCCGGATCCCGTCGGTTCGGTCGCCGCCATCGCCGCCGCCGCGTGGGCGATGACGGTGTAGGTGCCGATCAGGTTGATGCGGATGATCCGTTCGAAGTCGGCGATCGGGCTCGGCGAACCGTCGCGGGTGAGGACCTTCGCGGGCGGCGCGATCCCGGCGCAGTTGACGGCGACGCGCAGCGGGGCGACGGCGGATGCCGCGGCCACGGCCGCCTGCACCTGCGCGGCATCCGTCACATCGGCGGCGGCGAAGGTCCCGCCGAGCTCCGCGGCGACGGCGGACCCGGATGAGGTCGGCAGGTCGACGATGACGACGTGCGCACCCTGCGCGGCGAGGCGGCGGGCGGTCGCGAGCCCGAGCCCGCTGGCTCCCCCGGTGACGACGGCGGATGATCCGGCGATGTCCATGCGCTCTCCTTCGAACGGGATCGGGTTCCACCCTACGCGCGACTGGGTGCCACGGTAGCAGGATGCCTCCAGGCTAGCCGTCCGCGCCGCCTCGCGCGCGGTGCGGCGCTCCTGCCGGTGAGGAGCGCCTCGCCTCCCACCGCGACCTCTGGAACGCGACCTGACCCGTCAGCGCACCGCGCCGTCGAAGAGCGCCGCGGCGGCCAGGTAGCCCGCCACGACGACGGATGCCGAGACGAGCGGCACCCACGCGAGGTCGCGCCCCGTGCGCCACGCGACGATCGCGGCGGCCGCGGTGAGGACGAGGCTGGTGAGGATCGCGCCGCCGAAGAGCATGCCCGCGGCATCCGCCGCATCCCAGTCGCACGCCGGAGAGCAGGGCCCGCCGGCGAAGACGCCCCGCAGGAACCACAGCACCCCGGTGACCACGATCGCGACCGCCTGCAGCACCCCGACCGCGAGAACGGCGCCGGCAGCGCTGCGTCGCAGACGCGGGTGCAGGGCGGGGGCGGACATACCGCGGACGCTACCAGCCGCGACACCCCCGCGGGCGCTTAGGCTCGACCGGTGAGCGAACGGACGAGCACCGGGTTCCGCATCCTCGAGGTCGCGTGGGCCGACCCGCGCGCGACCGCGCTCCGCGATGAGTTGGATGCCGACCTCGGCGCCCGCTACGACGGGTTCCACGGCGACGAGCCCGCCGAGCGGAAGGCCGCGCGCTCCCGCGCGCTCGCAATGCATCCGGACGAGATCGTCGCGACCCTGATCGCGGTGGATGCCGACGGCACACCGACCGGCCACGTCATCCTCCGTCGCCTCGGCGAGGAGTGGGAGATCAAGCGTCTCGTCGTCACGGCGGCGGCTCGGGGCCGCGGCATCGCTCGCTCCCTCATGACCGCGGCGCTCGACCGGGCACGCGCGGGCGGTGCCGATCGGGTCATCCTGCAGACCGGCATCCCCCAGCCGGAATCGGTCGCCCTCTACGAGTCGCTCGGATTCACCCGCATCCCGGTCTACGAGCCGTACGCCGAGACGATGCCCCGTTCGATCTGCTTCGCCTACGCGTTCTGACCCGCCGCTCACATCCAGACGACGCGGAACGAGCCGACGGCCACGGCGACCGCGATCGCCACGGCCACGATCGCCAACGCACCGGCGACCGCGACCACGTCCCGGCGGGACAGGCGCGAGGTGCGGGCCCACGTGCGTTCGACGGGCGCGCCGAATCCGCGCGCCTCCATCGCGGTCGCCAGGCGGGTACCGCGACGCACCGCGAAGACGAGGAGCACGAACGCCATCGAGAAGAACCGGCGCACGGCGTTCCGGTCCCCCACGCCGCGCGCCCGCCGCGCGAGGCGCATGGCCCGCCAGTCGTCGACGAACAGCCCGAGCGTGCGCGTCCCGGCGAGCACCCCGAGCACGAGTCGTGCGGGCAGCCGCACGATCTGAGCGAGCGCCGCGGCGAGTTCGATCGGGTCGACGCGGCTGAACAGCAGGACCGTCGGGAGCGCGAGCGCGATGACCCGCACCCCGACCGCCACCGCGAATCCGATCGACGCGTCGCTGATCGTCGCGTACCAGAACGAGGCGTACACGCGCCCGCCCGGCTCGGCGTACAGCAGCATGCTCAACCCGGCGACCGGCATCAGCACGAGCACGGGCGCCATCCGTCGCAGCGTCGCCCCGAACCCGATCCCGGTCAGCGGGATGCACAGCACCATCAGAACGACGGCGACACCGGCGCTGACCGCGTCGATCGTCGTCAGCAGCGGGATGGCCAGGACGAAGGCGAGCAGGATGCGGACCGCCGGGTTGACCCCGTCGAGCCACGCGTCCCGCCTCGCGGTCCCGGTGTCGGCCGCCGCGAGGATCATGACGCCACCGCCGCGAGCTCGATGTGCCGTCCGCCGAGCAGCCGCACCGCATCCTCGTCGTGCGTCACCGCGACGACCGCGCGCCCGTCGGCGACCTGCGCCTGCAGCAGCGAGACGATGCCGGCCCAGCCGCGACGGTCCTGCCCGAACGTCGGCTCGTCGAGGACGACGACCTCGGGCGATGTGGCGAGGACCGTGGCCACCGACAGCCGCCGCTTCTGACCGCCCGACAGCGTGAACGGATTGGCGCGCGCGAGCGCGGTGAGCCCGAGCTCGTCGAGCAGCCGGTCCACGACGGCGTCGATCTCGCGGGGCGGGCGCCGGAGGGCGCGCGGTCCGACCTCGAGCTCTGCACGCACCGTCGAGGCGAGGAACTGGTGCTCGGGATCCTGGAACACGGTGCCGATCCGGGTGAGGAGCTCGCGCGAACTCCAGCGGGAGGGCCGCGCTCCCCGACGCCCCGCGGGCACGGTGCCCGCCTCGACGGTCCCGGCGAACTCCGGCAGGAGCCCCGCGACGGTCAGCGCGAGGGTCGACTTGCCGACGCCGTTGGGTCCGGTGATGACGGATGCCGCCCCCGCCGCCACCTCGAGGTCCAGTCCCTCGCGCACCGGCGTCCGCCCGTCCCGTGAGACGGCCAGCCCCCTCGCCCGGAGGGCGGCGGGGACGTCCGCCGTCACGGCCGGCAGCGCGGGCAGGTCGACGGGGTGACCCGGCAGCCAGACCCCGGCCGCGAGCAGGGTCGCCGCGTGACGGGTGAACACTTCGGCGGGTGTTCCGTCCGCGAGCAGACCCCCTTCGGCGTCGAGGACCACGACCCGCGTCATGAGGTCGACCCACACGTCCGTCCGGTGCTCGATCACGACGAGGGTGGCGCCCGTGGCCTCCACCGCCCGTCCGACCGCGGCGCGCACCTCGCGGACCCCGACGGGGTCGAGGTTGGCGGTCGGCTCGTCGAGCAGCAGCAGACCCGCGTCCATCGCGAGGGCGCCCGCGATCGCGAGGCGCTGCTTCTGGCCGCCCGAGAGCCGCGCGGTCTCGCGGTCGAGCGGGACGTCGAGCCCGACGGCGTCGAGCGCGGCGCGCACCCGCACCGGGATGCGTTCGGGCGGGACGCCGAGGTTCTCGCAACCGAATGCCACGTCGTCGCCGACACGGGAGAGCACGACCCCGGCGTCGGGATCCTGCAGCACGAGGCCGACACGGCCGCGCTGCGTGCTCGGGTCGGCGCCGTCGATCGTCATCCGACCCGACGCCTCGCCGTCCTCGTCACCGCCGAGCAGCCCCGCCATCCCCGCCAGGAGCGTCGACTTGCCCGCGCCCGATGCACCGAGCAGGAGCACCCGCTCGCCGGGGGCGATGTCGAGGTCGACGTCCGCGACGGCCGGTCGGCGGCGGCCCGCGTAGCGCCACCCCCAGCCGCGTGCGCGGAGTCCGGCCGGGCGGGACCCGGTGGTCAGACCTCGTCCGCCTGTTCTCGACCCGCGGCGAACCGGCTGAGGGCACCGGTCTTCGCGAGAGCCCGGACGAGCAGCCAGCCCACGACGCCGGCGAGCACGACGCCCGAGACGATGATCGTGCCGAGGTAGATGAGGTTGAACTCGAGCGTCTTCAGGATGTTCGGGGTCGAGCCGAAGAACAGTTCGAAGATCCACGCGGCGACGCCCGCGCCGACGCCGGCGAGCGCGGCCACACCGATGCCGAAGCGGCGGTAGAGGAACACCGCGAAGATGAGCTCGGCGCCGAGGCCCTGGACGAGGCCCGACAGCAGCGTCGACGGGCCCCAGATGTTGCCGATCGTGGCCGAGACGGCCGCAGCGACGACCTCGACGAGCAGCGCGGCGCCGGGCTTTCGGATCACGAGACCGCCGATGACACCGCCGATGAGCCAGATGCCGACGGCGAAGCCGCCGAGGCCGGGGGTCGCGGCATCCATCACCTCGAACCAGCCGTAACCGACCCCGTTCCAGAACCAGAACAGCAGGCCCACCGCGACGCCGAGGACGGCGGCGACGACGATGTCGACGACACGCCAGCGGTAGCGGTTCGGCGACGTGGTGGTCCGGGTCTCGGACGTGGACGCGACAGCGTGCATTTCTCTCTCCTCCCTGCGCCGGCATGATCCGGATCAGGTTCGACGGTCGAAGCGTGGATCGCTTCCTCTCAGCCCGGCTCACCGGACTCCCGTGGTTGTGCGTCGAGTATAGCCACAGGGAGAGCGCGCTACCGTTGTCCGGTGACCGTGGACGACGCCGATTCCCGCACGCGCCGACGCCGGCGCGGTGCGACGCCTGCCTCCCCTGCCGCCGATCACCGTGCGCTCGGGTGGGTCGACGAGGAGGGGCGTCCGGTGAGCGCCTCCCAGGCTCAGCCCGCGACCTTCGAACTGCTGCCGCCCGAGCGTCGGCGGCGCGGCATCCCGCTCGCCGTCCTCGGCATCCCGGCCCTCGCCGTCCTGGCGGTCGTGACGGCCTACACGAGCGCCATGCTGCTCTGGCCCCTGAACAACGTGACGCCCTCGGCGACGACGACCGACGCCGCCGCCCTGACGGGGGCGCCGAGCGCGATCGCGTGGCCCGCCGAGGGCGAATCCGCCGTCGGCATCACCGGGTTCGCTGCCGCGGCCTCGTCCGAGACGCCGGCGCAGATGGCGAGCACGACCAAGCTGGTGACCGCCCTCGTCATCCTCGACCAGGCGCCGCTCGCCGCCGGCGAGCAGGGTCCCGAGTACGCGTTCACGTACGCCGACCGCCTGGAGTACTGGGACTACGTCGGGCAGAACCAGTCGGCGCTCAACGTCCCCGACGATGGCTCGCTGACCCAGTACCAGATGCTCCAGGGCATGCTCATCGCCTCGGCCAGCAACTACGCCGACCGTCTCGCGACCGACGCGTTCGGGTCCGTCGAGGAGTACGTAACCGCCGCGAATGCGTGGCTCGCCGAGAACGGGCTCGACGGCATCACGGTGACGGATGCCTCCGGCTACGACCGCGGCAACGTCGCCACCCCGGCGGCCATGGTCGCCCTCGCCGAGAAGGCGCTCGCCAACCCTGTGATCGCCGAGATCGTCGCCACGGAGACCGCGGAGCTGCCCGGCGCGGGCGAGTTCGAGAACACCAACGCCCTGCTCGGCACCGACGGCGTCGTGGGTCTGAAGACCGGCAGCTACGCGGGCTACTACAACCTCGTCGCCGCGCGGACGGTCGACCTCGGCGGCGGCCCCACGGCCCTGTTCGCCTCCGTGGCCGGCGCGCCGACGGACGGCGCCCGCGTCGACGATACCGAAGCCCTGCTCGACGCCGTCGCGCAGGAGGCGTCCGTCACCTCCACCCTCCCCGCCGGCACGGTGGTCGCCGAGGTCACCACGGCCTGGGGCGCGAAGACCACGCTCGTCACCGACGAGGACGCCGAGCTGCACCTGTGGAACGGTGCGACGGCAACGGCCGAGGCATCCTTCGACATCGAGGCGGATGCCGCGGCCGGAGCGGATGCGGGCACGCTCGTCCTCTCGGGGCCGGCCGACCAGGTCGAGGTGCCGGTGAGCGTGAAGACCGCGATCTCCGGCCCCGACCCGTGGTGGCGCCTCACGCACCCGATGCAGCTCGTGCGCGGCGGCGACTGAGACTCAGGCGAAGCGGACGGTCTGCTGCAGTCGCGTCCGCACGTCGAAGAGCTCGTTGCCGCCGATGTCGCGCGCACCGCTGACGCCGCGGCGGAGGACCGTCGCGAGGACGCTGCGGGCGACGACGGCGACGGGCAGACCCTTCACCTTGCCGAGTTCCTCCACCGCCGTCGTGACGTCGTCGTCGGGGAGGACGACGAGCGCGGCGCTGAACCGCACCTTCGCCGCACGGCCGAGCGCGCGCGCCGCGAGCACGAGCTGCGCGACGGGAGCGCCGACGACCGCGTCGCCCTCGAGCTCGCCGCGGCGGGTGCGCACCGGCGCGCCGAAGTCCTCCGACAGCACGGCGTAGAGGCCGCTCGGCCCCAGCACGATGTGGTCGAGCTTCACGTCCGGGTTCCGCGCATCGGCCGCCACGTCGTGCCACACGGTGTACCCCATGCCGAGCTCGGCGACGATCCGCGCCGTCGCCTCCTCGGCGAGCGCATCCGCGAGCAGGCGTCGCACCTCGCGCGGCGCGCTGCGGACGAGGGCGCGATCGTACGGGTCGGCGAGGTCCACCCCGCGACCCGCCCACTCGCGGATCAGGTCGAGGTACCGCTCGCGACGCCAGCCGCCGGGCTGTCCGAACGAGCGGGCGCGCGGCCGGGTGTCGGCCTGCCGGGCAGGGGGCCGCCACATCGGGGCCGACGGATCCGGGCCGTACGAGGCGGTCTCGCCGAAGCCGTGGCCGCAGTCGTACGCCGCGCGGGCCTCGGCGGTCCCCACGAGCTCCCACGCGCGCTGCACCTGCACGAACTGCGCGGCGTCGCCGCCGGTGTCGGGATGCGTCTGCCGCAGACGCAACCGGTAGGCCTTGCGCAGGTCGTCGTCGCTCGCGTCGGCGGCCACGCCGAGGACCTCGTACGCCGACGCGGAGAGGGGACTGTCGAACACGTCAGCTCCAGAGGGGGACGCTCGGGCGGAACGCGAGCGCGGTGTCGGCGGTCTCAGCGGGGACCTCGTGCAGGCGGGCCGGCTGCCAGCGCGGCGCCCGGTCCTTGTCGACGAGTTGCGCGCGGATCCCCTCGACGAGGTCGGGCTGGGTGCGGCCGAACCATTCGACGAGCGCGTACTCCTGCGCCAGGGCCGCGCGCAGGTCCGGCAGCCCGCGCGCCGAGCGCACGGCGGCGAGGGTGACGGTCAGCGCGGTCGGAGCCTGGGTCTCGAGCAGGTCCGCCGTGGCCGCGGCATCCGCTTCGGGTCGCTCGCGAAGGCGGGCGATGATCTCGGCGACCGTGTCGGCGGCGAACGCATCGTCGATCCACGCGCGCGAGGCGGCGAGACGACCGGGTTCGGGGGTCTCGTCGAACAGCATCGCGATCTCGGTCGGTGTGTCGGGGTCGGCCCGCGTGACGAGGGCGTGCCGCACGTCGCCGAGGCGGTTGGCGGGCACGAGGTGGTCGGCGAATCCGGCGTGGATCGCGTCGGCGGCATCCATCGTCCCGCCCGTGAGGGCGAGGTACTCGCCGACCCGTCCCGGCGCGCGGCCGAGCAGCCACGACCCGCCCACGTCGGGGGTGAAGCCGATGCGGGTCTCGGGCATCGCGAGTCGGGAGCGCTCGGTGACCAGGCGCACCGAGGCGTGTCCCGCCAGGCCGATGCCGCCGCCCATCGTCACGCCGTCGGCGAAGACGACGACCTGCTTCGGGTACTCCGCGATCCTCGCGTTCAGCGCGTACTCGTCGCGGAAGAACGCCATCGCCGCCTCGGCCTCGCCCGCCAGGATCTGCTCGCGCAGCGCGCGCACGTCGCCGCCCGCGCAGAAGCCCCGCTCGCCCGCGCCGTCGAGCAGGATCAGGCGGATGTCGGGGTGATGCTCCCACGCGTCGAGCGCGTCGGCGATGCCGCGGATCATGCCGTGGTCGACGGCGTTGATCGCCTCGGGCCGGTTCAGCGTGATGCGTCCGACGCTCCCCTCCGCACGGACGAGCAGACGGGATGCCGCGGGTTCACTCACCCGGGCAACGTTACCGGCCGGATCCTTGGTGCCGGCCGAGCGCGTCAGGCCTGCGCGGGTCGTGGCGCCCGGCGACGCGGCGCCCGCACGGGCCCGTCCGCCGCGGCATCCGGTCGCTGCACCGGGATCTCCGTCGTCACGAGCTCGACGACGTCGACCGGCTCATCGTCGGCTTCGAGGCGCAGGGCCTGGACGAGGGCGAGCCCGTGTCGCGTGGTGATGACGAGGCGCTGGAACTCGGGGTCGCCGTCGAGGTCGATCACGACCGAGGGGCGCCGCCGCCGCACGAGCACGAAATCGTCGCCGCCGGCGGAGCGCCACCGCCCCATCGCGACGGTCCGCGGGATGACGGTGCCGGGGGTCGGCACCCCGCGCAGCCAGGTCCACGGGTCGTCGACGAGCTGCACCTTCGCGATGTGGGTGCGCTCGACGCGGACGGCGTCCTTGCGGAACGACAGCGCACGCTCGGTGGCCGAGAGCGCGACCTCCAGTCGCGACGAGTCGAGCAGCAGCGTCACCATGGGATCAGTCTGCCAAACGCGTCCCGTACGACGGATGCCGCATCCGCAACGATCCGGTCTCGGCCATCCGCTTCAGCCCTGGATGCGGGGGAACGAACCGGTCGGCGGGGCGAACTCGTCGATCGCGTGCGGCAACGGGAACTGGGCCACGGCGGCGATGAGCCCGGCGACCGTCTGCTCCTTGGCGATCACGCTGACCCCCAGCCCGGCGCGGCGGGCGTCCTTCGCCGTGCGGGGACCGATCGCGGCGATCACGGTGCCCGCCGGGATCTCGGGGAACTGCTCGTGGACCTGTTGGGCGACGGAGCCACTGGTGACGAGGATCGCGTTGATGCGCCCGGAACGGACGTCGGCGGCCACCTTCTCGGTGACCGGCACCCCGACGGTGCGGTACGCCACGACACTGCGGACGTCGTGCCCCGCCTCGACGAGCAGCCGCGTCAGGACCGGCTTGGCCAGTTCGCTGCGGAGCGTCAGCACCCGCATGGGCTTCGGCTCGAGGGCGATGAGCTGCGCCGCCATCCCCGCAGCCGAGTTGTCGTCGTCGGGGACCAGGTCGACGCGGTAGCCGACGGCGCCGAGCGCCGCGGCGGTCGTCTCACCCACGGCGGCGACGCGGGTGGTGGGAGGGATCACCGCACGGTAGGCGTGGAGGACGTCGACGGTCGT
Organism: Microbacterium sp. ARD31; assembly: GCF_031844425.1. NCBI lineage: Bacteria > Bacillati > Actinomycetota > Actinomycetes > Micrococcales > Microbacteriaceae > Microbacterium > Microbacterium sp. ARD31. The sequence continues at coordinate 59,367 of NZ_JAUZVE010000006.1, forward strand.
CGAACTCGTGAGGGTCACCCAGTCGAAGGCGCCCGACGCGAGGTCGCGGAGCGCCGACTCGAGGTCGGTGGGGTCCTCGGACGGGGCGAAGTTGATGAGCGGCGCGATCACGGGCGTCGCCCCCTGCGCGCGCAGCGCCGCGGCGACGCTGTCTCCCCAGGGACCCCCGCGCGGGACGAGCACCCGCCAGCCCTTGAGGGGCTTCGGTGCTGCCGCAGCAGGTGTGTTCATGGTTCGACTCTCGTGTCGGCGGTGGCCGCCCCCGAGCGAGACGGCCGACGCTCAGCGGAGGGATGCGCGCAGATGCGCACGTTCGGGACCCTGTCGTCGGCAGCATCTGCACCATCGCCGCTGCCTGCTCCGAGCATACCCCGGGTCGTCAGCGGCGACGCGGCGACGGGGTCCGCCGCACCGATCAGCGCGTGTACAGCCGGACGGCTCCCCAGACGACGAGCCCGATGGCGGCGGCGACACCGACCGCGGCGACGACGGCACCCGAGGGGTTGCGGTCCGCGAACTCGCGGGCCGAAACCTGGGCGCGCCGGGTGGCGCGGGCGGCCCGCTTGGGGACGTTCGCCTTCTCCTCGATCGCGGCGAGCGCGGCCTTCAGCTCGGCGCGCGCACGCTCGACGGGGTCCGTGATGCCGAGCGGAACGGCGGTGCGGGGCAGGTCAGAACTCATCGGCCACTTCCTTCACGATTCGGGCGTCGGTCGACAGGGCCTTCGCGGGGTTCTCACGGTTCTTCATGCGCTTGATCCGCAGCATCCCGAGGATCCCGAAGATCACCACGAGCAGCAGACCGAGCACGACGAGGATGAGCGCCGCCAGCCAGGGCGCCATCCACGAGGACAGACCGATGACCGTGAATGCACCGATCGCCGGGAGGGTCCAGAACAGGACGAACAGCGCCAGGACGAACCAGAGGCCGACGACGCCGGCATCCTTCCCGGTCCGCGTCGCCCAGGCCTTCGCGGCGTTGATCTCGGCGACGATGAGGTTCTTGACGAGCTCGGGGAGCTCACCGACGAGACCGAGGAGGCTGTCGTCACCCCGGTCGCGGAATCCGCGAGGCGTGCTCATGAGGCGGACGAGGACTTCTTGGTTCCGGTGCCGGAGGAACGCTTCGCGGTGCCCGAGCCGGTCGACCGCTTCGCGGAGCTCGACACGGCGTCGGCGGTCGTCTCGGCGGCGTCCTTCACGTCGTCCGCGGCGTCCTTCGACGCGTCGAGGGCGGCGTCGAGTTTGTCTCCCGCGGTGCCCTTCGTGGTGGCGGCGCGGGTGATCTTCACCGCGCTGCTCCACAGCACGCTCGGCAGGGCGAAGGCCGCCGACTTGCCGAACTCGCCGACCTTGTCGACCTGCTTCTGGACGGCGGGGGTGTTGTAGACCCGCAGGTACGCGTCCTTAATCTGCTCGTAGCGCTGGCGGCCCGCACGGGCCCCGAGCACGTAGCCGGCGGTGAGCCCGACGACGATTCCGATCTTGCCCTTCATGGCGATTCCTCACGTTCGAAGCGATGTGATGCCGAGGACCCAGCGTAACGGCGCATTCCGTTCGCGGCATCCACCCTTGACAGGCGGCTCAGGTGGAGGCAGCCTGCCCGCCCGCGTGCCACAGCAGGCCGGATCGGATGCGCTCCGCTTCGTCCTTCGCATCGGCGACGACGCGCGTGAGGCCGGTGCCGTCGACCCACGCGCCGACGACGCCGAGCCGATCGTCCTGCCGGACGGCGCGGCGGACCTCGTCCCGCGCGGGTGACAGGGCGGAGGACGGCAGCGACCGCGACCAGCGGGCGCGGTGCGTCCCGCGGACGGTGCCCAGGTCGACGCCGAGCAGCTCGGCGGCGGCGGCGGTGGACGCGGCGATCGCGTCGCCGTCGGCCAGGTCGCTCGCCGATGTCGTCACCCGGACGATGTGCGGCTCGCCCGCGCGGTGCGGCCAGGTCGCCGTCGCGTGCACGACCGCGATCGCCGCCGCGGCGCCCGGAGCCGCGTAGACGGCGTGACCGCGCGGGCGGGCGTCGAGGGCGGGGGCATCGAGGACGAGCGTCACGACGTCGACGTCGTCGGGCGAGAGGACGGCGCCGTCGAGGCCGGGCAGGTGGGGCGCGAGCAGTCGCCGCGCGGGCCCCTCCGGGGTCGCGACGATGACCGCGTCGACGTCGAGGGTCTGCTCCTCGTCCTCCGCCGTCCACGTCACGGTCCAGCCGTCGTCGGTGCGCCGCAGCCCGGTGGCCGCGGTTCCGGTGCGGACGTCGACCTCGAGGTCGGCGAGGCGTTGCGCGATGGCGTCGACGAAGACCGCCATGCCGCCCTCGATCGTGGCGCGCGAGGGGCCGGCGTCGCCGTCGGGCAGCTGCTGCGCGACGGCGCCCGAGAGCGAACCGGTGCGCGTGAGCGCGGCGTTGAGGCCGCGGGCTGCCCGGTCGACGTCGACCTCCTCGGGAGGGACGCCGTGGATGCCGAAGGTCAGCGGCGCGACCATCCGCTCGAGGACCCGCGGACCCATGCGGCTCTCGACGAGGGCCCCGAGGCTGCGCTGGGCGCCGATCGTCAGCGGCGGCCGCAGCCGGTCGACATAGGCCCGCCAGGTGCCCGACCATCCGATGATCCGGCGCACGCGGGCGTCGAAGGGGTTGGCCGGGATGCCGAGGATCGACGCATCCGGCAGCGGCGCGACCCCGTGAGGGCCGGCGACCCAGGTCTCGGCCTCGCGTGCGGGCACGACCGCGTCCCGGAGGCCGAGGTCGTCGAGGAGCTCCTGCAGGGCACCCGGGGCGACGCGGAAGCCGTCGGCGGCGACGTCGACCCGCTGGCCGTCGAGCTCGGCGGAGGCGACGATGCCGCCGAGTCGGTCCTCCGCCTCGAACAGGGTCACCCGGATGCCGAGCTTGGCGCACTCGAGCGCTGCGACGAGCCCGGCGACACCGCCTCCGACGACGGCGACGCGCGCACGTCGCGCCTGCGAGATGAGATCGGGGGCGGCCGCGGCATCCATGGTGTCCATCCTCCCCCACCGCGCGTGAGCCGAGAGTGGGAACATGGACGCATGGCCCTCCACATCACCGGCGACGAGGCCGCCGACGCGCTCCTCACCGACGAACCGCTTGCCCTCCTGATCGGCATGCTGCTCGACCAGCAGATCGCGATGGAGACGGCCTTCGCCGGGCCGCTGAAGATCCGCGATCGCACGGGCGGGCTCGACGCCGCCGGCATCGCCGCCGCAGACCCCGAGGAGTTCGCCGCCGCGTTCGGTCAGACCCCGGCCGTGCACCGCTTCCCCGGGTCGATGGCCGGTCGCGTGCAGGCGCTGTGCCAGGCACTCGTCGACGAGTGGGGCGGGGATGCCGCTGCGCTGTGGACCGAGGGCGACCCGGACGGCGCGACCGTGCTGAAGCGGCTGAAGGCGCTGCCGGGTTTCGGTGACCAGAAGGCGCGGATCTTCCTGGCGCTCCTGGGCAAGCAGTACGGTTTCACGGGAGCCGGCTGGCGCGACGCCGCCGGCGCCTACGGGGAGGAGGGCTCGTTCCGCTCCGTCGCCGACATCGTCTCGCCGGAGTCACTCGCGAAGGTCCGCGAGCACAAGCGCGCCGCCAAAGCCGCCGCGAAGGCCGCGAAGGGCTGAGCCGTGGAGCGCACGGGGCGGGACGTCGGCGAGTTCGTCGCGCAGGTCACGCCCGCGACGCGTCGCTCGGATGACGAGACCCTCGTCGCGCTGCTGCGGGAGCTCACCGGGCGCGAGCCGCAGATGTGGAGCGGGTCGATCATCGGCTTCGGCGCCTGCCGTTACCGCTACGCGACCGGCACCACGGGCGAGATGCCGCTGCTCGGCTTCTCGCCCCGCAAGGCCGCCACGACGATCTACCTCGACCGGACCGACGCGCACACGGAGGCGCTCGCGAGGCTCGGGCCGCACACGACGGGCGCCGGCTGCCTCTACGTGAAGCACCTCGCGGCGGTCGACGGGACCGTGCTGCGCGGCATCCTCTCCGACACCCTGCGCCGGGTCGTCGACGACGAGCTGCCGGGCGCGACGATCACCGTCCTCGACTGACAGGCCCTTCGCGGGACGGAACGCCTTTCAGCGCTTCCGCGCACCCGCCGAGCGTTCGACGAGCACCGCAACGATCCGCACCGCGCCGCGCCCGACTCAGGCGCCGCGGAGGCGCGGAGCGAGGTAGGCGTGCAGCTCGGTCAGGGCCACGCGCTCCTGCGCCATCGAGTCGCGGTCGCGGATGGTCACGGCGTCGTCGTCGAGCGAGTCGAAGTCGACCGTGACGCAGAACGGCGTGCCGATCTCGTCCTGGCGGCGGTAGCGGCGGCCGATCGCGCCGGCGTCGTCGAAGTCGACGTTCCAGCCGTTCGCGCGCAGGTCGTCGGCGACCTTGCGAGCCAGTGGCGACAGGCGCTCGTTGCGGCTGAGCGGCAGCACCGCCACCTTGACGGGCGCGAGGCGCGGGTCGAGGCCGAGCACCGTGCGGGTGTCAGTGCCGCCCTTCGCGTTCGGCACCTCCTCCTCGCGGTACGCGTCGACGAGGAAGGCCATCATGGCGCGGGTCAGACCGAACGACGGCTCGATGACGTACGGGACGTAGGTTTCGCCGGATGCCTGGTCGAAGTAGGTGAGCTTCTGCCCGGAGGCCTCGATGTGGCTCGACAGGTCGTAGTCGGTGCGGTTGGCGACACCCATCAGCTCGCCCCACTCCTTGCCCGCGAACCCGAAGCGGTACTCGACGTCGATCGTGCCGGCGGAGTAGTGCGCGCGGTCCTCCTCGGGCACGTCGAACTGGCGCATGTTCTCGGGGTCGATGCCGAGGTCGATGAACCAGTTCCAGCAGGCCTGCACCCAGTGGTCGAACCACTCGCCCGCCTCGGCCGGCGGCGTGAAGAACTCGATCTCCATCTGCTCGAACTCGCGCGTGCGGAAGATGAAGTTGCCGGGGGTGATCTCGTTGCGGAACGCCTTGCCGACCTGGCCGATGCCGAACGGCGGCTTCTTGCGGCTCGCGGTGAGGACGTTCGAGAAGTTCACGAAGATGCCCTGCGCCGTCTCGGGACGAAGGAAGTAGAGGCCGCTCTCGTCGTCGACGACACCGAGGTAGGTCTTCACGAGACCCGAGAACGACTTCGGCTCGGTGTACTGGCCCTTCGTGCCGCAGTTCGGGCAGGGCACGTCGCCGAGACCGTTCTCGGCCGTGCGTCCCTTGCGCGTCTCGAAGTCCTCGATGAGCGTGTCCTCGCGGAACCGCTTGTGGCACTGGAGGCACTCCACGAGCGGGTCGGTGAAGGTCGCGACGTGACCCGACGCCTCCCAGACGCGCTTGGGGAGGATGATCGACGAGTCGAGCCCGACCATGTCGCCGCGACCGCGGACGAAGGTCTGCCACCACTGCTGCCGGATGTTCTCCTTCAGCTCCGTGCCGAGGGGACCGTAGTCCCACGCCGACCGCGACCCGCCGTAGATCTCGCCCGCCTGGAAGACGAACCCGCGGTGACGGGCGAGGGCGATGACTTTGTCGAGGCGGGACTGCTCGGCCACGGTGGCTCCAATGGTCGTCGTGAAGAGGGTGCGCGAGGGCGCGGACGCCGCGACACGCGGCATCCCTCAGTCTATCCGGGCCCGTTCCGGCGCTCGACGAGGGTCAGGAGACGAAGCGGATGCTGAGGGGCGGCGTGTACCACTGCCCCTGGCTCGCCTTCACAGCCGCGACGATCTCGATCACGAGGGCGTAGACGCCCACCGCGAGCAGCAGCAGGAAACCGATTCCGATGAACGACAGCGGGATGCACACGAACGCGGCGATCAGCACCGTGAGCTGGAAGTTCAGGGCGGCGGCGCTGTGGGCGCGGATGAACGGCCCCCGGTCGCGCAGCACGAGGTAGATGACGAGCGCGCCCACGAACGAGAGGAAGATGCCGCTCAGATGGGTCAGCGTCGCCCACAGCTTCTCGTCCTCGGGACGCAGCGGCGGCGCGACCGGGTAGGGCTGCGCGGGCGGCGGGGGCGGCGGCATCGTCATGGCGTCAGCGTAGGGGCAGGGGCGGGATGCCGCGAACCTCGTCACGCGGCTGGAGTAACCGATACGTTCGACGTGGGCACGTTCGCCGTGCCGCACGAAGGACATCGAGACTCACGGGGGAACTCACTTATGGATGCACTCATCGCGGGAGGCGCGTTCGTGGTCGGCGGCATCATCGTCGTCGCCGTCATCGTCTTCATCGTCATCTTCATGGTGGTGCTGCGGGCCTGGTACAAGGTCGCGAAGGCCGACCAGGCGCTCGTCATCGTCGGTCGCAATCAGAAGAGCGCCTCGGGGGACTCCTCGCGCATCTCCGTCATCACCGGCGGCGGCGCCCTGGTCAACCCGCTCACGCAGCGCGCCGAGATGATCTCGCTGCGCGCGCGCCAGATCAAGATGGAGCCGACGGCACAGGCATCCAACGGCGTCACCGTCAACGTCAGCGGTGTCGCACTCGTCAAGATCGGCTCCGACCCCGAGTTCGTCCGTCGCGCCGCGGAGCGGTTCCTCTCGCAGGACGGCGCGATCGAGCAGTTCACCACCGAGCAGCTCGAGGGTGCGCTGCGCGGCGTGGTCGCAACCCTGACCGTCGAGCAGCTCATGAAGGACCGGCAGAAGCTGTCGGACCAGATCGCCGAGGGCATCAAGAGCGACCTGCTCGCGCAGGGCCTCATCCTCGACTCGTTCCAGATCCAGGGCGTCACCGACAAGAACGGCTACATCGACGCCCTCGGCGCCACCGAGGTCGAGCGCGTGCGCCGCGAGGCCGAGGTCGCCCGCATCAACGCGGCCCGCGAGGTCAAGGCGCGCCAGATCGCCACCGACGAGGCGAACCTCATCGAGCAGACCGCGTACGACCGCAACACCGCCCAGGCCTCCGCCGAGGTCGGTCGCGCCCGCGCCGAAGCCGAGCAGGCCGAGGCCCTCGCCCGCGCCGAGCGCGAGCAGGCCGTCCTCCTGCAGCAGGCCGAGAACCGTCAGGCCCAGCTCGACGCCGACGTCAAGAAGGTCGCCGACGCGTCGCTCTACGAGCGCCAGCGCTCGGCGGACGCCGACGCGTACACGCAGGTCAAGGCCGCCGAGGCCCGCGCGCAGATCGCGGCCCAGGAAGCCGAGGCGACGCGCCTTCGCGCCCAGGCCGAGGCCGACGCGATCCGGCTCGAGGGTGAGGCCCGCGCCGAGGCGATCAAGGCCGAAGCCGCGGCCATCGCGCAGAACCAGGAGGCGCTGCTCGCACAGCGAGCGATCGAGGCCCTCGTGCCGCTCATGACCGAGTTCGCCCGCGGCTTCGACAAGGTCGGGTCGATCACGGTCCTCGGCGGCGAGGGCGCGTCGAGCCACATCGCCGGCGAGAGCGCCTCGAGCATGCGCGCCACGTTCGACGCCGTTCAGGCGGCGACGGGCATCGACCTGCGCGGCATCATCCAGGGCCAGGCCACCGGCCGCGGCATCGCCCAGGGGCTGCAGCAGGAGCAGGACGCGCAGGCTTCCGCCCCGCTGCGCCGCCGTGCGTCGGCGGAGCCCGCGGCGCCGGTCGCCGAGTCCGCGACCGCCCCGGCCGCGCCTGCCGCGCCCGCCGCGCCGTCCCCGGACGCCGTGTGACCTCAGCCGAGGGGGGCAGGTCACTCGTCGTCGACGAGCACCTGGCCCCCCGACTGGCGCGCGGGTTCCTGCGCTGGCAGCTTCGTCGCCCGTCGTGGATCCTGCTCCTGAGCGTGACCGCCGTCGTCGTGGCGCTGAGCGTGTTCCTCACCGCGACCGGCAGCGACGGTGCCGCGTGGGTGGGCGTCGCGCTCGTCGTCCTCACCAGCGCGACGGTCATCGTGTCGTGGCTGGCGGTGCGATCCTCCATCCTCCGGGCGTACCCGGTCGGCTCCGTCGCCACCGCGACCCTCACCGACGACGCCCTGCACGCCACGTCGGCGCTGGGGACGAGCGAGATCCGGTTGGCGGCGTTCCGCCGGGTGGACGCGGTCGGCGACGCGCTCCTGCTGAAGGTCGGCTCGTGGGCCGGCGGGGTCGCGGTCATGCCGCGTGCACTGCTGTCCGAGGACGAGGTCGCGCGCCTGCAGGCGGCTGCGAGGAGCTGACGCGGACGCGCGTTGCGGGGCGGCCCGCCGCTGTCAACCCCGCCCCCTGTCCGCGGCGCGGTCCGTAGCGTCGGCCGCATGACCTTCACCCCTCGCCGTGCCATCGTGACCGCTTCCGACTCCGGCATCGGCCGGGCGACCGCCCTCGCCCTCGCCGACGCCGGCATGGACGTCGGGGTCACGTGGCACTCCGACCAGGAGGGCGCCGAAGAGACCGCCGCCGAGGTGCGCCGCCGCGGCCGGAACGCCGTCGTCGCCCAGTTCGACGCGACCGACCTCGACTCGGTGCCCGGCGTCATCCGCGGCCTCGCCGCCGAGCTCGGCGGGCTCGACGTCTTCGTCAACAACGCCGGCGGCGGGACCGGCGGCCCCTTCCTCGAGATGGACATCGAGGGCTGGCGTCAGGTCGTCGGCCTCAACCTCGACGGCGCGTTCGTCGGGATGCACACGGCGGCGACGCTGATGGCGGATGCCGGTCAGGAGGGACGCATCATCGCGGTGACGAGCGTGCACGGCTCGCAGCCGCGGGTCGGGTCGGCCGCGTACGTCGCGTCGAAGCACGGCCTCGAGGGTCTCGTGAAGACGATGGCGCAAGAGCTCGGCGCGAAGGGCATCACGGTCAACTCGGTCGCCCCCGGCGAGATCGCCACACCGATCAACGACATGGATGCCGAAGACGCCGAGAACACGCATCGCCCCGGCATCCCGATCCCGCGTCCGGGTAAGCCGGAGGAGATCGCGGACGTGATCGCCTTCCTGGCATCGCCGGCGTCGTCGTACGTCACCGGGGCGACGTGGGTCGTCGACGGCGGGATGCTGCAGATGGGGCCGCAGGCCGGGTCGCACCTCGAGTCCGACGCCTGGCGCAGCGCGGGCTGAGCGCCTCCGGCAGCGCGCGCCGGGGATAGCGTGGAGGGATGGCCCCGGACGACAGACGCGGACTGACCCGGATGCCACGACAGGGCGCGATCGTCGCGGTCCTGGCGATCGCGGGTCTCGCGTCGTCGTTCATGTTCACCCTCGTGGTGCCGATCCAGTCGAAGCTGCCCGAGCTGCTGAACGCGAGCCGCGAGGACACGGCGTGGGTGGTGACGGCGACCCTGCTGGCCGCGGCGGTCTTCACCCCGATCGCGGGGCGCCTCGGCGACATGTACGGCAAGCGCCGCATCGTGCTGGTGCTGCTCGGCCTGCTCATCGTGGGATCCGTGATCGCCGCCCTCTCCCCCGGGATCGGCGGCGTGATCGTCGGTCGTGCCCTCCAGGGTGCCGTCACGGGTGTCGTGCCGCTCGGGATCTCGATCATGCGCGACGTGCTGCACGAGGACCGGGTGGATGCCGCGATCGCCCTCATGTCGGCGACGCTCGGTGTCGGCGGCGCGGTCGGCATGCCGGTCAGCGCGATCATCACCGAGACGAGCGACTGGCACGTGCTGTTCTGGATGGCTGCGGGGCTCGGCGCGGTGGTGTTCGTGCTCGTCGCCCTCATCGTGCCGCCGAGCGTCCTGCGCACGGCGGGGCGCTTCGACTTCGCCGGCACCGCCGGGCTCGCCGTCGGCCTCACCGGTGTGCTGCTCGCCGTCTCGCGCGGCAACGAGTGGGGCTGGACGTCGCCCGCGACCCTCGCGCTCGGCCTCGGCGGGCTCGCGGTCCTGCTGCTGTGGGGCTGGTTCGAGCTGCGCATCCGCGAACCGCTCCTCGACCTGCGGGTCGCAGCCCGGCCGGCCGTCCTGCTCACGAACCTCGCCTCGGTGGCGATGGGCTTCTCGCTGTTCGGCTCGAACGTGTCGTATCCGCAGATGCTCGAACTGCCGGCATCCGTCGGCGGATTCGGGCTCACCCTCTTCCAGGCCAGCCTCATCGTCATGCCCGCGGGGCTCGTGATGATGGTGCTGTCGCCGTTCTCAGGACGCCTCGCCCGCGCGATCGGACCGCGCGTGCTGCTCATCATGGGCGCGAGCGCGCTGATCGTCGCCTACGCGTACTCGTTGCTGTGGGCGTCGGAGGTGTGGCACATCCTCGTTGCGAACCTGCTCATCGGCGTGGGCATCGGGTTCGGGTACGCCGGCATGCCGATGCTCATCATGCGCTCGGTGCCGCAGAGCGAGACGGGTGCCTCGAACGGGCTGAATGCGCTGTTCCGCTCGCTCGGCACGTCGATCGCGGCGGCCGTCGTCGGCGCCGTCCTCGCAGGACTGTCGACCGTGCAGAACGGGGTCGCCGTACCGACCCCCGCCGCCTTCCAGGTCTCCTTCGCGCTGGGACTCGGCGCCGCCGTCGTCGCGCTCGGCGTCGCCCTGTTCATCCCGCAGCGACGCGACCCGCACGAAGCGCACCCCTCGCTGCCGCGCTGACGGGACGGTTCGGGGCGCGCGGCGTCGGGCGCGGACGATGGGCGTCACGGGATGCAATGGATCTCGCGCGACGCGCCGCGGCATCCGCTCGGTGGACGGCATGTCGGGACGGATCTCTCGCATCCGTTGACGCCGGCTGGGTGAGGCGGGGTCGCGGGCTTCAGACGACGGGCCGCGCGCCGGGCTGGTGGCGAGTGTCAACGGATGCAACGGATCTCGCGCGACGCGCCGCGGCATCCGCTCGGTGGACGGCGTGTCGGGACGGATCTCTCGCATCCGTTGGCGCCGGCGCTCAGGCGGCGCGGCGGCGGGTGCCGGTGAGGAGCGCGGCGACGACGAGCGCGAGGGCGATCAGGACCGCGCCGGCCGAGAGCGCGGTGGCTCCCGTCGGGTGAGCGGCGCCGCCGACGAGGTCGCCGAGCCACGGACCGGCGGCGATGCCGACGTTGAAGGTGACGACGGTGCCGGCGCTGGCGAGGGTCCGCGTGCGATCGGTCGCGATGCGCATCAGCATCGACTGCTGCAGCGGGAAGTAGGCGCCGATCGTGAGACCCCACACCGCGAGCGCGATGTACATGAGCGGGGTGTCGGCCGCGATGCTCAGGATGCCGAAGGCCGCCGCCAGGCCCACGAGGGCGACCACGAGTGACGCCTGGGGCCACCGGTCGGCCAACGGGCCCGCCGCGACGACACCGACGAGTCCGGCGGCGCCGTACCCGAACAGCAGCACGGGGATCTGGGCGGCCGGAGCCCCCGCCGCCACCTCGAGCAGCGGGCGCACGTAGGTGAAGGTCCCAAACTGGGCGAGGGCGAACACGAGCGCGGCGGCCGCGAAGAGCACGATGGGGAGGAGCGAGGCATCCGCTCCGGTCGGACGGTGCGCCTTCGGCAGCGCCGGCTCGGGCGTCCGCCGCGGCAGCCGGATCGCGATCACCGCGGCGAGGGCGAACGCGACGAGCGCGAGCACGCCGAACGACCAGCGCCACGACAGCAGCTGCGCGATGAGCGCACCGGCGGGAAGGCCCGCGAGCGTCGCGACCGTGCCGCCCGCCGTCACCAGGGCGAGCCCGCGCCCCAGGTGCGAAGGCGCCAGCAGCGACGTCGCGTAGACGATGACGATCGCCCAGAAGAGGCCGTGCGCGACACCCGCCGCGATGCGTGTCGCGACGGCGACCTCGTACGTCGGGGCGAGCGCGGTCGCGGCGTTCGCGACCGCGAAGGCGGCGAGGGATCCCGCGGCGACGAGCCGCCGGTCGAACCGCGCCGTCAGACGGGCGAGCGGGATGCTTGTGACGATCACCGTCAGCGCCCACACCGAGATCAGCAGACCCACGCCGAGCGGGTCGGTCTGCAGCCCCGCGACCATTTCGGGCAGGAGGCCCGCGGGGAGCGACTCCGCCGTCACGGTCACGAAGACGGCGAGGCTGAGCAGCAGCAGCGCTCCGAGCGGGAACCGCGGCGCACTGGTGGCCGTGGTGGGGACCGAAGCGGTGGACGTGCTCATGCCTCGAGCGTAGAGTCTCACATCAATGTGAAGGTCAAGCGGCGATCGGGGACGGGATGAGGATCGGCGAGGTCACGGCGCGCACCGGCATCCCGCAGCGGATGCTGCGCTACTACGAGGAGCAGGGCCTGCTCGCCTCGGAACGCGCGGACAACGGCTACCGCGAGTACGACGAGGACGCGGTGGAACGCGCGCAGCGGGTGCGCGGCCTGATCCAGGCAGGGCTCTCTACGCGCATGGTGAAGGTCGTCCTCGACCTCGAGGCGGACTGCCGCGCCACCCGGCCCCCGTCGTGCACCCGCGCCCTCGCCGAGGAGCTCGCGGCCGAACTGCAGGCACTCGACGACCGCCTCGCCTGCCTCACCAAGAGCCGCGACGCCGTCGCGCTGTACCTCGGCCGGTCCGCGCACGCCGACCTGCTCGCGCACTAGCACGCCCGATCCTTCGGGACAGCCCCATCGCGGCATCCGACGCCTCAGGGGAGGATGGGTCCATGTCCTACGCCACCGAACGCCGCTCGAACCCGACCGCCTGGGCCGCCTTCTGGGTGGGGCTCCTCGGCCTCATCCTCATGCCGATTCCGGCCTTCATCGGGCTGATCCTCGGCGGCGGACTGTCGCTCATCGCGGCCGTGCTCGTCGTCATCGCTCTGCTGAAGGGTCTCGCCCGGCGAGGGAAGGGCATCGCGCCCGTCGTCTTCGCGGGCATCTTCGTCCTGCTCACCTGGGGTGGGATCTCGCTCGGCGGCGGCATCTGGTGGTGACGCCCGCCTGAGCGCCCTCAGCGCCGCAGCGTCTCGCGCGCCACGGTGAATCGCTCGAGCGCGTCGAGGTCGACCTCGACGCCCAACCCGGGACCGGTCGGTACCCGCACGTGCCCGTCCTCGAGCACGGCCGGCTCCGTCACGATGTCCTCCGTGTAGAACCGAGCGGATGCCGAGACGTCACCGGGCAGCGTGAACGCAGGGTGCGCGGCGAGCGCCGCGTTCGCGGCACGTCCGATGCCGGTTTCGAGCATGCCGCCGCACCACACCGGGACGCCCGCCGCCTCGCAGAGGTCGGCGATGCGGAGCGCCTCGAGGTAGCCGCCGACGCGGCCCGCCTTGACGTTGATCACGGTCGTCGCGCCGAGGGCCAGGGCGTCGCGCGCGGCCTTCACCGAGGTGATCGACTCGTCGAGGCAGATCGGGGTCTTCAGCTGCTGGGCGAGGGCGGCGTGGTCGACGATGTCGTCCTCCTGCAGCGGCTGCTCGATGAGCAGCAGACCGAAGCGGTCGAGCTGCGCCAGGGTGTCGGCGTCGGCGAGGGTGTAGGCGGAGTTCGCGTCGACCTGCAGCGGGATCTCGGGGAACGCGCAACGCACGGCATCCGTCTCGGCGATGTCGCGACCGGGCTTGATCTTGATCTTGATGCGGACGTACCCCTCATCGAGGTAGCCGCGGACGGTCTCGACGAGCGCCACCGGGTCGGATTGGATGCCGACGCTCACCCCCGACGGGATCGTCGCCGCCGTGGCGCCGAGGTACGACGCGAACGAGCGTCCCTCGGAGCGCAGCGCCGCGTCGAGGACGGCGAGCTCGAGACCCGCCTTCGCCATGCGGTGGCCGACGAACGGATCGAGCGTCGGGGCGACCTGCTCGGGCGCGAGCTCACCGCGCTGCAGCAGGGCCGGGCCGAGCCAGCGGGTCGCGACGTCCCACGCGCCCTGCGTGTACTCGCTCGAGTAGACCGGCGCGCTCTGCGTGACGATCTCGCCCCAGCCGTCGCCCGCGTCGGTCCGCGCGCGCACGACGATGACCTCGCGGTCGGTCATGGTCCCGAACGACGTCGTGAACGGCGCGACGAGCGGAATGCGCAGGATCCGCAACTCGACTCGGTCGAGGCGGACGGATGCGGCGGGCTGGGCGAGCGGCATGGGCTCAGGCTACGCGCGGCGTCACGGCCGGACGAAGAGGTAGCCCTCGCCGGTGCGGAACCCGCCCACGACGAGACCCGCGTCGAGCTGCGCCCGGAACGCGGCGCGCACCTCGTGGCGCGCCCGGGCCGCGGCATCCGGATCCGTCCGACGGAGCGCCTCGACGTCGGTCGGGATCGCGACGGTGGCGACCACCTCGGCCTCGTCGGGCGTGGGCACCGGCGAGGCCAGGTGCCACGCGACGTGCAGCCGGTCGCTCTCGTCGCCGCTGTTGATCGCGTCGCCCATGTCGCCGTAGTGGTCGACGAGGTAGTCGGTGACCCGCGCGCCGAGGACCGCGAGGTTGAAGTGCGCGTTGCGGGCGATGAGCGGGTCGAAGGTCCAGGTGATCGTGCCGATCTCGCGCGCGAACGCCCACTCGCGCTGGTGCGCCTTCAACGCCCGCCCGATCCCCCGCGCCTGCGCATCGGGGAGCACACCCGTGACGTGGGAGTGCATGCTGCGGGATGCCGGGGGCCCGAAGAACGCCGCCGACGCCGCGATCATGCGGTCGCCGTCGTACACGCCGACGACGTAGTTGCCGGAGTGCTCGAGCGCGCGCAGCAGGTTGGGCGGCATCCCGCCGTCGGGCGAACCCCAGACCGCTTCGAACACGCCGCTCGCGGCGACCATCTCGTCGATCGTGTGCAGTTCGCGGATGTCGAGCCCGTCAGCCATGCCGCCACGCTACGCCGATCAGCGGCGCCAGCGCTCCAGGGTGGGCCGCAGCCGGTCGACCGCGCCGCAGACGAACTGCGGGTGGTCCCGGTACCAGGCGAGGTGCGCGTCGCGGACCTCGGCAGGGTCGACGCGTCGCCCGTCGACCGTCCAGTCCGGGACCGCGTGGGCGTCGAGACCCCACGCGTCGACCACCCAGTCCTCGCGCGGCGCGTGGACCGCGTTCAGGAGGGGTCGACCCGGGTCGCGCGCGGCACCGTCGCGGCCGAGCGCACGCAGGATCCGGTCGCCGAGCGCGAGGATCACCTCGTTGCCCGGATGGTTCACCGTGCGGACGAGGTCGAACCGGGGCTCGGCGAACAGATCCGACGCCGCGACGTCGAGGGTCTCCTCGCGCCGGCGGAGTTCGGCGAGCGAGGCGGCGGCCTCGGCGCGCACGCCGTCGGGGTCGAGCCGCTCCCGCACCGGCGCCCCGGCCGCCAGCGCGAGCGTGCGGACGTCGTGGTACGCGACGAGCGGCGGCGTCTCCTCGACGCCCGGCACGTGCAGCGCGGCCTGGAAGGGGTGCAGGCCGGTGAAGCGGACGATCGGGAACGTGACTGCCCGGCCCGACGGCGGGAGGGATGCCGCGAGCTGCCGCGTCCCCAGGGGAAGCCCGTGGTAGTCGTCCTTCACCGGCTGCGCGATGAGCGCCGCGGCGCCCGCGACCACCTCGTGCAGGCGGCGGGTCGCGGCGGCATCCAGCAGGTACACGGGAGGGACGCGCACGAGCGGCAGCTCGTCGGAATCGAGGACGAGGCGCACCGATTCGGCCTGGCAGTTGCCGACGACGACCCCGTAGTCCGTACGGGGCAGGTCGCCGAAGAAGCCGGCGTCGTGGTCCCGCGGGGCGGGCTGCGCATCGGTGATCATCGCTCGAGCATCGCAGGCCGCATCCGTCGCCGCGAACGCTTGCGCGCGTGCCCCTCGCGAGCAAGAGGCACGCGCGCGACACCTCCGCTGCTTAGGATCGTCGCCGTGCACCTGAACGAGACCCGCGCCTGGAACCGCTTCTACGCCGCCGGCACGCCGGTCGACATCGAACCCGTCACGGGCTCGCTCGTCGATCTGCTCGAGCAGCGCGTCGCCCAATACGGCGAGCGCGACGCGATCGCGTTCTTCGGCCGGATCGTGACCTACGACGAGCTCGGGGCGCGGGTCGCGCGCGTCGCCGAGGGCCTGCGGAAGCTCGGCGTCGGCGCCGGCGACCGCGTCGCGCTGATCATGCCCAACGCCCCGCAGCACGTCATCGCCTTCTACGCGGTGCTGCGGCTCGGTGCCGTCGTCGTCGAGCACAACCCGCTCTACACGCGGGACGAGCACGAGGTGCAGTTCCGCGACCACGGCGCGCGCACCGTCATCGCGTGGGACAAGGTGGCGCCGCTCGTGCAGTCGCTGCCGGCCGAGCTCGGCATCCGCGACGTCGTCTCGGTCGACGTGACCACCGCGATGCCGCTGACGACGCGGATGCTGCTGCGGCTCCCCGTCGCGAAGGCCCGGGAGTCGCGCGCCAAGCTCACGGGTGCTGCACCCGGGACGATCCCGTTCGGGCGGCTCGAGAACTCTCCCGCCCTGGCCGCGAGCCATCCGCGGCCGAGCCGCGACGACCTCGCCTGCCTGCAGTACACCTCGGGGACCACCGGAGCGCCGAAGGGCGCCATGATCACGCACGGCAACCTGTGGGCCAACGCTCGCATGGGCGCCGCGTGGATGCCCGACTTCCGACACGGCGAGGGCAGCATCTACGGGCTGCTTCCCATGTTCCACTCGTTCGGGCTGCTGCTGTCGGTCATCTACTCCGTCGAGACCGGGTCGCGCGCCGTCCTGTTCCCGACGTTCGACCCCGAACTGGTGGTGGATGCCGCGAAGCGGTTCCCCCCGACGTTCATCCCCGCCGTCCCGCCGATGTTCGACCGGCTGGCCCGGGTCGCCCGCGACGGCGACCTCGACCTGAGCCGCGTCGTGTATTCGATCTCGGGTGCGATGACCCTCACGCACGCCGTCGTCTCGCGGTGGGAGAAGCTCGCCGGCAGCATGCTCAACGAGGGGTACGGCCTCACCGAGACGAGTCCCATCGCCCTGGCCAACCCGTTCGACGAGTCGCGCCGCATCGGGGCCATCGGCATCCCGTTCCCCTCCACCGACATCAAGGTCGTCGACCCGGAGGAACCGACCCGCGAGGTGGCGCAGGGAGAGACCGGCGAACTGCTCATCCACGGGCCGCAGGTGTTCGCCGGCTACTGGAACCGCCCCGAGGAGACGGCGGCGACACTGCTCGAAGGCGGTTGGGTGCGCACCGGCGATCTCGTGCAGCAGGACGAGGACGGCTTCGTCACGGTCGTCGACCGCACGAAGGAGCTCATCATCACGGGCGGCTTCAACGTCGCCCCGTCGGAGGTCGAGCAGGTCGTGACCGGGACGCCGGGCGTCGCCGAGACGGCGGTCGTCGGCATCCCCCGCGGCGGTGGCGCCGAGGTCGTCACGGCGGTCGTCGTCCTGGAGGACGGTGCCGCCTTCGACGAGGCCGCCGCACGCGAGCTGGCTCGTGAGCGGCTCGCGGAGTACAAGCGGCCGACGACCTACGTCGTCTGGGAGGAGCTGCCGAAATCCCTCATCGGCAAGGTGCTCCGTCGTCGCGTGCGCGACACCCTTGTCGCCGACCGGCACGCGACGCGCGCCGCCGACGCGGACTGACACACCCGCGCGGAGTGCGACACAACCTCGGGTGCAGTCGATCAACCCGGTGTTCATCATCCTGCTGGCGGGCGTGTTCACGGCCGTCTGGTCGAAGCTCGGCTCGCGTCAGCCCTCGACCCCGGTGAAATTCGCGCTGGGCGTCGCCGTCATGGGTGTCGCGTTCCTGCTCTTCCTGCCGTTCGCCGGTGGCGGGGCGAACTCGACGCCGCTGCTGGCGATCGTCGGCATCCTGCTCGTCTTCACGATCGCGGAGCTGATGCTCTCGCCGGTCGGCTTGTCGGCGGCGACGAAGCTCGCGCCGGAGCGGTTCCAGACGCAGATGGTCGCGCTGTTCTTCCTCTCGGTGTCGCTCGGCACCGCGATCGCCGGTCAGCTCGCGACGCTGTACGACCCGACGAACGAGGTGCCGTACTTCGCGACGCTCGGCGGGATCTCGATCGCGATGGGCGTGCTGCTGCTCGTCTGCGTGAAGCCGGTGCTGTCGCTCATGAAGGGCGTGCGCTGACGGATGCCGCGCGTCACGCGGTCGGCATCCGTCATCTCACAGGGCAGAATCGAGGGATGACGTCGCCCGCCCCGCAGCTCCACCCCGACCACGCCTGCCTCATCGTGCACGGCAAGGACAGCCCGGGGATCATCGCCGCCGTCTCGGCGATGATCACGCGGATCGGCGGCAACATCGTGCAGTTCGACCAGTACTCCGACGATCCCCGGGGCGGGGCGTACTTCCAGCGCGTCGTGTTCCACCGGCCCGGCTTCGGTGCGCAGCGCCCCGCGATCGAGGCGGAGATCGCCGAGACCCTCGCCCCGTTCGAGCTCGAGTGGTCGCTGACGGACCAGTCGGTGCCCAAGCGCATGGCGATCCTGTCGTCGAAGCAGGACCACTGCCTGCTCGACCTGCTGTGGCGCAACCGTCGCGGCGAGCTGCCCACCAGCATCCCGATGGTCATCTCCAACCACACGTCGTCGGCCGAGGACGTCCGCTCGTTCGGGGTGCCGTTCTTCCACGTGCCGTCGACGCCCGGCCCCGACAAGTCGGCGTCCGAGGCGAAGATCCTCGAGCTGCTGAAGGGCAACGTCGACTTCGTCGTGCTGGCGCGGTACATGCAGATCCTGTCGCCGGAGTTCCTCGAGGAGCTCGCGGTGCCGGTCATCAACATCCACCATTCGTTCCTGCCCGCCTTCATCGGCGCCGAGCCGTACCGCAAGGCCAAGGAGCGCGGCGTGAAGCTCATCGGCGCGACGAGCCACTACGTCACCGGCGACCTCGACGAGGGCCCGATCATCGAGCAGGACACGATCCGCGTCACGCACGCCGACACGACCGCCGAGCTCGTCCGCCGCGGCGCCGACGTCGAGCGCCAGGTGCTGTCCCGCGCGGTGCGCTGGCACTCCGAGGACCGCGTCATCCGCCACGGGAACCACACGATCGTCTTCTGACGCGGGGCGCGGGGGCCGTTCCGGGGACGCGATTCGTCGCTCGGACGGCGTGCACGCGACAGTTCGCGTCCCTGGAACGTGCGCTGCCCGAGTTCCGGGACGCGATTCGTCGCGCGGGCGACAGCGAGGCGTCACTTCGCGTCCCGGGAACGCCGGCATCACAGCATCCCGGTCAGCACCCCGCCGTCGGCGCGGAGCGCGGCGCCGTTGATCGCCGACGCACGCGGACTCGCCAGGAACGCGACGAGCGCCGCGATCTCCTCGGGTCGGATGAAGCGCTGCAGCAGCGTCGTCGTGTTCCGACCGATGACGGATGCCGCGACCGCGTCGGCCGGCACGCCCTGCGCCGTGGCGATCGACTCGATCACGGTCGCGACGCCGTCGGAGTAGGTCGGCCCGCCGAGCACGGTGTTGACGGTGACCTGCGTGCCCCGCGTGAGTTTCGCGAGGCCGTTGCCGAGCGCGATCGTCGCCGCCTTCGAGACGCCGTACGGGATCATGTCGGCCGGGACGTTCACCCCCGACTCGCTCGCGATGAAGAGGATGCGGCCCCACCCGCGCTCGAGCATGCCCGGCAGCACGCGGCGCGAGAGGCGGACGCCGGCGGTCAGGTTCACGTCGAGGTAACGCTGCCACTCCGCGTCGTCGGCGTCGGCGAACTCGTTCAGCCCGAACGCGCCGGCGTTGTTGACGAGGATGTCGAGCTCGGGAAGGCCCGTGAGCGCAGCCGGGTCGGCGACGTCCCCGGGCGCGACGTCGACGTCCGCTCCGGGGACGAGCGCGCGGAGCCGCTCCGCCGCCGTTTGGGTGCGGGCGGCATCCCGTCCGTTGAGGAGGACAGCGGCGCCTTCGAAGGCGAGGGCTTCGGCGATCGCGAAGCCGATGCCTTGCGTCGAACCGGTGATGAGAGCGCGCGTGTCACGCAGCTGGAAGTCCATCGATGATGCCTTTCACTTGACTGAGCAAGTGACGGTAGTCCGGATCACTTGACTGAGCAAGTCATGACATAGGCTCGGAAGGTGACTGCGGACGACGACCTCTCCCCCGACGACCTCGAGACCTGGTCGTCGCTGGCGACGCTGCTCGAGTGGCTGCCCGCGGCGCTGGACGCTCAGCTGCAGAGGGATGCCGCACTCACGCACTTCGAGTACGGCATCCTCTACGCCCTGTCCCGCGCCGAGGACGGGCGGCTGCGGATGAGCACGCTCGCCGGGTACGCCCACAGCTCGCTCTCGCGCCTGTCCCGCGCGGCGACCCGCCTCGAATCGCGCGGATACCTCCGCCGTGAGACCGACCCGGCGGACGGCCGGTACACCCTCGCGATCCTCACGGATGCGGGGGCCGAGGCCCGTCGTGCGGCGGGCCCCGGCCACGTCGATCTGGTGAAGCGTGCGGTGCTCGACCGGCTCAACCCCGCGCAGCAGAAGCAACTGCGGACGATCACCTCCCGCATCCTCACCGGCCTCGGCGATGAGCCCGGGTGGAGGGCGTGACGCAGGCTCAGGCCACGGGCTGCTGCAGATCGACGATCCAGCGCGAGCCGGGACCGTCGTAGGGCGTCTGCTCGTAGATCTCGCGTGCCGGGCCGTCGAACCGCAGCCCGCGGCGCTCGATCTCGGCGACGAGCGCCTGCCACGCGGCCTGAATGCCGCTGAGGTCGGCCGCGTCGAAGCGGGTGGAGACGGCACGCGGATGCCGCGGCACCACCGCGCGCTCGAGTCCATCGGGCACGGGCGCATCGCCGATCTGCTCCGCCGCCGCGGCGATCATGCCGTCGTCGACCGTCGTGTAGACGGCGACGCCCGGACCGACGCGCGTCGCACCCGACGCCTCAATCAGCGCGCCGACTTGCTGGAACATTCCGCTGATCTCGCCTTCGATCTGGGACATCTCGTCGACCTTCGCCGACAGCTGCACGATCGTCAGCTCGGGCAGCGCAGTCTCGGTGTACTCGGACATGGGATTCTCCCTCTCGATCGATCGGAGCCTCGTCTCGACCTCGTGCAGGCGCTGCCGGTCCGCGTCGATCTGGGCCGCGAGCTCGACCCGCCGCTCGCGCAGGAGCGCGGCGACCTCGCTCGACGACATCCCGTCGTCGAGCATGACGCCGACCTGCTCCAGCGTGAAGCCGAGGTCCTTCAGCGCGACCAGTCGATTGGCGCGGTCCAACTGCGACGCGGCGTAGGAGCGGTATCCCGAGAAGGGATCGACCCGCTGCGGGCGCAGCAGACCGAGCTGGTCGTAGTGACGCAGCATCCGCACCGAGACGCCGGCGAGGCGGGCGAACTCTCCGATACTCAACATGGTGATCCCAGGCCACAGTCTGACACCGTGAGAGGGTCAAGCCCCGCCGGGTTCAGCCTCGTGGGCCGCGCTCGTCGTGCGCCTCTTTCGTCGTGGCGATCTGAGAACCTCGTGCAGAGGCTGCCACCGAAACCTGCTCTTGCGGCCGCCGACGAACTGCCTGGCCGCGCAGAGCCTAAAACGATCGTTTCCGGCAGTGTTGCGGACAAGGCGCTGAGATGCCGACCGGAAACATGGTTCACAACCTGGTTTTGGCGGGCGCTTTCGGCGATCTGGTGGCTGCCTCGAAGATCGCGCGCCCGGGGGTGCTCGCGATGAGCGCGTATCCGAAAGTTCGACCTCGCGATCGCGCTGCGCTGAGTTCTCTGCGGGCCCCGCCCGAGCGGGTCGTTTCGGCGGGGGCAATCGTCAGATGCGGGAGCGAACGCACTTGCCGCTCGCTCACCCGAACGATCTGCATTGGCGTGTTTCGCGCGATGACGCGCTCATCACTCTGAGCCACGCGTCTGGGTGAGCATGAGCGCACGCGTCATGGAGGCGCTTCACAATCGAGGGGTACGAGGATGTCGAAAAGCACACGTGGAACACCACGTCAGCTGATCAAGGCGCTGGTCGGGGGCGCGGTGGCGGTGGGACTGCTGGTTCCGGGGGCCGCTGCACATGCAGCGTGGAGTCAGGTGTACTCCAACAGCAGCGCGAAACAGGAGACCTGGTACGGACCGACCCTTGCCGGATCGATAACCGGAACGCGCACATCGATCTCTGGGTATATCCCAGGCAAGAACGCCATCACCTGGGCTCGAACAGGTACTGGCACCTCGGCGTACACCGGTTCCTCGAGTGGACTCGTGTCCCAAATTGACCATCCCGCTCGAAGCGCCCGCAGTACCGGCAAATGGCGTCTTGTGATCGACCCCACCGACCCGGGCACGATCAAGCTCGACATTTCCCGAAATGGCACCGGCACGGGCCCAATGCGCACCGCCGACACGTCGTCGGATGACCTGCGCATGCTCGACACGCTCCCGACGAGCCGGGATACGCGACCTGCTGGTGAAGCTGACGGGCTGAGCGAGACGGTCGACCTGGATTCACTGAGGGTCCTGGGGAAGGTCGGGTCGGCGACTTACGCGGCTGGATCATCTCTTGACGGAGGTGTTGCGCTCGTCGCCGTCCTCCCGGGTGGGGTTTCGGCGGTTGCGGTCGCAACTCCGGAGCAATTCGCCGCTCAGGGGCTCGGCATCAGCGTCAGCACCCCGGCGGTCGACGCCGCACCCGTCTATCTCATCCCGGACTTCGCGGCGGCAGGTGATCGCGGGAGCGTCGAGAAGGTCGGCACGAACCTTGTCGTGGAAGCCCCGAAGGGGCAGAGCCGACGGGCTGCGGAACTTACATCAGCCTGGGAGACGAGTTCGCGTTGCTCCGGGTACCGGACGCTGGACTCGAATGACTCGTTCAGTGAGAGGTCATCGCCGGGGCTCCCCCTGGCGGTGGCCTCTCGGTCTGGGACTCCTGCTGATCGCGCTGACGAGGTGCACTGCCTCGGACCTGCCGAGCAGCCCTCCCCATACCCCCGTCGCCTCACCAGCAGCCGTCGCCGCCAACGAACTGTTCTCCGTTCTGGACTCGCCGCAAGAGCCGATGGATACGTACGTCCCCAGTGCGGCCCCCTTCGCTGTTCGCTTAGACGCAAGCTCCGCGCGATGGCTTTTCGACCACGGTGAGACACGTGGATGGATTGTTGCCGGGGAGAAGGGCACCAGTGATGAGCGGCTCATCTGTCTCGCCTTGCAAAGGCTCGACTCTCCCGGGGTCGGCTTCGTTGCCTGCACTGAGCCGGCCCAGATCGTCGACCAGGGCTACTTGTGGTCAGGAACGAAGTTAGGGGAGGGCGCGGAGAATTTGTCGTTGTATCTCGTCGCGGACGGGGACGACTTTGCCGGGGGCGGTAAGTCTCTGTCGAGCAGAGCTCAAGTCTTCATCGCTCCCGCGCCAGAAGGAGCCCAAACTGACGCCGGCGAACCCTGAAACGCGGCTGTGGTGGTGCTGCCGGAAACGATCGTTTGCGGCGCGGTGAGTGAAGGCACACCAGATCGAATGCCAGAAACGTGCGCCGTAAGCGGGTTTCGGTAGGCGTATTCGGTGGGGTGTGAGCCGGATGTACTTACACCCAGCCCCAGAGATGTCGCCTGGGGTGAAGCCGTTCCAATAGGTCATCAATCACTGTATAGTTCAGTGTGTGCTGACTATTTCCTCACGCCTCGATGTCATGAACCGGCTCGGCCGGGCCATGGCCGATCCCACGCGTTCCCGAATCCTAATGTCTCTGCTCGGTGGACCGAGCTACCCGGCTGTGCTCTCTCGTGAGCTGGAGCTGACGCGTTCGAACGTGTCGAACCATCTCACCTGCCTGCGTGACTGCGGGATTGTCGTTGCCGAGCCGGAGGGTCGCCAGACTCGTTACGAGATCGCCGACCCGCATCTTACGGCTGCGCTCGTCGCGCTCGTGGACGTGACGCTGGCGGTCGATGAGCACGCGCCGTGCGTGGACTCTGCGTGCACGGTGGCTGGCTGCTGTGGGACGGGGGCGGACGCGTGAGCGCGGCGTGTGGCTGCGAGCACGAGCCTGCCCAGCCTGCCACTGCGGCGGAGGATGAGACCGAAGAGGTTGTGCGGCCCTGGTGGAGGGACCGTGGGATCATGGTGCCGGTCTTCTCCGGTGTCGCATTCCTGGCCGGTCTGATCCTTGAATGGTCCGGCCTCGAGATCCCGGCGCTGGTGTTGTTCTGGGCCGGTCTGCTCCTCGGTGCGTCGACGTTCACGCCCGGCGCGATCCGGAAACTGTTCAAGGGCAAGCTCGGTATCGGGCTGCTGATGACGATCAGCGCGATCGGCGCGGTCATCCTCGGCTACGTGGAGGAGGCTGCGGCTCTGGCGTTCTTGTACTCGATTGCTGAGGCGCTCGAGGACAAGGCGATGGACCGTGCCCGGGGCGGGCTGAGGGCGCTGCTGAAGCTCGTGCCGGAGACAGCGACCGTGCTGCAGAACGGCGTCTCTGCGCAGGTGCCCGCGAGAGAGCTGACGGTCGGCCAGGTCATGGTGGTCCGTCCCGGCGAGCGGATCGCAACCGACGGGATCGTCCGTTCTGGCCGCTCCAGCCTGGACACCTCGGCGATCACCGGGGAGTCGATCCCCGTCGAGGTCGAGCCCGGCGATGCGGTGTCGGCCGGTGCGATCAACAGCGCCGGCGCGCTGGAGGTCGAAACGACCGCTGCGGGCACCGACAACTCGCTCACCACGATCGTGGAGCTGGTCGAGAAGGCGCAGACCGAGAAGGGCGAGCGTGCACGTCTCGCGGACAGGATCGCCCGCCCGCTCGTACCCGGCGTTCTGATCCTCGCAGCGCTCGTCGCGATCATCGGGTCGCTGCTGGGCGATCCAGAGGTGTGGATCACCCGCGCGCTTGTCGTGCTGGTCGCCGCTTCTCCGTGTGCGCTGGCGATCTCGGTGCCGCTGACGGTCGTCGCCGCGATCGGCGCAGCAAGCAAGTTCGGCGTGATCATCAAGTCCGGCGCCGTCTTCGAGCGCTTCGGCACGGTCCGCCACGTCGCGGTCGACAAGACCGGCACCCTCACCCGCAACGAACCTGCGGTCACCGCGGTGCTCACTGCGAACGGCGTGACCGAGACACAGGCGCTGGCCTGGGCGGCCGCACTGGAGCAGCACAGCACGCATCCCCTTGCCTCTGCGATCACCGCCGCGGCCCCGGGCACACCGGCAGCTGCAGATGTGACCGAGCAGGCCGGGCACGGCATCGACGGCACTGTCGGCGGATCGAGAATCACCGTCGGCAGTCCTCGCTGGCTGGACGCGGGCGACCTCGGGAAGCAGGTCGCGGAGTTGGAGGAGCAGGGCATGACCGTCGTGATCGTCCACCGCGACGGAACCCCCGTCGCCGCGATCGGCGTCCGCGACGAACTGCGCCCTGAGGTCCCCGAGGTAGTCCGGACGCTCACCAACCAAGGCGTCGGCGTGACGATGCTCACCGGAGACAACGCCCGCACCGCTCGTGCACTGGCCGCGCAGGCCGGGATCAGCAACGTGCGCGCGGAACTGCGTCCCGAGGATAAGGCAACCGCGATCGGCGAGCTGTCAAAGGCGGGGCCGGTCGCGATGATCGGCGACGGAATCAACGACGCACCGGCCCTCGCTGGCGCAGACATCGGTATCGCGATGGGCGCCACCGGCTCCGACGCGGCAATCGAATCCGCCGACGTGGCCTTCACCGGCCATGATCTGCGCCTCATCCCGCGAGCGTTCGATCACGCCCGCCGCGGTCGACGGATCATCAACCAGAACATCATCCTGTCGCTGCTGATCATCACTGCACTGCTCCCGCTCGCGCTCTTCGGCGTCCTGGGGCTCGCGGCCGTCGTCCTGGTCCACGAGGTCGCGGAGGTCATCGTGATCCTCAACGGTCTGCGCGCCGCACGCACCCGCACGCCACGACTGGAAAGCTGATGCTCGCAACTATCGGTTCAGCGATCGGCCTGTTCGCGGCAACCAACATCGACGACATTGTCGTGCTCACCGTGCTGTTCCTGGCTTCCAGTCGAGGGAAGCCCCGGCCGTGGCAGATCGTCGCGGGCCAGTATCTCGGGTTCATCACCCTCGTCGTGATCAGCGTGATCGCCGCTCTCGGTCTCACCATCGTTCCGGACGAATGGGTCGGTTTCCTGGGTCTGATCCCGCTCGGCATCGGCATCTGGACGCTCATTCGCGGCCTGCGCCGTAACAGCGATGACGATGATGACGACTCCAAGCTCACCGCGGTCGGACTATGGGGCGTCGCAGGGATCACGATCGCCAACGGGGCCGACAACATCTCCCTCTACACGCCGATCTTCCGCACCAGCGCCCCCAGCGACGTCGCGATCATGATCGTCGTATTCCTGATCCTCGTCGCGGTCTGGTGCGCGGCCGGCCGGCTGATCGGCACCAACAAGGCTGTTACCGAGGGGCTGGAGCGCGTCGAGCACTGGCTCGTACCGGCCGTGTTCATCGGCCTGGGCCTGTTCATCCTGATCGAATCTGGGGTCATCGTCCGTCTGATCGAGGTGCTCGCATGACCTCCTCCCAGTCAGAGGCTCATCCGCCCGCTGCGCGCAAGCTGTCGTCGACCCGGCGGCGGCAGCTCACTGGTGGAGCGCTCTTGATCGCAGTGGTCGTCGTGCTGATCGATCAGGGAACCAAGGTGTGGGCCGAAGCGACCCTCACCGACCGTGAGCGCATCCCGCTGATCGGTGACCTGCTGGGTTTGCAGCTCGCCTATAACCCCGGAGCGGCATTCTCCTTCGGGGAAGGCTTCACCTGGGTGTTCGCGCTGCTCGCTGTCGCCGCCACGGTCACAGCGATCGTGTTCGCGTTCCGAGTGCAACGCGCGAGATGGGCGATCGTCATCGGCGCGCTCGGCGGCGCTTCCGCCTCACACGCAGGCGACCGCCTTTTCCGGGACCCCGGATTCGCCCGTGGTCACGTCGTGGACTTCCTCGCCTACGGAAACTGGTTCATCGGCAACATCGCCGACATCGTAATCTTCGCCGCAGCGATCACCGGAGCAGTTTTCATGATCCGCGCCGGGGATGAGAGCACCGAGTGAGATCCGTTGTGCGGTGGTGGGACACCCATCAACTCGCCCTCTACATCGGCGCGATCGCCGTGGGCAGCCGTTGAGTGAGTTCACGCTTAGGCAGGCGGGCGGTCGCGATGTAGGCGCAGAGCCACCCACCAGCCGCATCGTCGACAGATGAAAGCGCGATCGTCTCCGAGTGCGTGCAGCTTCTTGCGTGGCAGATGTCGCCCGCAGCACGTGCACGCAACGTCCTCGTCAGTCGCCATGAGCGGAGAGCGCCTCTCGAATCTGTTCAACCGTTGGCATCCCGGCCAGCCCAGCAGGGGTGCTGTAAATACGGCAGGCGAGGTCATTGCTTCGCCCCGACCCCGGAAAGAGATCGTTGCCATCCAGGGTGATCGTGGGGGAGCCCGCGAACGAGACTGCGCCCGCGTCCTCCTCCGTCCGGATGAGTCGGTAGTGAACCTCCGATTCGTCGTGGCCTGTTTCTCGTAGCGCCTTAGAAACACGACGGCCAGCCTCAACCCAGCTGGGGCAACCGGCGATATAAAGCAGCTCAATCTCCACGACTCAATCATCCTCGACTTCGCTGTTGATGTCGTGCCCGGGCTACCGCCGAAAACGATCGTTTTCGGCCGATGCACCCGAGATGCTGAACTCGGCGCGCCACAAACGGCACCCGTTACGGGGTTTTGGCAGACGATTCTGGCGCGGCTGCGACAGTGCGGACTAGTGAAAGCCGGCCAGCTGTGCTGCTTACCTTTTGCGACGAGCGAGGAGGAGCAGTCCCGCGTGAACAGCGGCGATGCTCACCCAACCAATCCCGCTGTTGCGGATCCGAGAAGCAGGCCGATCAGCGCGAAGAGAATCCCCAACCCCTAACCGCCCCACCTCTGTGAACTTGTCACGGGCCGTCGCGGACTGTTTGCCCGCATAGCCGGCAGAGCACGGTCCTGGACGTGGTGAAGTCTTGCCGCGCTCCGACGTGGGAGACGAGTGAGCAAGGCGAGCGAACGAGCACTGACCACCGTGCCCTTCCAGCGCGAGAAGTGCTAGTTCCGTGACGATCCGCGAGCGTCTTGTTGGGCTGGAGCTGTTTGGCTCTCGAGTCTTCCGAGTTTCGCGGATCTCGCTGCGGATGCAGCGCCTAGGAACGCCGCCGCGCCAATCACAAATGGGCTGCGTCCTCCGTGTAGCAGGAGGGTTTGGAAGTCGAACGGCAGGGGCGAGGCCCAATCGTACAGACTCGATCCCAACACGAACCCCGTAGCTGCCAACAGAACGAGGACCGTCGTGGCGACTACTGGGACCATTAGTCGTAGCGTCGATGCGAACCCGAGCAGCGCAGATGCAATGCCGGACACGACCACGGCCCACGCAACGAAAGGCGGTTCTAGCCTGGAAGTCCACAGCGCGGAAGCCAGGCTTAGCAGATAGTAGGCCGCCAGACCGATCAGCAGCCCAACACCAAGATCTACCTTATTGAACGAACCTCGCCCTGATCTGCTCATCCCCAAAACCCGTAACCGCACGTCAGGCTCTTAGATTGACTAGTCGCCGACCCTCCTGAAGACCAGTTCACGAGTGTGTAATGCGATGTGGAATCGGCGTTTCCGCAGGTCTTTGCGACAGTGCCTGACCAGATCGACCCATTATTCGGCACAGTGAGCTTTCTGCTCGCCTTGACTTCGATCCCCGAGTAGAGATAGATCCCCAATGTGCTCCCGCTCCCGCATCCGCTACTGATCGAGCCTCGTTCAACCGCCCTCGCTTGGGGGTAAGACGATTTAGTGGGCACCTCGGCGGTCAAGGACTTAGTACAGCCCGCCAGCGCGGCAGCCGTACTGGTGTCTTCCGGGCTCGACCAGACATCGACAGGTTCCGTGGTGATCTCTGTGACTGCATCGGTATAAACAAGGCGGATGGTCTCGCCCGGCTCAGGAACAACCGGGAGGTCTTCCGGCTCGGTCACGACGACCGTCGCATTCGGGTCCGACTGCACCACTACAGCCGAGTCATCGAGTTCAGGGATTGGCTCATTGATGTAGATGATCTGGTCAGGTTCCCCGTCCAGCGTCGTCAGCCGCCCACCGTCCGAGGCCGCGTATGCGGGAGGTGTCACGAGGCTGATCGCCAGCGCAGACACTCCGACCATGAACAGGGTGTTCCTGCTTATTCCACGCATGATGCTCCCTTTGGCTATGGCCGGGAAATCGGTGCTCCAGCCCCCGGACAGTGCCCAGTGTGGAGGGCACTAATTCTCTTTGTCTAGAGAAATGAATTTATGTCCAGCTGGTCCTCCCCGGAGAGCGCCCCCGTCTCCCTGCGGTTCTCTGCCTGTTCGTCTTCTAGTTGTGATTCCGACGGATCCGTTGGACATCGGGACGGCTTACGGTTCCACCGCGGCGAGGGTCGCCCAGGCACTGGCAAGGGTGTCGTCATGCGACTCGATTTCGACGGACACGACTTCCGAGGCGGTGCCGAACATAAGCCCGGTCACCTCGCTAGGACTCGCACAACCTTCCGAACTTGCCACCACCCCGCTTGCAGAACCTGTGGCCTTGAAGGTGACTCTCGCTTCCGCCGGCGTGCAGTCGAACCGCAGCGTATACGGAACGCCGCTATCAGCTTCGCCCGTCGACATGATGGAGCGAGATGCACCGTCTTCGCCGCCCTGCGTGACCGTCCGCGCTATCTCGTTCGACTCCATCTCGGGCACCGCATAATCAGGGTCGATGATCTCAAGGCCGGTGAACGGAGAGACGTTGATGCCCGCTTCGGTCGCGGCGGGGCTCGGGGAGGGGGTGCGCTCGAGCCCGCCCGTCGAAACACATCCAGACAACAGCAGCGCCGCGGAGACGAGAATTAGGAAGCCCGGTGCGCGCCGCATCCATAAAGCCTAAAGCCCGCCGAAATCGATCGTTTTCGGCGCGTTGGGATGAGCCGACTTAGCCGCCCGCGACGAGCCCTCTGGCGGGCGATGCCGCCACTCGATACCCTTCCGGCATGACTGGCGATCGAGAACAAGAACGTGCTCGCCGCGACATTTTGACGGCGTACATCGCCGTGATGAATCGACCCGAAGAACTCTTGGCAATCTGCACAGATGCCTCGGGCGACGCGGATCAGGTTCGGGGTGCGATTCAGGACGCCTTCGGGATCTCGGCGCTTGCAGCCGATGCAGTCCTGTCGATGCAGGTGCGACGCTTTACGCCCGCAGAGCGAGAACGGGTGCAGAGCGAGCTCACGGCGCTGAACGAAAGCTTGACGTAGCTGACCTCTCGAAAGAATCGACGTTGGAACTCATCACATAGGAGTGAATGATGGCAAAAAGTAAGCGCATCGGTGTCGCCGCGGTCCTCGCCGCCGCCTCCCTATTGGTCGGCGGCGTCGCACATGCCTCCCCTGTAACAGCGGCCACAGTCTCGCCCAGCGCCGTGACCAGTGCGTCGGGTTCACTTTTCTGCCCCCAGGGCAAAGAACTCTACGTCCGGACCACCCTGGCTTTCGTTGGCAACTTGAAGTACTACAAGGGAACCCAGCTCGTCCACACCGCTCACGGAAACTTCCACTTCTGGACCTACCCGAACTCGGGTGGAAAGACGACGTCCTGGCGAGTCCAGGCGGACACGAACATCGATGAAGTCGGCGACGGGTGCGTTTGATCGACAACTCTGATCAGCAAACTCGTCCCCACGTGGGCGCCTGACTGCGGAGTGATTCGGATGCTCAATCACTGCGTACCTAAGCTTCCGGCCATAAGCCCGCCGTTCTTCTGTCCTGCGCGCGGATAGCTGTGCGCGTCTAGTTCGCGGCAATCGGCGACGTCAACCCGAGCAACTTCCTACCAAAACCCTCACCGAAACCAGCTTCTGGCCTGCCTTTTCGGCGGGCCGCATCGCACCGTCGGCTCGACGTAGCCAGAAACGATCGTTTTAGGTTAGCTAGGCGCGGAGAGGCCGGATGGGTCCCAGACAGGTAGGCCGGAACTGGGTTCTGGCGGACGTTCTTGGCGGCGGGTTAGAGTCATTGCCACCCAGTCGAAGCTGAGCCACACCCCAGTCACCCGCAGCAACTGTGCAGCCATCGACAGAAGCAGTGAGCAACGCCACTTCATCGGCGCCGCTAACGAGTCACCTCAGTTCAGGCGCTCCACTAGGCTGACCCTCCACGGTCTAGCGTGGTCTTGGAAGTGGTGTTCGATGCCCACTCGTAGTCAGCTCGCGGACTTCACCCGCGGGATCGTCGGACGATTCATCAGCCGGAACAACGACATCGGCGGGCTGTGGGGCATTGGGGTGCTCGTCGAGGCGATCCACGAGGCTGGGGAGACGGAGGCGCTCTACGATCTGGCCTCGTCGGCGGAGCCATGGGTTCGAGACCAAGCAGACTGGCTCCGAGCCAGGGTGAGCGTTGAGCGCATCCCCGAAGCGTGGATCGAGTCCTGCATTCTTCACGTCTCGGTGACGCGCGACGTCATACCGCCGGCCGGAAGCCACACGCACGAAGCCTGGGAGGCTGGTACGTCGATCTCCGAGGTCGTCGTACGTGCAACGATCATCGACGACCGCGAACGAGAATGGTCAGCGTCCGACACTGCGTGGTGCTGGGACGCAAGCGTTCATGAGCTGCAGTCGACATACCGGCGTGCCGACTCAGGTTGGCTCAGTCGGGTGTTTGCAGCAATCAAGGCGGCCTCGCCGCCATTGTGAATCCAGACCTGATTGCTGCGGCCGCTCCAAGGCGATGGCACAACCGGCCGAAAACGATCGTTTTCGGCGGTTTCATGAGGGAGCCCGGATATGGCGTGCCGCAAACGGCGTCCATTACCGGGTTTTGGCTGACGTTTTCGGCTGGCTCGCGATCGAGCCGACCGGAGGAGCTGTTGACTGGCGGGGGCGTCGGGGCACGGTTGTCGCGTCGTGTAGGTTCTGGCTCGCGTCAGATTGGCGTGAACTCATTCGGTCGGATCGAGCAATACGAACGTGAGCCCCGATAACGAGGTGATAGCTAGGTCGGCGTCCGAGCCGGCAGCGTTCTCCGTCCTCTACGACCGACACGCGACGACCGTGTTCAGGTATGCAGCGCAACGCCTGAACGATGATGCGGCCGACGACATCATGTCCGAGACGTTCCTCGTCGCGTTCGAGCGCCGTGGCACGTTCGATGAGTCCTTCTCCGATGCCCGCCCGTGGCTGTTGGGCATCGCGACGCGTCTCATTCGGAAGCATGCGCGGTTGGAGGCGACGGCGTGGAAAGGGTTGTCAGCTGACCTAGCCGCACAGGTGGCCCCGGACTTCATCGATCAGGCCGGGGCGCGGATCGACGCGCAACGACTGACGGCACGTCTCGGGAAGGCAATCCGCCGGCTGACCGACGCCGATCGGGACACGTTGCTGCTGTACGCCTGGGGTGACCTGGACTACGCCGCAATCGCGTCAGCGCTCGAAATCCCCGTCGGGACTGTCCGCTCACGACTGAACCGGGTGCGCCGCCAGTTGCGTCGCGCCGCAGGAATCGACACCACCGAACAGGAGACGGATCATGGACGAGTTGACACTGCTCCGCAGCACGCGTGACGACGAGCGAGCCCCCACGCAGGAGGCGCTTACGAAGGGGCGCGCGGCGCTCTGGGCGCGCATCGACCAGGAAGCGACAGGAGCGCTCGTCCCCGCGGCTCCCCGTCGTTCGAAGGCTCGACCTCGGTCGACCTGGGCGGCAGCGGGCGTCGCGACCGCTCTCACCGGTGTCCTGATCGCCGGCAACGTCACCATGAGCGCCGAATCGGCCCACGCCAGCGAGCTCCTTCAGTCCGCTGCGATCGCGACCGCCGGGTACGCCAATCTCGTCGCCGGTTCCGGGCAGTACCTTCACGCTCACACCCACGCCAGTTGGGGTGACTGTGACGACAACGGCTGTGAGCCGAACGAGCAGACCATCGACGTCTACATGCCCGGGGACTCCTCCGCCGAATGGGTGCTCCGCCGCGACTGGGGACGGATGGTCGGAGTGACAGGTGAAAGCGTCGAGACACTGCGAGCCAAGAACGGTGCGTTCTACGGCGAAGAAGGCCCGTGGGTGGGCGTCGATTTCGGGGACATTCCCCTCTCGGGCGCAGCCGCCTACGACTGGATCGATGCGCAGTACAGCGGCGGGTCCGCATCGCGCGACGAAGACAACTTCGGGCGCATCACGAGCATCCTCCGGTCCGGTCTCGTTCCCGCACCCCAGCGGGCCGCGCTCCTCGACGCTCTCGCACGGGTGCCCGGAGTGACTGCTACGGAAGGAGTCGCGAACTTCGACGGTGTGACTGGAATCGCGATCGGACGCAATGAAACACTTCGCGCGGGCGAGCGGCGAGAGATCATCATCGACCCCGCCACCGGGCTCGTCATCGGAGAGCGCGAGACCTCGGGCACAACTGTCTTCGGCTGGGGTGCCGAGGAGCAGACGTCAGTGACTGCGATCGAGACGACCGTCGTGGACAGCGCACCGTGACCAAGCCGGAGACGATCACCCCGGCGACGATCGTCCTACCCGCGACGTTCTCTATCCCGGTACCTACGTCAGACAAACCAGCGCAACGATGACGACGAACGCGCAGCCCCGCCGAAATGTTCAGGGCTGCGCGTTCGCTCGGAATGTCGGGTAGCTATCCGTCTGCCGAAAACGATCGTTTTCGGCACGCCCGGCCGAGGCACCGCAGACGAACGCGACACGCCGAAGATGTATCCACCGAAAACCCCCGCCGAAACCTGATCGCGCCGAAACCCCCTGCGGCACGTTTTCGGTGCGGTCCTCAATCAGCGTGCTAACACCCCGAGCTCGGTGACGGTGGCGGATGCCGCATCCCACCGCCTGAGCCCGCGAGCGACACCGACGATCGGCTCACCGAGCAGCGGCAGCGCGCGCTCGAGGTCCGTGACCTTGATGCGGCGCGCGAGGGTGACGTGCGGCATCCACTCGCCCGGAGCGGTGTGCGGAGCGTCGTCGCCGGGACCGGCGGCCTCGTGCACGGCGGCGTGCAGCGACAGCAGCTCGGCCGACGGCACGATCGAGCGTGCGAGCACCCGCCGCTCCCCCGCGCCGAACAGCACCAGCGCACCGAGAGTCACGGCGAAGGCAGCCGGCAACGGCACCGACGCCAGCGACACCGACGGGCGCACGAGCAGCGTCACATGCGGCGCGTTCGGGGGCGACGTGTGCGCGGCGAGACTCGACAACCCGGCGTCGGCGAGCGCCTGCCACTCCGCACGCACGGCGCGCTCGGTCGCCGCATCGAACTCGAGCTCGATGCTGACCACCGGCGCGCCGCGCATCGCGGTCACCAGATCGTGACGCGCTTGTCCTCGTCGAGCCAGAGCTCGTCCGACGGGGTCACGTCGAACGCGGCGTAGAACTCGTCGATGTTGCGGACGATCTGGTTGCAGCGGAACTCGTTGGGCGAGTGCGGGTCGATCGTCAGCAGACGGATCGTCTCGGCATCCCGCCCCTTCTGCTGCCAGATCTGCCCCCAGCTCAGCAGCAGACGCTGGATGCCGGTGAGCCCGTCGATCACGGGACCGTCGGCATCCGTCGAGCCCGAGGACTTCAGGTGCAGCCGGTACGCCTTGATCGCGATGCCGAGGCCGCCGAGGTCGCCGATGTTCTCGCCGATCGTCAGGGCACCGTTGACGGTGTGATCCGCCGACAGGCCCTGCGGCACGAGCGCGTTGTACTGCTCGATCAGCGTCTTGGTGCGCTCCGTGAAGGACGCGCGGTCCTCATCCGTCCACCAGTCGTTGAGCGCACCGGTGCCGTCGAAGGCGCTCCCCTGGTCGTCGAAGCCGTGACCGATCTCGTGACCGATGACGGCGCCGATACCGCCGTAGTTCGCGGCCGGGTCGCGCTCCATGTCGAAGAACGGGTGCTGCAGGATCGCCGCCGGGAAGACGATCTCGTTCATCAGCGGGTTGTAGTACGCGTTGACCGTCTGCGGCGTCATGAACCACTCGTCGCGATCGATCGGCGCGCCGAGCTTCGCCAACTGCTGGTCGTGCTGCCACGCGTTCGAGCGGCGCACGTTGCCGATGAGGTCGGATGCCTCGATCTCGAGGTCCGAGTAGTCCTTCCACTTCACGGGGTAGCCGACCTTCGGCGTGAACGCCTCGAGCTTCTCGAGCGCGCGCTCGCGCGTGGCGGGCGTCATCCACTCGAGCGACGAGATCGACTGCCGGTACGCCTCGATGAGGTTGTCGACGAGGACGTCCATCTCCTCCTTGGCGCGCGGCGGGAAGTGACGCTCGACGTACACCTTGCCGACCGCCTCGCCGAGAGCGGCCTCGACGAGCGAGACGCCGCGCTTCCAGCGCTCGCGGTTGACGGGTACACCGGTCATCTCGGTGCCGTAGAAC
Organism: Microbacterium sp. ARD31; assembly: GCF_031844425.1. NCBI lineage: Bacteria > Bacillati > Actinomycetota > Actinomycetes > Micrococcales > Microbacteriaceae > Microbacterium > Microbacterium sp. ARD31. The sequence continues at coordinate 94,469 of NZ_JAUZVE010000006.1, forward strand.
GCGAAGTTCGCGTCGACGAACGCCTGCGACAGGAACGGCGCCGACGCGCGGATGACCTGCAGGCGCAGCCACGCCTTCCAGTCCTCGAGCCGGTCCTCGACGAGCAGCGTGCCGACGCCCTCGAAGAAGCTCGGCTGGTTGACGTCAACCTCTTCGATGACGCCCGCCTTGCCGGGAGCGACGGCGTCGCGCCACGGGGCCAGGTCGACGCCGGTGAGCTGCACCGCGGCATCCCAGCTCATCAGGTTGTAGGTCGCGACCGCGTCGCGGCTGCGGACGTTGTCCCAGTGGTGCGACGCGATCTCGGTCTCGAGCGCGAGCACACGGTCGGCCTGCCCCTCGGCGTCGGCGACACCCGCGAGGCCGAAGACGGTCGCGACGTACGCACGGAAGGCGGCGCGGGTCTTCTCGAAGGTGTCGAGGCGGTAGTAGCTCTCGTCGGGCAGTGACAGGCCACCCTGCACGAGGAAGAGGATGTACCGCTGCGGGTTGCCGGGGTCGGGCTCGATGTAGGTGCTGAAGATCCCCGCGACGCCCTCGCGTTCGAGCGATCCGGCGGTCTGCAGCAGGCTCGGGATGCCGGTGACCTGGTCGACGTAGGTCAGCTGCGGCGCGATCGCCTCGGCGCCCTTCGCCTCGATGGCGGCGGTGTCCATGAAGCTCGTGTACAGATCGCCGATCTTGCGGGTCTCGGTGCCGGGCTCGGCATCCGTCGACTCCTCGATGATCGTGCGGACGTCCTTCTCGGCCTGCTCGGCGATGAGGTGGAACGACCCCCAGCGCGCCTTGTCCTCGGGGATCTCGGTGCGCTCGAGCCACGCGCCGTTGACGTGGCGGAACAGGTCGTCCTGCGGCCGGATGTCGGCACTCAGTTCGTCGAGCTGGATGCCGGAGGGAAGGGTGTTCTCGGTCATGCGTCCCACCCTATGGGCGCTCTCCGACCCGGGGCTCATTCCCTCGTGGTCGAGCACTCCTCGGGCACGGGGTCACCCGCGAACCTCGCCGCGGTCCACTCGATGAGCTCGTCGAGCAGCGGCGACGGGCGCTCGACGACGGCCGCATGCTCGTACCCGTCGTAGATGCGGTAGTCGACGACCTGTCCGGCCGTGCACATCCGCTCGACGTACGCGGTCTGCGTCGTGACCGGGATGACGCTGTCCGCCCCGCCGTGGGCGATGAGCAGCGGCGCGTTCTGCCGCAGTGGCGCCGCGTTTGCCCGCAGATGGATGCCGAGAGGGCCGGTCGCCGGCGGCGTCGAAAACAGCCGCGGATCGCCGCTCATCCCCAGCGCCGCCGCGACCGACACGACGATCGCCGGGTCGGACAGGCAGCGCTCGGACATCTGCCGGAGCACCGTGTCGGCGCCCGGCCGCACGTAGTCGTCGTACGAGACGTCGTCGTAGATCGACGAGAACGAGGCGAAGGCGTAGGACGCGAAGATGCTGCCGCCCGTGACGCTCGAGATGTTCTGCACGAGCGCGGGCGGGTCACTGGCCGGCGCGAGCGCCGCGACCCCCTGCACGTACAGCTCGGGCGCGTACTCCCGCGCCCGCGCGCCCGCCCACAGCGCGGCGCCACCGCCCTGCGAGTGCCCCCAGATGACCGTGCGGACGCCGAGGTCGGCATCCTGCAACTCCCGTGCGGCGCGCACCGCGTCGAGCGACGCCGTCGCGCTGGGCGGCCCGATCAGATACGGATGCGGACCCTCGGTCCCCAGCCCGATGTAGTCCGTCGCGACCACTGCCCACCCCTGCCGGATGATCGTCGGCAGGTTGTAGAGCGCGCCCGACCAGAGCCCGCGCGGCTGCAGCGACGGTGCGCAGTGCTCGGAGTAGCCGGTCGTGCCGTGGTTCCAGTCGATGATCGGCCACTGCCCGTCACCCTCCTTCGGGACCACCACGACACCGCTCGCGACCCGGACCTCGCCGTCGACGCCGGTGGTCGTGTAGAGGATGCGCCAGGCCGTCGCCGACACCGGGATGCCGTTCGTGAACGGCTCCGCACGAATGAGGCGCCCCGGCTCGCCCGGCATGTCGCGAGGGGCCGCATAGAAGTCGTCCACGACGGTCGACCCCTCGCGGAGCGGCACGGTGGCGAGCGCGGTCGTGACGGCGAGCGCGACGGAGACGAGGGCCGTGACCGTGCGCCCCCAACGGCGCAGGCGCTGCGGCTGGTGGCGGCGCTCCCGCTCGGTGTCGCGGCGCCGTCGCACGCGCGTCCACAGATCGGCGACCCCGCTCATGATGAGACGCGCGCCGAAGACGACCGCGACGACGAGCAGGGTGATGTCGGGCCAGAACAGCGCCAGCACGCCGAAGATCACGCCCGAGACCGAGAAAGCGGCATCCGCGATGCGCGCATCGATCGTTCGCCCCTTCGCGAAGACCGCGATCACGCCGAGCGCACCCGCGACGAGCAGCAGGATGCCGACGAGGGTCGCCACGACGCGCACGGTGAGTCCCGGGGTCAGCAGGACGACGAGCCCGCCGACGAGCCACGCACCGCCCGTCAGCGTGCGCCAGCGCGGACGCGCCCCCTCCATGTCGCGCCCCGTCAGCTCGATGACGCCTGTGAGGACCATGCCGCCGCCGATCAGCCAGGCGAGGACGCCCAGCGCCGTCGTCGGCCGGATGACGATGACCACGCCGAGCACGACCGCCGAGGCCGCGACGACCAGGCGCACCCACTCGGGCAGGCGCGCGTAGAAGCGTCCGAGCGCGAGGCGCTGCAGCAGCCGCATTCGGTCCCTCCTCCGTGCGTCGGCGTCGATCCTCCACGTTAACCGCGCGGGCCGGATGCGCCCGAGTGCTCGACAGCGGGCGCATCGACGTGAGATGGCGCCCGCTACAGTGAGCGCCATGGGACGGGCCGGGACGACACGCGCCGGCGTGCGCGACGTCGCCGCGCGGGCGGGGGTGTCGACGCAGACCGTGTCGCGCGTCATCAACAACAGCCCGAACCTGCGCCCCGAGACCCGGGCCCGCGTCGAGGCCGCGATGGCCGAGCTCGGCTACCGCATCAACAACGCCGCCCGCGCCCTCGGCACCTCGACGACCCGCACCGTCGGCGTCGTCGCCTCGGACGCGACCCTGTGGGGCCCCGGCGCCGGCATCGCCGCGCTCGACGCGGCGGCTCGCGAGGCGGACCGCTGGTTGGCGACGGCCTACGCGGATGCCGCGGACCCGGCATCCGTCACCGATGCCGCCCAGCGCCTGCTGTCGCAAGGGGTCGACGCGCTGATCGTCGTCGCCGCGCACACCGCGACGCTGCCCGCGCTGCGCGAGGTGGCGGGCGGGACACCGCTCGCCGCGCTGCACACCGGCGCGGGCGCCGAGCGGCAGCGCGCCGGCGCGGCGCTCGCGATCGAGCACCTCGTCGCGCTCGGCCACCGCCGCATCGCGCTGCTGGCGGGACCGGCGGACTGGCTCGAGGCGACGGCCCGCGACGAGGGTGCCGCGGCGGCGCTGGCGACCGCCGGCATCCGTCCCGCGGCGATGTGGCGCGGGGACTGGAGCGCGGCAACGGGCGCGGCTCTCGCGGGCGAGGTGGCCGAGGCGGTGCGCCGCGAGGACGGGCCGACCGCGGTCGCGGCGGCGAACGACCAGATGGCGCTCGGACTCATCGCGGGCCTCGTCGCCGAGGGGCTGCGGGTGCCGCAGGACGTCTCGGTCACCGGATTCGACGACAACGCGGATGCCGCCTTCTACACACCCGCCCTCACCACGGTGCACGTCGACACGGCCGGCGAGGCACGGCGCGTGCTCGCCGAGGCGCTGGGCCTGCCGGCGACGGCGGAGGTCGCCGAACCCGTGCTCGTCGCGCGCGCGTCGACCGCCGCGCCGCGCGGCTGAGGCCGGCGGGGGTCGGGGCTCGGGCTCGGGGCTCGGGCTCGGGCCCGGGGCTCGCCCCGCAAGAACCGCGGAGATTCGGCCGCCATCTGCCCGCCGGGGGCGATCCGGTGCGGCTGCGTGCGTTTTCTCCGCGGTTGGTGCCGGACCGGCGGCGAGAACCCGTCATCAGAGCGTGGCGGAATCGGGATGTTACCGATAACATCGACCCCATGACCGATCTCGATGAGGCGATCGCCGCCGTCCGCGCGGACGTCGCCGCCCTCCACGCCGAACTCGTCCGCTACGGCCTCGTCATCTGGACCGGAGGCAACGTCTCGGGCCGCGTCCCGGGCGCCGACCTCTTCGTCATCAAGCCGTCCGGCGTCTCGTACGACGACCTCGCGCCCGAGAACATGATTCTCTGCGACCTCGACGGCAACGTCGTGCCCGGCAGCCCCGGCAGCGACCGCTCGCCCTCGAGCGACACCGCCGCGCACGCCTACGTCTACCGCAACATGCCCGAGGTCGGCGGCGTCGTGCACACGCACTCCCCCTACGCCGTGGCCTGGGCCGCGCGCGGCGAGGAGATCCCCTGCGTCATCACCGGCATGGCCGACGAGTTCGGCGGCCCGATCCCGGTCGGACCGTTCGCGATCATCGGCGACGACTCGATCGGCCGCGGCATCGTCGAGACACTGAAGGGCCACCGCTCGCGCGCCGTCCTGATGCAGAACCACGGTCCGTTCACGATCGGCGTCAGCGCGAAGGATGCCGTCAAGGCCGCCGTCATGTGCGAGGACGCCGCCCGCACCGTGCACTTCGCCCGGCAGGGCGGGGAGCTGATCCCGATCCCGCAGGACAAGATCGACGCCCTCTACAACCGCTACCAGAACGTGTACGGCCAGAGCTCGGACGACCGCCGATGAGCGCCATCGCTGCCGGCCGCGGAGTGCTGGGCATCGAGCTCGGCTCGACCCGCATCAAGGCGTGCCTCGTCGATGCGAGCGACCCGACCACCGTGCTCGCCGTCGGCAGCCACGAGTGGGAGAACGCGCTCGAGGACGGCGTCTGGACCTACGCCGAGGACGCGATCTGGTCGGGTCTGCAGGCGGCCTACGCCGACCTCGTGACCGACGTCCGCCGCCAGGGCGCCGAGCTGACCGACCTCGCCGGCATCGGCGTCTCGGCGATGATGCACGGCTACCTCGCCTTAGACGAGGACGGCACCCTGCTCGTCCCGTTCCGCACGTGGCGAAACACCTCCACCGGCGCCGCCGCGGCGGAGCTGACCGACCTCTTGGGCGTCAACATCCCGCTGCGCTGGTCGATCGCCCACCTGCATCAGGCGATCCTCGACGACGAGGCGCACCTCGCCTCGCTCGCGAAGATCAACACCCTCGCCGGCTGGGTGCACGAGAAGCTCACCGGCCGCTTCGCGCTGGGTGTCGGCGACGCGTCGGGCATGTTCCCGATCGGCACCGACGGGCAGTACGACCGCGACCGCGTCGCCGCGTACGACGCGCACGCCGCCGCGTTCCTCGCCGGCCGCAGCCTCACGGACCTGCTGCCCGAGGTGCTCCCCGCGGGAGCGGATGCCGGGGCGCTCACTGCCGCAGGCGCCGCCCTGCTCGACCCGACCGGCACGCTCCGGCCCGGCGCGGTCGCTGCGCCCGCCGAGGGCGACGCCGGCACCGGCATGGTCGCCACGCACGCGGTCTCGCCGCGGACGGGCAACGTCAGCGCCGGCACGAGCATCTTTGCGATGGTGGTCCTCGAACGCCCGCTGGAGCGGGTCCACACCGAGATCGACCTCGTCACGACGCCCGCCGGCGACCCGGTCGCGATGGTGCACTGCAACAACGGCGCGAGCGAGCTGGCGTCGTTCGCGTCGCTGTTCGCGCGGTTCGCCGCGGCATCCGGTCAGGCGATGACGACGGATGCCGTCTACGAGACGCTCCTGCGCGAAGCGCTGACCGGCGCCGCGGATGCCGGTGGGGTGCTCGCGTACAACCTCCTGAGCGGCGAGCCGATCGCCGGGCTCGCCGAGGGTCGCCCGCTCGTGGTGCGCACCCCGGACGCGGACTTCTCGCTCGCCAACGTCATGCGCGCGCAGGTCTACGGCGTCTTCGCGACGCTCGCGATCGGCATGCAGACGCTCGCCGAGGAGGGTGTCGGGCTCGACGCGATGTTCGCGCACGGTGGCGTGTTCCGCACCGCCGGGGTCGCCCAGCGCTTCCTCGCCGGCGCGCTCGACGCGCCCGTCACGGTCGGCGACACGGCGGCCGAGGGCGGCGCGTGGGGCATGGCCGTGCTCGCCGCGTACGCCTCCGCGAAGACCGGCTCCGACCTGTCGACGTACCTCACCGACCACGTGTTCGCGGGGGCGGCATCCGTCACCGCCGACCCCGTCCCGGCCGACGTCGCCGGGTTCGCCGACTACCTCACCCGCTACCGCGCCGGACTCGCTGCCGAGGCCGCCGCCGTCACCGCACTGCCGCTGCGCGGCATCCGCTCATCGAACGAAGGAACAGCATGACCCTCTCCACCAGCCTCGAGCAGTACACCGTCTGGTTCGTCACCGGCAGCCAGAACCTCTACGGCGAGGAGACGCTGCGCCAGGTCGCCGAGCAGTCGCAGGCCGTCGCCGCGGGCCTCGCCGGCCTTCCGGTCACCGTCGAGTGGAGGCCCGTCCTGAAGGACTCGGACTCGATCAAGCGCCTCGCGCTCGACGCGAACGCCGACGACTCGGTCATCGGCGTCATCGCGTGGATGCACACGTTCAGCCCCGCGAAGATGTGGATCTCGGGCCTCGATGCGCTCCGCAAGCCGCTGCTGCACCTGCACACGCAGGCGAACGTCGAGCTGCCGTGGAACGACATCGACTTCGACTTCATGAACCTCAACCAGGCCGCCCACGGCGACCGCGAGTTCGGGTACATCCAGACGCGCCTGGGCGTGCCGCGCAAGACCGTCGTCGGCCACGTCTCGAACCCCATGGTCGTGCAGCAGATCGAGGACTGGCAGCGCGCCGCCGCGGGGTGGCAGGCCGTCAAGACCCTCAAGCTCGCCCGCTTCGGCGACAACATGCGCTACGTCGCCGTCACCGAGGGCGACAAGACCGAGGCCGAGCTGCAGTTCGGCGTGCAGGTCAACACGTGGGGTGTGAACGAGTTGGCGGATGCCGTGGCCCAGGCATCCGAGGCGCAGATCGACGCCCTCGTCGAGGAGTACGTCTCCTCGTACGACGTGGCCGACGAGCTGCTGCCGGGCGCGGAGCGGCACCAGTCGCTGCGCGACGGCGCCGCGATCGAGATCGGGCTGCGCTCGTTCCTCGAGGCCGGTGGCTTCGGCGCGTTCACGACGTCGTTCGAGGACCTCGGCGCACTGACGCAGCTGCCCGGTCTCGCCGTGCAGCGCCTCATGGCCGAGGGCTACGGCTTCGGCGCCGAGGGCGACTGGAAGACCGCGATCCTCGTGCGCGTCGCGAACGTCATGGGCTCAGGGCTGCCCGGCGGGGCGAGCCTTATGGAGGACTACACCTACGACCTGGTGCCCGGCAACGAGAGGATCCTCGGCGCGCACATGCTGGAGGTCTCGCCGTCGCTCACGACGTCGAAGCCGCGCCTCGAGGTGCACGAGCTCGGCATCGGCGGCAAGGCCGACCCCGTGCGCCTGGTCTTCACGGCGGACGCCGGACCCGCCCTCGTCGTGGCGATGAGCGACATGCGCGACCGGTTCCGACTCGTCGCGAACGTCGTCGAGAACGTCGACGCCCCCGACCTGCCCAAGCTGCCGGTCGGCCGCGCCGTGTGGAAGCCGGCGCCGGACTTCGCGACCTCGGCCTCGTGCTGGCTCGCGGCCGGTGCCGCGCACCATACCGTCATGACGACGGCCGTGGGCATCGAGGTCTTCCGGGACTTCGCCGAGATCGCCGGCACTGAACTGCTCGTCATCGACGAGGACACGACGGTGCGCGGCTTCCAGAAGGAGCTCCGCTGGAACCAGGCGTACTACCGCCTCGCCCGCGGGCTGTAACCCGCACGCGACGAGCGCCCCGGTGCCGTTGGCGCCGGGGCGTTTCGCGTGCGGCGGGTGTCACGCGATGCAATGGATGCTGCGCGACACGCCGCGGCATCCGCTCGGGCACCGGCGTGTCGCCGCGGATCTCTTGCATCCGCGAACGCGAGGGGTGGGTCGGGCGCGGCGGGGTGTCACGGGATGCAATGGATGCTGCGCGACACGCCGCGGCATCCGCTCAGGCACCGGCGTGTCACCGCGGATCTCTTGCATCCGTGAACGCGAGGGGTGGGTCGGGCGCGGCGGGGTGTCACGGGATGCAATGGATGCCGGGCGACACGCCGCGGCATCCGCTCAGGCACCGGCGTGTCGCGGCGGATCTCTTGCATCCGAGAACGGCGAGACTCAGTGCCCGCCGTGTCCGTGTAGGAAGACCTCGTTGACCTCGGCGCCGGGCGCATCGCTGCCGATGGGCGTCGCTGCGAGCGCGGGGGTCACGAGCCCTGCCAGCAGGAAGGCACCGACGATCAGGCCACCGACGCTCGTGCGGGCGGCGGTGCGAGCAGCGGGGTGCGACGGCCGTCGACCTGCGCGACGCATCGCGATCGCCGAGACGACGCCGACGGAAAGACCCAGCGCTGTGGAGACGACGACGGGATAGATGCTGGTCTGCGGGGGACCGATCACGAGCAGCGCGGTCACTGCGACGAGACCGGCGAGCGAGACTCCGACGCCCGCGGGCGGCGCAACCACGCGCCCCCGCATCAGCGCCGCGACGCCCCAGGCGATGGTCGCCGCCCCGACGGCGGCGAGCAGGACGCCGATGCCGCGGTCCGCGGCATCGGCGCCCTTCACGATCGCGCCCGCTCCCAGTCCGAGCTGCAAGAGCCCTGCGCCCCACGCGGCGAGCGCGGGCCACGAGCGGACCAGGCCGGACGGCGACATCAGACGGCCGCGCGAGGGGAGACCTGCTTGTCGGCGGCGATGCCGACGCCGAGCAGCACGAGCGCGCTCGCGAGGTGCAGGAAGTGGTCGGCCGTGTTCAGCGCCAGGATGTTCGCGGCGGTGCCCACGAGGAAGAAGCCGACGACGCCGAGCAGCAGGTAGGCGGCACCGACGACGATGTTCACGCCCTTGGCGGCGCGGACGTTCGACAGGCCGCCGATCAGCAGCGCCGCACCGATCAGGAGGTGCGCGACGTTGTGCAGCGGGTTCACCATGAAGATGCCGAGCAGCAGGCCACCATCGGTGGCGATGAAGTCGACGCCGCCGGTCACAGCGAAGCCGAGCAGCCCGACGAGGATGTAGACGGCGCCGAAGATGACGGCGACGAGGCGGTTGGGTGAGCTGGTCATGCGAGTGTCCCTCCGTTGGTGCGACGGATGCCGCGGCCCTGCAGACATGTGGTGCTGCAGATCATTCGGTGCGACGCCCCGAACGGATTGCGCACGGAGCGTCGCCGCCGACTGTAGGGACGGCGGACGAGGCCCCCGCAGGGGTTGTGAGCGACCTGAGCGACTGCTATGAGCGGGCTGAGAGGCGGTGAGACGTCCGCACCCCGTCCGCCCACACGACCTCGACCGCGTCATCCTCCACGCGGACGGACACCTCCGTCCGGACGGGCAGCCCGGCTCCCCGCAGGTCGAGGTCGACGACGGGCACCGCACTGCAGGCGCCGAGCGGCGTACGCGATCCAGTCCTCGCGGGACCACGCCCGCCGCCCCTGCTCCGCGTCGGCTGCCATGCGTGTGCCCCGTTCAGGCGCTCCGTGCCGCGAGGCGGCGCCCGGCCTCGGCCAGCCAGCGCGCCGGATCGGCCATCGACGCTGCCGCGCCACCGGCGAGGTCGGTGAGCGAGATCGTGCGCGCGAAACCGGTGGTGTCGGCGTCGGCGGCGATCCGCCCGGCGACGACCGCGACGGGCACCCCGTGCGCCACCGCGAGCCCCTGCACGAACGCGGGCACCTTGCCGGCGGCGGACTGCCCGTCGAACGAGCCCTCCCCCGTGACGACGAGGGATGCCGCGGCCACCGCACCGGCCAGGTCCACGAGGTCCGCGATGCGCTGCGCGCCGGGCACGAGGTCGGCACCCCACGCGGCGAGCGCGAACCCGGTGCCGCCCGCGGCCCCCGCTCCCGGCAGGAGCGGGTCGGCGGCCGGCACGCGCCGGGCGATGCAGGCTGCGTACCGCTCGAGCACGCCGTCGACGACCTCGACGTCGGCGGCGGTCAGCCCCTTCTGCGGTCCGAACACGGCCGCGGCGCCCGCGGGCCCGGTCAGCGGGTTCGTCACGTCGCTGAGCACCGTCACGCCACCGGGTGGCGGAGTGCGCAGGTGCGAGAAGTCGATCGCCGACACGGCCGCGAGCCCGCGCGCCCCGGCGGGGACATCGCGCCCGTCGGCGTCGACCATGCGCGCGCCGAGAGCGCGCAGCATCCCGCTCCCCCCGTCGGTCGAGGCGGACGAGCCGATGCCGAGGACGAGCCGCTCGACGCCCGCATCGAGGGCGGCGGCGATCGCCTGCCCGAACCCGGTCGTGTCCGCGTCCCACGGCAGGCGGACCTCGCCGAGGAGTTCGATGCCGCTCGTCGAGGCGAGCTCGACGACACCCGTGCCGTCCGGCAGCAGCAGCCACGCCGCGTCGACGAGCGTGCCGCGCGGGCCGCGCACGCGCACCGGGCGGCGCTGCGCTCCGGGCACGGCGGCGGCGAAGGCGTCGAGAGTCCCCTCGCCCCCGTCGGCCATGGGGCGCAGCACGATCTCGGCCGCGGGATCGACCTCGCGCCACCCGTCCGCGAGGGCGGCGGCTGCCGCGGCGGCGGGCAGCGAGCCCTTGAGACTGTCGAGGGCGACGACGACGCTCATGCGCGCGGCGGGGTGCTCTCGCGCAGCAGCACGTCGAGTCGCAGGTCGTCGGGATGCGGCTCCCACTCGGCGTCGGTCGCGGCGCGGAACGCCTGGTAGCCGACCTCTTCGAGGGGCACGTGCACCGTGGTGAGGGCGGGGGTCACGTCGCGTCCCGTCGGGATGTCGTCGAACCCCGCGAGGGCGATGTCGGCGCCCGCCGTGCGTCCCGCCGCGCGGATCGCCGTGAGGGCGCCGATCGCCACGACGTCGCTGATGCCGAACACGACCGTGCCGGTCTCGACGCCGTCCGCGAGCGCCCGGGTCATCGCCTCGTCACCCGCTTCGCGCGTGAAGCCGCCGCGGTACACGCGGGGTTCCTCGCCCCCGGCCGACGTGAAGCCGGCGCGGAAGCCGTCGAGGCGCGAATCGCTCGTGGCCGTGCCCTCTTCGGCCGCCAGGACGACGGCCCGGCGGTAGCCGCGCTCGACGAGCGCCCGCCCGAGGGCCTCGGCGCCCGCGCGGTTGTCGAAAATGAGCGAACGCACGCCGCCGGCCCCCGGACCGAGGGCGACGACCTGGCCGCCCATCGCGCCGAGCAGGTCCAGTTCGCGGGTGAGCTCGGGCGCCGGGCCCGCCGAGGTCCGGGACGCGGCGAGGATGAGCCCGCGGGGCCGCTGCCCGCGGAGCGCCCGCACGAGCCGCACCTCGCGCTCGGGGTCGCGCGCGGTGATCGCGACCGTCACCACGAGCCCGGCCTCGTCGGCACCGCGCGCGACGCCCGAGGCGATGAGCCCGAAGTAGGGGTCGGCGATGTCGGCGACGACCAGCGCGAGGATCGCCGACGTCCCCCGCGCGGTCGCCTGCGCCGAGAGGTTCGCGGTGTAGCCCAGCCGCGCCGCGGCGGCCTCGACGCGCTCGCGATAGGAGTCCGCGACCTTGCGCGTCGAGCCGTTGAGGGCGCGCGACGCCGTCGCGAGCGAGACGCCCGCCTCGCGCGCGACGTCGTCGAGGGTCACCGCGCCCGAGGGCCCGGGCCGACGCGGGGTGCGGTCGGTCATGGTGCGAAGTCTACGGGCGGCCGTCGGCCTGCTCGGCGCGGCCCGTCATCGACCACTGAGGGACGGTGAGACGGATGCCGGGACTATCGTGGACGCGATGATCACGCCCGGCCCCGCGCCCGATCCGCACGGCGAACTCCCGATGGACGGCGACATCGCCGGTGCCGCGCGACCGGTTCACCTCGCGTGGTCGTCGATCCTGCTCGTGCTCGTCGGCGGGACCGTCGGCACGGCGGCCCGCGAGGGACTGTCGCTCGCGATCCCCTCGGTCGGCGGCATCCCCGTCGCGATCCTCGCGATCAACATCGTCGGCGCACTCTTCCTCGGCGCACTCCTCGAGGCCCTCGCGCGACGCGGGCCCGACCTCGGTCGCCGCCGCGCGCTGCGCCTGCTCCTCGGCACGGGATTCGCGGGCGGATTCACGACGTACAGTGCGCTCGCCGTCGACAGCGGCCTGCTGCTGACCGGTGGCGACCCGACTGCCGGCATCCTGTACGCGCTCGGCACCGTCGTCGTCGGTGCGCTCGCGACCGTGGCCGGCATCGCGCTCGGCGCGGCCCGGCACCGCAGGGCCGTGACCCGATGACGCCACTCCTGTTCCTCGCAGTGTCTCTCGCCGGCGGTGTCGGCGCGGCTCTGCGCCTCGTGGTCGACGGCGCCGTGAAGGCGCGTGTTCGCACGGCGCTGCCCGTCGGCACGCTCCTCATCAACGTGGCCGGCTCGCTCGTGCTCGGCTTCGTGACCGAGCTCGCGCTGGCCGGCGTCGTCGACGACGTGTGGCGGCTCGTCATCGGCACCGGCCTGTGCGGCGGGTTCACGACGTTCAGTACGGCGAGCTTCGAGACGGTGCGCCTCGTGCAGGAGCGCCGGTACGCGCTCGGCGCGATGAACGCGGTCGGGATGCTGGTGCTCGCCGTCGGAGCGGGGCTGCTCGGCATCGCGCTCGGCCGACTCCTGATCGGCTGACGACCGCGATTCTGGCTGAGGGCGGGCTGCGTCGCCGCCCACCCCTAGGCTGAAAATCATGGCCGCGCAGACCCTGAACCGCGAGATCCTGCGCCTGGCCGTCCCCGCGCTGGGGGCGCTCGTGGCCGAGCCGATGTTCCTCATCGTGGATGCCGCCCTGATCGGCCACCTGGGTGTCGTGCCGCTCGCGGGGCTCGGGATCGCGAGCGCCGTGCTGCAGACGATCGTCGGACTGATGATCTTCCTCGCCTACTCGACGACGCCCGCCGTCGCGAGACGCTTCGGCGCGGGCGACAGTCGCAGCGCCGTCAGCGTCGGGATCGACGGGCTGTGGCTCGCCCTCGGGCTCGGGGCGCTGCTCGCCCTCGCCGGCTCGCTCGCGACACCGTGGCTCGTCGACCTCTTCGGTCCGACGCGCGACGTCGCCGAGCAGGCGGTGACCTACCTCGCCCTGTCGATGTGGGGCCTGCCCGCCATGCTCATCGTCTTCGCCGCGACGGGGCTGCTCCGCGGCATGCAGGACACGGTCACCCCGCTGTGGATCGCGGGCCTCGGGTTCGGCGCCAACGCGCTCCTGAACTGGCTGTTCATCTACGGGTTCGGGTGGGGCATCGCGGGGTCGGCCGCCGGCACGGTCGCCGCGCAGTGGGGCATGGTCGCCGCGTACGCCGTGGTCATCGGACGCCTCGCGCGGCGGCACTCGGCATCCGTCCTCCCTCAGCGTGAGGGCGTGCGCGGGTCGGCGCGGTCGGGCGGGTGGCTGTTCCTGCGGACGGTGTCGCTGCGTGCGGCGCTGCTCGCGACCGTCGGCGTCGCGACGGGTCTCGGCACCGACGAGCTGGCCGGGTGGCAGGTCGCGTTCACGATCTTCTCGACGGCGGCCTTCACCCTCGACGCGCTCGCGATCGCGGCGCAGGCGCTGATCGGCCGCGGGCTCGGTGCGCAGGACGAACCGTTCGTGCGCCGCGTGCTCGGCCGCACGGTCGCGTGGGGCGCCTGGTTCGGGGTCATCGTCGGCGCACTGATCGCGGGCCTGTCGGGGGTCATCGGTCTCGCGTTCACCGGCGATCCGGAGCTCGCCGCCCTCATCCAGCCGGCGCTCCTGGTCCTCGCCCTCGCGCAGCCGATCTGCGGCGTGGTCTTCGTGCTCGACGGCGTGCTCATGGGAGCCGGCGACGCGAAGTACCTCGCGATCGCCGGCGGCCTGAACCTCGTGCCGTACCTGCCGGTGCTGGTGATCCTGATCGCCGTGCACCCGGCCGGATCGGGCGGGCTCGCGTGGCTCGCGGTCTGCTTCTTCGGCGTCTACATGCTCGCGCGCCTCGTGACGCTGGGCTGGCGGGTGCGGCGGGCCGAATGGCTGACCGTCGCGGTGTGACGTCACCGCCGTCCCCTAGAGTGCGGGCATGGACCCGCGCGACGACGACTTCTTGAAGGACCTGCACCGCCTGGTGCAGCGGTTGAACCGGATGCCGGAGGCCGAGGACGCCCCGCTGACCCCGCTCGGCGAGCGGGTAGCCGACCACCTCGGCGCCGACCCGACCGCGCTCCCGATGGTGTCGGAGTCGGTTCCGCCGCACCGGCTCGTCGACCTCGACCTCGCCCTCGATGCCCTCGCCGGCGACGACGCGGAGGTGCTCGGCCTGCGCGGCGGGCAGCACCTGCGCCACGAGGAGTTCGCCGGTCTGCTCGCCTCGCCGTACGCCCGCATCCAGCCGGGACCGGTCGAGTACGTGTCGGTCCCGACCGGCCCCGACACGAGCCGGCAGACCAAGTCGACGGCGCTCCGCCTCTTCCGTGTCGACGGGATGCCGGTGGCCGCCCTGCAGCGCGCGGCCGACCCGCAGACAGGTCGCGAGACCGCGTCGCTCGACGTCGTGGCGGCGTCGCCCGCGGTCGGGTCGGGCCTGCTCGCGGAGGTGCGCCGACTGATGGCCGAGCTCAGTGTCGTCCGCGGCAACGTGGTGAGCTTCGCGCGCGGCGAGTTCGGGCACCACGGCATCGGCAAGATGACGTTCCTCGAGCGACCGACCGTCACCGCCGATCAGGTGATCCTGCCCGACGGGCTGCTCGACCGCATCCGTGCGCACGTCGTCGACATCGGCGGCAGGGCAGGCGACCTGCGTGCGCGAGGACAGCACCTCAAGCGCGGCGTGCTGCTGTACGGCCCTCCCGGCACGGGCAAGACCCTGACCATTCGCCACCTCATCCACGAGACGCCGGGCACGACGGTCGTGCTGCTGCAGGGCGCGGCGCTCGGACTGATCGGCGAGGCGGCGGCGCTCGCCCGGGCGATGAGCCCCGCGCTCGTCGTGCTCGAGGACGTCGACCTCGTCGCCGCCGACCGCGGCGACTTCGGTCTGCAGCCGCTGCTGTTCGAGGTGCTCGACGCACTCGACGGCCTCGACGGCGACGCCGATGTCGCATTCGTCCTCACCACGAACAGGGCCGAGATCCTCGAGCCGGCGCTGGCCGCCCGCCCCGGCCGCGTGGACCTCGCGCTCGAGATCCCCCTGCCCGACCTGCCCGCACGGCAGCAGCTGTTCCAGGTCTACGGCGGCGGCCTGCCGCTGTCGGCTGAGGCGCTCGCGACGGCCGCCGAGCGCGCCGAGGGGGTCACGGCATCCTTCGTCAAGGAGGTCATCCGCCGGGCGGTGCTGCGCGCCGTCAGCGACGACCGCGACGTGACCGACGACGACCTCGCCGTGGCGCTCGACGCGATGCTCGAGGACACCCGCGGCATCTCGCGCGTGCTGTTCGGCGGCGACGCGGCGGCCGACGCGCAGGCCACCGGCGGGCACGGGTCCGCGGAGTTCGGGATGTTCGGCTGATGCGCCGGCGGGGGTCGGTGCTCGCGGCGACCATCGTCGCCGTCGCCCTCGCCGGCTGCAGCGGCGGCGGCATCCTGGCAGGGGGCACGGCGCAAGGGGCGTGCGAGGCGCCGACGCTGACGGTGTCACCCGAGACGGCGGCGCCCGGCGAGACCGTCGCCGTGACCGGCGCGGGGTGGACCGTCTGCAACGACACTCCGAACGACCCCTCGGGGGAGGCGCCCTGGCGGGAGGTGACCGTCGAGCTGCGCCAGGACGGCGCATCCCGTGTGCTCGGCACCGCGCCGATCGAGGACGGCCGCCTCGACACGGAGGTCACCGTCCCCGCCGATGCACGACCCGGGTTCGCCCTGCTGGTCGTCGGCCGAACCGACGCCACCTACACCGTCGGCCTCACGATCGAGGACTGACCTGGCCGAGTATCAGGCGTAGCGCCGGCACCACTCGTACATGACGACCGCCGCGGCGGCCGAGGCGTTGATCGACCGGGTCGACCCGTACTGGGTGATCTCGACGACACCGGATGCCGCGGCGAGCGCCTCGGGCGACAGCCCAGGCCCCTCCTGGCCGAACAGCAGGACGCAGCGCTCGGGCAGGTCCGCGCGGTCGACCGGCACCGAGCCGTCGACGTTGTCGATCGCGAGGATCGGGAGCCCGGCGGCATCCGCCCAGGCGGCGAAGGCCGCGACGTCTTCGTGATGGCGGACGTGCTGATACCGGTCGGTCACCATGGCCCCGCGACGGTTCCAGCGCCGCTTGCCGATGATGTGCACCTCGGCCGCTCCGAACGCGTTGGCGCTGCGCACGATCGAGCCGATGTTCATGTCGTGCTGCCAGTTCTCGATCGCGACGTGGAACGGATGCCGCTTCTCGTCGAGGTCCGCCACGATCGCCGCCATGGTCCAGTAGCGGTAGCGGTCGATCACGTTGCGGCGGTCGCCGCCCGCGAGCAGGTCGCGGTCGTACCGCGGGTCGTCGGGCCAGGCGCCCGGGCCGCCCGGCCACGGACCGACGCCGACGGGGAGCTGCGCTTCCGCGTCTGACGGATCGGTCTGCTCGGGCACCGGTCCAGGCTAGCCGCGCGCGGCGCCGTGCGCCCCGTGCACCCGTTCGTCGCCGAATCACCAGCCGCGTGCCGAATCACCGTCGGAATGCGCGCATTCGAATGGTGACTCGGCAGCCGAGTGGTGATTCGGCCCAGGGGGGCGACACCGCACGCGCGCCGTGCCACGCGCGCAGCAGCACGAGCATCGCATCGCACCCGGTGCGCTAGATTTTTCGGCATGCCGAAAAATGGAGCGCCTGCAGGCACACGCACGCGTGCGGCCTGGCTGCTCGGCCCAGCACTGGTCGCCGGGGTCGCCTACCTCGACCCGGGCAACGTCGCGAGCAACATGACCGCGGGCGCCCGCTACGGCTACCTGCTCGTCTGGGTCGTCGTGCTCGGCAACGTCATGGCGTGGCTCATCCAGTACCTGTCGGCGAAGCTCGGCATCGTCACCGGGCAGAGCCTGCCCGAGGTCCTCGGCAGGCGCATCCGCAGCAACACGGCGCGCCGCGCCTACTGGCTGCAGGCCGAACTCGTCGCGATGGCCACCGACGTCGCCGAGATCATCGGCGGTGCCGTCGCGCTGTGGCTGCTGTTCGGCGTCCCCCTGCTGTGGGGCGGGCTCATCACCGGCGCGGTCTCGATCGCGCTGCTGCTGATCCAGTCCCGTCGCGGGGCGCGCAGCTTCGAGTTCGTCATCATCGGGCTCATGGCGATCATCGCCCTCGGCTTCACCTACGGCGTCTTCATCGGACCGCCCGAGTCCGCCGGCGTCGCCCGGGGCCTCCTCCCCCGGTTCGACGGCACCGACTCGGTGCTGCTGGCGGCATCCATCCTCGGGGCGACGATCATGCCGCACGCGATCTACGCGCACAGCTCGCTCGCCCGCGACCGCTTCCGTCCCGCCGAGGACCGCAAGAGGACGGATGCCGCAGCCGCCGACGCCGCGATCGACACCCGCCGCATCCTCCGCGCCACCCGGTGGGACGTGACGATCGCGCTCGCGATCGCCGGCACCGTGAACCTCTGCATCCTGCTGCTGGCGGCGGCGAACCTCGCCGGGGTCCCCGGCACCGACAGCCTCGAGGGCGCCTACGCGGCGCTGCAGGACGGCATCGGACCGGTCGTCGCGACGCTGTTCGCGGTCGGCCTGCTCGCGAGCGGACTGGCCAGCAGCGCGGTCGGCGCCTACGCCGGGGCGGAGATCATGCACGGGCTCCTGCGCGTCCGCATCCCGCTCCTCGCCCGCCGCCTCGTGACGCTCGTCCCCGCGCTCGCGATCCTCGCCCTCGGCGTCGACCCGACGTTCGCGCTGATCCTCAGCCAGGTGATCCTGAGCTTCGGCATCCCGTTCGCGCTCATCCCCCTCGTCGCGCTCACCGCGAAGCGCGACGTGCTCGGCGGCTACCGCAACCGAGTGTGGACGACGGCCGCGGGCATCCTGGCCTCGGTGTTCCTCGTGACGCTCAACGCCCTGCTGCTCTGGCTGACCCTCTTCGGCGGATAATCTGGGGTCCGTGCCCGCCTCCGTGTCCACGGTCGACGATTACCTGAAGACGATCTACCACCACACCGAGTGGCAGACCGATCCCGTCACCCCGTCGGTGCTCGCCGCCGAACTCGGACTCGCGCCGTCGTCGGTCACCGAGATGGTCAAGAAGCTCGCCGCGCAGGGCCTCGTGGCGCACCGCCCGTACGGACCGATCTCGCTGACGGATGCCGGGACCCGCCGCGCGACCGCGGTGATCCGCCGCCACCGCCTCATCGAGACGTGGCTCGTGCGCGAGTTCGGCTACGCATGGGACGAGGTGCACGACGAGGCCGAGGTGCTCGAGCACACGATCAGCGACCGCCTGCTGACGGGCATCGACGCGCGGCTCGGCCACCCGCGGTTCGACCCGCACGGCGACGCGATCCCGGGGCCCGACGGCAGTGTCGAGCGCGAGCCGTTCGTGCTGCTCGCCGAGGCGACGATCGGGCACACCGGCCGCGTGCTGCGCGTCTCGGACCGCGACCCCGCGCTCCTGCGCTCGCTCGAAGAGATCGGCATCGACGTCGGTCACACCCTGACGGCGACGGGGCGGGGCGCCGTGCAGATCGACGGCGGTCCGACGATCGAGTTGCCGCCGGCCGCAGCACAGGCGGTCTGGCTGACCGCCTGAGTCAGCGCGCTCTCGCCGGGAGCACCGCACGTCTGCACGACCGCCGGTGCTGCCGTCGTACCGCGCGCGGGTCCGGGTCCACTCCCGCCCCAAGCAGTCGTGCATCCGTCACCGCACCCGGCCGCGGAAGCTCAGCGCAGGCGCAGCCGCCGGCCCTTCAGGTACGGCCATTCGGTGCGTGTCGCGTGCTCGGCGTAGTGCCACATGCGGGCGCCGACGTCGGGGTCGATCGCGATCCGCGGCGCGCGCTCGAGCACCGGCGCCCCGGTGTACGTCCGCGCGGGACCCCAGTACTGGCCGCCCTCGGCGTCGGGGTCGACGAGCGCGCGCACCGGCGCCCACGCTCCTCGCTCCTTCGACTGCGCGACGGCGGCCTGCAGTCCGCCGAGCAGGCGCTTGCGTCGTGACGGCGCACTGACGCCGGGGATCCGTCGCGTCCGCCCGCCGAGCGAGTAGCCGGGATGCGCGACGAGGCTCTGGACGGGGACGGATGCCGCACGCAGCCGCCGGTCCGCTTCGAAACCGAGCGCCGCGGTGGCGACCTTCGACTGCACGTACGCCCGCCACGGCGTATAGTCGTCGACGAGTTCGGGGTCGATCGGGTCCCACGGGAAGAGCTTGGTCGCGATCGAGCCGAGCCAGACCATGCGGCCGCGGGCGGCGGCGAGCGCGGGCAGCACGGCACCGGCGAGCGCGTAGTGGCCGAGCGCGTTCGTGGCGATGACGAGCTCGTGCCCGTCGCGGGTCACCTCGCGCTCCTCCGGCGGGTGGACGATACCCGCGTTGAAGAGGGCGCCGTGCAGTCCGACGCGTCCGCGGACGGTTGCCGCGGCGGCGCGGACCGAGCCCAGATTGCTCGTGTCGAGCGCGAGGGTCTCGAGGTCGGCATCCGGCACGTGATCGAGGATCGCGGCCCGCGCGCGCGACAGCCGCGAGGGGTTCCGGGCCGTCATGACGACGTGGGCACCGGCCGCGGCGAGCTGCAGACAGCTGAAGAATCCGACACCCGTGTTCGAGCCGGTGACGAGGTAACGACGACCGCTCAGATCGGGGAGATCGTCCGGGTCCCAGTCATCGCGTGCCACATGCTCGACCCTACGCTCGGCACCTGTGCGCGGCATCCTCTTGCGCTCGGCGTTCCCACGGCGTGCCGAATCACCAGTCGCGTGCCGAGTCACCACTCGATTGCGCGCGTTTCGCTGGTGATTCGGCACCTCGGTGGTGATTCGGGTCGGACCCGGCCGGCGCGGCCCGTGCGAGAGTGGACGCATGAACGAGCTCGAGCAGAACCTGCTGTACAGCGTCGTCGGGCTGTCGCTGCTGACCTCGCTCGTGCTCATCGTCGTCCGCGGGTTCCGACGGCGCGGCGAGGACCGCCGCGGCCGCAAGCCGTGGGACGACATCGAACCCAAGTAGGGCTCGCGCCGGCGGGATCACTGCGGCTGCAGGCCCAGGTCGTCGAGGTCGATCGCGGCGAGCCAGGTGAGACCCGCGGCCTCAACCGCAGCCTGCGCTCCGGTCTTGCGGTCGACGATCACGGCCACCGCGACGGGCTCGGCGCCCTCGCGGCGCAGCGCCTCGACGGCCTTGAGCGCCGACTGACCGGTGGTCGAGGTGTCCTCGACGACGACGACGCGCTTGCCCGCGACATCCGCTCCTTCGACCTGACGACCGCGGCCGTGGTCCTTGGGCTCCTTGCGGACGACGAACGCGTCGAGCGGCGCGTCGGTGCGCGCGGATTCGTGCATGACGGCGTTCGCGATGGGGTCGGCGCCGAGGGTGAGCCCGCCGACCGCGACGATGCCGTCGACGTCGCGGATGAGGTCGAGCATGATGCGCCCGATGGCGGGCGCCGCGCGGTGGTCGAGCGTGAGCTTGCGCATGTCGACGTAGTAGGTCGCCTTCTTGCCGCTCGACAGGGTGAAGTCGCCGTGGAACACGGCCTCCTCCTGGATGAGCGAGATGAGGCTCTGGCGGTCGGCTTCGAGTGCGGGCGTGGAGGCGACGGTCACGGCTCCGAGTCTACGACCGGCGGCGTCGGACGCCCGATCTAGGCTGGGAACCATGCGGCTTGCCACCTGGAACGTCAACTCCATCCGCGCGCGCGTCGTGCGCACCGTCGAGTTCGCCGTGCGCGAGAACATCGACGTGCTCGCGATGCAGGAGATCAAGTGCAAGCCCGAGCAGTTCCCCTACGAGGCGTTCGAAGAGGCGGGCTACCACGTCGAGGCGCACGGCCTGAACCAGTGGAACGGCGTCGCGATCGCGAGTCGTGAGCCGATCACCGAGGTCGAGTACGCCTTCCCCGACATGCCGGGGTTCCTGAAGGGCCACGAGGGTCCGGATGCCCCGCAGGAGGCCCGCGCGCTCGGCGCGACGATCGACGGGGTCAAGGTGTGGAGCCTCTACGTCCCCAACGGCCGCGGTCTCGACGACCCGCACTTCGCGTACAAACTGCACTGGCTCGAGGCGCTCCGCGCCTACACGCAGTCGACGCTCGCCGCGCAGCCCAGCCTGCCGCTGGCCCTCGTCGGCGACTTCAACATCGCCCCGACCGACGCCGACAACGGCGACCCGACGGTCGTCGAGGGCGTGACGACGCACGTCTCGCCCGAGGAGCGCGCCGCCTTCCAGTCCCTGCTCGACGCCGGCCTCACCGACACGGTCCGCCCGCTCGTCCCGACCGGCTACACCTACTGGGACTACAAGCAGCTGCGCTTCCCCCGCAACGAGGGCCTGCGCATCGACTTCATCCTCGGTTCGGCGGCCTTCGCCGACGGTGTCGTCGGGGCATCCATCCACCGCGACGAGCGCAAGGGCGAGATCCCCAGCGACCACGTCCCGGTGGTCGTCGACCTCGACCTCGACGGCGAGGACGACGACGATCGTCCGATGATCTTCTGACGCCGAAGGCTCTCCCCCGCAGGACGGATGCCGCGCCGCATCCGCCCCTCTAGCGTGGAAGGCATGTCCGACTCGACGCTCCGCCGCGCCGTCACCCCCGCCGAACGGCGTCACGACGCCTGGCTCGCCGCCGGGATGCTGGTCGCCGGCCTGATCAGCACCGCCCTCGGCACGGTCTCGAACATCTACGGCGGCAACGGCCCGGCTCTGCACTGGGGGCTGCTCTACGCCGCGGCGGTCACGGTTCCCCTCGCCCTGCGACGTCGGTTCCCCGGCACGGTGCTGGTCGTCGTGTCCGCGGCCTTCTTCGTGGGCATGTCGGCGGGCATCCCCGAGGTGTACGTCGGCAACGTCTCGCTGTTCATCGCGATGTACACGGTGGGCGCCTGGGTCGCCGACCGGCGCCGCGCGGCGCTCGTGCGCATCCTGCTGATCGTCGCGATGTTCGTGTGGCTGCTCATCACGATGTTCCAGTCGGCGGCATCCGACGACGGACTCTCGCAGCAGGGGCCGTTCTCGCCCTTCGCGGCTTTCGCGCTGATCCAGTTCCTCGTCAACGTGGCCTTCTTCGGCGGCGCCTACCTGTTCGGCGAGCGCGCCTACACGGGTGCGATGGAGCGCGCGGCGCTCGAGCAGCGCACCGCCGAGCTCGAACGCGAGCGCGAACGGACGGCGGCACAGGCCGTCGCCCTCGACCGCGTGCGCATCGCGCGCGAGCTGCACGACGTCGTCGCCCACCACGTCTCGGCGATGGGGGTGCAGGCGGGTGCCGCGCGGACGGTGTTCGAGCAGAACCCGGATGCCGCGCGCACCGCGCTCACCGGCATCGAGTCCTCTGCGCGCGAGGCGCTGACCGAACTGCGCCAGCTGCTCGAGACGCTGCGGACGCCCGACACCGACGCATCCGACACCGACGCGCTCGGCGGGTCGACGCTGCGCCTCGACGCGCTGCCGGCGCTCGTCGCCCACGCGAACGAGAACGGCCTGCCGACGACGCTGTCGGTCGTCGGCGACGCGGTGCCGACCTCCGACCTCGTGCAGGTGAACCTTTACCGCATCGCGCAGGAGGCGCTGACGAACGCCCGCCGTCACGGCGGCCCCGGCGCGACCGCCGACGTGCGCCTGCGCTACGCCGACGACGCCGTCGAACTCGAGGTCTCGAACACCGGACGCGCGCCGATCTCCGGACGAGCGGGCCTCGGCCTGGTCGGGATGCGCGAGCGCGCCGTTTCTTCCGGAGGAACGCTCGAGGCGCGCGCCCGCGACCGGGGCGGCTTCCTCGTGCGGGCGCGCATGCCGCTGACGCAGGCGGTGCCGGCATGATCCGCGTGCTGCTGGTCGACGACCACGCCGTCATGCGCACCGGGTTCCGCATGATCCTCGAGGCCGCGGGCGACATCGAGGTCGTCGGCGAGGCAGGCGACGGCCGCGCCGCCGTCGCGGCCGCGCGGGAGCTACGGCCCGACGTGATCTGCATGGACGTGCAGATGCCCGACATGGACGGCCTCGAGGCGACGCGGCGGATCGTGGCGAATGCCGAGGTCGCGGCATCCGTCGTCATCGTGACGACCTTCGACCGCGACGACTACCTCTTCCAGGCGCTGTCGGCGGGGGCGAGCGGGTTCCTGCTCAAGAACGCCGGCCCCGAGGAGCTCACGAACGCCGTGCGCGTCGCGCACTCGGGTGATGCGCTGCTCGCGCCGTCGGTGACGCGTCGGGTGATCGAGCGGTTCGCGCAGGCGGAGTCGGCACCGGCGGCATCCCTCCCCCGGACGACGGATGCCGCGCCCGCCCTGCCGGTGGAGCTCACCGAACGCGAGGCCGAGGTGTTGCGCCTGCTCGCGCGTGCGATGAGCAACGGCGAGATCGCGCAGGAGCTCTACATCGGCGAGGCGACGGTCAAGACGCACGTGTCGAACGTGCTGCAGAAGCTCGGCGCCCGCGACCGCGTCGCTGCCGTGGTCTGGGCCTACCGGCACGGCCTGGCCTGATCACGGCCTTATCGTCCTCGCAAGTCCGCGCGCCGCATGGCCGCCTGGTGGCGTGAAATCCGTCCCATCCTTCACCTGGGGCCCGCTCATCCTCCGCGGATACTACGAGGGATGTGATTTCGTACGTTGGCCGGCCGTCCCTAACCGGGTCGCCAAGCGTGATCGGCCGATCCAAGCGTCAGGGACCGTCGCCCGCAGTCCCGTCGGCTGGCCCGCGCCGGGTGGCGGGGCCCACGACCCCGTGTTCAGTCGAGCGGCCCGAGCAACTCCTCCAGTGCGGTTCGAACGTCTGCCACCACCTCTCGTGCGTTCGAAGCACTCTGAGTGCGCACTCGGTCACCGTTGACGGCGTCCCAGAGGTCGGCTTCCGTCACGCCAGCGGGTAGGTGCAGCCGCCATTCGTCGGTTGCTGGCGGAGCGGGGATACCTGCCAACCAGAGGAACGCAGCGAGATCGCTCTGGACTTCTTTCGCCTCCTCGTCCACAGCTTCTCGAACGAGTTGCGGGCCACCGTCAACTCGCTCCCGGACGGAGATTACACGCCGTGGAATTCGCTGCACGTGGCGGGGACCGGCGACGTATGCAATGAGCGCACTTCGCCGATCCGGGCCGAGGACGACAACGTTTCCTCGACCCAGGGGTGCGATCGGCATGGCCGACCAACGGTCGTCACTCAATCGAACTCGCAATTCCCAGATCCTGTCGGACAGACGAACTTGACCCCCGCGAGACTCGGCATCGCCAAGACCGGACCCCCGTCCGGACGAACTCGCCCGGTCACGAGGTCATAGTACGTGCCCTTCTCGGTCAGTTTGTTCCCATAGACAATCGGCCCATTCCAAGCTTTCGAAGAAAGGCGAACCTGGCCATCTTGGTTGTCCGCGTAGTGCGCGCCGCATCCCCAGCCGTTACCCACGTGCTGGCAGTCCACCTTCAGGTTGGTGAATGTCAGACTCGGCCCGCTATCCTTGTAAAGCTGCACCTGCGCCTGGGATTGCCGACCGTTGAGGTTGGTGTGAATCACGATGTCGAACGAGCCCGACACTCCGTCGGAGTTGCCGTAGACCACGTTCCCCTTCGCTTTCGCTTTGTAATCCGAAGTGATGGACGTGCATCGTGAGTTGGGTTCGCACCAATAGTCGTTGCTAGGGGCCGACGCCGCCATCACAGCTGCATCTGATTTCCCTATCCCGCTCAACTCGACCGTACCGCTCGGGACGATTTCCTCGCTGACCA
Organism: Microbacterium sp. ARD31; assembly: GCF_031844425.1. Taxonomy (NCBI): domain Bacteria; kingdom Bacillati; phylum Actinomycetota; class Actinomycetes; order Micrococcales; family Microbacteriaceae; genus Microbacterium; species Microbacterium sp. ARD31. The sequence goes on from NZ_JAUZVE010000006.1 coordinate 119,358, forward strand.
CCGATGTATGGCCAGCGACCTCGTCCCCGAGCGCGATCCCGTCCTCGCTCACTTCGAAGTAGTTCAACGTGCCATCCATGCAAGTCCAGTTCTCGATAGATCTATCGAGAGCCTCTTCAACACAGACGTCCTCTGCAGAAGCACTGGCCACCGCAGGGCTAGTCAACGCGAAGACCGAGACGAAGACAAGAATGACGATTGGAACGCCGGCCGCCGCCCTCAGAATTCGGCGCGACACAACACCACTTCGCATGATGACCCCCAGTTCCTAGAGGTGGTTCATGCGACCTAGGAGGCGACCTTACTTGCCGCTGCGCGACAAATCTGTAGGACATTAGGAGGACAGCGGGTGAGGAGCGATGGCCAAAGCAATCCAGCGCGTTGATCGCTTTTGCGCCATGTACGGCGCCGCTGCGTCCCCCCGTCCACCGTCACCTGCGTGTGGGGGTCCGACCGGCTGCGATCTGGCGTGAGTCAGTCGGACCGGCCCGCTTGACGGCCGGGTACGCGATGCGTCGCTCGTTCGACCGAGAGCGAGCGGGCGGAACGACTAGCTGAAGCAGCGGTCTCCCGGCTGGCCGGGCCTTCGGAACGTCAGCGACCGGTCGCAGTCGACGAAGGAGGCCCCCGCTGCAGCCCATGGCCTCCTCGTCGGCCGTTGCTGGATCCTGCCGTTAGAACCGCTGAGACCCCCGCCGCCCCGCACGCGGAACGGCCCCGCCCGAGTCGGGGCGGGGCCGTTCCAGCCGTGACGCGGGTCAGACGCCCGCGGGGACCTTGGCGTAGCGGTCGATCAGGTCGCCGAACGCCTCGAGGTAGCCGGTCAGGAAGCCGGCGGTCTCGTCGCTGGTGACCTCGCCGTCCTCGCCGAACAGGCCGGGCGTGCTCTGCACGTAGCCTTCGGGCTGGCCGAGCGTGGGGGCGTTGAAGTGGCTGAGGATCGCCTTCAGGTGCTGCTGCGCGGCGGCGGTGGCGATGCCGCTGCCCGAGGTGCCGATGACGGCGGTGGGCTTGAGGTTGAACGCGTTCTGGCCGTAGGGGCGGGCGGCCCAGTCGAGCGCGTTCTTCAGCACGCCCGGGATCGAGCGGCTGTACTCGGGGGTCACGATGATGACGCCATCGACGTCCGCGATCGCCTGCTTGAAGTCGACGGCGACCTGCGGGAAGTCCGCGTCGTGGTCGACCGAGTAGAACGGCAGGTCCTTGATCGGGATCTCGACCAACGTGGTGCCCTCGGGTGCGAGGCGCTCGAGCGCCTTGGCGAGGCGGCGGTTGATCGACGTCGACGAGATGCTGCCGACGATGTAGCCGATGGTGCGGTTCGTCATGGGTCCTCCAAAAGAGTCGAAACGGATGCCGTTCGGCACCGTGGAGTCCAACGGGACCCCCGGCATCCCTATTCCTGTGAATGCAATAAGACGTCACGCTCCCCCTCGCGGCGGGGATCCCGGATCACCCGCCGGAGGGAGTCCCCCGGCTTCCGATCTTCCTAACGTGGGACACGTGCCACCGCCGGTGGCCCAGGATCACAGGAGGAACGGATGCTGCAGCTACGCGGGATCACCAAGAGCTACGGCTCGCGGCGGGTGCTCGACGACGTCGCGTTCGACGTCGCCCCCGGCCGCCTGACCGGGTTCGTCGGCGGCAACGGCGCCGGCAAGACCACCACGATGCGCATCATGCTCGGCGTGCTGGGCCGCGACAGCGGCGAGGTCACGCTGAACGGCGCGCCCGTCACGACCGCCGACCGCCGCCGCTTCGGGTACATGCCCGAGGAGCGCGGCCTGTACCCGAAGATGAAGGTGCTCGATCACATCGTCTACCTCGCCCGCCTGCACGGGTTCTCGAAGGCGGATGCCACGACCCGCGCGACCGCGCTGCTCCAGGAACTGGGGCTCGGGGAGCGCCTGGACGACAACGTCGAGACGCTCTCGCTCGGCAACCAGCAGCGCGCCCAGATCGCCGCGGCGCTCGTGCACGACCCCGAGGTGCTCATCCTCGACGAGCCGTTCTCGGGCCTCGACCCGCTCGCGGTCGACGTCGTGGCCGAGGTCCTGCAGACCCGCGCCGCGCAGGGCGTCTCGGTGCTCTTCTCGTCGCACCAGCTCGACGTCGTCGAGCGCCTGTGCGACGACCTCGTCATCATCGCCGGCGGCACGATCCGCGCGGCTGGCACCCGCGACGGCCTGCGCGCCGAGCACGCCTCGCGGCGCTTCGAACTCGTCTCGGCCACCGACGCCGGCTGGCTGCGCGACGAGCAGGGCGTCGAGGTCGTCGACTTCGACGGCGGATACGCGGTGTTCGAGGCCGACTCGGACGAGACCGTCCAGCGCGTCCTGCAGCGCGCCGTCACCCACGGCGCCGTCACGAGCTTCGCCCCCCGCCGCCCCACCCTCGCCCAGATCTTCACGGAGGTCATCCAGTGAACACGTCACCGTCCTTCGGCCAGAGCGTCTGGCTCGTCACCGAGCGGGAGATCGGCTCGAAGCTGCGCTCGAAGTCCTTCATCATCTCGACCGTCGTCATGTTCGTGATCGTGCTGGCCGCGGTCCTCTGGGCCGGCTTCACGGCGCAGAGCGACAACCGCACCCCGATCGCGGTGACCGCCGAGACGGCGTCCGTCATCGCCGACCCCGACGCCTTCGACGTGACGGATGCCGCGACCGCCGACGAGGCACGCGAACTCGTCCGCGACGGCGAGGTCGACGCCGCCGTCATCCCGGGCGGCGTAGAGCCCCTCGACTACACCGTGGTGTTCGACGAGCAGGTCTCCAACAGCCTGCTGCAGCAGCTGAGCATCGCGCCCGAGGTCGAGATCCTCGAACCCGCGAGCACCGACGGGTTCCTGCGCTACATCATCGCGATCGCGTTCGGCGGCGTCTTCTTCGCCGCGGCGCTCACCTTCGGCACGACCATCGCGACGAGCGTCGTCGAGGAGAAGCAGACCCGCGTGGTCGAGCTCCTCATCTCGGCGATCCCGACCCGCGCGCTCCTGGCCGGCAAGGTGCTCGGTAACACGGTGCTCGCGATGGGGCAGATCGTCGGTATCGCCGCGGTCGCGATCATCGGCCTGACGGTGACCGGTCAGGACTTCCTCATCGCGGGGCTCGGCGGTCCGATCGCGTGGTTCGCGGTGTTCTTCCTCTTCGGGTTCGTCCTGCTGGCCGCGCTGTTCGCCGCGGCGGGCGCGATGGTCTCGCGACAGGAGGACATCGGACCGACGATCACGCCGCTCACCTACATCGTGATGGCGCCGTACCTCCTCGTCATCTTCTTCAACGACAACCCCGTCGTGCTGACGATCATGTCGTACGTGCCGTTCTCGGCCCCGGTGGGGATGCCGGTGCGCATCTTCGTCGGCGAGGCGCAGTGGTGGGAGCCCCTGCTCGCGCTGGCCGTCATGCTCGCCGCGTGCATCGGGGCGATCCTCCTCGGCGCGAAGATCTACGAGAACTCGCTCCTGCGCATGGGAGCGCGCGTCAAGCTGCGCGAGGCTCTGCAGCGCTGAGCCCGGGCGCGGTCGCGGCCACTCTGGCCGTCGGCCGCGCTCTCAGGCGCGGGTGAGGAGGATGCCGTCGCGATCGGCCCAGAGGTGGGCGCCGGGGACGACGATCACTCCGCCGATCTCGACCGGCACGTCGACCTCGCCCGCGCCATCCTTCGCGCTCTTGCGCGGATTCGAGCCGAGCGCCTTGACCCCCAGAGGCAGGTCCGCGATCGCGTCGCGGTCGCGAATCGCGCCGACGATGATCACCCCTGCCCAGCCGTTCTCGACAGCGGATGCCGCGATCAGATCGCCCATCAGGGCCGACTCGAGCGACCCGCCGCCGTCGACGACGAGCACCGCGCCGTCTCCCGGGGTGCCGAGCACGGTTTTCACGAGCCCGTTGTCCCGGTGGCAGCGGATGGTCCGCACCGGACCGTCGAAGGCGGCATGACCGCCGAGGTCGAGGAACTGCACCGAGATCGAGTCGAGCTCGTCGCCGCGCTCGTCGTAGAGGTCTGCCGTCGCGATGGTCATATCTGCACGCTACGGCGGGGGCGCGGCATCCGCTCGGCATCCGGGGGACGAAGAACGGCTCGTCTTCACGTCTTCGAAAGGTGCGTGCGACATCCCCGGCGGGTCCGCGCTCGCCCGATGCTCAGACGATCTCCGGTTGAATGGAGGAACCCCCCAACCCCAGGAGACGCCTTACTCGACCGCGCCGCGACGGCCGACCGCCCCATCCTCGACGTGCTCACCGAACGCTGGAGCACCCGCCTGTTCGATGCGACGACACCCATCGACGAGGACGCGCTGGCATCGGCGCTCGAGGCGGCCCGCTGGTCGCCGTCGGCCTCCAACACGCAGCCGTGGCGCTTCATCGTCGCCCGCCGCGGCACCGACGCGCACGCCGAGATTGTCGAGTCGCTCATCGGCTTCGATCAGGCCTGGGCAGCGGACGCCGCCGCCTCGTCGTCTTCGTCGCGGTCACCGAGCTCGACGGCAAGCCGCTCCGCTGGGCGTCGTACGACGTCGGCCAGGCGGCCGCGCACTTCACCGTGCAGGCACACGCGAACGGGCTCTACACCCACCAGATGGGCGGCTTCAACGCCGACCGAATCGCGGCATCCGCTGAACCGCTCCGTCCGCACCCGCGGCGGGGCGGTTCAGCCACGTCCGGGGCCGCCCTTGCCGGGCTTGCCCTTGCCGGGTTTGTCCTTGTCGGGTTTGTCGGGCTTGTCCTTCTTGTCGGGTTTGCCGCCGCCCTTCTCGTCGGCGGGGGCGTTATCGGTGCCCGAGTGATCGACCGTCGAGACCGTGGGCGTCGGGGTGGCGGTCGGCGTCATCTCCGCCGTCCGGGCGGGCGTCGGCTCTGTCTGCGCGGGGTCGGTCGTCCCGGACTCCTGTCCACCGAGGAGCGACGCCGCCCAGATGCTGGCTCCGGCGAGCAGGGCCACGACCGCGACGGCGAGCCCGATGACGAGCGGACGGCGGGACCGGCGACGTGAGTCCGCCTCGGTGGATGCCGGGGCCGGCGCCGACCCGAAGGCCACCGTCGCCGCCGTCGGATAGCGGCGCGTCGGGGCGTCGCCGGCCGCGCGGGCGGCCGCCGGCTCGAGCACGGTCGGGGCGTCGTCGTCGCGAGGCTCCGCGTGCGTCGCCGCGTCGTCGGGGGTCGTCGCCGCGATCGGGATGCCGGCGGCCACCGCCGCGCGCACCGGCGGTATCGGGGGCGCACCGTCGACCGGCGCGGTGCGCAGCCGCTCGGCGGCCTCGACGACCTCGAGCGCGGTCGGGCGCTCCTCGGGGCGGGTGGCGGTCATGCGCGACAGCAGCGACGTCCAGGCGGGGCCGAGCGCTCCGGGGATCGTCGGCGGCGTGGTGAGGCGGGCGAGGGCAGCACCGACCCCGTCGGTGTGCGGGTACGCGCGCTCACCGGTGAGGGCTTCGAGCAGCACCAGGCCTAGCGCGTACACGTCGGCGGGCGGAGCCGGGTCGCCGCCCTGCACCTGCTCGGGGGCGAGATAGGCGGCCGTCCCGATGATCGTGCCGGGCGTCGTCAGCCGGGCGCTGTCGAGGAGCAGGGCGATGCCGAAGTCGGCGAGCTTCGCGCGGGGCCGCCCCCCCGGCAGGTGCGGCGGGGCGAGCAGCACGTTCGACGGCTTCATGTCGCGGTGCACGACCCCCGACGCGTGCACGACGTGGAGGGCTTCGCCGAGCTCCGCGGCGAGCGCGGCGACCTCGGCCGGGGGCAGCGGCCCCTCGGCGATCCGGGAGCTGAGGGTCGGCCCGTCGACGAACTCCATCACAAGGTATTCGGGCGATCCGGTCAGGTGCGCGTCGAAGAGGGTCACGAGCGACGGGTGGTTGAGCGAGGCGAGGAGGGTCACCTCGCTCCGGGCACGCTCGGGCGCTCCGGCGACCCCCTCGACGCCGGGGCGCAGCACCTTGACGGCGACCGTCCGCCCGAGCGCGGTGTCGTCGGCGCGGAAGACGCGCGCCATCCCGCCCTGACCGACCTGCGCGACGAGGCGGTAACGCTCCGCCAGCGTGTCGCCGACAAGGGGCTCGGCTGCGTCCGTCATCGTCTCCTCCTCCGCCCAGTCGGCGGCATCCTCCCCGACGCTACCCCCGGCATCCCCTCACGGCAGGCTCTTGACGACGACGGCCTGCGTTCACTCAGTCGCGGGAGGCCGGCGGGCCCGCGAAGGACGCCTGCTCGCGGTCCTTGCTGCGCACGACGTACGCGATGATGCCCAACAGCAGGAGGGCGGGGACGGCGGTGACTGCGGCGATGCCGAGCGCTGCCATCACCCCTCCGGAGACGGCCACCGAGGATGTCAGCGCCGCGGAGACACCCACGACGAGCGCGATCGCCAGCATGAACCGGTCACGGTGCTTCTTCGTCACAGTTCAGCCTCCTCCGGGGTACGAGACGGGACGGCAGACGATCTTCTCGTGGAGCGGGTTGCTGAGCAGGTCTTAGGACTCGATCGGGGCCGGCATCGTCGTCATTGTCGCCCTCGCGCACAGTCGGGGCAAGAGACGGCCCCCGACTCCGGTTCGCGCGCAGCGCGGGGCTAGGGTGACGCGCATGACGGCCGACACGACCCTGCTCATCCTCGGCGCCTCCGGCGACCTCACCTCGCGCCTGCTCCTGCCCGCGCTCGGGCAGCTGCTCGCGCGCGAGCCCGACCGCAACGTGCGCCTGGCGGGCGCCGGCGTCGACGAGTGGACCGACGACGCCTGGCGCGAGACGGTCCGGAAGGCGTTCACGACGACCGATGCGGAGTCCGCCTTCGACCGGCTCTCCGACACGACCTACACGCAGGCCGACATCACCGACCCGGGTCAGCTGCAGACGCTGCTGGATGCTGCCGAGGGCCGCCGCGCGCTCTACTTCGCCGTGCCTCCCGCCGTCGCCGCGAAGGCGTGCGAGGCCCTGCGGTCGGTCACGATCCCCGACGGCACGATCCTCGCGCTCGAGAAGCCCTTCGGGTCGGATGCCGCCAGCGCCGAACGCCTCAACGCGACCCTCGCCGACCTCGTCCCCGAGAGCCAGGTCTTCCGCGTCGATCACTTCCTCGGCCGCTCGACGGTCCTCAACCTGCTCGGGGTGCGCTTCGCGAACCGGCTCATCGAACCGGCGTGGTCGGCCGACCACATCGCGTCGATCCTCGTGCAGTTCGACGAGCCGCTGGGTCTCGAAGGCCGTGCGGGCTACTACGACAAGGCCGGCGCGCTGACCGACATGATCCAGAGCCACCTGCTGCAGGTGATGGCGTTCGTGACGATGGAGCCCCCGGCCTCCCTCGACGAGCGCGACCTCCGCGACGCGACGGGCGCAGCGCTCCGCGCGACGGCCGTCTGGGGCGACGACCCCGCCGCCTCGTCACGACGGGCGCGGTACACGGCGGGCACCGTGGACGGGCGCGACTTCCCTTCGTACGTCGACGAGCCGGGCGTCGACCCGGCGCGCGGCACCGAGACCCTCGCGGAGATGACCGTCGAGGTGCGCAACGCCCGCTGGCAGGGCGTGCCGATCACGCTGCGCTCGGGCAAGGGCCTGGGTCACGCCGATGCGAAGGTCGAGGTGCGCTTCCACCCGGTGCGGCACCTGCCGCGCGGCTTCACGGGCGACCCCGGCCCCACCGTCCTCAGCTTCTCGCTGGGGCCCGACTCGATCTCGCTCGGACTGAACGTCAACGGAGAGGCCGACCCGCTCGAGCTCGAGCGCGCGACCCTCGAGGCCCACCTGGGCGAGGGGTCGCTGAAGGCGTACGCCGAGGTCCTCTCGGGCATCCTCGACGGCGACGCCATGCTCTCGGTGCGCGGGGACGCCGCCGTCGACTGCTGGCACATCGTGCAGCCGGTCATCGACGCGTGGCGGGACGGCCGCGTGCCGATGGACGAGTACGCCGCGGGCACGGCGGGCCCGGCCGACTGGCCGACGTCCTGACGCATCGACCCCGCACCCAGGGAGGCGGTGATGGAATGGACGGATGCCGAACCGCACCGCCACGACAGACGCCCCCCTCCTCGACGTGCTCAGCGAGCGCTGGAGCACCCGCATCTTCGATGCGTCCGCAGCGATCGACGAGCAGGCCCTGCGGTCCGCCCTCGAGGCGGCGCGCTGGTAGCCGTCGGCGTCGAACACGCAGCCGTGGCGGTTCATCGTCGCGCGGCGGGGGTCGGCATCCCACGCCGCCGTCGTCGACAGCCTGATGGGGTTCAACCGCTCGTGGGCGGCCGACGCGGCCGCGCTCGTCGTGTTCGTCGCGACGACCGAGCAGGACGGCAAGGCCCTGCGCTGGGCCGCGTACGACGTCGGCCAGGCCGCGGCGCACTTCACCGTGCAGGCGCACGCGAACGACCTCGGGACGCACCAGATGGGCGGCTTCCACGCCGACCGGATCGCCGAATCGTTCGGCCTCACCGACACGCAGCGCGCCCTGACCGTCATGGCCGTCGGACCGGTGGGCGACTTCGACGCGGCATCCGAGGAACTGCAGGCGCGCGAGAACGCCCCGCGGGAGCGGCGTCCGGTCGCCGACTCGCTGCTCGTCGACGACTGATCCGGCGCGGCGAAGGCCGATTCGGCCCGCATTCCGTCGGTGTGTTGGTTGAGTGATCCCGCTGGACGACGACGAGGCCGCCTCACGGGAGCGGGCGTGGAGGTGTGGGTCGGCAGCAGGTGACCCCTCGCGGATTCACACACGACCGGGTCATGGTCAACCCGCAGCCTCGACCGATCGCGCGCCGGTTACGGTGAGGCATGACCACCCGCATCCTGTCCATCGGCACCGCCGTGCCCGAGGCCCGTCTCCGACAGGACCAGGTGCGCGATCTGTTCGCAGGGCAGCCGGGTGCCGACCGGCTCACGCGGCGGCTCATCGGCGCCGCGTTCGACGCCTCGGCGATCGAGACCCGGCACACCGTGCTCGACGACCTGGCCGCCGCGGCCGCGGCCTCCGCACCCGCCGGTGACGAGCGGATGCCGACGGTCACCGACACCGGTTCGTTGCTCGCCCCCTCCACCGGCGCCCGCAACGACGCCTACATCCGGCTCGCACCCCCGCTGTTCGCCGAGGCGGCGCGGAAGGCCCTCGCCGCGGCATCCGTCACCGCGGCCGAGGTGACCCACGTCGTCACGGTCTCGTGCACGGGCATGTTCGCGCCCGGTCCCGACTACCGCCTCGTACGCGACCTCGAGCTGCCGACGACGGTCGCCCGCGCGCACCTCGGGTTCATGGGATGCGCGGCGGCGGTGCCGGCGCTGCGCACGGCGGCGCAGACGTGCGCGGCCGACCCCGACGCCGTCGTCCTCGTCGTCTGCGCCGAACTGTGCTCGTTGCACGTGCGGACGCCGGCCGACCACGACGAGATCGTCGCGGCATCGGTGTTCGCCGACGGTGCGGCGGCGGCCATCGTGAGCGCCGACCCGTCGCGCGCGACGGGGGCGTCGTTCGAGCTCGACCGCTTCGCGACGGTGCTCACCGACGAGGGCGAGAAGGACATGGCATGGACGATCGGCGACACCGGCTTCGAGATGGTGCTGTCGGCCGAGGTACCGCGCATCATCGGGCGCGAGATCCGCGGCGCGGTCGAGACGTTCCTCGGTGACGACGGCGTCGACACGTGGGCGGTGCATCCCGGCGGGCGCAGCGTGCTCGACCGGGTCGAGGCCGGGCTCGAGCTGCCCGCCGACGCCCTGGCCGTGTCGCGCGACGTGCTGCGCGACTACGGCAACATGTCGAGCGCGACGATCCTCTTCATCCTCGGCGCGCTCCTGGCCGCAGGACTCGACGACGGCGATCGGGTGGCGACGCTCGCCTTCGGGCCCGGGCTCACCCTCGAAGCCGCGCGGCTGACGTACCGGGCGGGGGCCGCGTGAACCTCGCCGTGCGCGACACCGCCCTTCGCGAGCTGATGGACGATCCGGATTGCGACCCGGCGATGCTGGCCGAGACTCTGCGGCGGTTCGACCTCGTGAATCGCGCGATCGGCGGGTGGGGTCGGGTCTGGCGGCGCGGCATCCGTCCCCGGCTGCAGCGGCTGGGTCGTCCGGCGCGGGTGCTCGACGTGGGCAGCGGCGGCGGCGACGTGCTCGCGCGCCTCGCGGCCTGGGCCGAGCGCGACGGGCTCGACGTGCAGTGGCTCGGGATCGACCCCGACCCGCGGGCGCTCGAGGTGGCGCGGCAGCGCGAGAGCGCGCGGGTGTCGTTCGCCGCGACGGATGCCGCCGGTCTCCGCGCGGCCGGCGAGCGGTTCGACCTGGTGCTGTCGAACCACGTGTTGCACCATCTGGGCGATGCGGAGCTCGCTGCCTTCGCCGCCGATACGCGCGCGCTCGCGACCGGGACGGTGCTGCACGCCGACATCGAGCGCGGCGCACTGGCGTATGCGCTCTACGGCGTAGGCATCACGGCGCTGGAGCGGGGAACGTTCCTGCGAACCGACGGACTGCGCTCGATCCGGCGGAGCTATCGCGCCGACGAGCTCGCCGCGGCGCTCGGGGCACCGTGGCGCATCGCGTCGCCCGCGCCGTTCCGGCTGCTCGCGGTGGCGGACGGCGATGGCTGAGGTCCTTGTCGTCGGGGCCGGCCCCGTCGGCACGCTGCTGGCGGCCGAGCTGACGCGGTTCGGCGTCGAGGTCGCGATCGTCGAGCGGCGCGAGGCGGCGGGCGGCGGTTCGCGCGCCATCGGGGTGCACGCTCCCGTCCTCGCGGCGCTGGAGGCCGGCGGGGCGACCGAGCGTTTGTTGAGCAGCGCCGTGCGGGTGCGCCGAGGCGAAGCGCGCAGCGACGGACGGGCGATCGGGGTGGTCGACTTCGGGCGCTTGGATGTGCGGCATCCGTACGTCGCGACCCTGCCCCAGGCCGAGACCGAACGCGCGCTGCGGGGCGACGGACCCGAGCCCGAGCGGGGCGCGACGGTGACGCGGGTCGTGCCCGACGGCGCGCGGGTGCGGGTCGAGACCGACCGCGGAGACCGGGCCGCGCCGATCGTGGTGGTCGCGGGCGGGGTCGGTTCGCGCGACCTCGTCTACCGTCCGGGAGCGTTGCGGCGGACGGCATACGCCGATCGGTATCTGATGACGGATGCCGCTGTGCCACCCCGCGCCGACGCCGAGACCGCCGTGGTGCACCTAGCGCCTGGCGGAGTGCTCGAGTCGTTCCCGCTACCCGGCGGGCGGCGTCGCTTCGTCGCGTGGGACGCCGGTGGGAGCGCCGCGTCGCGGGCGGATCGGCTGGGGCGCGCGATGCGCGAGCGGGGCGAGGCGGAGGCTGCCGAGGCGGTGACCGAGGCGACGGAGTTCGGGGTGCGGCGGGTGCTCGCGCCCGCGATGCGTCGGGACCGCGTGTTCGTGATCGGCGACGCGGCGCACGAGGTCAGTCCGATCGGCGGCCAGGGTATGAACCTGGGACTGCTGGATGCCGCGACACTCGCTCCCCTGCTCGCGGCGTGGATCCGGTCGGGGGCAGCCCCTGAGGCCGACCTCGCGGAGTGGGAGCGTGACCGCGTGCGCTCCGCGCGGGTCGCCGGCCGCCTCGCCGCGGTCAACATGGCGCTCGGCCGACCCGTCTCGGGCGCGGTGCACGCGCTGCGCTCGCGGGTGCTGGGTTCGGTGCTCGCCGCGACCGGCGCGCTCGTCCCGCACGCCTACGCGATGGGCCTCGACCGCGCGAGCCGCTGAGGCGCCTGGTGCGGTTCCAGGGACGCATCCTGTCGCCCGCGCCGCCGCTTCGCGACACATCGCGTCCCCGGAGCGTCGGGTCGGGGCGCGGGCCGACGGCACCCGCCGCTCCAGGGACGCATGTCGTCGGGTGAGCGGCCCCCGCGCGACATGTTGGGTCCCCCGAGCGTCGGGGCGGGGCGCGGGCCGACGGCGCCCGCCGCTCCAGGGACGCATCCCGTCGCCCGATCGACCTCCTGGCGACACGTCGCGTCCCTGGAACCGCCCGCCCCGGGGTCAGGACAGGCTCGAGCCCACCACGAGCTGCACGGCGAGGACCAGCGCGGCGGCCATCACGAGCCGGAATCCCGTGCGGTCGGGGCCGCGGCGCCGCATCCGCAACAGCACCGCACCCGCGATGATCGCGACGACGACGGCGAACGGGATCATCGCGGCCGCCGGTGCCCCCTCGGCGAGGCTGCCCACGAGCACCGCGACCGCGGCGAGGACGATACCGGCGACGGCGAGGACGACGGATGCCGCGGCTCCGAGCCGATGCGGCAGTCCGCGCACCCCGGTGCGGCTGTCATCGTCCAGGTCCGGGAGGACGTTCGTCAGGTGTACGGCGGCGCCGAGCACCGCTCCCGCGAAGGTCGCCCAGAGCGCGGCGGGCTGCGGGTCGGGTGCCGAGAAGGTGGCGAGTGACGGGAAGATGCCGAAGCTCACGAGGAACGGCGCGAGCGACGCGGGGGTCGCCTTGAGCCCGGCGTTGTAGCTCCACGCCGAGACGAGCGCGATGACGTGGGCGAGCAGCATCCCCCAGCCGAGGACGGCGGAGAGCACGATCGCGACACCCAGCGAGACGAACGCCGCGATCCACGCGGTGCGCACGCGGGTGTCGCCGCGGACGAGCGGCTTGTCGGACCGGCCCACCGTGGCGTCGCGGAACAGGTCGATCGCGTCGTTCGACAGGCCGACCGACACCTGCCCCGCGAACACCGCGACGACGAGGGCGACGAGGCGCCACGGCTCGAGCCCGGCGGCGAGGCCGAGGGCCAGCGAGAGCGCGGTCACCACGAGCGACGGCCCGGGGTGGGTGGCGCCCCACAGGGCCCGCGCGGTACGCATGCTCGATCCTTTCACGCCGAGTCTGTGCGGCGGACCTCCGGCAGTGGAGCGCGAGGCGCGGGCTCGGAGGATGATCGTCCCCCACGGTCGGGCGGATGCCACAACCAACCGCACGAGCTGCGGGGCACGGCGATTGACTTCGGTCGCGGAGGACGCGCCGCCGCGAGGATGAGAGGACTCTCATTCCTTGGGTGTGCACAACGTGTGTTCTGGGCCGGTTTCGCTCGGGTGGATGTCGGTGGCCAGTGGCAGAGTGCAGGTATGACGGATGCGGCGGAAACCCCCGGTGGCGAGGACTATCTCGCTGCTCTGGCAGGGGTCGTCGCCGGCGTCGATTCCGCGGCTCGACGGATCGCCGCCGCGCAGATCGACGAGCTTCGGATGCTCGCTGCGGCGGGCCGTCTGGCCGAAGCGCAGACCGCGCAGCGCAACGCGCGGGTCCAGGTGCACGACATGGCGTTGCGATCGATCGCGGCCGAGGTCGGCGGAGTCATGCGGGTCACCGATCGGACCGTGCAACGCCGGATCGGCGAAGCACGGACCCTGATCGAAGGGTTTCCCGCGACGGTCGAGGCGTGGGAGCAAGGCCGCATTGTGCGGGGCCACGCGATCGCGATTCTCGAGACCGGGACGAGCCTGCCGCCGGAGATGTGGACCGAGTTCGAACAGGTCGCGATCACCCGGTGTGAACGGGACACCCCGAACCGGGTGCGAGGCGAGCTCGAGATCCTTGCGCACCGGATGCACCCCCGCTCATTCGCGGAACGGCACGAGGAAGCTGCCGCTAGGCGCTGCGTGCGGATCGTGCCGGGACGAGACGGGATGAGCGACGTGATCGCAACCGTCCCGACGGTGATCGCCGAAGGGATTCACGACCGGCTCACGCAGCAGGCGCGGGCGATTATCGACACCCGCGACGAACGCGTCGCTGCGCGCGGCTGTGCGGGTGTCGCGTTCGGGGACGCCGCCACGACGCGCAGCGACAGCGACAGCGGCGATGCCGCCGCCATCGTCGCCACTGACAACCGCTCCACCGATCAGGTCCGCGCGGACGTGTTCGCCGACCTGCTTCTTGCGGGGACCCCGGCCCTCGACGACACCCGAGACACCACCGCAGGCCCGCTGGGCGCGATCCGCGCACGCGTGCAGATCCTCGTCCCCGCCGCGACACTCACCGGCGAGGACGACGGACCGAGCGACCTCGCCGGCCGCTCCCCCATCGATCCCGCGACCGCCCGGACGCTGGCCGGCGGCACCCGCATCTGGGAACGGCTCTTCCACGACCCCACCACCGGGGTCACAGTGTCGACCGACTCGTACCGAGTCCCCTCCGGGATGCGACGTTTCCTGCAAGCCCGTGACCAGCACTGCCGGTTCCCCGGATGCCGCGTCGCCGCCATCCGTTGCGAAGTCGATCACACCCACGACCACGCCCTCGGCGGACGAACCGAACTGTCGAACCTCGCCCACCTGTGCCAGAGGCATCACTCCATGAAGCAGTTCACCGCGTGGAGGGTCCGACAACTCAAGGGTGGAGTCCTCGAATGGACCTCACCCCTCGGCAGGACCTACCGCGAAGACGCACCCACCCCGGCCGTCGCCTTCACCCCTGCCGCGCCACCTCCACCCGCGCCGCGGGCTCCAGCGGGACCCGCACCCTTCTGAAACAAGAGGGCGCCCTGCGCGCCGCGCTGCACGCATCCCCCAGAAGGGTCGGACGCAGGCCTGGCCGCTCGCCCCCACCTGAAGTGCGTCGAGCGCAGACGACGCACCGCGCACGGGGTGCGCGTCGGAGCGCCCTCACCCGTTACCCGCCGCTCTGAGCCCTCAGCCCGCCACCGCCTCAGCCCTTCACCGCCTCAGCCCGCCACCGCCACAGCCCGCCGCGCGCGCCACCGCCTCAGCCCTCGAGGATCCGCTGGAACAGCAGATGGTCCTGCCAGCGCCCCGCGATCTTCAGGTACCCCGGGGCGACGCCGATCTCGGTGAAGCCGCACCGCCGCAGCACCGCCTGCGACGCCGCGTTGTGCAGCAACGTGCCGGCCTGCACCCGATGCAGGCCCCACTCCTCGGCCGCGGCGCGCACCACGGCATCCACCGCCGCGGTCATGACGCCCCGCCCGGCGAACCCGCCGTCGATCCAGTACCCGAGGTTGGCGCTCTGGAACGCGCCGCGGACGATGCCCGACAGGTTGACCCGACCGACGATGCGCTCCCCCGCCACCAGCACGAAGGGCGCAGCGACCCCGGCATCGCGGTCCCGCAGCACCGCCTCGAGCTCGGCCCGCTGACCCGCCTCGGTGAAGAACGACTCCGCGCGCACCGGCTCCCACGGCGCGAGGCGCTCGCGGTTGCGGCGATAGGCGTCGGCGAGGGCTGCGGCATCCGTCACCGTCGGCTCCCGCAACCGCACGCCCGCACCGAGCGAGGTCATTCGTCGAGCAGCTCCGCCTCGATCACGTCATCCTCGCCCGGTTCGGCCGGCGTCGGGTCGCTGCTCGTGAGCACGAGCTGCGACCCGTCAACCGCGACGTCCACGCGCACCACGTCACCGTCGTGCACACCGCCCGACAGCAGCGCCATCGCAAGCCGGTCCTGGATCTCCGACTGGATCAGCCGCCGCAGCGGCCGCGCACCGAACAGCGGGTCGTACCCGCGTTCGGCGAGCCAGGCGCGGGCGTCCGGCGTCACCGCGAGCGTCAGTCGACGATCGCGCAGGCGGCGCTGCAACGCATCCACGGCGAGCTCGACGATCTGCGCGAGATCGGACTCGCTCAGCGGCGAGAACATCACGACATCGTCGAGTCGGTTCAGGAACTCGGGGCGGAACACCTGCCGCACCATCGTCATCACCTGCTCGCGCTTCGTCTCGTCCGTCAGCGTCGGATCGATGAGCACCGGCGACCCGATGTTGCTCGTCAGCACGAGGATCGTGTTGGTGAAGTCCACCGTCCGCCCCTGGCCGTCGGTCAACCGTCCGTCGTCGAGCACCTGCAGCAGCACGTCGAACACCTCGGGGTGCGCTTTCTCGACCTCGTCGAGCAGCACCACGGAGTACGGCCGGCGCCGCACCGCCTCGGTGAGTTGACCGCCCTGCTCGTACCCGACGTACCCGGGAGGGGCACCGACGAGCCGCGCGACGGCGTGCTTCTCGCCGTACTCGCTCATGTCGATGCGCACCATCGCCCGCTCGTCGTCGAACAGGAACTCCGCAAGCGCCTTCGCGAGCTCGGTCTTGCCCACACCGGTCGGCCCGAGGAACAGGAACGAGCCGGTCGGCCGGTTCGGGTCGCTGATCCCGGCGCGGGAGCGACGCACGGCATCCGACACCGTCTTCACGGCCGCCTTCTGCCCGATCAGCCGCTTGCCGAGCTCGGACTCCAGGTGCACCAGTCGAGCGCTCTCGCTCTGCAGCAGTTTTCCGACCGGGATGCCGGTCCACGCCGCGATGACCTCCGCGATGTCCTCTTCGGTCACCCGGTCGCCCACCATCCGCTCGGCTCCGTCACCGACGGCGCCCTCGGCCATCTCCGCCTCGGCGAGCTTGCGCTCGAGGGCCGGGATCTCGGCGTAGAGCAGCCGCGACGCCCTTTCGAGATCGCCCTCGCGCTGCGCCCGCTCCGCCTCGACACGCAGCGCGTCGAGCCGCGTCTTGTAGTCGCCGACGGCGTTCAGCGACGCCCGCTCACGCTCCCAGCGCGCCTGCAGGTCGTCGAGCTCCTGCTGCACCTTCACGAGCTGGTCGCGGAGCGCCGCGAGGCGCTCCTTCGAGGCGTCGTCCTTCTCCTTCTTCAGCGCGAGCTCCTCGAGCTTCAGCCGGTCGGCGTGCCGGCGCAGCTCGTCGATCTCCAGCGGCGCCGAGTCGATCTCCATGCGCAGCCGCGACGCGGCCTCGTCGATGAGGTCGATCGCCTTGTCGGGCAGCTGCCGCGCCGGGATGTAGCGGTTCGACAGCGCCGCGGCGGCCACCAGCGCACCGTCCGAGATCGCGACCTTGTGGTGCGCCTCGTACCGCTCCTTGAGCCCGCGGAGGATCGCGATCGTGTCCTCGACGCTCGGCTCGCCGACGTACACCTGCTGGAAGCGGCGCTCCAACGCGGCATCCTTCTCGATGAACTCGCGGTACTCGTCGAGCGTCGTCGCCCCGATCAGGCGCAGCTCGCCGCGGGCGAGCATGGGCTTGAGCATGTTGGATGCCGCGACCGACCCCTCGCCTCCGCCGGCACCCATCAGCGTGTGCAGCTCGTCGATGAAGGTGATGACCCGGCCCTCGGACTCGGTGATCTCCTTCAAGACGCTCTTCAGCCGCTCCTCGAACTGGCCGCGGTACATCGCGCCGGCGACCAGTGCCGAGATGTCGAGCGCGATGAGCTCCTTGCCCTTCAGGGACTCGGCGACGTCGCCCGCGACGATGCGCTGCGCGAGCCCCTCGACGACGGCGGTCTTGCCGACGCCGGGCTCACCGATGAGCACGGGGTTGTTCTTCGTGCGGCGCGTGAGCACCTGGCTGACCCGTCGGATCTCGCCGTCGCGACCGATGACGGGGTCGAGTTTGCCCTGCCGGGCGCGGTCGGTGAGGTTGACGCCGAACTGCTCGAGGGCGCTGCCCTGATCGTCCTGTCCGGGGGCGGCTTGTGCGTTCATCATCTGCTCCTGAAGGGTCGGTCCAAACTTGAGCCTGAGTGACTCAAGTTTATCACGACGCCATCTCGCCGGCTCCGACGAGATCGTCCGCGCAGGCGAACCGCGCGCGGTACGCCGTCGGCGTCGTGCCGAGCACCCGCGAGAAGTTCTGCCGCAGCACCGCCGCCGAGCCGAACCCGCACTCGTAGGCGATCGCGTCGAGCCCCAGGTCGGTCTGCTCGAGCAGCCGCTGAGCGTGCAGGATCCGCTGGCGCCCCAGCCACGCCGCCGGCGTCGTGCCGTAGTCGGCCTTGAAGCGGCGCGCGAAGGTGCGGGGCGACATGTGCGCCTTGGCCGCCAGCTGATCGACCGACAGGTCCCGGCGCAGGTTCTCCAGCATCCAGTCCGTCACCGGCGTGAGCGACAGCGACGTCGACACCGGCAGGGGCGTCGCGATGAACTGCGCCTGCCCGCCGTCGCGCTGCGGCGGCACGACCATCCGCCGCGCGATCGTGTTCGCCGCCTCGGCGCCGAGTTCGATCCGCAGCAGGTGCAGGCACGCGTCGAGCCCGGCCGCCGTCCCCGCGCTCGTGATGATGCGGTCCGACTGGACGTAGAGCACGTTCGGGTCGACCTCGATGTCGGGGTACATGCGCGCCATCGTCTCGGCGTATCGCCAGTGCGTCGTCGCGCGGCGCCCCGAGAGCACGCCGGATGCCGCGACCGCGAACGCCCCGCTGCACACCGTCAGCACCCACGCGCCGCGGTCCACAGCACGCCGGATGACATCGAGCACGCGCTCGTCGACGTTGCCCCAGGCCTCGCGCGGGATCGGGGTGATGACGACGACGTCCGCCTCGTCGGCGAAGGCCAGGTCCTCACCGACGTTGATGGAGAATGCGAGGTTGCTCGGCACGGCCCCGGGTGCGGGGGTCACGATCCGGAAGTCGAAGTTCGGGATTCCCTCGTCGCTGCGGTCGAGCCCGAAGGCTTCGCACGCGAGTCCGAACTCGAACGGAGCGAACCCGGACTGGACGATGCAGGCGACGGTACGGATCATGGGCGACCTCCGGTCACGCGTTGGCAGGATTCCTGCGGGCAGTGGCTTCACGGCCACTCGTGGCAGGATGCCGCCAAGCATAGCGTTCCTGCCATGACCGCCGCACTCCTCCTCATCCTGTTGTCCCTCGTCGTCGTCGCTGCCGTCGTCGGCACGATCCGCCTCGTCGCCACCGACGGCTACCGCCGGCAGCCGACCTGCCCGCGCGCTCCCCGCCTCCCCTAGACTCGGGGCCTCGCGAGAGGATCCCCATGAGCACCCCCCTGCCGCCGGCGCAGCCGCCGTACCCGCAGCAGCCCTACCGCACCGCACCGGCGACACCCGGTCGCGGGCCGGCCGTCGCCGCCGTCATCGTCGGCGCCGTGCCGATCCTGCTCGGCGGACTGTGGCCCGCGATCTCCATCCAGCTCTACACGTCGTCGAACTACACGTTCGCCGGAGTCGTCAACGCCGCGTTCGCACTGTTCACCTGCCTCATCGCGGTCGTCGCGCTCGTCCTCGGCATCCTCGCTGCACGACGACACGTCGCAGGCCGCCTCCTGGGCGGCATCGCGATCGGCCTCGGGGCGGCGCAGCTCATCGGCACCGTGCTCAGCTTCGCGTCATCCAGCATCGCGTCCGCGCTGTACTGACCCCGGCGGCCCCGTCTGATCAGCGCCTGACGAGGTCGCGCGCCGCCGACAGCAGGATCTCCGCCGACCGCTTCCAGTCGAACGCGCCGATATGGGCGGTGCCCGCGGCGATGAGCCGCTCGCGCACGCCGGGGTCGTCGAGCGAGCGCACGGCGCTCACGACGGCTTCGGGGTCGAGCGGGTCGACGTACAGCGCGCCGTCGCCGGCGACCTCGCGGAAGATCTCCATGTCGGTCACGACGGCGGGCACCCCGAGCTCCAGCGCCTCGGCCACCGGCAGCCCGTACCCCTCGTCGAGGCTCGTCGTGACGAGGGCGGCGTCATCGGCGAGGAGCGCCGCGTAGGCGGCATCCGTCACCCCGTCGTGGAACACGACCGAGGCTCCGCCGGCGAGGGCGGTCAGCTCGGCGCGACGTTCCGGGGTGATGCGCGAGAGCAGGTGCAGCGTGTGGTCGGGCAGCTGCCGCATCGCCGTCACCAGCGTCTCGACGTTCTTATAGGGCATGAACGAGCCCATGTAGACGAGGTTGCGCACCGGCCCCGCGCTGATCGCCGTTCCCTCTGGCAGGAGCGCGGCGAGGCGCTGCGGGGCGTTCGGGATCACGACGACGGGTCGCTTCGTCAGCCGCACGCGGGCGAATTGGCGCGCGCTCGTCTCGCTCACGGTCGCGACGAGGTCGGCCGCGTTGAGCGTCCAGCGCTGCGGCCAGTACGACAGGTGGAACAGCCGCCACCCCACGCGCACGTACCAGGGCAGCGCTCGCGGCGGCGTGCGGTGCCGGTAGTAGATCGTGTCGTGCAGCGTGAGGATCAGGCGGAACCGTCGCCCCCCCGAGCCGATCGTCTGCATCGGCGAGAACACCACGTCGGGTCGGTGACGGTTCAGCAGCAGCGACGCGAACGGCTCCTTGGCCGACGTGGGCGAGTGGATCGTGAGGGTGATCGCACCCTTCGGCAGGAACGCCCGCTGCCGTTCGTCGTGGATGAGGAAGGTGACCTCGGTGCGGTGGGCGGATGCGGCATCCGCCACCGCCTGCGCGAGCTCGGCCGAGTAGCGACTGATGCCGTCGTGGAAGTCCGTGCGGATGTAGCGCGCGTCGAAGAACAGACGCATGTCAGACGTCGAGCGGTTCGCCGCGGTAGAGCTTCTCGAACGTGTCGAGGGTGCGCTCGATGTCGTGGATGACGACGCCGTCGAGCGACGCGTGCTGCATGCGCGAGTATTCGGCCTGGTCGGCGGTGAGCACGGTGCGGATCTTCTCGGCGAGCTCGTCGACGTTCCCGGGCTCGAAGAGGTAGCCGTTTTCGCCGTCGTGGACGAGGTGCGGCAGCGCGACGGCGTTCGCGGCGATGACGGGCAGGCCCGAGGCCATGGCCTCCATCGTGGCGATGGACTGCAGCTCGGCGACCGAGGCGATGACGAAGACGTCCGCCCGCGTGTAGGCCGCCCGCAGCTCCTCCTCCGAGACCCGGCCGCGGAACGTGACCCGGTCTTCGAGGCCGAGGCGCTGGGTGACCTGTCCGAGGTTCTTGCGCTGGTCGCCGCCCCCGACGATCTCGAACTCGATGTCGAGGTCGGGCAGCTTCGCGATCGCCTCGAGAGTGACCTCGACGTGCTTCTCGGTCGTGAGGCGTCCGACGAACAGGACGCGCCGGCGCTTCTCACGCGGCGCGAGGTCCGGTGTGTAGTTGCTCTGGCGGATGCCGCAGCTGATCGGGACGACGCCCTGGATGTCGATCGTGTTCTCGAGAAACTCCGCCGCCCTGCGGGTGGGGGTCGTCACGGCGCGCGACATCTTGAAGGTGCGCTCCGCATCGGCCCACGCGATCTTGAGGAAGATGTCGTAGAGGAACTTCGGCAGCAGCGTGAAGTCGAGGATGTTGTCGGCCATGATGTGGTTCGTCGCCACGACCGGGATGCCGCGCTGGTTCGCGATGCGTGTCAGCGCACGACCGATGACGATGTGCGACTGACTGTGCACGACGTCGACGTCCACCGTGTCGAGGATCTGCCGCGCGTAGTGCTTACCCCTCCACGGCAGCACGAAACGCAGCCAGTCGTGGGGCCGATACCGCCAGCCGGGCAGGCGGTGGACGGTGAGCTTCTGCCCCTCGATCTCCTCGGTGAACACGCCGTGATTGCGGTGCCCGACGCTCGGCGTCGCGACGTGCACATGGTGGCCGCGCTCGGCGAGCCCGGCGGCCAGGCGTTCGGTGAAGCGTGCGCCGCCGTTCACGTCGGGCGCGAACGTGTCGGCCGCGATCACGATGGTGAGGGGTCCGCGTTCAGAAGCGGGATGGTCCGGGGGCGTCACGGTCACGGGGTACGGGCCAATCTGTGCGTCGATGGCGGGAGTGGTCGGTCCCACCGGTGGGGCGCAGGGATGCGGGGGCGCCGGGCCTCGATTCTAGCCGGGGGCCGGGAACTCCTCCGCTGGGAGCCCGGCGCGCCCCGCGTTCAGAAGCGCTCGATGAGCCTCACCTACGCTTGTCGGCATGACGCGAATCTCTGCCCAGGCGGACCCCGCGCGATGGGTCTCGATCACGGGATCCTTCGGGTTCCGTGGACGACGCGCCCGCAAGAAGGCGATCGGGATGCTGCTCGCCCAGGCGAACGCCGCGTTCGGCCGCGAGCAGCCCGGTAGCAAGGTGGCGGCGTGGGCGATGAGCCAGGCGATCCCCGCCCTCATGCGCCGCGCCGACGGGCGGCTGCTCGCGTGGGTGTGGAGGGACGATCCCGAGCTGCTCGTCGCGATGGCCCAGGTGCAGGAGCTCACGCCCCAGCTGCGCACGATGCGGGCGAGCATGCCGATCGAGTACGACGACACCGTCACGTTCACCGGCTCACCCCTGGGTGTCGGCGAGAAGCTCGAGATGCCGCTGCCGCCGAACCCGCGTCAGACCCCGTTCGCGTCGTACACGTGGGACACCGGCACCCACCTCGTGACACTCACCGCGGTCATCTCCGACCGCGAGCGGTTCGGCGCCGTCATCCCCGCCGTCGACGCCCTCGCCCGCTCGCTGCGACTGGTCGACGACCTGACCGTCGGCGAGGGCCCCGGCACCCTCCGCATCGACCCCGCCTGACCCCCGGCATCCGCGCCCCGTCGCCGAGACGTCGCAGATGGTCACTTTCGCCGGCGCGCAGCGACCATCTGCGACGCCTCGGGGCGCCATCCCCGCTCGAGGAGGGCGGCGCGGGTGCGCTCGAGTGCCCACCGGCGGGCGGCGCCGCGATGCGAACGGTTCACCCGGATGACCCGCCACCCCGCCGCGACGAGGTCGTCCAACCGATCCACGTCGCGCGCGTACTGACGGTCGTCGAGGCGATGCTGCTGCCCGTCGTATTCGAGCAGCACCTTCGTCGGCGCGTGGACCAGATCGCCGTAGGCGAGAAACCGACCGTGCGCATCCCGGATCTCGGCATTCACCTCGAACGGCGGAAGCCCGGCCTCCCGCGCGTCCAGACGAAGGAGCGTCTCCGCGACGGAATCGGTTTGCGGCTCTGTGAGCTCGAGCGCACGTCGCAATCGCCGCACGCCGCGCGACCCGTCCCGCTCGGCGACCGCGGCCTCCAGCGCATCGACGGTGAGCACAGGGTGGTGGCGACGGAGCAGCGCATCCGCCGCGACGACGAGCTCACGATCGCTGAGAAGGGATGCCGCCTGGGAACGGTGCCCGCGCACTCCCGCACCGCGAGCCCGAACGATCGGTGGGATCGCGGTCACATCGAGGGTGGACCGGAGTCGATCGGGAGCCCACCCTCCCGCGAGGACGAGCGCCGTCGCGTGCGAGAAATGCTCCCCGGCCCGCAGCTTGGGCAGATAGCCGAGGGCGAGCGCCTTGACGTCGTGAGCCTCTTCACGGGAACGGACACCGTAGAACGGCGCCGCAAGGGACGGATGCCGTAACCGACGGCGCGTGACGCCGGCGTCGAGAGCCTGCGCGACGAGGAAGCGGTCGGGGAGACCCGGGGGAAGGACACTCGGCATCCGCCAACGATCCCGCCGCGATCACCGTCACCCACCCGCCCGTCGCCCCCTTGTGGACATCCGCCCGCCCGTCGGACCCCCTGGAGAAGCCTCGAGACGTCGCAGATGGTCGCTTCAGACGCCGTCGGGCGACCATCTGCGACCCCTCGGCGACCGCCGGAAGCGTCAGTCGTCGGAGGGGGACGGATGCGGGCGCCACAGCACGACGTCGGTCGCGCGGCGCACGCGCGTTCCCTGACGGAGCGTGACGACCGAGCCGGTCGCGCCGGCGGCGAACACGCGGGCACCGCGGCGGGCGGCGACCTCGTCGCGCAGGCGCGCCTGCAGTCCCGAGACCTCGCGGCGTAGCATCCGCACCTCGTTCTCGAGCTCGATGATGCGCGAGATCGCCGGCAGGCTCACGCCGTCGGCCGACATCTGAGCCACCTCGCGCAACTGCGCGACGTGCCGCAGGGAGTACCGGCGCGACCCGCCACGGGTGCGCGCCGGTACCACGAGTCCCAGCCGGTCGTACTGGCGGAGGGTCTGCGGGTGCATGCCGGCGAGCTCGGCCGCGACCGCGATCGCCAGGATCGGGGCCTCTTCGTCGACCTGCTCGTTCGCCATGCCTCTCACCTCACTCGCGCGCCTTGGCCATCAGATCGGCGCGGGGGTTCTCCTTGGGTTCCAGCTCGTGGAAGCGTTCCAGCGCCTCGCGCGCCGGTCCGTCCAGGTGCGTCGGGACCGCGACCTGCACCTCGGCGAGCAGGTCGCCGGTGCCCTTCGCGGTCTGCACGCCCCGCCCCTTGACGCGCAGCACGCGCCCCGACGGGGTGCCGGGGGCCACGCGCAGCTTGACGACGTCGCCGCCGAGCGTGGGCACCTCGATCGTGGCGCCGAGGGCCGCTTCGGTGAACGTCACGGGGACGTGGATGCGGAGATTCAGCCCTTCGCGCGTGAAGACGGGATGCGGGCGCACGCCCACCGTCAGCACGATGTCGCCCGCCTCACCGCCGTCCGGGGAGGGCCGGCCGCGCCCGCGCAGCTTGATCTTCTGGCCGTCCGAGACCCCCGCGGGGATCTTGACCTTGATCGGCCTGCCGTCCTCGCCCTGCAGGGTGATCGTGTCGCCCTTCACGGCCGTGGTGAAGTCGAGGGTCGTGCGGGCGGTGACGTCGGCACCGCGCTGCGGACCGCCGAAGCCGCGGAACCCGCCGCTCGGCTGCCCGAAGCGGCCCGAGCCGAAGCGGCCCCCGCCCTGCTGCCCGAACATCGCGAACAGGTCGTCGAAGTCGGCCTGCTGGCTGCCTCCTCCGGTCGAGAACCTGCTGAACACGTCCTCGAACCCGCCGCCGCTCGCGCCGGGCTGGAAGCGCGCTCCCGAGCCCATGGCGCGCAGCTGGTCGTACTCGGCGCGCTGCTCCTTGTCGCTGAGCACCGAGTACGCCTCGCTGATCTCCTTGAACTTCGCCTCGGCCGCGGCATCCCCCGCGTTCGAGTCGGGGTGGTAGGTGCGCGCCAGCTTGCGGTACGTCTTCTTCAACTCGGCATCCGAGACGTCCTTCGACACACCGAGGACCTTGTAGAAGTCCTTGTCGAACCAGTCCTGACTGGCCATTGCCCCTCCCTTCCCTTACTCGGCCGGGACGGCGACGACGACCTTGGCGGGACGCAGCTCGAGGTCGCCCAGGCGGTAGCCCACCTCGACCACTTCGAGGATCGTCGCCTCGGTGGTGCCGGGAGTGGGCGCCTGGAAGATCGCCTCGTGCTGCTGCGGGTCGAAGGCCTCACCGGCTTCGCCGTAGCGCTCGACGCCCAGGCGGGCGACGACCGTGCGGATCTTGTCGGCGATCGCGGCGAGGGGCGTGCCCTCCTCGAGGTCGCCGTGCTTCTCGGCACGGTCGAGGTCGTCGAGGACCGGCAGCATCCCCTTCGCGACGGAACCCTTGGCGCGCGCGATCTCCACCTCGCGCTGCTCCTCGGTGCGGCGTCGGTAGTTGGCGTATTCGGCCTGGACGCGCTTGAGGTCGAGGACGAGGTCGTGCTCCTCGGCGGGAGCATCGGCCACCGCGGCCTCGTCGGACTGGGCGGCGCCGAGGATGTCGTCGACCGTCAGCTCTTCGGGCTGCGTGTCGGGACCGTCGGCGGCGCCCTCCGGGGCCGCCTGGTCGGCAGCCCCGGAGTCCACGACCTCGTCGCCGTCGTTGGGCCCCTCGAAGTCCTTGTCCGCCATGCTTACTTCTTCTCGTCCTCGTCGTCGACGACCTCGGCGTCGACGACATCCTCATCGGATGCCGTCTGCTCACCGGCCGGCGCGTCGGTCGGGGCCTGTGCGGCCTCGGCCTGGCTGGCGGCGTAGATCGCCTCGCCGATCTTCGTCTGCGACGAGTTCAGCTTGTCGTAGGCGTCCTTGACGGTGTCGTCGTTGTCGCCCGCGAGCGCCGTCTTGAGGGCGTCGACGTCGGCCTGGACCTCGGTCTTGACGTCCTCGGGCAGCTTGTCGGCGTTCTCGTTCAGGAGCTTCTCGATCGAGTACGAGAGGGTCTCGGCCTGGTTGCGGACCTCGGCGGCCTCACGGCGCTTCTTGTCCTCGGCCGCGTGCTCCTCGGCCTCGCGCACCATGCGCTCGATGTCCTCCTTCGGCAGCGACGAGCCGCCGGTGATCGTCATCGACTGCTCCTTGCCCGTGCCCTTGTCCTTGGCGGACACGTGCACGATGCCGTTCGCGTCGATGTCGAAGGTGACCTCGATCTGCGGGATGCCGCGGGGTGCCGGCGCGATGCCGGTGAGCTCGAACGTGCCGAGCGGCTTGTTGTCGCGGGTGAAGTCGCGCTCGCCCTGGAAGACCTGGATGGCGACCGACGGCTGGTTGTCGTCGGCGGTCGTGAAGGTCTCGCTGCGCTTGGTCGGGATGGCCGTGTTGCGCTCGATGAGCTTGGTCATGATGCCGCCCTTGGTCTCGATGCCGAGGCTCAGCGGGGTGACGTCGATGAGCAGCACGTCCTTGCGCTCACCCTTGAGGACACCGGCCTGCAGGGCGGCGCCGACGGCGACGACCTCGTCCGGGTTGACGCCCTTGTTGGGCTCCTTGCCGGCTTCCTTCTTCACGAGCTCGCTCACGGCGGGCATACGCGTCGACCCACCGACGAGCACGACGTGGTCGATGTCGGCGACCTTGATGCCGGCCTCGCGGATGACGTCCTCGAACGGCTTCTTGGTGCGGTCGAGCAGGTCCTTCGTGAGGTCCTCGAACTTCGCGCGGCTCAGGGTCTCGGACAGCGACACGGGGCCCGAGTCGGTCAGCGAGAGGTAGGGCAGGTTGATCGAGGTCGACTGCGAGCTGGAGAGCTCCTTCTTCGCCTGCTCCGCGGCCTCCTTGAGACGCTGCAGGGCGATCTTGTCGCTCGAGACGTCGACGCCGCTGGTGTCCTTGAACTGCTTGATCAGGTAATCGACGATGCGCTGGTCCCAGTCGTCGCCGCCGAGGCGGTTGTCACCGGCGGTGGCGCGCACCTGGATCGTGGAGAAGTCGTCGTCCTTGCCCACCTCGAGCAGGGAGACGTCGAAGGTTCCACCACCGAGGTCGAAGACGAGGATGAGCTCGTCCTCCTTGCCCTTGTCGAGACCGTAGGCGAGCGCGGCGGCGGTCGGCTCGTTGATGATGCGGAGCACGTTGAGGCCCGCGATCTCACCGGCCTCCTTCGTGGCCTGGCGCTCGGCGTCGTTGAAGTAGGCCGGGACGGTGATGACGGCATCCGTCACCGTGTCACCGAGGTACTGCTCGGCGTCGCGCTTGAGCTTCTGCAGGATGCGGGCCGAGATCTCCTGCGGCGTGTAGTTCTTGCCGTCGATCGCCTGGGTCTTCCAGTCGGTGCCCATGTGGCGCTTGACGGAGGTGAGGGTGCGGTCGACGTTCGTGACGGCCTGGCGCTTGGCGGTCTCGCCGACGAGCACCTCGCCGTCCTTCGTGAATGCGACGACCGACGGGGTCGTCCGAAGACCCTCGGCGTTGGCGATGACCTTCGGCTCGCCACCTTCGAGGACGGCGACGACCGAGTTGGTCGTTCCGAGGTCGATTCCCACTGCACGTGCCATGTGATTCTCCTTCGTGTGGCGTTGCGTAGATCTGAAGTCTCTCCGCGGCCCTGGCCACAACCTGAGCCGCGATGACTCAAGGCTACTCCGTCCTGCCCCGAGCGTCAAACCAACTTGAGCCGACTCATATCAAGTTTGCAGACTCGATCGCCCCGTCTTCGCCGTCGTAGCGTGGACGGATGCCGATCCGCTTCACCCCCCTCGACCCGACCGATGCCGACCGCGACGCGCTCATCGCGTTCATGAGCTCGCAGTCGTTCCCGTTCCACGTGCGGACGCATCCCACGGCGGCGCAGATCTCGCAGGCGATCGACGACGGCGCGTACGCGGACGAGGATCACGCGTCCTTCTGGATCGACTCCGACGAGCACGGTCGCCTGGGTTTCTTCCGCCTCGAGGACCTCAGCGACGACGCTCCCCTGTTCGATCTGCGCCTCGACACCGCCCACCGCGGTCGCGGGCTCGCCGCCGCAGTACTCCGCGCCGCGACCGACCACGTGTTCACCACCATGCCCGAGGTCAACAGGTTCGAAGGGCAGACGCGGGAGGACAACGTGGCGATGCGCCGCGTGTTCGTCCGCTGCGGCTGGGTGCAGGAGGCGTACTACCGCGAGGGTTGGCCCGTCGACGACGGTCGACTGCTGGCATCCGTCGCGTACAGCATCCTGCGTCGCGACTGGCGCGACGGCACCGTCACGCCGGTGGTCTGGGACGCCCCCGCAGCCCGGTGAGTCCACGTCACCGGGAAGTACCGAACGCGCGGTAGTGTGCGCCTCATGACGCGTTCCACCGGCGGGGCGCCCGAGATCCCCGCCACCCAAGCCCCTTCCCGACCCGGCGTGTTGGCGTGGGCCCTGTGGGACTGGGGATCGGCCGCCTTCAACGCCGTCGTCACGACCTTCGTCTTCAGCACCTTCCTCGCGAGCTCCCTGTTCGTGGATCCCGCGATCGTCTCGGCCGCCGACGGCGACGCGACGGATCCGGCTCTCGTCCGCGCGCTCGCCGGCAACGCGAGCGTCGTGGCCACCGCGCTCATGATCGCGGGCATCCTCATCGCCGTCCTGGCCCCGGTGCTGGGGCAGCGGTCCGACGGCTCGGGACGCCGCAAGCTCTGGCTCGGGATCAACACCTTCGTGGTCGTGCTCGCCATGGCGGCGATGGTCTTCGTCGAGGGCGCACCGGGCTACCTCATCCTCGGTGCGACCCTGCTGGCCGTCGGCAACGTCTTCTTCGAGTTCGCCGGCGTCAACTACAACGCGATGCTGGTGCAGGTCTCGAGCCGCGACAACATGGGCCGGGTCTCCGGCTTCGGCTGGGGCATGGGGTACGTCGGCGGCATCGTCCTCCTCGTCATCCTCCTGGTGGGCTTCATCGGCCTGGTCGACAGCCCCGGTCCCCTGGGTATCACCACCGACGGCGGGCTCCACATCCGCCTCGCCGTCCTCGCCTCGGCCGTCTGGTTCGGCATCTTCGCGATCCCCGTCCTGGTGCGCGTGCCTGAGATCCCGGCCCGTGAGCGCGCGAACCGCGTGGGCTTCTTCGGGTCGTACCGGGTCCTGTGGGCGACCCTCACGAAGCTGTGGCGTCGCGATCGCCAGGTCCTGGCGTTCCTCCTCGCCAGCGCCGTCTTCCGCGACGGGCTCGCCGGCGTCTTCACCTTTGGCGCGATCATCGCCGCGCAGGTGTTCGGCTTCACGTCGTCAGGCGTCCTGTACTTCGCCGTCGCCGCGAACGTCGTCGCCGGGATCTCGACGATTGTCGCGGGCCGATTCGACGACCGGTTCGGGTCGAAGAACGTGATCGTCGCCTCGCTCGTCGCGCTCATCGCGACGGGCACCGCCGTGCTCTTCATCGGGACGGCGCAGGTCGGCTTTTGGATCGCCGGGCTGATCCTGTGCGCCTTCGTCGGACCGATCCAGTCCGCATCGCGCACCTTCCTCGCGCGCGTCACCCCCGAGGGACGCGAGGGCGAGATCTTCGGCCTCTACGCGACGACGGGGCGCGCGGTGTCGTTCCTCGCGCCCGGTCTGTTCGCGCTCTTCGTCAGCCTCTCCGGCGACACCCGCCTCGGCATCCTCGGCATCGTCCTCGTCCTCGCGGCCGGCCTTCTGCTGATGATCCCGGTCAAGGCCCGCCAGACCGAGATCTCCTGACACCTCGCGAGCGGATGCCGGGGCTCAGCGCTCGGCGCGGGCGAGGTTCTCGCGCAGCTCGTCGGCGTTCTGCCGGATGACGTAGGCCGGCTGGTCGCGCTCGACGCGCCAGCTCTCGTCGAGGCCGCCGACGTTGACGGTGTCGAAGCCGAAGTCGTCGTAGAGCTTGGCGATGAAGGTCACGCCGTCCTGCGAGTCGCTCGCGGTCGCGAGGGCGCGGCGGTTCGGTGATCCCGCGGGGGCGCCGTCGGTGGTGATGTCGGCGGCGGGGATGTGGTTGAAGCCCTTGACGACGGTCGACTGCGGCAGGCGGTCCTGCAGCATCCGCGAGGTCGTGGTCTTCTTCTCGTCGAGCTCGGCGATGTGCCCGTCGCGCTCCCAGTAGTAGTTGTTGGTGTCGACGACGATCTTGCCGGCGAGCTCCGCGACGGGCAGGTCGTCGATGGCCTTGAGCGGCACGGTGACGACGACCCACTCGCCGAAGGTCGCGGCATCCGCTGCGGTCATGGCCTGCGCGTTCTCGCCGAGCTCGGCGACGAGGTCCGCGAGGGTCTCGGGGCCCCGCGAATTGGCGATCGCGACCTGGTGACCCTGAGCGACCAGCACGCGAGCGATGGCCGAGCCGATGTGTCCTGCACCGATGATTCCTACGTGTGTCATGTCTCGAGGGAACGCCGCGAGACCGTGGGCATTCCCGAACGAGGGCTAAGGGATGCCGATCACTCCCCGATGAGCACGCTCCACGCCGAGCCGATCACGGCCTCCATCCGGTGGTCTCCGTGCCGGAACGCGTGCGTTCCCTCGGCGGTGGCCACGCGGGCCCGCGCCCGCGCCGAGGTGACGGCACCCGCGGCATCCCACGCGAGGTCGACCTCGATGCCGGGGCGGGCGACGAGCCCCCGCACCGCGCCGGCGCCGAGCGCCCCCGGCAACGCCGGGAGCAGGTCGATCGTGTCGCCGTGCGACTGCAGCAGGCACTCGGCGAGACCCGCCGTGTAGCCGAGGCCGGTTCCCGCACCGCGGATTCCCCCATGGAGAGCCCGGCTTGTTCGGGCACCACGAGCGGCACGGACACCACGGTCACGGCTGCGGCGAGCGCGCCGGCTTCGCGCAGCATCCGGCGGTCGCCGAGGCGTACGAGCGCGGCTTCAGCCGTGGCTACGCGCAGGCGCAGCAGGACTGAGCGCGGTCAGTTCCCCTTCGCACCGGCGTCGGTCGTCCCGACGTCGGTGCGGTGGAAGTTCTGGAACGAACGGGATGCCGTCGGCCCCCGTTGCCCCTGGTACCGGTTCTTGTACGAGCCGGTGCCGTAGGGGTTCTCGGCCGGCGAACTCAGGCGGAAGAAGCAGAACTGCCCGATCTTCATCCCCGGCCACAGTTTGATCGGCAGGGTCGCGACGTTGGCCAGTTCGAGCGTCACGTGACCCGAGAAACCGGGGTCGATGAACCCCGCCGTCGAGTGGGTGATGAGCCCGAGGCGCCCGAGCGAGCTCTTGCCCTCGAGGCGTGCGGCGACGTCGTCGGGCAGCGCGATCTGCTCGAACGTCGCGCCGAGGGCGAACTCGCCCGGGTGCAGGATGAAGGGCTCGTCGGGCGCGACCTCGATCAGCCGGGTCAGCTCGGGCTGATCCTCGGCCGGGTCGATGAACGGGTACTTGTGGTTGTCGAAGAGCCGGAAGTACCGGTCGAGCCGCACGTCGACGCTCGAGGGCTGGACCATCGCCGGGTCCCACGGGTCGAGGCCGATGCGGCCGCCGTCGATCTCGAGTCGGATGTCGCGGTCGCTGAGCAGCACGCGGCCAGCCTACTGGCCGCCCGGCGCGTCACCGCGCGACGCGGACGACCACCACACCCCGCGGGGGCACCAGGACACCGGATGCCGCGCCCGCGCCGACGAGCACGTCGCCGAACATCGGCGCCACGACCTCGTCGTCGGTGCGGTTCGAGATAAAGACGTACCGCGCCTCCGCGTCGCCGCGCTCGATGACGTCGAGCCGGCCGTCGGCCGACCGCGGATCGCCGGCGAGCGCGTCGAGTCCGAGCCCCGCGAGCACCGCGCGCACCCCGTCGCGGCCGATGTCGGCCGAGATGTAGGTCGCCGACCCACCCGCGCGCAGCCGCCGACGGGTCACCGCGGGCGCACCCGCCAGGTCGCCCTCGGCGTAGGTGTCGAGCACCTCGACGTCGTCGCCGATGTGCACGATCCGCTCGGTCCAGGCACTCGCCGCGGCACCCGAGGCGAGGGCGACGCGCTCGCCGGGCAGCAGCGGCACGAACTCCTCGACCATCACGCCGAGCGGCTCGCGCAGTGCGCCGGGGTATCCCCCGAGCCAGACGCGGTCGTTCTGGTCGACGATGCCCGAGAAGTACGTCGTGACGAGGTGGCCACCGGCATCCGCAAACGACGTCAGACGGGAACGCAGCTCATCGGGGACGACGTGCAGCATCGGGGCGATGAGCACCTCGTACCCGTCGAACGACGCGCCGATCGGGAGGACGTCGGCGCGCACCCCGAGGTCGAGCAGCGCGCGGTACCAGGCGAGCGCCTCGGCGTCGTACGCGAGCGCGTCGGTCGGGTGGGCGTCGCGCCCGCTGACCCACCACGACTCGTAGTCGAAGACGATCGCGACGCGCGCGGTCTCACGCCGCGAGCCGTGCACGGGCGCGAGGTCGCGCAGCGCCCCGCCGAGGGCCACGACGTCGCGGAACACCCGGCTGTGCTCGCCCGCGTGCGGCACCATGCCGGAGTGGTACCGCTCACCGCCGGCGCGGGACTGCCGCCACTGGAAGTAGCAGACCGCGTCGGCGCCGTGCCCGACGTGGGTCAGCGCATCGCGCACCAGCTCGCCGGACCGCTTCGGCGGGTTGACCTCGCGCCAGTTCACGGCGCTCGTCGCGTGCTCCATGAGGAACCACGGCAGACCGCCGGCGATGTTCCCGGTGAGGTTCGCCCAGAACGACAGGTCGTCGCGGCCGCGCTCCCCCGGTCGCAGGTAATGGTCGTTCGAGACGAAGTCGACGTCGCCCACCCACGACGGGTAGTCGATGTCGCGGACGTTCTGCGCGACCATGAAGTTCGTCGTCCGCGGGATGCCGGGTGTCACCTCGGCGAGCACCGCGGCCTCGGCCCGCAGGTGGTCGCGCACGGCATCCGACGAGAACCGCTCGAAGTCGAGCTGCTGTCCGGGGTTGCGGATCGTGGGCGCGGAGCGCGGCGGCAGGATCTCGTCCCACTCCTCGTAGTGCTGCGACCAGAAGGCCGTGCCCCACGCGTCGTTGAGCGCCTCGATCGTGCCGTAGCGCGCTTCGAGCCAGACGCGGAACGCGCGGGCGGCATCATCGGAGTAGTCGTAGAGGTTGTGGCATCCGAGCTCGTTCGAGATGTGCCACGCGACGACCGCGGGGTGATCGCCGTAGCGCTCGGCGAGCGCGCGCACCAGACGCAGGGCGTACTCGCGGAAGATCGGCGACGTGGGCCGCCAGTGCTGGCGGGCGCCGGGCCAGAGGATCGTCCCGTCGACGGTCTGCGGCAGGATCTCGGGATGCCGGCGCGCCATCCACGACGGCGGTGACGCCGTCGCAGTTGCGAGGTCGACGTCGATGCCGTTCGCGTGCAGCAGGTCGATGATCTCGTCGAGCCACGCGAAGTCGTACTCGCCGGGGCGCGGTTCGAGCAGGCCCCACGAGAAGATCCCGAGCGACACGATGTTGACGCCCGCCTCGCGCATGAGCCGCACGTCGTCGTCCCACACCTCGCGCGGCCACTGTTCCGGGTTGTAGTCGGCGCCGTAGCGCATCGTCCCGGGCTGCTGCGAGCCGTCCTTCACCCAGCGGTAGTTCTGCACGCGACCACGCTAGTCCCAAAAACGTGCATCTGCACGGTTTCAGTCGATCTACACTGCCGTCATGACCGAAGCGCCTGCCCGGGGCCCCTACGCGAAGTCCGCCGCGCGGCGCAGCGAGATCATCGCGAGCGCGACGGCCGTCTTCGGCACGTACGGCTACCGCGGCGGGTCGCTGCGCCAGATCGCGAAGCAGCTCGACCTCAGCCTCACGACGGTCATGCACCACTTCCCGACGAAGGTGTCGCTGCTGGCCGCGGTCCTGTCGCAGGAGGATGCCGCCGACACCGACTTCTCGCAGCGCGCCGCGCGCGACGGCTTCATCCCGACGGTCCTCGCGATCGTTGAGCGCAACCTCGGTCGGCGCGAACTCGTGCGGATGTTCACGGTCGTGCAGGCGGAGGCCACACACGCCGACCACGAGGCCCACGCGTGGTTGCGCGCACGGTACGCCGATGTCATCCCCGAGTACGCCTCGGCGATCGAGTACGACCGATCGCTCGGCAGACTGACGACGACGACGGATGCCGTCATGCTCGCCGACCTTGTCATCGGGATGTGGGAGGGAATCCAGGTGCGCTGGCTCGCCGACGGCACCGATCCCGTCGCCGCGATGCGGGTCGCACTCGATGCGCTGCTCCTGCCGGCGCCGGTCAGCGCCGCGGGTCGATGATCGTCATCCCCGCGGGCGCCGCGGTGTCCATGGCAGGCAGCAGCTGGGCGGCCTCGTCGAGCGACACCGTCCGCTCGATGAGGTCCTGCGGGCGGAGCGTGCCGCGGGCGATGAGCTGCAGCATCCCGGGATAATCCTCGGCGGCCATGCCGTGGCTGCCGAGCAGGTCGAGCTCCCACGCGATGGCCCGGGCCATCGGCACCGCGGAGAGACCGGATGCCGAGGGCAGCAGCCCGACCTGCACGTGCCGGCCGCGGCGGCGCAGGCTGAGGACGGCGTCGGCGCAGGTCTGCTCGCTGCCGACCGCGTCGACCGACACGTGCGCGCCGCCGCCGGTGACCTCGTGGACCGCGGCGGGGATGTCGGCGCCGTCGGCGCGGACGACGTGCTCCGCGCCCAGGCGGCGCGCGACCTCGAGTGCGGCCGCCGAGCGGTCGACCGCGACGACGCGCGCGCCGAGCGCTGTCGCGATCATGACGGCGCTGAGACCGACCCCGCCGGCGCCGACGACGACGACCCACTCCCCCGCACGCAGGCGGGCACGCGCGGTGAGAGCGCGGTAGGCGGTGGCGAAGCGGCATCCGAGGGCCGCGGCGGATTCGAGCGAGATCCCCTCGGGCACGGCGACGAGGTTGCGATCGGCCGCGTGGATCGCGACCCGCTCGGCGAACGACCCCCAGTGGGTGAAGCCCGGCTGCTGCTGGTTCGGGCACACCTGGGCGTCGCCGGCCAGGCACCACTCGCACCGCCCGCATCCGCACACGAACGGCACCGTGACGCGGTCGCCGACGTTCCAGCGCTCGACACCGCGCCCCACCGCCGCCACGACGCCGGCGAGCTCGTGGCCCGGGACGTGCGGCAGGGCGATGTCGTCGTGCCCGACCCACGCGTGCCAGTCACTGCGGCACAGCCCCGTGGCGTGCACCTCGATGACCGCGCCGCCGTCGGGGGCGACCGGGTCGGGCACCTCGGTGACGGTGAGGGGACCGGCGATCCGGTCCATGATCATCGCGCGCACTGCAGCCTCCGTCGCATCCGTCCGTCTCGATTCTGCCGCCGCGGCCGGGCGGGTCAGCCGCGGGCGACGTCGATGAGCACCTGCAGCACGTCGTCGACGGCGGGCGGTCGGGTGCCGGGGTGGAAGACGGCGCCCATGTCGCGCACCGCACGGGGATCGTCGATGGGCCGCTGCACGCAGCCATCGAGCGGATGCGGCACTTCAGGTCCGACGGCGATGCCGAGGCCCGCCGCGACGAGGCCGTGGAGGGTGCGCAGGTCGTCGCCCTCGAAGGCGATGCGCAGCTCGGCGTCTTCGGCGGCGACCAGCTGCTCAAGGGTGCGGCGCAGGCCGTAGCCCGGTTTGAGGGTCACGTGGGTCTCGGCGACGACGTCGGCGAGCGTGACCCGGCGGGCGGTCGCGAGGCGGTGCCCGGCGGGCACGACGGCGACGAGCGGCTCGTCGTACAGGTGGACGGATGCCTCGCCCGCCGCGGCTGCCCCCGAGACGATCGCGAGGTCGGTGCGCCCCGAGGCGAGCTCCGCGAGGCATGCGTCGCGCGCGCCCTGCCAGAGCCGGATCTGGATGTCGGGGCGCTCCTCGCGCAGGCGCCGGACGAGGCGGGGCACCAGATTCTCGCCGAGCGAGTTCTGGAAGGCGAGCGAGACGGTCGCGCGCGCCTCGTCGAGCGAGTCGATGGCGTCCTGCGCGGCGCGGAGGGCGACGCGGACGCCAGGCAGCATCCGCTTCGCCGCGGGGGTGAGACGGATGCCGCGGCCCTCGGGGGCGACGAGTGCGACGCCGAGCTCAGCCTCGAGGTGACGGAGCGCGCGGCTGACGCTCGGCTGCGGGACGCCGAGCGCCTGCGCCGCACGGGTGACGTGCTCGTCGCGGCCGAGCGCGTCGAGCAGGGGCAGGTGCGGCAGCAGCGCGGCGAGGCGACTCATGCGCCGATGGTATCGCTCGTCGAGAACCGGTATTGGATCCGGATGAGAAGTATGCCTACCGTGGGGTGGGTGACGACTCTCGACATCCCCACCGTGACCGCCGCTCCCCGTCGGCTCGGTGCGGCGATGTGGACGACGGGGATCGCGACCTTCGGCGTGCTGTACGCCCCGCAAGGGCTGCTGACCGGCATCGCCGAGACCTACGGCCTGACCGCCGCCGACGCCTCGTGGGTCGTGTCGTCGGCCACGCTCGGCCTCGCCCTCGCGATCCTGCCGTGGGCGCTGGCCGCCGACCGCTTCGGACGCCGACGGATGCTGCAGGTCGCAGCGGCGGCCGCCGCGGTCATCGCGGTCGCGTCGCCCCTGCTGCCCGGGTTCGCCGGGCTGCTCGCGGGGCGGTTCCTGCTCGGGGCGGCGCTCGGCGGCATCCCGGCCCTGGCGGTCGCCTACCTGCACGAGGCGGCCGGTCCGCATCGCACCGGCGTCGCCGCGGGCGCCTACGTGGCGGCGACGAGCGTGGGCGGGTTGGCGGGCCGGCTGGTCGCGGCGCCGGTGGGCGAGCTCGTCGGGTGGCGGCTGTCGCTCGAGCTGATGGGGGTGCTGGCGGCGGCGCTCACGGTGCTGTTCGCCGTGCTGCTGCCGGCGACCGCGACGCACCGGGTCGTGCCGTTGCGCAGCAGTCTGCGGACGCTCAGGCGCCAGGCGGTCAACGTGCGGGCCCTGCCGCTGTACGCGATCGGGGCGATGGTGGTGGGCGCGATGGTCGCCGTGTTCAACGCGATCGGGTTCCGCCTCGAGGCAGCGCCGTACTTCCTGAGCGCGACGGCGGTGTCGCTGGTGTTCCTGACGTACCTGTCGGGCACCGTGACCTCGCGCCTGTCGGGCGCGCTCGTCCACCGATGGGGAACGCGGATGCCGCTGGTCGCCGGCGGCGCCCTGATGACCGTCGGCGCCGCCGTGACGATCGCATCGGGCGTGGCGGTGATCGTCGCCGGCATCCTGCTCATCACGGCGGGGATGTTCCTCGCGCACGCGACCGCCAACGCAGCGACGGCGCGGGCGGGCGGGTCGGGGCGGCAGCACGCGGTCGCGCTGTACAGCGTCGCGTACTACGTGGGCTCGAGCGTCATCGGCACGGTGGGCGCCGCCGCGTGGATGGCGGGCGGGTGGCTCGCCCTGGCGGGCCTCGTCGCGGGGCTCGGCGTGCTCGTCGTGGTGTGCTCGCTCGCCGTGCGTGACTGATGTCGCACCCGCCGATAGGGTGCGGGCATGGACAGCTACGGACAGTACGCAGGGCTCGGCGCCGGTTTCGTGATCCTCATGATCGTGCTCTACCTGGGTTTCATCGCCCTCATGATCTGGGTGGGCTACCTCATCCAGCGGACGGCGGTGAAGAACGGGATGCTGCGCGCGATGCAGGAGAGCGGCATGGTCTTCGCGCCGCGCCCTGGGCCGCCCTACCCCGGCGGCGGATACCCGGGCGGCCAGCCGCCGCACCCCGGGCAGCCGCCGCACCCCGGACAGCCGCCGCAGGGCCCGGGACAGCCGCCCGCCGCCACGGACTGACCGGCACTTCCGGTCTGCGTTCGGTCGAACGGCTCCCGGTCTTGCTAGGCTTGCCGGGTGCCTCCGGGCGCACGGGGCTGTAGTTCAATGGCAGAACTTCTGCTTCCCAAGCAGACAGCGCGGGTTCGATTCCCGTCAGCCCCTCCATACTGACTCGGTCGTCTTCAGGCGTTCCCCTGTGATTGCATGGCACGATGCCTTCCCCGCAGTCGAACGACGGCCGCACGCTCGAGCTCCCCGTGGGTCGGGACGAGATCGTCGTGCGGCACGTGTACGAAGTCGTCAGCATCGTGAACGACGTCATGGTGGCGCTCTGGTTCGTCGTCGGCAGCATCCTCTTCTTCTCCGAGGACACCACGACGGCGGGAACCTGGCTCTTCCTGCTCGGCAGTATTCAACTGCTGATCCGCCTCGCGATCCGACTGACCCGTCACGTGCACGTGCGTCGCTTCGGCCGCGACGGAGTGCACGACAGCGCCGCGGACTACTGAAAGGCGGTTGACTGTGATCATGACGACGTCGTCCTCCCGCCCTCTGGCGATGCTCCGGCGGATCACGCGTGCCGTGGGGGCCCGAGCCGTGACCTTCACGCTCGTCGCGATTCTCTTCGCCCTCGCCGCAGGTGTGATCGGGTCCGTCATCCCGTTCGAGCTGCGCGTCGAGCTCGGGCAGAACTCCGTCGACTCGCTGCTGCAGATCATCGCGACGGCGATGCTGACGGCGACCACGTTCTCGATCACGGCGATGGTGACGGCGTACTCGTCGGCCACGACGATCGCCACACCCCGGTCGACGAAGCTCCTCATCGCCGACCCGACGTCGCAGAACGCGCTGTCGACCTTCGTGGGCGCGTTCGTCTTCGCGCTCGTCGGCATCATCGCCCTGTCGACGGGGTACTACACGGAGCAGGGACGCACGATCCTCTTCTTTGGCACCCTCGTCATCATCGCGATGATCGTGGTCACACTCCTGCGCTGGATCGACCATCTCGCCCGGTTCGGACGCATGGCCGACGTCATCGACCGGGTCGAGGATGCCGCGACGCGCACGCTCGTCGCCTTCGCGAAGCATCCGACCTACGGCGCCCGTGAGCTCAGGGGAGTGCCCGCTGACGCCACCGCCGTCACCGCGCTCGAGGGCGAGTACGTCCTCAACGTGGACGTCGCGGCCCTCGACGCCCTGGCCGAGAAGCACCGCTGCGAGATCTACGTCACCGCGATCCCCGGCACAATCGCCGATCGACGGCATCCGCTCGTGCACGTCCGAGGGAGCGTCACCGACGACGTGGACCGCGGTGTTCGGGGCGCGTTCATCCTGGGGCGCCACCGGGATTACGAGCAGGACCCGCGCCTCGGCGTTATCGCCCTAGCCGAGATCGGCAGCCGCGCCCTGTCACCGTCGACGAACGACCCGGGCACCGCCATCGAGGTCATCGCCGCCCTGCAACGCGTGTTCACGGCGGCGCTCCGGTCACGCGAGCCGTCTGGTGACGTCGAGTACCCCCACGTGTGGATCGCTCGGCCGAGCATCCACGAACTGGTGACGGATGCCTTCCGCCCCCTCGCCCGCGACGGTGCCGGGTTCGTCGAAGTGCACATCCGCCTGCAGAAGTGCCTGCAGGCGCTCCGCGACACGGCGCCCGATGAAGCCGCCGCCTTCCGCCGGGCGACCGAGGACGCCGTGGACCGAGCCGCGGCGGTGCTCAGCCGATCCGATCGACGCGCGGCGCGGGCCGCGCTGTCGTAGCGATAGGCCCGCGGTGTGAGATCGTAACGACGTGAGCGCACGTCGAGGACCGACCCGG
This sequence comes from Microbacterium sp. ARD31, assembly GCF_031844425.1. Classification (NCBI taxonomy): domain Bacteria; kingdom Bacillati; phylum Actinomycetota; class Actinomycetes; order Micrococcales; family Microbacteriaceae; genus Microbacterium; species Microbacterium sp. ARD31. The sequence continues at coordinate 158,509 of NZ_JAUZVE010000006.1, forward strand.
CTCGACGGCGTCCCCGCGCGCAGACTCCCTCGGCAGCCGCGGCTCACCCCGGGCCGGGTCATCGCCCTGGCCTTCGGGGGCGCGCTCACCCTCGGCACGCTTCTCCTCAGTCTCCCCATCGCCGTCCACGGCAGATCCGCGACGTTCATCGAAGCCCTGTTCACCGCGACCAGCGCCCTCTGCGTCACCGGGCACATCGTGGTGGACACCCCGGTGTTCTGGTCGCCGTTCGGTCAGGTCGTCATCCTCGTCCTCATCCAGATCGGCGGGTTCGGCGTGATGTCGCTCGCGACGCTGCTCGGCCTGCTCGTCGCGCGCCGACTCGGACTGCGCACGCGCCTGACCGCGGTGAGCGAGACGCACACGGTCGCCGTCGGCGACGTCCGCAGGGTCCTGACCGGCGTCGCCCTCATCACATTGACCACCCAGACCGTCGTGGCGACCGCGCTCGCGGTGCGATTCTGGCTGGGCTAAGGCGAAGACGGAGCGCACGCGGTCTGGCTGGGCGTGTTCCACGCTGTCTCGAGCTTCAACAACGCCGGCTTCGCCCTCTTCAGCGACAACCTGATGTCCTTCGCATCCGACCCCTGGATCTGCCTCCCCATCTGCGTGGCCATCATCCTGGGCGGTCTCGGATTCCCCGTCATCATGGAGCTGCGTCGCCGCATCCTCTTCCCACGTCGATGGACCCTCAACACGATGACGGTGGTCGTCGGCTCCGCTGTCCTGCTGGTGTTCGGCGCCGTCTCGCTCACCGCGCTCGAGTGGGACAACCCAGGAACCCTCGGCCCGCTCTCGCCCGGCGGTCGCCTCCTCGCGGGCTTCACGATGTCGGTCATGCCGCGCACTGCCGGCTTCAACTCGATCGACGTCTCGCAGATGCACAGATGTACTGACCGGACACGTTGATCAATCGTGAGAAGGGCGGCTGGTTGCCGCACGCGGTGTGGGGCCTGTGGTGGTTGTACTGATGCAGCCAAGCACCCAGGGCGTCGCGTCGTTCTTGCTCGCTGGTGTAGCAGCGGGCGTAGGCCCACCCGTCGGCCAAGGTGCGATGGAAGCGCTCCACCTTCCCGTTGGTCTGCGGCCGGTACGGACGTGTCCGCTTCGGAGTGATCGACAGGGCTTCGCAGGTGTCGCTCCACAGGTGCGACCGGTACGCGCCGCCGTTGTCCGACAGGACACGTTCGATGGTGACGCCGCGGTCCGCGTACCACTCCACGGCGCGGTGCAGGACGGCAACTGCTGTGGCGGCGGTTTCGTCGTCGTGGACCTCGGTGTATGCGACGCGGGAGTAGTCGTCGATGACGGTGTGCACGAACGCGTACCCGGGCTTCGGGTTGTGCCACTTGCTCTTTGGTTTCCCAGGGGTCGCCGCGCGGTTCCGTTCTCCCTGCGGCCGGCCGACAAAGCGCCACCCGCCGCCGTCGGGGATGTTCCCGAGCTTCTTCACGTCCACGTGCACCAAGGACCCGGGGTGGGGGTGCTCGTACCGGCGGATCGGCTCACCGGTGGCCCGGTCGACGTGCGACAGCCGGTTGAGGCGGGCCGTCGTGAGGATGCGGTGGACTGTCGACGGGGCGATGCCGAGCCGGGCGGCGAGCTGAACTGGCCCTTCCCGCAACCGCATTCGCAGGCTGACGCAGCGCTTTGTCACCGACTTCGACGTCTTCTTGGGCGACGTCCTCGGGCGCGACGAACGATCCTGCATCGGCTCGCCGGCGAGGTAGCGGTCGACCCACCGCTTCACGGTCGGCCAGGAGACCTGGAACCGGGCGGCGATCTCGCTGATAGGCCACCCGTCCTCGACGACGAGGCGAGCGACTTTCAGGCGATAGCGCGGGGTCAGTGCGGCGTTGGGGTGGCTCAAAACTCCTCCTGACATGGGTCGGTGGCCGGCTGCGTCAGCGACCGGCCACCGTGGGCGACGTTCTACTTGGTGCCCTGCGCTGCGTGGAAGGACAGCGCGGGCGCGAGCCAGCTGTCGAGTCCGGTCCCTTCGAGCGCGGCCGGCTCGACGCTGATCCAGCCGTCACCCATGGGTCGGTCTGTCCCCATGAGCGCGGGGCGGGCGCCCGGGCGGGCGAGCAGTTCCGCGGCCGTGCTGGGGTCGATGCGCAGCAGGAGCGCCCCTTCGCGGCGCGCGGCGACGACCATGCGGCCCTCCACCATGAAGGACACGCCCCCGAACATCGGTACCTCGCGGGGGCTACTGTCCCGCAGTGCGTGGCGAACGCGTTCAACGAGGCTCCGCTGGGCCGTCATCGGCCGCCCTTCTCGATGTACTCGGGGCCGTTGTAGTCCAGGTTCAGGGACGTGATGAGGTCGCCGTCGAGGGTGAAGAACTCGGCAAAGGTCATGGGGCCGCCGGGCATGGTCGCCGTGTACAGCACGGCCGAGCCGGTGGGGCCGGTCACGTCGTGGATGATCTCGATCTGCTTGACCGTCGCGATGAAGCCTGAGACGCCTCGCAGGAAGCCCTCAGCGGCATCGGGGCGGTGGCCGGCGAGGGGCCCGGTGAAGTCGAGATGGTCGCCGAGCAGGGGCCGCAGGGCGGCCCCGTCCCCGTAGTTGTCGGAGCCGGACTCGAGGATCCGGTAGTAGTCCTTGAGGACCTGCGGGGCAGTGGAGGACAGGGTGGCGGGCATGGCTCTCCTTGGTGTGAGAATGATGCTTGAAACTTTCAAGCAGGAACTTGAGAAAGTCAAGGAGTGTTGGGTGAAGTCCTACGGACAGCTGTGCTCGATCGCCCGCGCCCTAGACGTGGTCGGCGACCGCTGGACTCTTCTGATCGTGCGCGAGCTCCTGATCCAGGGGCCGTCGCGGTTCGGGGAAGTGCAACGCGGCCTGCCCGGCATCGCGACAAACCTGCTCACCCAGCGCTTGCGCGACCTCGAGGCGAATGGGGTCGTCACCCGCGAGTCATCCCCCGGAGCGACGGGCGTCCCGACATACCGGCTCACCGACCGTGGCACGGCCCTGGACGGAGTGTTGCGTGAGCTCTTGAAGTGGGGCGCGCCCACGGTTCCAGACGCGCCGCGCGACGCGATCTTCCAGATGCACTGGCTCAGCCAGCCAGCGCGCTTCCTGCTCCAGGACCACCGGCCGACCGAGCCGGCCGTCGTCATCCGCTTCGGCACCCTCGATGACGGCTTCGACCTCACCGCAGCGAGGGGAGTCGTGGCAGTCCAGCCCTGCAAGCTCGACGCGAGCCCCAGCGCCAGCGTCACGGGTCCAGGACCTGTCCTGGTCGCGCTGCTGCAGGGAGCCATGCCCCTAGCTCTTGCCGTCGCAAATGGTGTTCGCGTCGAGGGAGACGCCAGTGCACTTGACCGAGTCCTGCCACCCACGCGCTGATCAATCAACGTCCCCGGTCAGTACACCTAGCCGCTCAAGACTCCTGTCAAGGTCAGACGCAGCAAGATTGGCCAAGAAGAGACTGAGCGAAGTGCCCTGTGGGATGCCACAAGTTCGTTTAGTTGATGGCGACGGCTTAGCTCCGACCGTCAAGGACGGCTCGGGGCCTCCCAGAACCGTTCAATGACGTACTGCTCAAGCGGCGTTCGGTTGACTCCGATGCGGTCCAGGGTGCTCAACAAGAAGTCGTGATCGACAGTGTCAAAGAACTTCCGGAAGTCTTTCTGACCCCCCGACGCACCAACGCTGTCCTCTGTGTGAGCATGACCCACGCTGCCGACCGCACAGGCCGCTGCGTCGAATTGCGAATCCACGGCTATCGAAAGAAGTTCGCGCGGAAGAGCAGCCTGAAACCGAGACCGAGGTTCTCCGGCGCGACGCATCACTGCGCTAGGCCGTTGCGTGGGTCGGCCCGCCTCCGCGGGCCGACCCACACTGACCTCAGTATGCGATCACGAGCGAGTTCGTGACACTGATGACCGTGACGACCGCGGCATTGAGGAACCCGGCGATGTACGGGTTGTTCGTCTCCCGGTAGATCTTTCGGCTGATGACCGCAGCGACAGCCAGGATGACGATGACCGGGAACAACCAGATGCTGAAGATGCCGCCGAAGCCGTCGATCGTCTCACCGGTGATGAAGAACGTCGCGTACTGCGCTACGACGAGCACGATCGGTCCGAGCGAGTTGAACAGCGCCAGCAGGGCCGTGTTCATCCATTCCCGTCCCCGGAGCGTGAATCGGTTGAACGAGTTGATCGCCACCGAGTTCGCCACGAAGTACAGGAGGAACAGCGGCAGGACGATCAGGGAGTACCCGATCATCTCGGGGTTGAAAGCCTTCACGGCGAGCACCCAGAACCGGAAGTCGGTCTTGAAGAAGTAGTCCAGCACGAAGACGATGCCGAACGCGGCGACGGTCGTCGTCAGCGCGAGCGCCACTCCGAGCCCGAAGCGTCGCCAGCCCGGAAAGACGCCTACGGCCCGGAGGTCCTGACCGCTGCGTCGCCCGAACAGCAGGTATGAGACGACCATGATCGCCAGGCCGGCGACACCGTTGATCGCAGCCCAGATGCCGATGAACCACGGGACACCGGGGGCGATGAGGTTCACCGAACCGAAGGCGATCGCGCCGGCCCACTCCGCCTGGCTGAGGAGCACGTAGCTGAGAATTGAGAAAACCGTCGTGACGACCAGCCCTCCCCAGAACCAGACCAGCCCGCGGCGCGTGGTCGCCACTGCCGCGATCGGCTCGGAGACGCGCAGTCCCGCGAAGGCCCGGGTCGCCAGCAGCGCACGCGTGAACGCGACGAGGAAGATGCCGAAGCCGATGAGACCGAAGGTCGTGAGGACTTCCTTGAACTGCCAGTTCTGGTCGCCCGCCGGCAGCGAGTTGGGTGCGCCGAGGGACTCGTCGAAGAAGTCGACCAGGTGCCCCACCGCCGTGCTCGAGATCGTCGACCACGGGTGCGTCTGCGGCAGCGACCAGATGACGCGCATCGCCTCGGTCCCGTCGACGGCCTGGGTGTAAACCTGGCCTGCCTCGCGCACATCTGTCGCCTCGGCCGGGTCCTGCCCGAAGTGCAGGAACGACTGCGCGTTGGGGGTGGAGAGGTACTCGCGCGGCGGGGTCAGTGCGTTGCCTTCGGCGTCGTAGCTGCGGAAGAAGAACTCGTCGTACTGCGCCTGGATGACGCCGGTGTCGCGGCTGCCGTAGATGTTCGTGAACGCGCCCGCGTCGTCGACGTAGACGGGGTCGTTGTCCACGAGCAGAACCGAGGCGATGAGGGGCGTCTCGGCTTCATTGTCGAGGGCGACCGAGAAGTTCGCCGCACGCGCCCCATTCGAGTGACCGGTCACGCCGATCCGGCTCGGGTCGACGTAGGGCAGGTCCGCGATGAGCTTCACGGCGTCGTACATGCCGGTGCCACCGACGGCCTCCTGGCCGGCGGGAAGTGGGTCGGAGTTGCCGTGCCCGTACATGTCGATCGACAGCACGACGTACCCGCGCCGGGCGAGCTCGACGTAATTGGCGTCCTGCATCTCCCGGTTGTTCCACCAGCCGTGGCTGACCACAATCGCCGGGCGCGGATTCTCGGCCGAGACGGAGGCCGGCTTGAACAACAGGGCGCTCATCTCGCGGCCCGATGCAGCCTCCCAGCGCATGTCCTCGACGGCGACGCTACCGCCGACGGTCTGCACGAGCGAGGCACCAATGCTGGATACCAGCATCAGAACCAAAGAGATAACCAGCCAAAAGCCGTTACGCCGGAAAGTTTGTCGCCTCATCGAGGAGTGCTCCTTCACACGCGGACCCGCCATCGGATCCTTCCTGAGCAGCGGGCTCATTCCCGCTGCGCGACCGCCAATCTACGGTGGCAAATGCTGCCATCGAGCGAAATGCACACCTGTGCAGCGCCCCGTCCCCGCCACAGAAGCGTGATGAACCCTCGCCGCAAGCCGAGAGGGTATCCCGGGGCTTCGGACTCCAGCTTCAGAGCGATGTTGGCATCACGGAGATGCCTACGGCTCTTTGGTTTACAGTCCGTCTAGTGCCAGGAAGATTGAGAATCAACGACTTACCTAAAGGTCGAACCTCACCACGCGGTCAGTGCCAGGAAGATGAGAAGGGTGCCTGAAGGTGCCAACCTTGCGTGGGAAGTCACATCCACGAAACTTATGCCTGACCAGACGGCTTTTTGACGTCACAATCTTCGGCAGCGCCACCCGCTTCGGGATACATTTCGTGCCACCTACGTGCCATTAGGTGCTCGCTACTTACTTTGACCGCCCCGAGAACGATTCGTCTCGAAACGGCTGATTAGCACCGACGCCGTCTGACCGCGACACCGCCTACGAGGTCCTGGAATGCGGCGACGCGTCGTCTCAGCGAATCATGGCGCCAACGGGTCGGCGCCCGATGCAGCTCGCACCGGGCGCCATCCGCGTTCTTGACTACTTGATCGACCCGCGCATGACGCCGGAGATGACCCAACGCTGGGAGAAGATGTACACGATCAACAGGGGCGCCATCGCCATCAGGTAGGAGGCGAAGGCGACGGTGTAGTCGGTGTTGTACTGCCCCTGGAAGACGTACTGTGCGAGCGACAGCGTCCGGTCCGACGGCGAGGTCAACACGACGAGCGGCATGATGAAGTCGTTCCACGCCCATACGCAGGTGAGGATGCCGACCGTAGCGTTCATCGGCATGAGCAGCGGGAACACAATCTGCCGGAACACGCGCCACGTCGATGCGCCGTCCATCCTTGCCGCTTCTTCGAGCTCGATCGGGATCGAGCGGATGAAGGCGGTGTAGATGAAGATGTTCAGGCTCAGGCCGTAGATCGTGTACAGCAGGATCATGCCTGCGGGGTTGTCCAGCCCGAGGACCGATGTCTGCTTCACCAGGGGGAGCATGATGATCGGGAACGGGATGAACAGGGCGGCGAGCAGGTAGAAGAAGACGCCCTTGAAAAACGGCCGGTGCAGGTTTCTGGCCAGGGCGTACGCGACGAGCGAGCTGGTCAGGAGCGTGAACACGACCGATCCGACCGTGATGATCGCGGTGTTCATCAGCGCCTGAGGGAACGCGGTCCGCTCCCAGGCGACGGCGAAGTTCTCCCAGTTGATCGGCCACGGCAGCTCGAACCCTGTGCCTGCTGCGAGCTGCGCCGGTGTCTTCAGTGCGACGGCGATCGCAAGGTACAGCGGGATCAACACCGTGAGGGAGCAGACGGCGATGAGCGCGGTCGCCCACCAGTTCGTGCGACGTGTATCGGACGGGTCGCCGCCGGAGAAGCGACGCTTCCGGGGGAGGACGACGGCGGTGGTGGCCTCGTTGGCCTCGATGGGTGTGGTGACGGAGCTGGACATCAGAAGTCGGCCTCTCTGCGCTGAAGGACCCGGAACTGGAGGAGGGAGACGATCGTGATGACGATGAAGAAGATCACCGCGTTGGCTGTCTGGTAGGCGAACTCGCCGCCGGAGAAGCCTCCGCGGAAGATCAGCATCGTGACCGACTCGGTGGAGGTACCCGGCCCGCCGTTGGTGAGAGCGATGATCGGGTCGAACACTTGCAGGAAGCCCTTCAGGCTCAGCACCACGTTGATCGTGAAGAACGCGCTGATGAGCGGGAAGGTGATGGAGCGGAACTGGCGAGCGGGGGTCGCCCCGTCGATGGATGCCGCTTCGTAGATGTCGGCGGGGATGGTCTGGAGCCCGGCGAGGTAGATGATGATCGAGAACGCGCAGGCCTGCCAGACCGCCAGCACGACGACCGCCGTCCACGCCCAGTCGGGGTTGGTGAGGATGTTGTCTCGGAACAGGGGGATGCCGGAGAGGATCTTCGGCAGCGAGTTCGAGAACAGGAACTGGAAGACGTACCCGACGACCAGCACGGCGAGGATGTACGGCACGAAATAGACGCCGCGCCAGAAGTTCCTGGCCCGGATCTTCGCGTTCAGCCCCATCGCGATCGCGAGGGAGATCGCGTTCGTGAAGACGGTCGCGACGATCGCGAACAGGAACGAGAAGCCGTACGCCTGGAGCACGCGGTCATCGCGGAAGATGTTGATGTAGTTCGCGAAGCCCACGAAGTCCCAGGCGCCGTAGCCCGCGTAGTTCGTGAAGCTGAAGAAGATGCCGATGATGACGGGCAGGGTGTGGAAGCCGGCGAAGGCGATGACCGCCGGCCAGACGAACCAGTAGTACGCGCGGGGCGCGAGCTTCGAGCGACGGCGTTCTGCCGGCTGTGCGGAGCCCACCCGCTCGGCACGGCGCGTGCCGTCGGCGGTGACGGTGGCCATCTCAGTCCTCCTCATTCGTGGTGATCGTGCGAGCGGCGACCTTGCGCCACTCGTTGTCGAGGGTGCCGAGGGCGCCCTTCAGGTCGTCGTCGTAGAGGTACTGCTGCACAACCCCCGTCAGGGGGATGGCGGTCGGCACCTGGTGGTCGATGAACCCGGTGATCTTGCCCGCGTCGAAGTACGGCGCGATGGACTGCAGGGCCGGGTCGTCGCTGAGCTGCGCACCCTCGACAGAGGGAACCATCGTCTGCGCAGCGGCGAACTTCTCGATCACGTCCGGGCGGAACATGAAGTCGATGAAGCGCAGCGCTTCTTCCTTGTGCGGGGTGTTGCGGGCCATGGTCACGGCGACGTCTACCCCGGACACCAGCACGCGGTCGTCAGGGTTCTCGGGAACGGGGTAGGGGAATATGCCGGCGTTGATGTCGGGGTTGACGGCCTTCACTGGGCTCAGTGCCCAGATGCCCTGCAGCATCATGGCTGCGCCGCCCTGGGCGAACAGGGATGTGCTGTCGTCGTAGGACGCACCGCGGTAGCCGTCCTGGGAGTACTGGAACAGCTCCGACTGACGCTCCATCGCCTCGGGGAAATCTTTCTCGAACGACACTGGGGAGTCCGGACCGACCGTGTCTCCCTCGGCGCGCATCTCGTCGAAGAACCCGTCCTGCGCGTAGTAGGCGCCGATCCCATTCCACGAGGGCATCGGCGTCCAGTTCTCGGCGAGGGAGGTCGCGAACGGGGTGATCCCCCGCTCTTCGAGCGTCTCGCAGAGAGCGATCAGCTCATCCCACGTCTCCGGGATCTCAAGGCCCTCGGCGTCGAAGATGTCTTGGTTGTAGATGATGCCGTTGGCGTTGTTCACATAGCCGAGGCTGTTCACCTCGTCGCCGTAGTTGCCGAGGTCGGCCAGGATGTCCTGGACGCTGGGGCTGATCGTCTGCAGAACCGGCTCGTCCGAGAAGTCGTAGAAGACGCCGGCTTCGGCGAGCTTGCCGAAGTTGCCGTTCCCGTTCAGGGTGATGACGTCAGGCGTACGGTCCTTCACCAGCAGGGTGCGGATGAGAGTCTCCGAATCGCCGACCTGGTTCTGCACCACCTTGATGTCTGGGTTCTCCGCCTCGAACGCCGCGATCATCTCATTGAAGTCCTCGAGCGCTTCACCCTTGAACTGGAAGAAGTCGAGGGTCGTGACACCGCCTGCGTTGTTGCTTGCGCAGCCGCCCACGCCGAGGGTGAGCCCGGCGATCAGGGTGCCGGCGATGGCGGTACGGATGGACCTGGATCTCATGATGTGCGCCTCCTTGCGCGTCTGCTGCCGCTCAGGCGGCAGTGATCTCGATGACGGTGGACTGCTGCGGGTTCTGCACCGGCGGTCGCAGACCGACGACGGCGAGCTGACGCCCCGTCAGCACGGTGTCGTGGTGCGCCCATTCGAGCGGTGACTGCGCGGGGGTCTGCACGATCCCGCCGGGGGTGACGATCTCGATCCGGTAGGTGCGGTCGGGGTCGAGTCCCGGGAACCGCACGCGCCCCGCCGGCGAGGAGATGAGCGTCTGCGTCTGGGTGATGGTGAAGAAGGCGGATGCTTGGTCTTCGGCGACGACGCCGCGGACATCGAGTCCGGGGTCGGCGACGTCCGCGTTGACGAGGCGGCCGGTCGCGACAAGGGGGCGGACCCGCTTCGCGAGGGCGACCCACGCGCCGACGGCCGCGGCATCCGTCTCGGTGAGGGTCGTGACGTCCCATTCGATGCCGAAGTGACCGAACAGGGCGACGGCTCCGCTGAGGGTGAGGGAGACGGTGCGGCCGGTGGAGTGCACGTGCGGCGTGGTCAGGTGCATGCCCATCATCTCGGGCGGCACGACGAGGGCGGTGTACCGCTGGTTCTCGAGGCGTTCGATCGGGTCGAGGCAGTCGCTGGTCCAGATCCGGTCGGTGCGGTCGAGGATGCCGAGGTCCACGCGGGCGCCGCCGGAGGCGCAGCTCTCGATCTCGAGTCCGGGGTGTGCGGCTTTGAGTTCGTCGATCAGGCGGTACACGGCGAGGGTCTGGGCGTGCACGAGCGCCGCGCCGCCGGGACCGGCGGCGGCGTCGACGAGGTCGCGGTTGTGATCCCATTTCACGTACGTGATCGGGTACGCGGCGAGGATGTCGGAGATGACGCCCAGGATGTAGGCGTACGCGTCGGGGTGCGCGAGGTTCAGGACCTGCTGCTGCCGGGCGGACGGGGGCAGGTCGGTGCGGCCGCGGAGGATCCAGTCGGGGTGCGCCCGGGCGAGGTCGCTGTCGGGGTTGACCATCTCGGGTTCGAACCACAGGCCGAACTCCATCCCCTTCGCGACCACGTGGTCGGCGATCGGGTGCAGACCGTTCGGCCACACCGTCTCGTCCACGTACCAGTCGCCGAGCCCCGCGGTGTCGTCGCGGCGGTGCCGGAACCAGCCGTCGTCGAGCACGTACCGCTCCACACCCAGCTCCGCCGCCGCGTCGGCGAGGGCGATCAGCTTCGGCAGCCGGTGGTCGAAGTACACCGCCTCCCACGTGTTGAGCGTGATCGGCCGAGGGCGGGTCGGATGCTGCGGCCGCGAACGCCACTCGTCGTGGAAGCGCGCCGCGAGCTGGTCGAGCCCGTCGCCCCACGACCCGAGCAGCTCCGGGGTGGCGATCTCCTCACCCGGCGCCAGACGGATCTCCCCCGGCAGATACAGCTCACCGGCACCGAGGAACGACTCGCCCGTCGGGACCCGCTCCGCGAAGATCCGCGAGTTGCCGCTCCACGCCAGGTGCACCCCGTGCACACGGCCCCGTTCGAAACCGAACCCCGGGACGCCCGCGGCCAGCAGCAAGGTGGCGTCCGCCCCCGGCCGACCCCGCCGCGACTCCCGCAGATGCGTCCCGAACGTCAACTCATGACGCTGCGCCGACCGCTCCCGCAAGTGACGACCCGTCGTGTCGAGGATCTCCGTCGCCTCCCACGGCAACGGAAGAGTCGTGTGCAAAGCCTGTACCGCGTACACACCCTCACCGTCGTTCCGCAGCGTCGTGCGGGCCCGCACGAGACCAGACCCCGTCACCTGCAGCTCGTACCGCGCCGACACCTTCATCTCTCCATCCGTGAAGAGCATCTCGACCGAGGTTGCCGTCGACATCACCTTGGTCAGAGAGAGACGGACGCCGACCGAGCTGCCATCGCGGTGACCTTCGAGCGCGGGGGTTCCAGCCCACCCATCCCCCGCGGTGGTCACCACGCCAAGTCGACTGGTCGTATCGAGCCCGCCTGACACGCGCTGGAGCCGCGACGCTTTGGCGAGGGCTCGGATGGTCTCGTGAGGGGCATCCCCGAGATCTTGACCCCAGTGAGCGATCGCGACGTTGTCGTCTGCGAGATCGAGGACGATGCTGGTTCCGCCGCGACGGAGGTGCAGGGCGTCATGAACCCACGGCATGGGCACCGGAGCGTCGGTCAGGTCGGGGACAGCGTCGTCGAGGTGAAGCACGGGTTATTTCTACAACGGAAACAACTCACTGGTCAAGAGGGCGCAATACTCCGGCCATCGGCGCTTCGAGGCGCTTTTCATGCCAGGATGAAATCAAAGGTGGAGGGTTGATGAGCGAAAGCGAAGCAGCGGTCGCGCGAGCCGTGTTGATCCACGGCCCCGTCTCACGTCGCGACCTCACATCAAGGCTGGGGCTATCGCCCGCCAGCCTGACCCGCTTGGCGAAGCCTCTGCTGGAGAGGGGCCTGCTCGTCGAACTCGACGAGGTCGCCGATGGCACAGTCGGGAGGCCGACAAGACCTCTCGATATCGCACCCGGCCTCGGATCGTTCGTCGGCGTCAAGATCACCGGTGATCAGGTCGTCGTCGCCCAGACGGACATCCGGGCCGAGATGGTCGCAAGCGATGAGCGTACGATCACGGACTCCTCTCCCGACCAGGTTCTTCAGCTCATCGTCCAAGCGGTTCGCGACCTCGGACCTGACCAGCTGCGCGGCGTCGGCGTCAGTCTCGGCGGTGTCGTCCAGGACGGAGTGGCGACGTTCGCACCGTTCTTGGATTGGATCAACGTGGACGTGCAGGCGGTTCTCGAACGGGAGCTCGCCGTTCCCGTCGTTGTGGAGAACGACGTTGTCGCCCTCGCGGAGGCTGAGCGCTGGTTCGGCGCGGGTCGAGGCCTCGACGGGTTCGTTACCGTCACGATCGGTGCCGGCGTGGGATACGGACTGGTCGTACGCGGAGAAGTTGTCCGGACGCCGGATTCGACGACCGGCACCGGCGGCCACATCCCCCTCGACCCCTACGGCCCGGTGTGCACCGATGGCCACCGTGGCTGCTCCCAAGCGATGCTGTCCTCGGGGTCCATCGCTGCTCAGGTGTCGGCAGCAGTGGGACGGCCAGTCGGATACGAGGAGACGCTCTCGCTAGCAGACGCCGGTCATCCCGCGGCGCGCGCAGTGGTCGATGGAGCGGGCACCGCCCTCGGGAGGCTGATAGCTCTCGCCACCAACCTCAGCCTGCAAGCCGACGTCGTGCTCTCAGGGGAAGGGGTCGGTCTGTTCCGCGTCGCCGAACCGATCATTCGTGAAGCCATCGCAGCCGGGCGCGACACCCAAGCATCGACGGTGAACATCCATGTCGACGAGTCAGGGTTTCGCGCGTGGGCCCGCGGTGCCGCTGCGGTGGCCATACAACGGTCGATGGACGAGATCAGATCCACCACGTGAGCCCGGCCGAGCGGGAACGCGTCGATCCTCAGGGGCTGCCGGCCAGTCGGCGACGGAAGCTCGCCGCGGAGTAGGACTCACTGAGTCCGGCGATCGCCGCGAGGTCGACGACGGACACCTTTTCGCCGTAATGACGCCGGAGGTGCTCTGCGGCCCGCTCGATCGGATCTGATGCGGCGTCCGATTCCGCCGCAGGGTCGGCGAGACGCGTCATAAGGTGCCAGGCCGCGCCTGAGGCCCGCAGGACCGATGCGCGCGTGGTGTCACGCTCCACGTGCCGGAGGATTTCGTCGAACAGCTCAGCGATCGCAACGTGATCGCCGACTCGCCTGAGGGCGGGGCCACTCACCGACCCAGTCAGCGAACACCAGTCTGCGGCGAGGCGCCCCTCGACATGCATCCACCACAAGGTCCATGGGTCTTCCGCATCGGCCTCGTCACTTCTTCCCCGAAGGGAAGACGGACATGGCCCGCGCGGTGCTGGACCAGGTCCGCGACTGGTTCGAGGAGAAGATCTTCGTTCCCCTGCGCACCGCGGCCGATCCTCAGCACGCGTCCGTCAGGGCCTACTTCTCCGGCTGGGTCGACGCCCTCGCCGGCACTCTGCGCCTCACGGGACTCACTCCCCAGGAGTCAGCAACCCGTGCGCTCGACGCCGTCGCTGCCATCCAAGGCGGGCTGATCCTCGCCCGCGCCTACGGCGACGACGAGACCTTCCTTGGGATCGTCGACCGTACCGAGAAGGCCCTTCTCGCCCCCGCGCGCTGAGCAGGAACCGAGTCTGCATCAGCTCGAGGCGGCCCCCTGTCAGCATCCCGCTCTTACGGTGGGCCGCCTCCAGCCCCGCCGTCACGCCGCCACGATGACGTCGGCAGGAGTGCGTCCGATGGCGATCGGACGCCCAGGTGATCGGCTCCACTGGCTCCACCCGCCGGCATAGAGCTGTGGCTGATACCCCGCCGACTCGAACGCCAGCGCCGAGTGCGCCGACGCGATGCCGTTGTTGCAGTACACGATCACGGGGGTGCTCGGTTCGAGGCCGTGGGACCTCAACGTCTCGCGGATGCGGTCGGGCGACAGCAGACGCCCGCGTGAGTCGATGTGCGTCACCGTGGGGATGTTGATGGCTCCCGGAATGTGCCCGGCGACGGCCTCGAGGCCGCTGACCTGACCGCGATATTGCTGCGGCGCTCGCACGTCGACGAGAAAGCCCGGGCGCACGGCGCTCGCGACCTCGCCGATCGAGACGGTACGGAGGGATGAAGCGCTGAGGGTCACATCTCCCGAAGTGGAGATGTGGTCGCCGCGTGCGAGCCGATTCCCTGAGTGCAGCCATGCGGGGAAGCCGCCGTCCAGGAGTCGTACGTGCACCCCGTGTCCACGGAGAAGCCACCAGGCACGGGCCGCCGCCACCCCGTCGTTGTCGTCATACACGACGACACGGTCACCGTCGCTGATCCCCCAGCGGCGGGCCGTCTGCTCGAGCTGCGCCCTGTCCGGCAGCGGGTAGCGTCCCTCCTCAGGGTGCCCGAGTCGCGAGAGCTCACGCTCGAGGTCCACGTAGACGGCGCCCGGAATGTGGCTGCCCAGGTACGCGGGACGACCTTCGGGCTCATTGAGCCGCCACCGCACATCCAGGAGGCGCACGGGCGCACCGACGGACAGCTCGGTGCCGAGTTCCTCGACGGTGACCAGGTGCGACATCCCTCCATCGTCCCGGGGTGGCGCTGACCCGGAACGGACACCTGAAACACGAGGTAGAGGTTCGTCATATTCATTCACACGCGCTGCCAGCCCAGGCGTGCGGACGCTCTTCTCAGCCGAAGAGGGGAGGCATCGGGACGGTCAAGTTCGCTCCACCGCGGTAGCGCGCGGCGATGTGATTCTCGGGCAGTCGCGGTCCCCGGCCGAACAGGCGCTCCCGGAGGGTCGGCCCGCCCTCGAGCAGACGCCCGCGCGCGCGCAGCTCGGGGACGACGAGCTCGGCGAAGTCGCGGGCCGTGTCGAAGGAGTGGTACTGACGCAGGTTGATCCCGTCGACGCCGTCCTCGTCCAGCCACCGCTCGATCTCATCGGCGACCACCTTCGGCGTCCCGACGACGAAGAACCGGCCTTCCCGTCCGCCCGCGATCCCGTCGATGAGCTGACCGATCGTCGTGTCGGGGCCCGCACTCGGCACCGCCTTCTCGGCGACGCCGGCCTGCGCGAGGGCATCGCGAACGAGGGTCTCCCGCGGGAACACCGTCGGATCGAAGGGGAACCCGGCGTGGGCGAGGATGCCTTCCAGGCTGGTCTGCTCGCGATAGGTGCGCCACTTGTCCGATGCTTCTGCTTCCGTGCGCCCCACGACGACGCCCGCCTGCACGATGAACTTGAGGTCGTCTGCCGTGCGCCCGTGACGCGCGGCGGCCTCCCGCATCCGCTCGGCGTTCTGGATGAAGTCCGCTGTCGACCGCCCCCCGGTGAAGACGAGCTCGGCGTGACGACCGGCGAAGGCGATGCCCGCCGGCGACCCGGTCGCCTGATACAGAACCGGGGTCCGCTGCGGGGACGGCTGACTGAGGTGCGGGCCGGCGACACGGAAGTTCTCGCCGACATGGTCGATGTACCGGACCTTCGAGGGGTCGGTGTACGTCTTCCCGACCGCGTCGGCGACGACGGCGTCGTCATCCCACGACCCTTCCCAGAGCTTGTAGACGACGTCGAGGAACTCGTCGGCGATGGCGTAGCGGCGGTCGTGCGGGATCTCGTCGGCGAGACCGAAATTGCGCGCGGCGTTCGGGAGGTACGAGGTGACGACGTTCCACCCGACCCGCCCTCCGGTGAGGTGATCCAAGGTGGACATGCGGCGTGCGAAGGCGAACGGCGGCTCGTAGCTCGTCGAGAACGTCACCCCGAACCCGAGCCTCTCCGTGACCGCCGCCATGGCGGGGATGACCAGAAGCGGGTCGTTCGACGGGATCTGGAGTCCCTCGCGGATCGCCGTCTCGGGGCCGCCGCGGAACACGTCGTACGCTCCGATCACGTCGGCCAGGAACACACCGTCGAACCCACCGTGCTCGAGGATCTGAGCGAGTTCGAGCCAGTACGAGATGTCGTTGAAGCGGTGCCGGTTGTTCTCCGGCAATGACCAGAGACCGTGCGTGATGTGGCTCACCGTGTTCATCTCGAACAGGTTCAGGATGAGCTTCTTGGGCTCGGTCATTCGATGCCTTTCCGGGTTCGCCTCATGCCTCTCATGCCTCACCGGTGCTCCACCATCCCGGGACGGGGGTGCCGTTGAGGAGGAGATCGCCGAGGGCTCTGGCTTTGAAGGGGGTGGGGTTGTGCGACGCGATCGTCCGGGCATTGCGCCAGTGCCTGTCGAGGGCGAGCCCCGTGTCGACCGCGCTCGCCCCACCCACCTCGAAGAGAAGAGTGGCGGCGTCGAGGACCGACGGAAGGATGACGAGTTGGGCACGAGTGGTGGATGCCTCGACGGGCTCGATGATCGCACGCAGCTCTTCTCCCGACGCACCGTTCCGCTGAGCCTCGGTCGACGCGTCCACGCCCGCGGCGGCGGCGGCGAGCGCCGCGTCGGCCGCGAAGGCGAGAGCGGACAGCCTGCCGACGGTCTCCTGCACGATCGGGTCTTCGCGGGCCGTCGGCGCCGAGCCGTGGCTGTAGGTGCGGGTGCGGGTCTGCACGAACCGAACGGCGTCGTCGACGATCGCCCGACCGATGCCCGCGACCGTCGCGAGCAGGACCAACTGTACGAATGCCCCGCCGTGCGAGGGTCCGCCGAGCAGCCGGCGCGAGACGGCATCCTCCGCCACGGCGACGGCGCGGAAGATCGTCGTACCGCTCCCGGTCATGCGCTGGCCGAATCCCGTCCAATCGTCGATGACCTCGACGCCCGACGCGTTCGTCGGGACCAGCGCCGACACGAGAGCACCGTCTTCATCCTGGGCGGCGACGGACACGAGGTCTGCGAACAGGGTGCCGGTGCTGTAGTACTTCGTGCCGTCCAGCACGAGACCGTCCGGCGAGTCTGCGAGCGTCGTGGCGAGAGTCCCCACCTTCGCCGTCGACCGTTCATGACTGGCGTTGCCGACGATCGCTCCCGACGAGATCAGTTCGAGACGGCGGGTGCGTTGCGATGACGGCGGGGCGAGCACCGTGCGATCGACGAACGAGAAGTGCGAGCGGAACAACTGAGCGAGGTTCGGGTCGCGGCGAGCCAACTCGGCGAGGAGCTCGAACAGCACGGAAGGCGCTTCGCCGCCCCCTCCGAACTCCTCGGGCAGCGTCACTCTCGTGAACCCCGCCTCGCGCAGCGCAGCAACCTCGGCGTGCGGGAGTCGCCGGTCGCGTTCGCGCGTGACGGCATCCCTCCCCACGTCGTCGAAGACGGGGGTGAACCGGTGCACGGCATCACGGACGCGACTCATTCGTCACCGATCCGCTCGCGGCCCTGCGAGATCGTGAGCGGGTCGCGCGCCCGATCACCCTCGACCAGCGAAGCGAGGCGATCGAGCTCAGCGACCGTCTGCGGGGACGGGCGGTGTCCGAGTGCGGAGACGTTCTCGCGGACCCGGTCCGCTCGTCGCGTCCCGGGGATCGCTGTGAGCGCCACGCCGAGCCTCTCTGCCCGGTCGTACAGCCAGCCCAGCGCGAGCCGGGCGGGGGACACCCCTTCATCGGCTGCCCGTCGACGCACTGCGTCGACGATCACCTCGTTCGAGCGGAGGCGTTCCGCGTCGAACCGCGGGAAGTTGCGGCGGCTGTCGGTCGGATCCGGCGGCGCATCCGCGCTGACGGCCCCGGTCAGGAAACCTCGCCCGAGCGGCGAGTACGCCACGAAGCCCACTCCCCTGTCCACCGCCGTAGGGATGACGTGATCCTCGACATCCCGGCTCCAGATCGACCATTCACTCTGCACGGCCGCGATGGCGTGCACGGCGTGTGCGCGCGCGAGCTCCGCAGCCGTCGCCTCACTCAAGCCGATGTGACCGATCAGTCCGTCATCGACGAGCTCCGCCATCGCGCCCACGGTGTCCTCGATCGGCACCCGCGGGTCGACCCGGTGGTAGTAGTACAGGTCGATGCGCTCCACACCGAGCCTGCGGAGGCTCCGCTGCACGGCCGCGCGGACGTAAGGCCTATCTCCGCGGATCCGCAGACCGTCGGCATCCGGGTCGGGCAGGAAGCCGAACTTCGAGGCGAGGACGACCTCGTCGCGGCGGGCGCGGACCACACGTCCGACGAGCTCCTCGTTCGCGCCGTTGCCGTATATGTCGGCGGTGTCGATGAGGGACGCCCCCACGTCGATGGCGGCGTGCAGTGTGGCGATCGACTCCTGCTCATCCGCCGGCCCGTAGGCGTGTGTGAGCGACATCGTCCCGAAGCCCTGCGCGGGAACGATGAGCCCGTCGCCGAGCGTGATCGAGGGAAGGGTCATCGGGATACCTCCGAGCGGTCCGCAGCGGGCGCCTGCCAGTCGGGGAGATCGCCGGTCAGCGCGAACTGTCCGAGCGCACGCGTCCGTTGGATGACCGGGTTGTGCGAAGCGATGGTGCGGACGTTGCGCCAGTGACGGTCGAGCGCGTACCCGTTGCCGACCGCTGAAGCTCCGCCGACCTCGAACAGACGGGTCGTCGCATCGAGCACGAGCCGAGGTACCAGCTCCTGTAGTCGGAACACGTCGAACTGGATGTCGCGCATGCGCTCGACGCTGGCGCCCGACTCCGACGCATCCCCGAGGTCGGCCGCGACCGACAGCACCAGCCGCCGCGCGGTCGACGCGGCGACGCTGAGTTCGCCGACCACGAGCTGGACGAGGGGGTCCTCACGAGGCAGCGTTTCGCCCGCGAACCCGAACGTGCGACGGCGTGGCGTCACGAAGGCGACGGTGTCGTCGAGAGCGCGCTGCGCGATTCCCGCGACGACGGCGACGAGCGCCAGCTGGAGGATCGACCCGAGATGGTGCCACGCAGCCCAGGCGGGATCACTCGAGGGCGGAAGGATGCCGTCCACGCCGACCGGCACGCTGTCGAAGACGGTCGTGCCGCTGCCGGTGAGCACCTGACCGAAACCGTCCCAATCATCGGTCGAGCGCACCCCGTCGTGATGCGCCGACACCGTGACCGCGACGCGATCGTCGCCGTCCAGCGCCGCCAGATGGATCCAGTCGGCGTAGATGCTCCCGGTCGTGTAGTACTTCGTGCCCGACAGGACGGCCGACCCCTCCGACCGATCGATGCGGGTCTCGAGCCGCGCGGTGTCGTGGCGCTCCGACTGAGCGTTGCCGACGAAATCTCCCGCGAGGATGCGTTCGAACCACGGTGCCGCGAAGTCCGCCGGCTGCTGCCGGAGCGACTCCACGAAGGCGATGTGTCCACGCCAGACGTGGCCGAGACTCGCGTCCGCGCTGGAGAGGCGGATGAGGCGGGCGAACAGTTCTTCGAGGCGCAGGGGCGACCCGCCGAAGGCCGCCGGCACTCGCCACGCGCCGAAGCCGATCCCGCGCAGCTCGGCGAGTTCGGCGGTCAGCAGACACCGATCGCGCTCCCGCCGAGCCGCGTCAGGCGCGACGCGTGCCAGGAACTCATCGAAGGCGAGGGTCATCGGTGCATCACCTTTCGAGCCACCGCATTGCCGAGGAACTGCGCCGCCTGGACGAGGGCGATGAGGACGAGGACGACGATCGCCACCGAGATCCAGTCGAAGCGCTGGTACCCGTAGTTCATCGCGAGCGACCCGAGCCCGCCTCCCCCGAGGACTCCGGCCACAGCGGTCGCGTCGACGAGCGCGACGAGGATGTAGGTGAGTCCCAGCGTGAGAGGGCCGAGAGCTTCCGGGACGACGATGGAGAACAGCACCCGCGCGGGGCTCGCCCCCATCGCCGCGCCGGCCTCGATCGATCCCGGACTGACTGCGACGAGGTTGGACTCCGAGACGCGGGCGATGGCGACGCACGCCACGATGATGAGCGGGATCGTCTGCGGCAGCGGGCCCAGACCCGTCCCGAAGATCACGCGCGTGAGGGGGATGACCGCAATGGCGACGATGAGGAACGGGATCGGGCGGATCACGTTGATCACGAAGTTGAGCACGCCGAAGACGAACCGGTTCTGCAGCAGGTTGCCGGGACGGCTCGCGTAGAGCAGAAGTCCCAACAGGACTCCGATGACCGCAGCACCGGCGAAGGCGACGGTCACCATGAGGCCGGTCTCGGCGATGGCATCCCACAGCCGTGGGAAGAAGGCATCGGGGTCGAAATCACGCATGAGCCACCTCCGGTATACGTGCGTCGAGCTCGGTGACGGAAGTCGTCCGCCGCAGTCCGCCGATCGCGGCATCCACTGCCTCATCGGCGCCGATCAGCTCGACGGTCAGGCTGCCGAACAGACGTCCCTGCAGTTCGTCGACACCTCCGAACACGACGTTGACGTCGACCTCGTGGTCTCGGGCTACCTGGGAGAGGAACGGATGATTGGTGTCCCGGTCCTCGACGTGCAGCTGCACGAGCCGGCCGTGGTGCACGGCGCGGATCTTCGCGAGCGCGTCGGGCGACGGCACGTGGTGCAGGACGGACGAGACGAATCGCTTCGTCGTGGGATGCTGCGGCGCCGAGAAGACGTCGTAAACGCTGCCGTGCTCGACGACCTCTCCATCTTCCATGACGGCCACCTTGTCGGCGATCTCCCGGATCACGTCGATCTCGTGGGTCACGAGCAGGATCGTCACGCCGTACTCTTCGTTCACGCGGCGGAGGAGGTCGAGGACCTCGCCCGTGGTCTGGGGGTCGAGGGCGCTGGTCGCCTCGTCCGAGATGAGAACGTCGGGCCGGGTGGCCAGAGCGCGAGCGATGCCGACGCGCTGCTTCTGTCCGCCGGAGAGCTGCGACGGGTAGGACAGCGCTTTGTCCGTGAGCCCGACGAAGCGAAGCAGCTCCTCGACGCGGTCCAGCGTCTCATCCTCGGGGATCCCCGCGAGCCGCAGGGGGTAGGCGATGTTCTTGTAGACGTTCCGCGACTCCAGCAGGTTGAACTGCTGGAACACCATGCCGATGCGCTGCCGGGCGGCGTAGAGCGCCTTGCCGTACAGCGCAGAGATCTCACGACCGTCGACGACGACGCGGCCGCTGGTCGGTCGCTCGAGAGCGTTGACGGTGCGCAGGAGAGTGGACTTGCCCGCGCCGGAGAATCCGACGATGCCGAAGATCTCGCCCCTTTCGACCGTGAGGCTGACGTCGTTCAGGGCGGCGAAGGTCCGTCCTTTCACCGTGAAGGACTTGGAGACGTTCTCGAAGGATATGGCGGTGCTCATGGGTGCTCTTCTCCGGTCGAGGGGGCCGAGAGGGATGGTGCGGCAGCGGCTTACTGAGAGGCCGCCTGCTCCTCGAGGTCGGCCAGCTTGGCGCGGAGCTTCTCGACGGGCACGTCGACCAGCACCGTCGTGTCGGCGTTCTCCTCGACATTCGCGTCCTCGACGCGCTCGTCCGCGTAGACCTCCTTGAGGATCGCCCACGCCGGGTCGTCCTTGTTGTCGTCGCGCGTGGCGATGACATTCACGTAAGGGAGGTTCTGCTCGGAGAGCGAGTCGTCGAGGAACAGTGCGTCATCGGTCGTGATGCCCTGGCTGGGGTCGAAGTAGGAGGTGCCCACGACGACCGCCGCGAGGCTCGGGTCGTCGAACTGCTGCGCGATCGAGGTCGCCGCGATCTCCACGAACTGGAGGTTCTTCGGATTGCCGGTCACGTCATCGGTCGAGGGGAAGTCGCCCTTGTCCTGCGAGAGCTCGATCAGGCCGGCTGCTTCGAGGATGTTCAGCGCGCGGCCGCCGTTGGACGGGTCGTCCGGAATCGCGATCTTGGCGCCGTCCGGCACGTCCTCGACCGAGTCCAGGGAGGCCGAGAAGATGCCCCACTGGGTGATGAGGGTCGAGAAGACGGGCGTCAGGTCCTCGTTGTTCTCGGCGTTGAACGCGCTCAGGTACAGGATGTGCTGGAAGGCGTTGGCGTCGACCGTACCGGCCGCGAGCTCGGTGTTCGGAAGCACCCAGTCTTCGACGTTGACCCATTCGATCTCGAGGCCCTTCTCGGCGGCGACCTCCTTGACCGTGTCCTGGAAGGGGCTGTCCTCGGACACGGCGATCTTGACGCTGAGGGGCTCCGCCGCAGCGGCGGGCTCACCGGCCGCGCCGGCCGCCGGAGTGCGGAACGCGTTGGTGGCGAGCACGACGCCGCCCACGATGGCGGCGACGGCGACCACTCCGATGGCGACGGAGAGCACGACGCGAGTGCGCTTCTTCTCTCCGGCGACCGCCGTTCGGAGGTCGTTCTGTGGGTGCTGGGGCTGGTCGGACATCGTGCGGCGTTCCTTCGTGCGAGCTGTGGGTGTGTGGCTGAGACACATTCCTAGCCCCGTTCGCGCTGCCCGTTCATGCCCGGGACGCTCCGTGACGACCCGTTACCCCGTCTTACGGATCGACTCGCGTCTGCCGCTGAAAACACTCTTCGTGGCGCCTCCGACGATCAATCCCGCATGGGTCGAGGCGCTGATGTCTTCGGCGAACTCCCCCATGGGATTGCGGATCGTTCCTGAGCCGGATCCCGCCACGCAAGTCGATCCGATCGCCGCCGCTATGTGGCCGCCATCCACCGTCTGACCCGGGTCGGGCGTGTGGCGGCCTCAGCCGGTGGGGGCGGCCTCGTTGTGCGCGACCGAGCGGACCTCGAGGTAGCCGCACAGCTCGGCGGCCGTCCCGAGCTCGGCCACGAGGGCAGCCGTCTCCTCGGCCGAGAGGGCGACCTCGTCGAGCTGTGGCTCGAAGACGACCCGCCAGCGGGAGTCCTCGCCCATCGGCGGGCGCACGTAGACGGTGGTGGACGCGTTGCGCAGCGGCACGACGACCAGGCCGCCGTCGTCGCCCCACGAATCGTCCTGGATGACGACTTTGATCAGGTCGCCGTCCTCGCGCGCGGACATGAAGTCCTCGAGCCAGAGCTGGAGCGTGGCGCGGCTGCGGTACGGCATGTGTCCGTCTTCCCGTGCGCGACCGCGCCGGTGGACCCGGCGGGAGATGTCACGCTCTGACGCGAGGGTAACACCCCGCGGTGACCAGATCCCGCCGGATTTTCAGACTCAGTCCTTCAACGTCTCGATGTCGATGACGAAGCGGTAGCGGACGTCCGATCGCAGCACCCGCTCGTACGCCTCGTTGACCTCGTCGACGCCGATCAGCTCGGTCTCGGGCACGATGCCGTGGGCGGCGCAGAACTCGAGCATCTCCTGCGTCTCGGCGATGGATCCGATGCTGGAACCGGCGAACGACCGCCGGTTGCCGAACAGCGTGAACACCCGCAGCGGCAGCGGCTCGGGCGGGGCGCCGACGTTGACCATGGTGCCGTCCAGGCGCAGCATCCGCAGGTAGGAGTCGAGCTTCAGCGGCGCGCTCACCGTGTTGAGGATGAGGTCGAACGTGTTGGCGAGGGTCCGGAAGGTGGCGTCGTCGCTCGTCGCGAAGTAGTGCGATGCACCGAAGCGCAGGCCGTCCTCCTGCTTCGACAGGGTCTGCGACAGCACGGTCACCTCGGCACCCATCGCGGCCGCGATCTTGACCGCGAGGTGCCCGAGCCCGCCCATGCCGACGACGGCGACCTTCGAGCCGGGTCCGACCTTCCAGTGCGCGAGCGGGGAGTACGTCGTGATGCCGGCGCACAGCAGGGGCGCGACCGACTCGTACGGGAGCGCCTCGGGGATGCGGAGCACGAAGTCCTGATCGACGACGACGTGGGTCGAGTAGCCGCCCTGCGTGATCGTGCCGTCGCGGTCGACCGACGCGTACGTCTGCGTGTTGCCCTTCAGGCAGTAGTTCTCCATGCCGGAACGGCAGTTCTCGCACTCGCGGCACGAGTTCACCATGCAGCCGACGCCCACGCGGTCGCCGACCGCGAAACCGTCGACCTCGGATCCGACCTCGACGACCTCGCCGGCGATCTCGTGCCCCACGACCAGCGGGTAGGTCACCGGACCCCAGTCGCCCCGGACGGTGTGGATGTCGGAGTGGCAGATCCCCGCGTACCGGATGGCGATGAGCACATCGCGCGGTCCCGTCTCGCGACGCTCGATCGTCGTGCGGACGAGCGGATCGGTTGCCGAAGGGGCTGCGTACGCGGCGACGGTGGGCATGGGTTCTCCTTGCTGATCGATCGACGGATGCCGCGGGTCGCCGCATCCGTCCTGTCACACGCTACGCGCGCGACCGTGGGTATCGTCGGAGGCCACCGCGCACCGAAGCCGGGAGGCACCGATGAACGCCCTCTCCCCCACCCCCGTCATCCTCGGGGCCTCGCGTCTCGGCGACCGCCCGGGGGCGGCCGAGCTCGCCGACGCACTGATCCGCTCGGACCTCGGCGACGTCGACACGAGCAACAACTACGCCGGCGGACGCAGCGAGCAGGCGCTCGGCGACGCGATCCGGCGCGCCGGCGGACTGCCCGGACCGGCGCGGATCTACTCGAAGGCCGACAGCGACCCCGATACGGGCGTCTTCGACGGCGACCGGGTGAAGCGTTCGCTCGACGAGTCGCTGACCCGCCTCGGGCTCGACCGCCTGCCGCTGTACCAGCTACACGACCCCTACGGCCTGACGCTCGCCGAGGCGATGGGTCCGGGCGGTGCCGTCCCCGCCCTGATCGAGTTCCGCGACCAGGGCGTGATCGGCGCGATCGGCATCGCGTCGGGCACGCTGTCGCAGGTGCGGGAGTACGTCGACACCGGTGCGTTCGACGTCGTCCTCTCGCACAACCGCTACACGCTCGTGACGCGCACCGCCGAGCCCGTCTTCGAGGCGGCCCGCGCGCACGGCATGACGGTCTTCAACGCGGCGCCGTTCGGCGGCGGCACGCTCGCCAACGGCGACGGCTCGTTCGGTTACCGTCCGATGCCCGCCGACTTCGCCGCCCATGTCGGGCGCGTCCGCAGCCTCGCCGACGAGCACGGTGTCGACCTCGCCGCCGCGGCGCTGCAGTTCTCGATGCGCAGTCCCCTCGTCGACGCGACCATCGTCGGGATCTCGTCGACCGCCCGCCTCGACGCCCTCGGCCCCCTCATCGAGGCCGAGGTGCCCGAGGCGTTCTTCGACGCGGTCGAGTCGCTCGGCGAGCCCCCGCCCGGGGTCGACGACTGACGCGCCGGGTCAGACGCGCGCGCTGAAGGTGTGGCCACCGCCGGCGACCTCGACGACGCGCCCGTCCGGCAGGACGACGTCGGCGGGCAGGCCGTCCGGCAGACCGACCTCGAGCGTCAGCTCGCCGTCCGGGATCCGCCACGCGACGGTGACCGGCCCCCCGCGGGTCAGGAGGTATGTCTCGGCCCACTCGATTCCTGGACCCGGTCGAGGCTCGACGCGCACCCGACCGTAGCCCGGTGAGGCAGGACGCAGACCGCCCACCACCTGGTGGATCCAGTCGACGACCGCCCCCAGCGCGTAGTGGTTGAAGCTCGTCATCTCGCCCGGGTTGATACTCCCGTCGGGGAGCATCGAGTCCCACCGCTCCCAGACGGTGGTCGCCCCCATGGTCACGGGGTACAGCCACGAGGGGCACTCCCGTTCGAGCAACAACCGGTAGGCGTCGTGCACGTGACCGGAGCATCGGGGTCGAGCCAGTCGCCGAATTGGTTGCCGTCCCCTCGGGGAAGTCCGCGTACTTCAGCACGGCAGGCACGACGAAGGGCACGGCGCGGTCGGGCGCGTGCTCGGTCTCGAGCGGCAGATCGCGCAGCCCGCTGTCGAGGAAGTCGGACGTGTCGAACGGGAACGACGCGGATGCCGCATAGGCGGCGATATCTCCCGTCCACCCCAGTCGCTCGTCGCGCTGCGGGCAGTCGGTCGGCACACTCAGGAAGTTGCCGCGCTGGCTCCAAACGGCGTTCTCGCCGCAGCGCTCGAGGGCCTGCCGATCACGACCGCCTTCACCTGGACGACCACGCCCGGCGATGATGAGCCGGTGCGGATCCTCCGCCGTCACGGGTACGAGCAAATGGCGGATGCCGTCTCCGGGCAGGTCAACGGCGAGTCTCGCCGTCGTGACAGTGTCTACGGCACCGCCGCGCAGATGGCGTCGTGCTTGAAGGTGCGCGCGATCGCTCAGTGGGTGACCCCCCCAGGGCGGTTTGGATTCGCGGCCGCAGTTCGACCCGCACGCTTTCGTGCGCTCGAATGACACCCTCTACAGCCTCTCCAAGGAGGGCCGCGGCACTGCCGGCCCGCTGGTGACCGCGCTGACGGCCGCAACCGTTGAAGCGGCGGAGGAGTACGCGACCACGCAACCGGGCGGGCGCCTGCAGGTGCCGATGCTCGGTGTTCTCGACGAGGCCGCGAACGTGTGCCGCTGGCACGACCTCCCCGACCTTTACAGCCACTACGGATCCCGGGGAATCGTCCTGATGACGATTCTGCAGTCCTGGTCTCAGGGCGTGCAGGTGTGGGGGCGCGACGGGATGCGCAAGCTGTGGAGCGCCTCGAACGTCGCCGTCTACGGCGGCGGCGTGAAGGAACCGGAGTTCCTGAACGAGCTCTCGCAGATGATCGGTGACTACGACCGCCGCACGACCTCCACCAGTGTCGGCCGCGGCACCCGGTCTACCTCTCATGGGGTGCAACGCGAACGCACCCTCGACGTCGCGGATCTCGGCGCTCTCCCGCGCGGCCGCGCGGTCGTGTTCGCCTCTGGCGCTCCCGCGACCCTCGTCGAGACGGTCCCGTGGATGAACGGGCCACATGCGGCCGCGTTGCGCGCGTCGATCGCCGCGCACGATCCCTCCCACAGCGCACCCGCCGCTTCGGCTCCTGCTCGAGCTGCCGTGATCGAAGAGGACGAGCCGCGCGATGAGTGACCTGCTCGATGACTTCCGCGACGACGACGCCCACGAGCTGGCCACGGAGCTGGTGTACGGCTCCGTCGACGAGTTCGTGCGGGAGTACCTGCGCCACATGTACACGCGCCCTGTCGGGCCCGGAAACGCCCGCTACCGGTGGGCGGCGGACTGGTGGCGCTACCCGGAGGCGGTGGCCCGCCTCGAGGGTCTATGGCGCTCGTGGGAGCATCTGCGGCTCGACCCGGCGACGGGTGCGAGCGTGTGGTGGCGTGACCACGCGGACCACCACATGACCTGCTTCTGAGCCCTGACGGCCCCTTCGCGAAGTCGAAGGATGCGTGCGAGCCCGGCGAACCGTTACCGTACACAGAACCTCCCGAAAGGTGGTTCCCCGACGTGAGACTGACTCCGTAGCACACCTCCGGGTGGCTCGCTCCACTAGCCGGCCTCAGCTCACGACAGATCGAGTTCAATACTCGAACAGGGCCGCTACTCAATGTTTTTCGAGCGTCGGTGCGGCCTGCATCCGTCGTGTTTGCCAAACGGCCGCGGCGAGGGCTCCTGTTCCGAGGACGGCGAGGTGGACGGCGGCTGCGAGCAGGCTAATGCTGCCCAGCCAGCCTGCGATGGGGTAGGTGATGAGGAAGCAGGCGTGGGACAGCGCGAATTGCGCGGTGTAGACCAGGTTGCGGTTCTGTGGGGTTGACGCATCAGCAAGAATTCGGGACGACGGGGTGTTCACGAGCGATGTACCCATACCGAGGATCGTCCACGTCACCAGAAGGGCGGGCCATCCGGCTGCGGTTGCGGTGAAGAGACCGGTGATGGTGGCGGCGGCGATCAGGCCGACGCTAATCAGGGCGCCGCCGGCGATCATCGGACGGATCACACCGAGCCGGTCAACGATCCAGGGGACGTTGAGTGCGACGATGAGCGACCCGACACCGTAGCAGGCCAGGGCGAGAGTGAGAGCGGTGTCGCCGAGTTCGAACACGGCCCGCGCGTAGACGACGGAATTCACCAGGACGATCGCGGTACCAGCCGCGACGATGACGTTGGTCAGCATCACGAACCGGAGGGTCGGCGTCCGGGCGAACACCTGGAGGCCTGCGGGGAGACGTTGCCAGAACGTATCGGCTGGCATGTCGGGCTCTCTGGCTGGAAGCGTGGTGATCAGGACGAGGATTGCCGAGCTCGCGAAGCCGAGAGCGGTTCCGAGGAAGAGGTTGTTGTACGAGACGAGCGTGAGAAGTGCTGCGGCGATGATCGGGCTCAGCAGCGCTTCGAGGTCGTATGCGAGGCGAGACAGCGACAGCGCGCGGGTGTAGTCGCGTGACTCTGGAAGCACGCTCGGGATCAGGGACTGAAACGCGGGTGTGAAAGTCGCCGACGCGGATTGCAGAACGAAGACGAGCACATAGATCTGCCATGTCTCGGTCACGAGGGGCAGGGACATTGCGACCGCAAACCGGACCACATCAGCACCGATCAGCACCGCCTTCTTCGGCAGTCGATCCACCAGCGCCGCAGCTAAGGGAGCGATGCCAACGTAGGCGATCATCTTGATCGTCAAGGCCGTACCCAGCACGGCGCCGGCGGAATCGCCTGCCAGGTCGAACGCCAGTAGGCCCAGTGCGACCGTTAGCAGCCCCGTGCCCAACAGGGCCAACACCTGAGCAAGGAACAGCGCCCGGTAGATCGGGTTTCGCAGGACGCGGATCACGCGTGATGTCCCGGGTGCTCATCGATGGCGTGCTCGGCCTTACGGATTGCTTCGATCACGAGCCGTATCGCGTGCTCGTCGGTGAGGCGGTAGAACGCCTTGTTGCCGTCCTGGCGGACCCGGACGAGCTTGCCCCACCGAAGCTTCGCGAGGTGTTGTGAGACCGCAGCAGGGCTCCGCTCGACATGCTCGGCCAGTCCATTTACTGACAGCTCCCCGTCCCGCAGAGCCAGCACGATGCGGATGCGAGTTGCATCGGCGAGCAGCCGAAACACCTCCACGGCTACCTCGACATACTCACTTTCGGGCGAAAGGTCACCACCCTGCGCATCTGCGTGCATACGCAGGTAGTAGACCACATTAGGCCGACGTTCTGACATCGGGAATGGCAGGGGCGGCCACGTGGTGAGGTTGCTCTCGATACGGTAGGGGGGTAGTGTACCCGGGATGAACGGGTACTCGACGAATAAGGACGATCTGCTGAAGCGGTTGCGCCGCGCGGAGGGTCAGGTCCGTGGGATCGCGCGGATGGTCGAAGCGGACAAGTACTGCATCGACATCCTCACCCAGGTTTCCGCGGCCACGAAGGCCCTCGAGTCTGTCGCGCTGTCGCTGCTGGGCGACCATCTCTCACACTGTGTTGCCGAAGCCAGCGCTGAGGGTGGTGCCGTTGCGGAAGAGAAGATCCGCGAAGCCAACGAGGCGATCACCCGTCTGGTCCGTTCCTAACCCACCTATCCACTCACGACGAGGAGACGATGATGAACACTGAGGACCGCAACGACCTGGGCTTGAAGGACACCGGCGCTGACTGTGCATGCTGCGCGACCGCATCGACTCCCGAGACCGCGGATGCGGCCGCGGCGGCTGTGACGTCTGACGTCATGGTGACGGGGATGACGTGCTCGCACTGCGTGTCGAGCGTCACCGAAGAGTTGTCCGCGATCGACGGGGTGGAGGGTGTGTCGGTGGACCTGAACGCGGGTGGCGCGTCACGGGTGACGATCCGCAGCTCGACGCCGATCCCTGCTGCTGCCGTGGAGGCGGCGGTGGAGGAGGCTGGTTACGCCGTGGCCACCAGCCCGTCATGAGCGCGGTCGATGTCGAACTCGACATCACCGGGATGACCTGCGCGTCGTGCGCACGGTCGCGATGGCCGGGCTGCTGAACCCGCTGGTCGCCGCGGCCGCGATGGCCCTGTCTTCGGTGTTCGTTGTCACGAACAGTCTGCGCCTGCGCGGCTTCCGCACCCTCCCGGCGAGCTCGAGGCCCCCTACCCCCGAACCGGCCCGCGTTTTCGCCCGGGTCTGACCTGCATCTGTCCGATGCGAACAGTGGAAGGACGCTCATCATGAGTCAGCACGACCACCACCACCCCACGGCGAGCGGCACAGGTGGGGATGACACCGCGCAGGGACTGCGCGAAACCGTCGCCGAGCCTGACGCCATCGATGAGCCGCACGCCCACCACGCATCAGCGGACGACAGCACCCATGAGCGACACGGCGGCGCGCACGCGGGGATGCAGCACGGTGGACATGGTGGGCACGCCGGGCACGGCGCGGACCATGTCGCACGGTTCCGTCGATTGTTCTGGATCAACCTGATCCTCGCTGTCCCGGTGGTGGCGTTCTCGAGCATGTTCTCGATGCTGATCGGCTACCCGCTGCCCGACACAGCATGGGTGGGTTGGATCTCCCCGGTTCTCGGCACCGTCATGTACGTGTGGGGTGGCTCCCCGTTCCTGACCGGCGCGGTCAGCGAACTGCGTGCCCGTAAACCCGGCATGATGCTGCTGATCGGGCTGGCGATCACCGTCGCGTTCATCGCGTCGTGGGGGGCGAGTCTCGGGCTGCTGGATCACAGACTGGACTTCTGGTGGGAGCTGGCGCTGCTGATCGTCATCATGCTCCTCGGGCACTGGATCGAAATGCGGTCGCTCGCACAGACCACCTCCGCACTGGACTCCCTTGCCGCGCTCCTCCCGGACGAGGCGGAGAAGGTGGACGGGGACACCACGGTCACCGTCGCGCCCGCTGACCTGCAGGTCGGCGACGTTGTCGTGGTTCGCCCTGGCGGACGGGTTCCGGCTGACGGTCGGGTGGTGCAGGGTTCGGCGAGCATGGACGAGTCGATGATCACCGGCGAATCCAAGCCTGTACGCCGCGGCGACGGGGACGCGGTCGTGGCCGGAACCGTCGCCACTGACTCCGGCATCCGTGTTGAGATCAGCGCCGTCGGAGAGGACACTGCTCTCGCCGGCATCCAACGCCTGGTCACCGAGGCCCAGAATTCCTCCTCGAAGGCGCAGCGCCTCGCCGACCGTGCCGCCGGGTGGCTGTTCTGGTTCGCGTTGGTCGCCGCGGTAATCACCGCCGTTGTGTGGACCATCGTCGGGTTGCCTGATGATGCGGTGATCCGCACCATCACGGTGCTGGTGATCGCCTGCCCGCACGCTCTGGGCCTGGCAATCCCACTGGTGGTGTCCATCGCCACAGAGCGCGCCGCCCGCGGCGGGGTGCTGATCAAAGATCGTCTGGCCCTGGAGAGCATGCGCACCGTCGACACCGTGCTGTTCGACAAGACAGGCACCCTCACCAAGGGCACCCCCGCCGTCACCGCAGTCGAACCTGCCGGTAGCATCGCCCCCGACACGCTGCTCGCCCTGGCCGCCGCGGCCGAGACGGACTCGGAGCATCCACTGGCCCGCGCGATCGTGAACGCCGCGAAAGCCCAGCAGCTCACCGTGCCCGCGGCAGCGGATTTCACCTCGTCCCCAGCGGTAGGAGTCAGCGCACGGGTCGACGGGACGCAAGTGAAGGTTGGTGGCCCGTACCTGCTCGAGCAAGAAGGCGGCAGCGAGCTGCCCGTCGCGGATCAGTGGCGAGAGGAAGGCGCGATCATTCTCCACGTCCTCATCGACGGGCAGGTAGCCGGGGCGCTCCGGTTGGCTGATGAGATCCGACCCGAGTCCCGCGCGGCCGTGGCCGCGCTGCACGAGCGGAACGTGCAGGTGGTCATGATCACCGGTGACGCGGAAGCGGTCGCAGCCTCGGTCGCGACCGAGCTCGGCATCGACCGGTACTTCGCGGGCGTCCGACCCGAAGACAAAGCCTCGAAGGTGAAGGGGCTGCAGGGCGAGGGCCGCAAGGTCGCGATGGTCGGTGACGGAGTCAACGACGCGCCCGCTCTCGCGCAAGCGGACGTTGGTATCGCGATCGGTGCCGGCACGGATGTCGCGATTGCCTCCGCCGGGGTGATCCTCGCCAGCGACGACCCTCGTTCCGTGCTGTCAGTGATCGAACTGTCTCGCGCGAGCTACCGGAAGATGAAGCAGAACCTGTGGTGGGCGGCCGGCTACAACCTCCTGTCCGTCCCCCTCGCGGCCGGCATCCTTGCCCCGGTCGGGTTCGTGCTACCAATGTCGGTCGGGGCGATCCTGATGTCCTTGTCAACAATCGTGGTGGCCCTCAACGCGCAGCTGCTGCGCCGGCTGGATCTGTCGCCTGACGCGGTCGCCGGGCGCGGCTGATCCGTAGATTCACGTCGTACTCTAGGACCGCGGGAGGTGGAACGTGTCGCTGATGAACATCGCTGACAGCGTGGACCGTTCTCATGCGCGCGCCCGCACCCGCACACTGGTCACCCTCCTCGCCGTCACGACCGCCGTGATCGTCGGTCTGTTGGCGATGCACTCGCTCGGCTCCGGACAGGGCCACGACGCCGCGCCCATGTCTCATGCTGCCTCCATGGGCGAGACCCACGCGGCAGCGGCCAGCACGAGCGACGGCGCCACAGCGTCGACGGAGTGTGTGGACTGTGGCGGAGGGCATGCGGACTTGCTGGTCATGGCCTGCGTACTGGCGATTCTCGCTCTGGTGATGCTGCTGGCCCCTCGCAGCGCAGCGCTGCTGCGCGTCGTCCGTGACCGGGCACCGACCGTGGCCCTCTTGGCGCCGGGTCGTCGCCCTACTCTCGCGGCCCCGTCGTTATCTGTCCTCTGCGTTAGCCGTACGTGAACGGCGGGGGAGTGGGTACCCGGTACCTGCTTCGCCTCCGCCTTTTCGCCAGCTCGCCGCTGGCTTCACGTATCGATGCTTGGAGACCCCAGATGAAAATTCGTACAGCGGCCACGGTCGCGCTCACCCTCGCCACGGCTCTCACCCTCGCCGGTTGCGCGGGCGGTGGCAACTCGACGTCTATGCCCGGGATGGATCACGGCGGAAGCTCCTCGTCAGCTCCCGCCGAGGCTGCGAATTTCAACGACGCGGACGTGATGTTCGCGCAGATGATGATCCCGCACCACACGCAGGCTGTGGAGATGTCGGACATGCTCCTCGGCAAGGACGGTGTCGATGAGCGTGTCACCGCGTTGGCCGAAGAGATCAAAGCCGCGCAGCAGCCCGAAATCGATCAGCTTGAACAGTGGCTGGATCAGTGGGGCGCGGACTCGTCCATGGACGGCATGGGCGACATGGACCACGGTGGCGGGATGATGACCGAGGACGACATGCAAGCGCTCGAGGGTGCCAGCGGAGACGAAGCGTCCCGGCTGTTCCTGGAGCAGATGACTGTCCACCATGAGGGCGCGATCGACATGGCGCAGGACGAGATCGACAACGGTCAAAACCCCGATGCGATCGAGATGGCGCAGAACATCGTCGACACCCAGACGGCGGAGATCGCGGAGATGGAGAACATCCTCGCGGCACTCTGACCCACACGGTGTGGGGC
The DNA here is from genome assembly GCF_031844425.1 of Microbacterium sp. ARD31. NCBI lineage: Bacteria > Bacillati > Actinomycetota > Actinomycetes > Micrococcales > Microbacteriaceae > Microbacterium > Microbacterium sp. ARD31. The sequence goes on from NZ_JAUZVE010000006.1 coordinate 191,776, forward strand.
GCGGTCGCGCCCCACACCGCGGTCAGTGGCCTGCAGGTCCGACATGCAACACCGCTTCTTCCTCGGCGCACCCATGCGCCCACGCACCCCCCGCTCCTTCGCCACCCGCCGCGCACTTCCCGCGCTCGGCGTCTTCGCCGCCGCAGTCCTAGTAGTCACCGGCTGCGCATCGAACCCAGGGCAATCCTCTGAGGCGGAGACACCTCTCACACATGTGCACGGGATCGTCGCCGACCCCGCCGGTGAGGGTTTCCTTATCGGCACACACGCGGGCATCTACCCCACCACCGCAGACGGCGACACCGGTGCCCGGATCGGTCCAGGGTTTGATGCGATGGGGCTTACCGCCGCCGGGGACGCTCTTCTCGCCTCCGGGCACCCTGGCCCCGACACCCCCGCGGAACTTGGCACCCCTCACCTGGGCATCATCCGAAGCACTGACCGGGCCATGACCTGGTCTCCCGTGGTCTTCTCAGGCGAGAAGGACTTCCACGTGCTCGCCGGCACCACCTGGAACGTGGTCTATGGCATCGCCACCGACAACCCTGAACTGCTCACCAGCACCGACGGGGGAGTCACCTGGCAACCCACCGGAGCGGAGGTCCCCGCACGCAACCTCGTCGTGGACGCCACCGAACGGCTCATCGCGTCCACCCCAGACGGGCTGCAAGTGAGCACCGACGCGGGAGCCACCTTCACCGGTTGGACGGACGCTCCCACCATCGCGCTGCTGAACACCTCACCCGACCACCAGCGCATCGTTGGTGTCGACACAGCCGGCACCGTCTGGGTCACTGGCGCCGGCGAGTCGGAATGGGTCGAAGCCGGCACTACCAGCCTGAGCGTGCAGGCAGTCGCGATCACCAACGCGGGAGACGTGCTGACCGTCGACCAGACGGGGATATCTCCTCCCGCCCCACCGGCGTCGACAGGCTCCGAGCAATGAACAGCCCCGACCAGACCCCACCCGCCCGCATCGATGACGTCGATTGCGGCTGCGGCCCGACCCCGGCTGAGGCACGCCGGCTGGGGTCCAGTGTCAGCCGGCGCAGCCTGGTGGGTGCTGCTGCACTGGGAATAGTTCTCAGCGCGACGGGTCTGGGACTAGCGGCACCCGCGTTCGCGGCGAAATACCCCACGTGGGACGACGTCGAGAAAGCGCGCCGCAACCAAGCCAGCAAGAATGCGGAGATCGGCCGCATCGAAACACTGATCCGCTCTCTCACGAACGACGTCGACACCAAACAGGCCGAAGCCGACCGCCTCGGGCAGGAGTACGTGCTCGCTCAAGAGGCATATGAAGACGCAGTCGAACGCGCCGACGCGGTGCAGGCTGAGGCCGATGCCGAAACTGCGCGCGCAGCAGAAGCAGCGGCGAAGCTGGGGGCACTGGCCGCGGAGCAGTACCGCACCGGGCGAAGCGACCCGACCTTGGAACTGTTCTTCTCCGACACCGCAGCCGACGCGGACGAGCTTCTGGGCCGCTTGGGGGCGATCGACAAGATCGCTGACGCCAACCGAGCACGATACGCGGACGCTGCCGGTGCCCGCGACAACGCCCGGAACCTGAGCAATCAGGCCGTCGTCGCTCGCGATGAGCGCGATCGCCGCAAGGGCGAAGCGGAACAGAAGATGCGAACCGCGCAAGCAGCCGCGCAAGCCGCGCAAGCGGCGCTCGACGCGCAAACCGAGCACCGGCTCACCCTGGAAGCCCAACTCGACGCACTCCGCGATACGACAGCATCGACACTCGCCGGCTACCAGGCAGGTGTTGAAGCCGAACGCAAACGCCGAGAAGAAGCCCGTCGTAAAGCACGGGAAGCAGCCGCGCGGCAGGCCAGAGAGGAAGAACAACGACGTCGCGAGGAGGAACGGCGGCGACGAGTAACAGGCGGTAAACCCAGCGGGGCCTCCGGCGCGAGCGGCAACACGGGCGGAAGCGGTGGCCAGGTCCAATCGTCGGGATGGGTGCGACCAGCTCACGGCTGGATCAGCTCAGGATTCGGGACCCGAGGGACGATCTGCCGCAACGGGTACTGCACGAATCGCGGGCACCGCGGGACAGACTTCGCCAGCAGTTGCGGATCCCCCATCTACGCCGCCGCGGCCGGCACCGTCATCTTCGCCGGCTACAGCGGCGCTTGGGGCAACTACATCAAGGTGCAGCACCGCGACGGCACCGTCACCGGGTACGCCCACATCATCGACGGTGGCTACAACGTCCGTTACGGCCAAACCGTCCGCGCAGGCCAAGTCATCGCCTTCATCGGTAGCACCGGCGCCTCAACCGGATGCCACCTCCATTTCGAGGTCTACCTCAGCGGCGTCCGCGTCGACCCCGTCCCGTTCCTCCGTGCCCGCGGGATCGCCGTATGACCCCCCGTATTCAACAGCTGATTCGGATGCGCCCCCTCGATGGGCGACTCACCGTCGCGGAGCGAGCGTCTTACGTCGAATCGTTCCTTGCCTGCGCGGCGACGATGAAAGACACTGACGACTCCGCGTGCGCACGCATCGCCGTCCTCCTCGGCCGGGAAGTGAGTTTGGACAGCATGATCATGCGTGTTGCGCTGGAGGACGCTCAGCGGTCCTGTCGGCGATGTCAGCACACATGCACCAGATTGCTCGCTCTCTTCTAGTCGGTTCGCGCGAAGACTCGGGAAAGAGCAGATCAGTCCATGCGCAATCCGTCCCGGGACATGCCGCTGGTGGGCTCGCATCGAGCTCTGGATACCGCTCCAAGGCGCCATCGACGCACACGCCACCGCGCCCTCCTGAGGCAGAGAACCGCACCGGAAGTCGCTACGAAGGGAGCACGGCGAGCTCATAACAGCGGTTGCTACGTTTTCGTCACCATGTTGTCAGGACCGCGCTCTTCAGGTCACCGCCCAGGCGGAAACCGGTGGTCGATGGTGCGCATCCTCGCCGGAATCGTGCTCGCGCTACTGGTGTGCGCGGGGGTGTTTTCGACAACGCACGCGCAGAACTCTGACACCGCAACCACCTCCGCTATGTTCGAATCCGCTTCCACCGGCGTCCCAAGCGTGACCGAAGGGTTCATGTCTGTTGACGCAGCGATCGACACCTCGCACGGAGTCACTGGTGCAGCGGCATGCCTCATCGGTGTGCTGTGCACTTTGCTGCTCGTGGCTCTTCTTCGCGTGTATCTGCTGCACCGCGGTACCGCCAGATCGGCAACGATAGCTCCCCGCTCGACGCAGGCATCGCTCGCACGCGTCCTCGCGCCACCGATGCCGCCATCGCTCCATCAGCTGTCCATCTCCCGAACCTGAACCCGGGTCCTGTCCTTCTCAGGGGTTCCCCGCCGTCCCGGCGGAGAACCGTGACCTGCCGTTACCGGTTTCGTTGGAGGGCGGCGTGTTCGCGTCGGTAACGTCCGCTGGCTCAACCCTGGTGAGTTGGCGCGAGCCGCCGACGACATGGCCGGGCAAGGCATGACGGTCATCGTCGTCGAAATGGATAACACTGTTGTAGGTCTCGTCGGCGTGCGCGACGAGCTGCGCCCCGAGTCGACTGAAACTGTTCGACTTCTTCACGAGCAAGGCATCACCACGGTCATGCTCACGGGCGATAACTCCCGCACCGCTACCGCCCTCGCCCGCGACGCCGGCATCACCGATGTCCGGGCCGAGCAACTCCCAGCCGACAAAGCTGCAGCGATCAGCGACCTGATCGCCTCACGCCCCACCGCGATGGTAGGAGATGGGATTAACGACGCACCGGCCCTGGCAACCGCCACAGTGGGAATCGCGATGGGTGTGAAAGGGTCCGCGGCGGCGGTGGAATCCGCTGACGTCGCCTTCACCGGCCGCGACCTCCGATTGATTCCCGGCGCTCTCGCCCACGCCCGGCGCGGTCGTCGCATCATGACCACCAACATCGGCCTCGCACTAGCGATCATCATCGTGCTGTTCCCACTCGCCCTGACAGGGGTGCTCGGGCTTGCAGGCGTCGTCCTCGTGCACGAAATCGCAGAGGTTTTCATCATCCTCAACGGCATCCGCGCGGCCCGCGGGTCAGGTCCCCGCCAGGCGAGCACACCGACACCCTCCCGGGCGAACACTCCTGCCACCTCCCGGTTGGTATAGTTTCCCCGCCATGGTTGGGATGCCGCTAACGCACGCGACGACAGCAGGCACCACCGCCCGACCGATAACGAAACTCATTACGGTCGGCATCGCAGCCCTCTTGCTGATGGTCGGGATTCTGGCGATGTCCCATGTGGACGGTGTCGCGGGCACGCCGGTACCCGCGGTCAGCAACGCCTCCCCGTCCTCTACGGAGGCGACCACATCCCTCACGACCACTTCCGACAACGTGGCTGCGACGACAGCAGGCGTTTGCATCTTCGGCGTGGTTTGCTGCCTGCTCGGAATCGCGTGGCTGCGTCGAGTCTTCACTCTCTTCGGTCGACCCCGCTTCATTGGTTCAACACGACGAGTACGACTGCCGCTCACCCCGCGCCGCGCACATGTCCAGGGGCCGACGCTCGCTCTTCTTTGCGTCGCCCGGATCTGAGCACAGTCCCTATCACCTGATCGGCGGGCACCCGCCTCTTCGCGGCTGCCCGCCGGCACCGGCCGCGAGGTTCACGCCCCGGGAGATAACGCGTGCTGCTTGACGACGACAACTCAGCACGCATCCCATCTGCGCGGTCGCCGGTGGGCGGTCGCGTGATGAGCGTCTATCGAATCGATCTTTTCCTGCGAGAGGAGCGGACACATGGGATCAGACCACAGCCATGGGGCAGTGGAGGGAACGCCGCGACGGCGTCTGCTGATCGCTTTCGCGATCACAGCCTCGGTCTTTGTGATTGAAGTCGTGGGCTCAGTGATTACTGGCAGCCTTGCCCTGCTTATCGACGCAGCGCACATGCTTACCGATGTCGTTGGTTTGGGGATGGCGGTTACCGCCGCCCAACTGATGGATCGTGCCCCGACAGACCGCCACACGTGGGGGCTGCGTCGTGCTGAAGTGTTGGGGGCCTTGACTCAGGCGGCCTTGCTGCTGGGCGTTGGCTTGTTTGCTCTCGTCGAAGGAATCCGGCGCCTATTTGAACCGCCCGAGATATCTTCCGGCGCGCTCCTCTTCTTCGGTGTCGTCGGCCTGGTCGCAAATATCGCGTCACTGCTCGTGCTGCTGAGCGGGCGCAAGAAAAACCTGAACATGCGCGCCGCGTTCTTGGAGGTTCTCAATGACGCGCTGGGGTCGGTCGGTGTGATCGCCAGCGCGATCGCGATCACAGCATTCGGGTGGTACCAAGCCGACGCGGTCGCGGGAATTCTGATTGCGCTGCTCATCATTCCCCGAACGCTGATTTTGCTCCGCACTGCAGGGAGCGTGCTGCTTGAGTCCACCCCACCGGGCCTCAACCTCCAGGATGTGCGCCGGCACCTGCTTGAGCTACCTCATGTCATCGCCGTCCACGACCTTCACGCATCGCAGGTGTCGACAGACTTGCCGACCCTGACCGCGCATGTGGTGGTGGATGACGGGCTCAACGGCGAGGAATCCGCGCAGCTGCTGCGGTCACTGCAGATGTGTGTGAGTGATCACTTCCCGGTCAGCATCGAGCACTCGACCTTCCAGATCGAACCCCAATCGCACTTCGGAGAGCACCGCACCCATGCGTAATAGACACTGTCGGTGGTTCACCGCCATGATGCTCGCCGCGGCAGTCGCCGGATCGGCGATCGTCGCACCGGCTGCCGCAGCGGAGGCCCGCGAGCTCACCACAGCGCCCCCGGCACCCACGTCGACGAGCGGCTCGGAGCTAACCCCCAGCCCGCCACCCCCGCCTACTCCCGCGGGAGACGTACACAACGAACCCAACTCAACCGGCCAAATTTTGCCACTTGTAGGGCTTGTCAGTGGGGTCGCACTCATCGGTGGCTGTCTCATCGTCGTAGTCATGATGGGCCGCGAACGGCGCCGTCGCGATCTCGCCGAGTTGCGAACCGGGGAGGGATCCGATGAGCGCTAACCGGTTGCGCCTCGTCGCTCTCGCATTCGTCACCGCCGGGCTCACCGTCCTCATTGACCAAGGCACCAAAGCCAACGCATTGAGCGGGTTGAGCCCCAATGAGCGCATCCCGCTCATTGGGGATCTCCTCGGTTTGCAGCTGGCCTTCAACGCGGGAGCGTTCCTCTCCCTGGGTTCGAACATGACATGGGTGCTGACCACGCTCGGCGTGGTCGCGACCGCGCTTCTCGTTATCGCCGCATGGCGCTCGCGAACGCCGGGGTGGGCCGTCGGAATGGGGCTCGTCCTCGGTGGCGCGATCGGAAACCTCATCGACCGGCTCTTCTTCTACCCCGCGTTCGGTCGCGGCTACGTCATCGACTTTTTGGCGTACGGGAACCTCTTCATCGGAAATCTCGCTGATGTCGCACTCGGGGTCGGTGGAGGCGTTTTGCTCCTCGCCCTGTGGCGGCAGCGTCGGCACCGCCGGGCGACGGCACAACACGGTGACTCCCACGCACGGGTACCGGACGAGCGTGCACGATGACCAAGAAGCAGCGCATTCCCTCGACCTACCAGCGCAACGCTCTGGCACCGGCACTCATCGCAGCGGCGGTGCTCTTCCTTGCCCCCACGCTGCAAGACAGCGATTGGTTCGCGATCGTGCGTTTCGTGGTCGCCATTCTCGCGGCGATCGCCGCGTGGTTCGCGTTCCAAGCCCGGCAATGGTGGTGGATTCCAGTGCTCGCGACGATCGTCGTGCTCTGGAATCCCATCCTCCCGTTCCCCTTCTCAGGGCCCGTGTGGTCAGCGGCGCAACCGGTCGCCGCGGTTGCGTTCCTCATTGCCGGCTCGCTCATCAAAGTACGCCGACCGTGACATTCCGCACACGCAGCGGCACGGCGCCGCGCCGCCGAACACCGCCGCCGCACGCCCCATTGAGGACGATCGCGGAGCTGTGGCTGCCAAGGTGGGGAGCTACCCGGTGAGTGCCTGGATCCCCGACGCGCCGCCTTCGTTCCTCGCGTTCCTCACCCCCCACCCGCAGCCGCTTCCGGTACTTCCGGTGGTGGCAATCGTACTGGCGGCCGCGTATGTGGCGGGAGTGGTCCAACTGCGACGGCGGAGAAGACGCTGGTCGATGATGCGGGCAGGGTCGTTCCTGTTGGGGTGTGTGCTCCTGTTCGTCGTCACCGGTCTGGGTATCGAGAACTACAGTTACGCATTGTTCTCGGTGTCGATGTTCCAGCAGTTGACCTTGATGTTCACCATCCCGCCGCTGCTGATCCTGGGGTCCCCCGGAACGTTGCTTCTCCGCGCGACACCACACCAAGGCCTGGGCCTCACCATCCTCCGACTGGCGCACGCGGGCCTGCGCAGCAGAGCTGCCCGATGGGTGCTGAGCCCTGCCGTCGCTGTCCCCCTGCACCTGTTGGCGTTCTACGGGCTGTACCTCGCCAAACTGGCCGACCCGATCCTCACCTTGCCCGGCGGACATCAGCTGCTCGATGTCGCATTCTTGACGGTCGGGGTCTTGTTCACGGTTCCGATTCTTTCCAGCGATCCGTTGCCGTCGCGGATGTCGTACCCCGGCAAGGCCCTCGATCTGTTTGCCGAGGCGGCGCTCCACGCGTTCTTCGGGGTGTTTCTCATGATGAGCACCACCCTCCTGGTCGACCGCTTCGCCGCTCCGCCCGCCGCATGGGGTATCGACCCCCTCGATGATCAGTGGCTGGCAGGTGCACTCGCGTGGTCGTACGGCGAAGGGCCCACTCTCTTCATGCTGATCTACGTCGTGCATCGGTGGTTCCGCGACGACACACGGCGCGCCGTTGAAGCCGACCGGCACGCCGACGTGCACGGGCACGCCGAACTCGACGCGTACAACGAATACCTCACTGCCCTCGCCCGGAAGGACGCCCGATGAGACGCCGCAACGCGGAGGAGCCCCTGCGTGTGCCTGACGTTGACTGCGGGTGCGCCCCCACAGCCGACGAACTGCGATCGCTTCGCACCATATCCCGCCGCGGCGTCGTCGGCCTCGCCGCAATAGGAGTCGTGGTCGGATCGGTGGGGCTGGGCATAGCACTACCGGCGTTTGCGGCGAAGTATCCCACGTGGGACGACGTGGAAAAGGCACGCACTAATCAGGCCGCAAAGAACGCTGAAATCACCCGCATCGAAGGCCTCATCCGCGCCCTCGAGAACGACGTCAACGTAAAACAAGCTGAGGCGGAACGGCTGGGGCAGGAGTATCTGCTCGCCCTCGAAGCATTCGAGGACGCCGTCGACCGGGCGCAGAGCCTCCAGGATCAGGCTGACGCCGAAACTTCCCGTGCTCGTGAAGCAGCGGCGAAGCTCGGCGACCTTGCCGCGTTGCAGTACCGCAACGGTAAGAGCGATCCCACCCTCGAACTGTTCTTCTCGGGTTCCGTGGCGGACGCCGATGATCTGCTTGCGCGTCTCGGGGCTGTCGACAAGCTCGTCGACGCGAATCGTGACGTGTACGCGGACGCCGTTGGCGCACGTGACAGCGCCCAGAGCCTCACCGACCAGGCCAAGGTCGCTCGCGACGAGCGAGACCGTCTAAAGCTGCAAGCTGAGCAGCGCATGGACGCAGCGCGACAGGCCGCGCAAACAGCGCAAGCAGCCCTCATCGCGCAGAATGAGCACCGGCTCACCCTCGAAGCGCAGCTATCGGCGCTGCAAGACACCACCACCAAAACCATTGCCGGATATCGGGCGGGTGTGGAGGCCGAGCGCAAACGCCGTGAAGAAGCACAGCGGAAAGCCAGAGAGGAAGCCGCCCAGCGGGCACGCGAGGACGAACGCCGCCGGCTCGCGGAAGAGGAGCGCCGCCGCCAACAAGCCGCAGCAGGCGGAGGTAGCCGGCCGGGAAGACCCAGTGACGGTAGCTCAGCCGGTGGACGTCCCGCCTCCTCCGGGTGGGTGCGGCCGGCGCACGGAGGAGTGACATCTCCCTTCGGGTCCCGCGGGACAATCTGCAGTAACGGGTACTGCACATCCAGCGGCCACCGCGGACTCGACTTTTCCGCAGGCTGCGGCGCACCGCTATACGCCGCAGCAGCAGGAACGGTCATCTTTGCCGGATGGAGCGGGTCATGGGGCAACTACGTCAAGATCCAACACCGAGACGGCAGCGTCACGGCCTACGCGCATATCCTCAACGGTGGGTACAACGTCAGCTATGGGCAGACGGTGCGCGCCGGGCAGGTCATCGCCTATGCCGGCACCACCGGGGCCTCGACCGGATGCCACCTCCACTTCGAGGTATACATCGGCGGGGTGCGGGTCGACCCAGGCGCCTTCCTCCGAGCACGCGGAGTCGGCCTCTGAAATGCGCACATCGACATCGCCATTCTTACGGAGGCTCCGACGCTCAGCGTCGATTCCCCTCCTCATCAACTACCTCGCCAAACCGGCGATGGTAGGCGGGGTGCACTCCCTCATCGCCCCGCGGCAGCTGCGTGATGGTGCCACGACGCTGCCAGTTCGGGCAGACCCCAGGCCCTCCGATGGGTCTGCCCGAACCCTTACCCAACGCCCAAACACCAGGCGCAAGCAGAACGCACCGCTACCCAAGGATCAGGAATCTCGTGAAACCCGCAGCCAGAGCCACCATCGTGACCATCGCCGTGGTCGTCGTCCTCGTCGCACTCGTTGCCGCGATCGCGTTCATCAACCGTCCGGAAGCCCCCACACCCCCGGAGGCGACCGACGGGGCGCTCCCTGGAGCTCGTGCCAATTCCCATGTTCTCGATAATGCCGGGCCAGACGCGCCAACCCTCGTTGAGTTCCTCGACTTCGAATGCGAAGCGTGCGGAGCGTTCTACCCGGTCATAGAACAGCTTCGCGAGGAGTACGCCGGGGACATCAACTTCGTGGTCCGGTACTTCCCTCTTCCGGGGCACTTCAACTCGATGAACGCTGCTCTCGCGGCAGAAGCGGCCGCTCAACAAGGCGAGTTCGAAGCCATGCACAGCCGCCTCTTCGAAACGCAAGCTGAATGGGGGGAACTCCGCAAATCGCGCGAGGAGCTGTTCCGCAGCTACGCCGAAGACCTCGGCCTCGACATGGATGCCTATGACGCTGCGGTCGCGGACCCGGCAACACAGGCGCGGGTAGAAGAGGATTTCAACGATGGGCAGTACCTCAACGTCACCGGCACTCCCACCTTCTTCCTCAACGGCGAGAAGCTAGAACTCGAGCAACTCTCCGACCTCACCGATGCGCTCGATCGAGCAACGGGCCGACGACAACCGCAGTGACGGCCTCTATGACGCCTGTAGGAAAGTTTCTCAAACTGCGCGCCCTCGATGGACGACTGACCGTCGAGGAACGGGCGTCCCTCGTCGAGAGTTACCTACAGTGCGAGAAGATTGCCGAAAAGCTAAGCGCCGATGCATGCGCAGAGGTTGCCCTCATCCTGAGCCGCCACGCCGCCGACCGGGCCTCGATCAGGAAAGCTCTGCGACAAAGTCTTGCCGAATGCGAAAGCTGCAGACCGATCAGCCTCGAGCTGCTCAGCCGGCTCTAGATAGCGCGAAGCTCGTTCACTTAACCCCCTCTGGGTCGTGACCGATAATCGGCCTTATGTCGCCGAGCACCCCACCAAGCTGATTAGTTGGAGTGCATGCCGGCGAGGTGTGCCGCTGATTTCGTTTCGATGAAGTCGCATAGTGCTGCGGACATCTCGAGTTCGGCTGCCATGGTGCGGACCTGCGCGCTGCTCATGACGGCTTCTTGTTCGCGGGGTTCGAAGTGTATGCGCCATCTGCGGTCGCCGACGGCGACCGGCTCGATGTAGACGCTGGTGGTGCCGCCACCGAGGGGGAAGACGATGAGTCCCGTGTCTCCTCCGAGGGTGCCGTCTTGGGGGATGACCCTGGCGAGACCGCCAAGCGCGTGGTCAGCGGTGAACTCAGTGAGCCAGGTTTCGAGGAGAGCGCGGCTACGGTGCGGCATCGAAACGGCGGTCCTTTTCTTACAGACGAACAACTAAGCGTGAGAGTACCAATTCCAGTTCTCAGGTTGCCGCTCAGGTCGTGCGCCGAAGCCATGCGCAAGATCGGAGATCCGCATCGGGGCGGTCGCCGCCTACTTGACAGCTGTGCCTGCGGCAAGGCCCACAGCGTCGGCGGGTCTGGGCCCTACCGTCGTTGGTGAGCTGCAGCAGCTCGGGTGGTTCCGCCGATGACTTGGGCGGCGGAACCACCTTCCATGCCCGGTGAGCAGGCTCTGGGTCGTGGGTCGCTTCCAATACCACGCGTCAGCGCGCGTCATCTTCACCGATGATGTGCTTGCTCACCTGCAGGCCGTGGTGGGGGTGAAGCTGCGGCGCGGAGAGGCATTCATGCTGACGTGGCGAAACGACGCTTCCCTGGGCGATGGGAAGACCAGCATCTGGGTGAACGCAGCCAGCACGCTCGTCTTCAAATTCAGAGCCAAGCAGCGACCGCCGGTAAACAGAGAGAGCGTAGAGCGCATGGTCCTTGAAGCGAGCCAGCCGGGCGGCCTTTACATTTCCAGGGACTTCATCAGATTCCGGGGAGGCGGAGACCGGGCTGTGAGTGGGTTCCTGTCGCTGCTTCCTCGCCCTGTCAAGGCGCCTGATGCTTCGGAATCGGGTTCGCACGATGCCGCGATGAGCGAGCCGCACTCGATCATCCGCACGGTCATCACGATCAACGATGACCGATTCGAGCTCGCACAGGGGGAGACGGTGCACCGGTTGCTGGGTCGTGTCCGTCCCGCCGTGCTCTCCGGCGGAGACTTCGTCGAACTGGCCCTGTTGGGTGACCGTCTGATTCACGTCTTGATCACGGCCGCGTCGCGTGTGGTCGTCAGCGCAGAGCCTGTGCGACTCGACTCGGACTCTTCGCTTGCTTTCGACATCAGGTATGACGTCGACCCTGATCTCGGCCTTGGCTACATCTAAGCCGGCGCCAGGCGGACGCGCCGAGTGGTGAGGACGAGGCTCAGCGGTCGACGTCAGTCGGCCGCTGTTGCTGTCGCCTCCGCTGCCGGTTCGTAGTGCCCCAGCGATCGCTCCTGCAGAAAGGCGCACAGCTCGGCAGCGATCTGGAGTTCGTGGGTCAGCGCGTTGAGCTCGAAGCTGGTCAGCTCGATGTTGCGGCCGCGAAGGGCACAGATACTTCCCCCGGATGCGTGACCCTGTCTTCGCCGCGCTCACCGCACAGATCACCGCCGTCGAGGATGCCCTTACCCCGGATCGGGTGCGGGAGATCGTCGCCGGGGAGTTCCAGCAGCTGCCCGTCGCCCGGCGAACACTGGATCTGCTGGTCGCTTCCCCCGGCCTGCTCACCGCGGCGGATCCCACATCACCGCCGGCGTTGGCGAGGCTGCTGCTCCGGCTCGTGGAAGCGGGCGCCAGGACGATCCAGGCGCCCGGGTGCGTGCTCTGCGGCCAGCAGCGACCGCTGCCCCGGCAGCTGCCCAGCGGACGAGCCTGTAACGCCTGCAGCCGCCGTCTCACGCGACGTCAGGGCAGTTGCCGGCGTTGCGGCCACACCCGGGTCCTGAAAGCAGGACCAGATGGGATCGAGTACTGCCTTCGTTGCTGGAAGGACATGAAACCTGACTCGACGGATCGGATCATCATCGAGATCCGCCGACACCGCCGCATCGCCGCATCCGTCATCGAGCAGGCGGTCCACCGGTTGCCGTCCGCGCGGGACCGCCGCGTCCGACTGATGCTCGAACTCCACGCCCACGCGCACGAGTGGTTCGCGGAGCCTGGTGTCGGGTCGGTGCTGTTCGGTGCTTTCTATGACCTCCTCATCGCTGACGGCGCGCGGCTTCCTCCGCGGCGTTGCGGGGGTTGCGGAACTACTCGCACACTCACCGAACGTGTCGACGGGAAAATCAGCTGCCGCCGCTGCTATCGGCACGCGCACCGGGCACTTTGTGATGACTGCGGCGACCTGACCCATCTGGAACGCCTGCTCTCTGACGGGCGGCGGCTATGCCAACGCTGCACCAATACCCTCGAGGATGAGAGCGCCCCCTGCGTCCGCTGCGGCACCCACCGTCTGATCGCGTACCGAAGCCCCACCGGGCCGCTCTGCTCGACGTGTCGATCGTCGTCTCAACAGGACACCTGCACGGTGTGTGCCACGATCACCGCGTGCCTGTTCCACCGCACCGACAAAGCGATCTGCACACCCTGCAGCGACGCGGCCAGCGTCGACGTCTGCACGATCTGCGCCCGTGAGCGGAAGTGTCGATGGGCGGGCACAGCCCGAGCAGTCTGCGAGCAATGCGCCAACCCGCGCGAACCCTGCGCGAGCTGCGGAGAAGTCCGACTCCGCCACAAACGCGCCCCAGACCTGTCGGGCTTCCTCTGCTGGGCATGCACACCCCGAATCATCGAGACCTGCACCGGCTGCGGCGACGACCGGCTCGTGAACGGTCGCGTCGACGGGCACCCTTACTGTCCGCTCTGCTACCCCCAGCAGCCCGAGTCTTTCCGCCGCTGCACCCGATGCGGGACCGTCACGCGGCTCATCGGTAAACACTGTGCCCGCTGCCGCGCGGACAAGATGATCCGCGAGATGATCCCCGACAGTCTCGCGGCGAACGACCCCCGCATCGCGCAGCTCCGGGAACGATGGTTTCTGGGAGCACCGTCGAAGATCATCTACGCGTTCGAGCGCGGCACGCTCGCCTGCACCCTGGTCACGAGACTCCTCTCCGATCCGACCCTACGCACCCACACCTTCCTCGACCAGATCGGCACCGAGAACCAGACCCGCGCCGTTCGCTCCGTGCTGGTCGACCACGGCCTGCTACCACCTCGCGGCGAGCTCCTCGCCCGATTCGAGATCTGGCTCACCGACACACTCCAAACCATCCCCGATCCCAGCGAGCGGCGGGTCATCACCCAGTTCGCGCGATGGCGGCACCTGCGGGTGCTGCGCGGGAACGCGACCCCCTCACGGGCCGGACAGATCTCATGGCGGCGCGTCGAAATCACCGGGATCATCGAGTTCCTCCGCTGGCTCCACCACCATGGCAGCAGCCTGGCGACGCTCACTCAAACCGAGGTCGATGCCTGGCTCGCCGCCGACGCGCGCCCGTTCCTGCATCATTTCCTGAACTGGACGGCGCGCGGCGACCGCTCACGACGGTTGACCGCGCCACCTCCCGCATCTGGGCGCCTGAATCCGCAAAGCATCAGCGACGACGAACGCTGGCGGCTGATCGCGGACGTCACCGCCGACCACGCGATCGACCCGCATACAAAGTTCGCCGCCGGGCTCCTGCTCATGTTCGGCGTCCGCGCAGCCAAGATCGTGCAACTCCGCATCGAAGACGTCACGATCACCGACGACGCGGTTCTCGTCCGCCTCGGCTCTGCCCCCCTCGTCCTCCCAGTCGAACTTGCGCCCCCCGCCGCGGGTGCCGCCAGCAACCGCTCGGCACGGAGGATGTTTGTGGAGAGCGTCCAGCAGGACTGGATCTATCCCGGCGCCCGCGCCGGACACCATATGGCCCCCAACACCCTGAACCAGCGACTGCGGAGCATCAACATCCCGCCACGACTCGCACGCACCAGCGCCCTCATCGCCCTCAGCCAACAACTCCCACCCGTTGTCCTCAGTCGACTTACCGGACTTGAAATTTCCTCGGCGATCGCCTGGTCCAACGCAGTGGGCGCCCACACCGGCGCCTACGCCGCCGAAGTCATAGAACGCGTCGGGTTCCCGCTGCCGGACCGCTCAAGATAGACACACGTTGAGTGCATCCCGGCGTCACGAAGAAGCGCGGCGCACTCCTGCGCATCTCGGCCAGCCGCGGGTCCGACGAGCAGCTCGGCACCGATCAGCCGTGACGCGAGATCCGTAGACTCCAGGAATGACCTCACCCCCGGCCGTGTCGCGTGTCTCGGCAGCACGGAGCGGGGTCGCGATGCTGTTCATCGCCAACGCGTTGGTGTTCGCGACGATCGTGACCCGGTACCCGGAGTTCAAAGACCGATTCGAACTGAGCGCGTTGACATTCGGCCCGCTCGTGGCGTGCGGTCCCGTCGGATCGGTGGCTAGGCAGCGTGATCGCGGGGTGGCTGGTCAACCGCTTCCACCCGGTTCCCGTCGCCATCACGTCCTCCGGTGAAAGGGATCGGCGTCCTGAGGGCGGCGACTTTGAGCATCAGGGTCCGGCGCCCGATCGCGCCACAAACCCCGCGTTGCGTTGCGATGGCCGGTGTCAGACCGGGGTTGTTGCAACGTCGGTGGGATCGCCGCCGCGTCGTCGGGTGAGGCGGAGGCGGGTGGCGTCGAGGAGCCGCATCGTGGGGGTGGCGGCGAGGCCGTGGATCACGATGGAGCCGACGATGACGAGGCCGACGATGGACCAGAGCCGGTCACCGTCGGGAAAGTAGCCGTTCTGGGTGGCATAGGCGATATAGAACAGCGAGCCGACGCCTCGGACGCCGAAGAACGCGATGACGCTGCGTTCGCGGGGTCCGGTCTTTCCGGGGGTGAGCCCGATCCATCCCGCGACCGGCCGGACGATCAGCAGGATCACCAGAGCGACGAGGATTTCCATCCAGCCGATGTCAGCGAATAGGCCGCGGGCGATGGCGCCGCCCAGGAGGACGACGACGGCGATGGTGAGGAGTCGTTCGATCTGTTCGACGAACTTGTGGAGGACTTGGTGGTAGCCGTGTCCTCGTTCTGATGCCCGGATGGTGACTGCGCAGACGAACACGGCGATGAAGCCATATCCTTCCGCGGTTTCGGCGATCCCGTAGGCGAGGAAGATCGCGGCTATGGCAACGAATCCTTCGGATTGGTCGACGACTTTACGTCCCGCAAGGTGCGCGGAGAAGAACAGTCGGCCGAACAGCCAGCCGGTGCCGATGCCGGCGATGACGCCGATGGTGATCCGCCACAGCACGTCGATGAGGACCCAGTCTGTGAACCAGGTTGAGGGGGCGAGCCCGACCATGCTGATGGCGATGGCGGCGTAGGTGAAGGGGAAGGCGAGCCCGTCGTTGAGGCCCGCTTCGGAGGTGAGCGCGAACCGGACTTCGTCGTCGGCGTTCTCATCGTCGACGGGTTCGCTGACCTGCACCTCGGTGGCGAGTACCGGGTCGGTGGGGGCCAGAGCCGCGGCGAGAAGGAGTGCGCTGGCCGCTCCGAGTCCGAGGCCCACCCATCCGAGGACGGCGACGGCGGCGATGGACAGCGGCATGGTGATGGCGAGGAGTCGCCAGGTGGTGGACCAGGTTCGCCAGCGCAGCGGGCGGTTGATCGCGAGGCCGGCGCCCATGAGGGAGACCAGGACGCAGATCTCGGTCAGGTGCAGGGTGATGTCGGGGTGATCGGTAGGGTGCGGGTCGGGGAGGTCGGGGATGAGGGCGAACACGATGATGCCTGCGGCGAGGAACACCATCGGGATCGAGATGGGCAGTTTGCCGAGCAGTCGCGGGAGGAGGGCTGCGGCGAGGGTCATCACGCCGATTGCGGCGAACAGGAGGGTGTCGTCAGTGAATTCCAGCGCGGCAGTGGCGATCACGGAGTCCGCGTGTCTCACGCGATCCGGGAGATCTGGATGGTGACGGTCGCGTCGTGACCGTCAGGGATGCGGGCAAGGAGCGCGTCCGCGACGTGGGCTGCTGCTTGCGGGGCGGGGGTGTGTCGGTGGGTGCCGATCCGGGCCGTCAGAGTGTGCATGGTGCCCTCGCTTTTCACGTCCACCCGGTTGATGCGGGTGGGCGCACCGGTGAGGAGCGCGGCGACCAGTTGCGAGGCCTGAGCGAGGGTCGACGCTGGCGGGTAGATGTCGATGACGCTGTCCATGTCGAGCACGATCGCGGTGAGGGCGTCGGGGTCCAGCGCGTCGGAGGAGAGGGGGGTGTCGATGTCGCTGCTCATGGCGTCTCCTCGGTGGGGGTGGTGTTGTAGCCGTGTAGGTCTTCGACCGTGACGTTGACGGACATGATGTTGAGGTGGCTGTGGGTGGTGAGCGCGTCACGGATCGCGTCACGCAGTTCCCTGGCGGCGTCGGGGATCGGGTATTTCCAGGCGATGCTCGCGGTCACGGTGACATCGATGGGCGCGCCGGGGGTTTCGACGTCCCCGTCGAACTGGCACTTTCCGATCACGATTCCCGGCACGTCGTCACCGATGCTGCGGGTCAGCGCACGCAGAGCACCCTCGGTGACGGTGAGGGTGACGCGGGGGTCGGGATGATGCAACGGCACGGACCTGCCGGCACGCACTTCGTCACGAATGGTTGCCAGGATCTGCTCCATCCAGTTCGCCGGCGGCGGGGGGAGCATTGCCGCGTCGTGGGCGAGTAGGTCTCGGCTGAGCTGCGAGACGCCGGAGAGGGCCTGGAGGGCGTTGAGGCATTCCGGGCAGGTCTCGATTGATGGGTTGTAGGGGATGCGGTCAGCGGAGAGGTAGTCGCTGAGCTCTTCGATGGTCTTTCCGCAGTCCAGCGTGCGGGGTGTCGTGTCAGTCACCGCCATTCCTCCATCTGCGCGTACAGCGACGCGCGTGCTCTGGATAGTTTCCCCCGGACGGTTGTACGGGGAATGTCGAGTTGTTTCGCGATGTCGTCGTAGCTGAGCTCAGCGATCTCCCGCAACAGCCAGGCTTGTCGAAGGTCAGGGGCGAGGGTGTCCAACGCGGTGGCGAGGGCGCGGAGTTGAGCGTTTCGGATGGCGACGTTCTCCGGTTGCGTGTCGGCCGGGTGGGCGGCTTCCAGGACGGGAAGTGGGTCCTCAGCCGGGCGTCGGCGGAGGTGCCGGAATGCCTGCCTGCTGGCGACCTGCATCAGCCAAGACTTCACCGCGTGGGGGTCTCGCAGTTCGGGCAGCCGCCGCCAGGCGATGTAGAACGCTTCTTGCACCACGTCGTCGGCCTCGGTGAGGGACCCCACGATGCGGGTGACATACGCACGCATCAGGGGTCCGTGTCTGCGGATCAGCACCTCGAACGCCGCTACGTCACCCTGCACGGCACGCTGGACGAGGATCTCATCCGCGACGACTTCCGGGAACTGCTTCCGTGGTGCGGTCATGGACTCCGGAAACTTTCTCAAACTATTTTGTGACGAATCGGCCGGAACGGGTCTCTAACTTGTGAAGCGAATTTATCGCCCAGAACAGCAACCCCCTAGGTGGTTGCGTTCTCCTACCTCAACAGTTAGAAGGACTGCAATGGCTACCGAAGACCAGACCCCCACCACCCCCACCACCCCGGCTCCGGCGTTCGGTGGATCGCGGGTGGACCGCACCACCCCTGCCCGCCCCGTCGCGGATGACACCGCGGCCGGCAAGACGACCATCGCCGACGGCGTGGTCGCCAAGGTCGCCGGTATCGCTGCCCGCGAGGTTCCCGGCGTGTACGCGCTCGGTGGCGGCGGTGCCCGTGCGCTCGGCGCGATCCGCAGCGTCGTGAACGCGGACGACAAGTCGCAGGGCGTGAAGGTCGAGGTCGGCGAGACCCAGGCCGCCGCCGACATCACCATCGTCGTGGAGTACCCGATGCCGGTGCAGGACGTCGCCTCCAACGTCCGCGCCGCGGTCAGCGATGCGATCAGCCAGCTCGTCGGACTCGAGGTCGTCGAGGTCAACGTCGAGGTCAACGACGTGCACCTGCCCTCGGACGACAAGGACGAGGAAGAGTCGCGCGTCTCATGAACCCGACCGTCACCGGCGCCGTGATGGGCGTCATCCTCGCCGTCTCGATCCTGCTGTTCGGGTTCTGGGGGTTCCTCCTCGTGGCCCTGTTCATGGGGATCGGCGCGCTCGTGGGCCGGATCGTGTCGGGCAAGCTCGACGTGCGCGGTCTCGCGAACGCGTTCTCCGGCCGGCGCACCTCGTGATGGGTGCGGCGGGCGCCGGCCAGGCCGGCGGCGACCTCACGCGGGTCGCCGCCGGGGCGTCGCACGACGCCTCGCCCTACCCTGGCCGCATCACCATCAAAGAGCGCGTGCTCGTGAAGGTCGCCGAGGAAGCGACCGCCACCACCCTGCGGGTGGATCGCGGTGACGTATCGGTGGGGGTGTCGGAAGCGCGGGGCGGAATCGCCCTGACCATCCGCACACCCCTCCCGATCCCGCACCTGGACGACACCGCCGCCATCCACGCCGGTGCCCCGGTCCTGGAGCGTGTGCAAACAGCGCAAGAACAGCTCCGGGATCGCATCGCGCACGTCACCGGACGCGAGGTCACCCGGGTGAACATCACCATCACCGGTGCCGTCATCGATGAGCAGAAGAGAAGAGTGAAATGAGCTCCCCTGCCTTCCGCCGCGTCCTGCGGCGCGAAACCCACTCGCCCCGCACCGTCGCGATGATCATCGCAGTCGTGCTGCTGCTGGTCGTGCTGATCTACATCGGTACCGAGATCGTGCTATTCCTGCTCGCACAGCCCGCGCTGCTGCTGGGGCCCGCGGCCGCGGCGACCTGGCTGATTGGGCTGCCCACGCAGCAGCCAGGATGGCTGGTCGCCGTGTTCGGAGTGGTGCTCGCCGTGCTCGGCATCATCTTCGTCTTCCTCGCCCTCGCCCCCGGACGGTTGTCCAAACACCAGATGCAGCACGAGAGTCGTGCTGTGCTGGTGGACAACGGGGTGATCGCCGCCTCCGTCGCCCAGCACCTGAGTGACGAGACCGGCATCGCCCGCGAGGACATCACCGTCGGTGTCTCGCACCGCACCGTCGATGTCACCGTGCGACCTGCTGTGGGCGTCCCGATCGACAAAGCGCCGATCCAGCAGCTCGCGGCCGCCGAGGTGGACAGCTACCAGCTCACACCCCGAGTGAAGACTCGCGTGCGCGTGGAGCGCCCGAAACAGAACGAGGACGAGCAATGAACCGCACCAACCGTGCCCTGAACAGGATCGTCCTGTTCATCGTCGGCATCCTGTTCCTGGCCATCGGGGCCGTGCTGGTCGCCATCATCGTGTGGCCCGCCGGCGCGGAGTATTGGACCGGAGCAACCGAGGCCGGGCAGGGGTGGCTGGACAACGCGATCGCTACCACCACGGTGGGCGCGACCACCATCAGCTGGATCGCGATCGCCGCGCTCGTGCTGATCATGTTCCTCGTCATCCTCCTCATCGTCGCGCTCACCCGCGTCGGCGGTGGACGCTCCCACACGGTGCTGCGCTCCACCGGCTCGCAGAACCCGCTGGGCCGGGTCACGGTGCAGGAATCGTTCGTCTCCGACGCTCTGAGAAACTCCCTGGACCAGCGCGACGAGATCCTGTTCTCCTCCGTCACCGCCAACGACATCCGCAAGACCCCGGTCATGCACGTCAGCATCACGCCGCGGCAGAACACCTCCCCGGCTCAGGTGGTCGCGGACGTGGACCGGCTCGTGTCCAACCTGGCGACACTCACCGGAAAAAACGTGCAGACGTACATCTCGGTGCACTCCGGCCTGCGCGCCAAGCTGGCGCACGACCAGAGACGCCTTTCCTGACTGCCCGTAAAGGATCGACATGATCTACCTCCGCATCCTGTTCGTCGCCGCCATCGCGTGCGGTGCCTACACGCTCGGCGCTCGCGCCGGTCGTGGCCGGTACCGCTTCATCAAAAAGAACCCGAAGAAGGCGTGGAACACGCGGGGCGTCCGCGCCGCACGCAAGACCACCACCGCCGGCAGCCGCAAGCTGACCCGCGCCATCACCAGATAGCCGGAAGAGCACCCTATGGCCTCAGACACCGACAACACCATCGACACCGCACGCGACGCCATCGACAAGACCTCGAACGCCGCTAAGGGCAAAACCGGTGACCTCGGCCAGATTGTGACCGAGGTGATCGATAAGGCCGGCATCCTTGCCAACGATGGGCTCGACAAGCTGCGCACCGCCTACCGCGCCAACCCGGCCCGCGTGCTCATCGTCGGCGCGGTCTCCCTCGCCGGGCTGACCGCCGTCCTCGCCACCCTCACCCGCCGCGACTGACCCGTCGCGGCCCCGCATAGAAAGACAGACTTATGGGTTTTCTCGGATTTCTTCTCCTCGGCTTGATCGCCGGCGCCATCGCCAAACTGATCCTTCCCGGAAAGCAGGGCGGCGGCTGGTTCATCACCCTCCTCCTCGGTGTTGTCGGTGCGCTCCTGGGGGGATGGCTGGGCAGTGTGCTGTTCAACGCGCCGCTTGAGGAGTTCTTCTCCCTGCAGACCTGGCTCCTCGCCATCGGCGGATCGCTCGTCGTCCTGCTCATCTACGGCTTCCTCGTCGGCCGCAAAGCCAAGTCCTGACCCCACCTCACCTCACACAGCAACACCCTTTCACGGATAGGAACCGCATCATGACTGGTCGCAATACTGTTGTCCGATCTCTGCACGACGTGGGTCTGGCCGCGTGGTTCGGGGGCACCTTGATGGGTGCTGTCGGCCTCAACGGCGGCACCGCGAAAGCCACCGACCCCGCCGAGCGTCTGCGACTGTCCTCCATCGGATGGGCCAAGTGGGCACCGGTTCAGCTGGCGGCGATCATCGCGCACGGCATCGGCGGTGCCGGCCTCATCCTCGGCAATAAGTCACGGCTCGCCGCCCAGCCGGAGTCCCGCACGAACACGAAGGTGAAATTCGCCCTCACCGCCGCCGCGGCAGCCGCGACCTTGTACGCCGGGATCCTCGGCACCAAGATCGCCAAACACGCCGACGAGGGCGGCGAGGGTGTCACCGAGGCGGATGAGACGGCGTCGCCGGAACTCACCTCCGCGCAGCGTCAACAGCGCATCATGCAGTGGGTGCTTCCCGCCCTCACCGGCGTGCTCATCGTCCTCGGCGCACAGCAGGGCGAGCAGCAACGTCCCGTCGCCGGATTCCTGCACCGCCTCACCCACCGGAACTGACCCATGACGAACAGTGAACGTGAGCTGGAGTCGGCGGACAATGACCGCGAAGAGCAGGATTCCGGCGCGCCCCGCGAACCCCTCCCCGAGACCACGGACGAGGACGGGTTTCCCCTCGAGAACCCCTCCGGCTGACACCGGCCCACACCGGACCCCGCTCATCACCGCACGACCTATCAGTTGCAAGGGAGATCAGATGAATGATTCACACGCGGACCGGCCGTCGCACAGCGACGACCAAGACGACACCACCGTAGAGGACGATTCCGCAGCGTCCGCGGGATCCGAATCACCGGAGGAGGGTCAGGCGGCGATGGATGCCGCCGAGGACGCCGCCATCAACTCTGACGGCAACTGAAACACCACATACGCCCCGCACATGCGGGGCGACACCACCAGGGAAGGGAGCCCGTCATGGGACTCGACGACAAGATTAAGAACGCCGCGCAGGATCTGACCGGCAAGGCCAAGGAAAAGATCGGCACCGCCACCGACAACGACAAGCTCGCTGCCGAAGGCGCCGCCGACCAAGCCGAAGCCAAGGTCAAGAAAGCCGCTGAGAACGTCAAGGACAACCTCCGGTAGCAGACCGGTGGGGAGGAACCGCGTCCCCCTGCGATGTCCTCCCCACCTCCCCGCACCATAACAGCACCCTGAAGGAGCAGATCATGACCGAGAACACCACCCCGCTGTCAGAAGACAACTCGCTGGAAGGTCCCGACATCGAAGTCCCCACGCATGACTCCGACGGCACCACCAAGCCGGGCGGTCTCGGCGGCGACGGCACCATCCCCAACCACCCCGCCGGTGTCGCTGCCGGACACACCGGCACCGCGTCCACCTTCGAACCTGAAGAAGACGAGCACGCCGAGTAAGCACACACGAACACGCGCGAGCCGGCCGTACCCCTCATCCGGCACGGCCGGCTCGCGGTGTCCCGCGAAAGGACTCCTCATGACACGTCGACTTGCCATCGTGTGGAACCGGAGCCTGACCCGCTTTCCCGGACACCTGAATTGAGGCGATGATCGTCTCGGAAGGAGTCCGTGAGATGCCTGCTGCCCACGCGCCGGAGTTCCGGCGTCGAGCCCTGGATCTGGTCGCCCAAGGAAACCCCGTCGCGCAGACGGCCCGAGATCTGGGGATCAGCGAATCCTGTCTTCGCAACTGGATGAACCGCGACGCGGTCGACAGTGGCCGCAAGCCCGGTCTGACCACCGATGAGCACAAGGAGCTCGTCGAGCTGCGGCGCCGGCTGCGGGTGCTGGAGATGGAGAACGAGATCCTCAAGCGTGCTTCGGCGTACTTCGCCAGGGAGAACGTGCTCCTAAAATAGGGTTCCGGCTGGTCCAGGAGCTCGCCGCCGACGGGATCCCCGTCGCGGTGGCCTGCCGGTTCCTGAAGGTCTCGACCTCCGGCTACTACGACTGGGCGAGCCGGCCGCCATCGGCGCGCACGATCGCGGATGCGGAACTGATGACAACGATCCGACGCATTCACGCCGACTCCAGGGAGACCTATGGCGCGCCGCGGGTGCTCGCCGAGCTGCGACTCGGACTCGGCGTCCACGTCGCCCGCAAACGCGTCGCGAGGCTGATGCGACTGGACGGCCTCGTCGGAGTCTCGCACCGTCGCAAGCGGCGCGGCTGGAAGCCGGACACCGCCACCCACGAGGACCTCGTGAAGCGGCAGTTCCGGGCTGATGCACCGAACCGACTCTGGTTCTGCGACATCACACAACACCGCGCCAGAGACGGATGGGTCTACTGCGCGGCCGTCATCGACGCCTACTCGCGCAGGATCGTCGGCTGGTCTATCTCTGATCGCATCACCGCGGAGATCGTCGTCGACGCGCTCGAGATGGCCCGGTGGCGCCGCCGCCCCGAGCCCGGCACCGTGGTTCACGCGGACCGCGGAGCGCAATACACCTCCTGGCTCTTCGGACACCGACTCCGTCAAGCCGGGCTGCTCGGCTCGATGGGCAGGGTCGCCTTGTCCGTGGACAACGCGCTCATCGAGAGCTTCTGGTCGACGATGCAACGCGAGCTCCTCGACCGCACCACCTGGGACACCAGGACGCAGCTCGCGTCGGCCATGTTCGAGTGGATCGAGGGCTTCTACAACCCCCGCCGCCGACACACCAGCCTCGGTAACCTCAGCCCCGCCGACTACGAAGCCCTTCACACCGCCGCAGAAATCGCGGCATGATCAGCACACAAGAACCGTCCGGGAAACCGGGTCAG
Organism: Microbacterium sp. ARD31; assembly: GCF_031844425.1. NCBI lineage: Bacteria > Bacillati > Actinomycetota > Actinomycetes > Micrococcales > Microbacteriaceae > Microbacterium > Microbacterium sp. ARD31. Next base: position 215,871 of record NZ_JAUZVE010000006.1, read on the forward strand.
GCTCCGCTTGCTTTCGACATCAAGTATGACGTCGACCCGGATCTCGGCCTTGGCTACATCTAAGCCGGCGCCAGGCGGACGCGCCGAGTGGTGAGGACGAGGCTCAGCGGTCGACGTCAGTCGGCCGCTGTTGCTGTCGCCTCCGCCGCCGGTTCGTAGTGCCCCAGCGATCGCTCCTGCAGAAAGGCGCACAGCTCGGCAGCGATCTGGAGTTCGTGCGTCAGCGCGTTGAGCTCGAAGCTGGTCAGCTCGATGGTGTCGTTGGATGGCTCGATGAACACGTGCCAGCTGAGCTCGTCGCCCGAGTCGCGAGGTTCGATCCACACCGCGTTGGGCGCATTCTCCAGCGGGATGAGCACCAACCCCGTGTCCTCGCCGTCGGAGCCATCTTGCACCGCGACCCGGATCTCGTCGCCAGCGGTCCGGGCTTCGACGAAGTCGGCAACCCAGCTCTCGAGGGTCTCTTTGCTGTGGAAGGCCATGCGCATGCTCCTTGAATGTGGCGGTCCGGAGTCGGTGTCGTCGTGCGGCGGAGGAGGGGTCTCGGTCACTGTTCGACCGACATCGACAACTCGCTGTCAGCGGTCGACGGGATTTGGTCTTGTGAGGGCTCGGGGACCAGTTTCAGTCCTCCGGGCGAGTTTGCTGTCGACATCAGCTGCTTCAGCCACGCCTGGTTCAGCGGCTCGGACTGTCGGTTGTCGAACCGGATGTCCCAGCTGGTCGACGCGCTCACCCACTTGGCGACGCGACCGCTGCCCAGGCTCACGTCGATCGGCCACGTGAACACGAAGGGCTCGTGACGGCGGAGCTTGGTCACGATCACGGCTTCAAGGTGTGCGAGAACGCGGTCATCGAGTTTGATGACGTCCGTACCGATGGTCAACCGTCCCACGGCTGCTACTCCTTTCCGACGCCGGCGTGGGTCGAAACGACCGGCGAGAACTATTCAGGGGAGGGGCAGGGGTTCCGTGTGGGAGGACGACCGCTGCTCCAGGTATGCACAGAGTTCCGCCGCGGTGTCGAGTTCCGCGGTGAGCGCGTGGGAGCTGTCCTGCAAGACCACCTTGATGAGGTCGCCGTCGCCGCGGGAAGTGAGAATTCCGCGAGCCACCCTTGCAGTGTGGCGTGGCTGTGAAACGACGTTCCGGATGTGCTCGCCAGTCCGGAACCATCACGAGCGGGATCCGGAGCAGGTGCTGCCGACGCCGTCGACAGCGTCGCAGGGTTCCGGGCGTGATCGTTCAGAGAGGTGCCGTTCATCGTGGCGTCTTCCTGGAAGGGCAAAAGGGTTTCGAAATGGTGCGGAAGGGCTTTGCATCGTTTCGTTCTGGGCGTCGAGACGGCGCGGGGCTGGCACTAGCTTACGGTGTAAGCATGCGTATTGGCGTACCCGAATGTGACCATGAACCCAGGAAGACGGGGGAGGATCGAGGTGGAGGCTTCACATGACCAAGCAGTCCGACACCACGTCCAACAAACTCACCCGCGAGGTGATCATCGACGCGGCCCTGGAGCTGGTTGATCAGTCCGGGCCGCAGGGATTGTCGATGCGCAGCCTCGGCCAACGACTAGGCGTTGAAGCGATGTCGCTGTACCGACACGTACACGGAAAAGAAGACCTCCTCGAAGGCGTCGTCGCCTCGCTCCTGGCAGACCTCGCCGCCACGATGGACGACGAGCTCGACCAGCACTGGCAGGCATTCCTTCAGAAGCTCGCGCACACGATCCGGGACATCGCCGTGGAACACCCCAAGGCATTCCCGCTGATCGCGACCCGCCATCCCGCCGCCCCGTGGCTTCGTCCACCGCTTCGCAGCGTGGAAGTCGTCAACACGTTCCTTCGTGCGCTCATCGCTCAAGGGTTCACGGACGCCCAGGCCGTCAGCGCGTACCGCGCCTTCACCAGCTTCCTCCTCGGCCAGCTGCTCCTAGAAACAACCATCCGCGGAGCACAGTTCGGCCCCGACGACGTCCCGCTCGACGAAGGCGGCGCATCCATCCCGAACCAGGACGGCCGCGCGACGCTCGACGACGTCCCCGAGGTCCGGCGCCTCCGCTCACTGCTGAGCGAGGATCGCAGCAAGGAAGAGTTCGAAATCGCGCTCGAGCTTCTGCTGGACCGACTCGACGGGGAACTGTCTCAATAGCACCACCAGGCGAGTCGTCACCGGCGCAACCACTGCTCGTACCGAGCAGCAGCCCACCGGAACTTCGACAACGCGTGCCGCATCTCCATGTCGAGGGGAAGTGCGTCGATCGCAGCATCCACCGGCAGGCTGCGCTCGGCCAACAGTGACTCGAACGCGGTACGCGCCGTGCTCTTCTCGATGAGGAGAGCGGCGAACTCGATATCCGCCCACTTCGCGACAGACAACTCTCCGTTGCAGCCGGCACTGAGCACGCGGCGCCCGGTCAGGACGTATTCGCGGGCAACACCCGACTCATCTCCCCGTCGAGCGGCCCACCTGGAGAAAGTACCGGGCGTCCATGCCCGGATTCTGAGCAGCACGGCTGGCGACCCCGCAGCCCTAGCGTCGACGCGACCCTGGTCACTACGATGCGCCCCGACGGCGCCGCACAAGCTACCGGTGCCGCGGAAGAAGCACGAGGAGCACTGCGCATATCCCGGTCAACACCGCCCCGGGAAAGATGACGCCCCAGTTCCACTGCACGTCTTGAGGGCCATCGGGGCCGAAGATCCCGCACCAGGTGAAGAACAGGCCAAGGGTCAGCCCCCCGAGTAGCGCGACGGTCACAGAGATCGACCTGACCCTGTCCAGCACAAACCCCCTGCCCGCCTGTAGCGACGATCGTATTGCCGAGTCGCTAGCCTCGGCAACGCTGCAGCCTACCCGCGTGGGCGCCCCCCACCCATGTCAATCCCCGTTCATGAGCAGCACGACGTGGCCCATGCTTACGCAGTAAGGCGGTCTCGCGCCGACATCACACGGCGCACCATGGCTGGGGCTACTGCCCAGGAAAGAACTGTGTGGCGCCGGTCCGGGTGTGGGCCGGCGCCACCATGAACGGAGCCCACGCGATGACCTCACACGGACGAGCAGTGATCGTCCTGATCGCCGGGTTCGTAGCCGCAGCAGTCGGCATCTACTGCTGGATCGTTCCCGATGCTGTCGGCTGGCGAGTTGCCGGGACCGTCTTGTTCGCAGTCGCGGTCGCATCCTGGGTCCTAGGAGGGCGCCTTTTCGGAAGAGCCGAACGGGCGCAAACCGCCGACCCGGACAGTGGCAGCGACGACCCGCCCGCGCATCAAGAGCCATGATCCCTGGCATCCACAGAACACCCATGAGAGGACAGCACGAATTGGCCACCACTGACGAAAACGCTGCACAGCCGTCGCGCACGCACACAGGGATCTCGGCCGAAAGCCTCAAAGACAAGATCGTTGCCGCGTCCGAAAACGCCAACACGGCGACCCCAACATCACTCGCGAACGAGCCCGACGGGCTCGGCAAGGACGGAACAATTCCTGCCAATCCCGATGGTCTCGCCGCGGGCTACACAGACACCCCCTCTCACTTCAATGCCGAAGAAGATGAAGACGCCGACTAACCGTCCACCTGTGCACGACCACTTCTCAGCTTGCTCGGCGAATCTTCAGCCAGCTGTCACGTTCGCGTCTTCCGCGTTCACGAAGCGGTCGTCGCACGGTGACACCCTGGTGGGATGACCGACTCGCACGACACCGACCCCGCCGCGGCGCACGTACGGTCCGTGCTGTGGGACTGGGACCCCATCGGCGTCCGAGCCATCAGCGCAGCCTGGCCCAGTAGCGAATATGACGACCTCGTTGCCCCTCTGGTCAACGCTTTGGAGCACCAGCCGGCGCTCGACGAACTCGCGAGCGACCTGCATGAACTGGTGACCGTGCAGTACGGTTTGCCCTCACCTCACGGGTGCAAGAACGCCGCAGCTGCGCTTCTTCGTCTACCGCGCGCGGCGTGACTCACCCGATGCGTCACCGAGCTGGCTACCGGGTGAGGCTTCAGCTCACGACTCACCAGATCTCCTGTCACCGCTTCAGATTGTTCGCCCGGGTGGCAACCGCAAAGACCCCGAGCTCGAACGGGCTGTTCGGGCAGGTCGCACCGAAAACGACCTGCCCGAAAGCGCGACCTCGGTACCTCCCGAGATCACGTGAAACGTCGAGGGACTGACGCTTCACCCACCGCACCCGGGGGAGCGGCAGCCTGCATTTCCTAGTTTGTACCCGCAACGCAAGACGGCCACAAGGCGTGTTAGCTCATCGGTCCGATGCGCACACGACTTGATACGCCGCATAGCGCGCGCCGCTCGGGCGACATGGTTGTCGGCCTTCGGGTCAACGCTCGCTGAGCTGCATCCGGCTGCGTGCCGTTGTCAACCCCCGTCGCGTTCGCGCACGGTGGAGTCGAGACTGCGGCTGTTCAGCAATATCCGGGCTCAGGAAGGAGAGGCGCTATGGCAGACCTCGGAGGTTTCGGCGACAAGGCGAAGGACGTCGTCAACAGTGAGAAGGGCGAGCAAATGTCCGACGCCGCGATCGACAAAGCCGGCGACGCGGCAAGCTCCGCGTCCGGCGGGAACTTCGACGACAAGATCAACGCCGGCGAAGACGCCGCCGACTCGAAGATCGGTGACCAGAGCTGATCCATGAGATGGAACCGAAAAGGACGCCTCTGCGGGCGTCCTTTTCGATGTACGGCCTCGTACTACTGAGTGACTTCGCAGTCCAGGTGCACTTCGCCGTGGCGGCGCGCGACCAGCTCGAACGGCGTGGCTTTCACGTCAGCGCACCGCGCGGGTTTTCGTGAAATGTGCGCGCGACCGTGATGCCTGCGCTCACGCTACCGACTCGGCATTTCCGCGCCACTCCCCGACCAACCGATAATTACCCTTATGTCGACTCGGCAGATGGAACGGGCACCGGTCTTCGGGAGCGAGCGCAGGGCAATCGGAGATGCCGACGCGCAGGGTGAGTGACGCAGAGATCAACGTTGAGCGGTCCACGTAACAGCTCCGCAACGGTCCAAATCCAACGTATTGACGTTCAGCCAACTACCAGGATGAGTTCGGAGCAAGTTCTAGGGGGGACTCTCATGAAGCGATTCACGAAGATGTTGGCAGCCAGCGCGGGTCTGGCTCTGGTTGCGGGTCTAGCCGCTGTTCCGGCTTTCGCGGAGGGCTCGCGCGGACCGGGCGATTTCTGGAACGCACGTACGGGATTCAGCTCCGGGAGCTGGCGCGACTACCAGAACGACAGCAACAACACGAACGTGAAGCTGTCGAGCTGTTCGCTGACGAATGGCGACACTCTCACGAGTGTTCAGGTCGGCCTTTGGGATGAGCATGGTGCCCTTCCTGACGCGCAAGTCGGGGCCTACAAGAACCTCGGCAAGTGTGGGACCGCAAGCTGGACCCACACCTCGTCCAGCTACATACTCCGTAACAGCACATTCCACTGGGCCCTTGGCAACATCAACGGCAGCAACCGGGGCTACCTTGTCGGGACGGCGTACGTGACGTTCTAACCGGCTCGGGTAGGTTCGGCGCGTGAGCATCACGGCAACCGACGTCTCCTACGCCTTCGGTCGGAAGGAAGTACTCCACAACATCAGCATTTCGTTCGATGCTGGAGCGACACTACTTCTCGGGCCAAACGGTGCCGGTAAGTCGACGACCCTCGAGGTTCTCGCGTCGTTACGTCGGCCCCAGGCCGGCGACACCGAGATCGCCGGGGTCGGCAAACCGGGGCCAAAACGACGGCAGCTGGCCTCCTACAGGGCCGCCTTATCATGGCTGCCGCAGACTTTTGTGCCTTATCCCGGGCTCAAAGTTCGAGAGCAAGTAGCTCTCGCTGGTTGGCTCAAAGGGATGTCTCGAACTGACGCGTGGGACAAGGCTAGCCGCGCCTTAGAGCATGTGACTCTAAAGGAAAAGGAAGCAGAACCGGTCAAGTCACTTTCTGGTGGTCAGCTTAGGCGTCTGGGGATTGCGGGTGCCCTCGTGCACGACGCGCGCGTCATCTTGATGGACGAGCCAACGGCTGGGTTGGATATATCACAGCGCCAGCGCTTCCATAGCCTCATAACTGAGATCGGAGCCTCGCGAACCGTTGTCGTCTCTTCTCACGACACTGAGGACGCCCTGAGCCATTACGACTCAGTGGCCGTCCTTCACGCGGGAAGGATTATCTTCAACGGAACCAGCGGAGACTTTGTGGAGGGCACCGACCCCTCTGCGCGCCCCGCTGATCGCTTTCAGAAGGCGTACGAGTCGTTCGTGGGTGTCTCCGAGTGAGGCCGATTTTCCCTCTGACGAATCACGCGGCGACTCTCCTGTTTCTGCCAGCTCTCGTCCTGACCGTTCTGTTCGGGATTGCGCAGGGTGTCCGTGGTGACACGGTCGGTTATTGGGTGGGGATCGTCAGCTCCGCAACGGTGTTCGTCGTTCTCTCCTGCACCTACGCGTCGCTCGCCGCCGCTCTCACTGCAGGGCGCATCCGTAAAGCACAGGTATTCAAGGGCGCGACAACGCGCTCCCCACTCGCCATTGCGTCGGCGGGAGTGTGGCCGCCCGTGGTCGGTGCGATCATCCTGCAAGCGGTCGGCCTCGCGATGGCAAGCAGCCATAGCTGGGGTGCGCCTGGGCGAATCCCAGTGGAGATCTTCGCGGCCTGGATCGTGATGATCCTGTTCCACACCACGCTGGGATACCTCTTCGGCCTTCTAATGCCTGCGGTAGTCGCCGCCCCACTGGCCGTCATCGTCTCGTACGTGTGGCTCGGCTTCACCTGGTCAGTCGACTATGTACCACTGCGATACCTCGCTGGCCTTGCTCTATCGGGCTGTTGCGCCGTATACGCTGACCTCCCCATCGAAGCACCCTTAACAGTGATCCTCTTCTCGGGGGGAGCGGTAGCGCTCATAGCCGCAGCCCTCGCTCTTTGGAACCATCGCCGGCGGTGGCTCATGTTCGCGGGACTCGCGTCGATCATGATTCCTGTCACTGTCTCTTCGATCGCCCTTGCTAGCAACCTTGGCTACTACCCATCTCCTCCGCGCGCAACCAACGATCTCGTTTGCGCCGAACAGGGCGACAAGAGCGTCTGCCTCTTTCCTGAGCAGCTCTGGAATCACCAAGGCACCCCCACTCAAGTCGTTTTCTCCGCCCTCGACCGGCTCGAGGCGCAAGGCATCGACGTGCCCCAGCGCGTGTCCGGCGCGATCGTGCCGCCCTCCGCCGACACGGTGTGGATGGTCTATCGCAGTGACTTCAGCAACGAGGTGACCCTCCGCTCTCTTGTGAGCTCGCTAGTCCCGCAACGGCAAGAGGGCGAAGTGTGCGTCAGAGACGACGAAGATCCCGATCGCATGTTTGTAATCACCGATGTGCTTCGTCGTGAGCTTTATCGCCTCGCGTCTGCGTCGGACTCGGCACCCGATCTCGGAGAAATGCCAACCGGCGCAGACCAGATCGACGCCGTAACAAGCTATCTGAACCGTCTGGATGAGGACCAACGAGCCTCCTGGGTGAACAACGCAGTTACCGCTCTCCGCGACTGTGAGGTGGCGTACCCGGACACGCCACCCCTTGTCTCATGATCTGGCTGACAGGTTCGATTCGAACGTGGTGGTTGCTCGCCGCGGGTGCCGTGGGCGGCATCGCCTCCGCCCTGTTTGTCGGAGTGACGTTCGCGGTACCCGCGCTCGACCAAAGCCTCACCTTTCAGCAGCTGCCGATGACTGTGATCATTCCCCTCGTGTTTGTTGTAGTTGGAGGAGGCATCACGGCTCAGGGCGCTACAGCTAGCGCGGCTGTTTCTGCACGGCGTCATGCCATGCTCATCAACTCTTCCCTGTTTGCGGCGATCATCACCTTCGTGATGTTTCACATCATCGGCCTGATGCTGACTGCAGGTCTCGACGACCTCGCCGGCGCACGGAACGCGCTGGCCTATGCGGCGCTGCTCTACACGGCTCAGAACTTTGTCGGTGTGGGCTACGCGCCTCTTATCCCCGCGATCTATGCCGTCATCGCCACCATCTTCGGACGCGTGGGGGGGGTTATCCAACTATGGGCATGGCCCGCTCTGCCTGCCTCATGGTCAGATCTCGCCGTAGCATGTCTGGCCGCCCTCGCCACCGCCGTCACCGCCAGCGCTTGGGCAGATCGGTCTTCCGGTCGGTTCTACGGGGTCACTAGACCTGCATGGCTGAACAGCCAGTAGGTGTCACCGAGCACGCTACGAATGCAGTCGCGGGACTTTGACCCCGACATGGCCAGCTGGCTTGCCGGACGCGCAGCGAGCTAAGAAGACTCTTGTTGCCGCACGGCGAGGGCCTGCACGCGTACGCGTGCAGGCCCTCTGGTCCGGTCAGACTCGCTGGCTGATCGTTCCGCCGGGGTTGCGGTTGGCGGTCGATTCGGTGACGAACCGGCCGGTCGCCGCGGAGCGGTGCACGGTCGTCGAGTTGCTCGTGCCGGACCCGACACGTTCGGTGGTGGTTTTTCCGGGCCAACGGGCCGCAGCGTGTCGACGGCGCTCGAAAACTGGACAGTAGCGGCGCTTGAAAAGTGAACACTCAACGATTGGAGAGTGATCACTTTGGAGGACTGGGCGTTGATCCGGAGGCTGGCCGGCGAGGGCGTGCCGAAGGCGCATATTGCTGAGCGGTTGGGGATCTCGAGGACCACGGTCATCAAGGCGGTGAACTCGGAATCGCCGCCTCACTATGAGCGGACAGCGGCGCCGACGTCGTTCACGCCGTTCGAGTCGCGGGTGCGTGCGTTGCTGCTGGAGACGCCGACGATGCCGGCGACGGTGCTCGCGGAGCGGGTCGGGTGGACGGGCTCGATCCGGTGGTTCCGTGACAACGTGAAGCGGTTGCGGCCCGAGCAGCAGCGTCTCGATCCCGCGGATCGGATCACGTGGGCGGCGGGGGACGCGGCGCAGTGCGATCTGTGGTTCCCGCCGAAGAAGATCCCGCTCGAGGACGGGACAGCGAAGCTGTTGCCGGTGCTGGTGATCACCCCGGCGCATTGCCGGTTCACGACGGGAGTGATGATCCCGACGCGGAAGACGGAGGATCTGCTGCTCGGGACCTGGCAGCTGATCGAGCAGCTCGGCCGGGTTCCGCGTCGGCTGATCTGGGACAACGAGACCGGCATCGGGCGAGGACGCCGTCACGCGGACGGAGTCGACGCGTTCATGGGAACCCTCGCGACCAAGCTCGTGCTGCTGCCGCCGCGGGATCCGGAATCGAAAGGGATCGTGGAACGCCGCAACGGTTGGTTCGAGACATCGTTCATGCCGGGCCGGTCATTCACCTCGCCCGCGGACTTCAACGAGCAGTTCACCGACTGGCTCGGAGTCGCCAACCAGCGGAGGGTGCGCACCCTGGCCGCCTCTCCGATCTCGCTGCTGCCTGCGGATCTGGCGGCGATGTTGCCGTTGCCGCCGATCCCGTTGCATCTGGGCTGGCGGAACCGGATCCGGCTCGGCCGCGACTACTACGTCCGCATCGACACGAACGACTACTCCGTCGACCCGCGCGCGATCGGCAGGATCGTCGACGTCACCGCGGACCTGGACCGGGTCCGCGTCCGCCTCGATGGACGGATCATCGCCGACCACACCCGTGTCTGGGCACGAGGAATGGTGATCACCGACCCCGCGCATCGAGAAGCTGCGGCCGTCCTACGACGCGAGTTCCAGCAGCCGCGACTTGTTCCAGTCGGCGACGATCTGACTCGGGATCTCGCCGACTACGACCGCGCGTTCGGGCTCGTCGAGGGGAGCAACTGATGGCCGGCAAGACCGACGTCGCGAAGCAGATCACCTATTTCGCCGGCGCACTCAAGGCACCCCGGATCACGGAGGCCGCAGCCCGGATGGCGGACCAAGCACGCGACGCCGGGTGGTCGTTCGAGGACTACCTCGCCGCCGTCCTCGAACGCGAAGTGAGCGCTCGCAACGCCTCCGGCGCGGAGCTGCGGATCAAAGCCGCTGGCTTCCCGAGCCGGAAGACGCTCGAGGACTTCGACTGGGACGCGCAACCAGCCACCCGGCAGCAGATCGCCGCGCTCGCTTCGGGAGGGTTCCTCCTCGAAGCGCAGAACGTGGTCCTGCTCGGCCCTCCCGGGACCGGGAAGACGCACCTCGCGACCGCGCTCGGGATCGTCGCTGCCCGCCACGGGCACCGGGTGTTGTTCGCGACTGCGACCGATTGGGTCACCCGACTCGCCGACGCCCACCGGCAAGGCAACCTCCCACGAGAGCTCACCCGGCTTCGCCGTTACGGGCTGATCATCGTCGACGAAGTCGGCTACCTCCCGTTCGAACAAGACGCCGCCAACCTCTTCTTCCAGCTGGTCTCGTCACGCTACGAACACGCGTCGCTGATCCTGACCTCGAACCTGCCGTTCTCCGGCTGGGGTGGCGTCTTCGGAGACCAGGCCGTCGCCGCCGCGATGATCGACCGGATCGTTCACCACGCCGACGTCCTCACCCTCAAAGGGGCCAGCTACCGCCTCCGCGGCAGAGGCATCGACAGCCTCCCCAGCATTCGCACCACCACCGACGAGACCCCTGGCTAGACTGCCCGCAACCGTTCACTTTTCGAGCGCCGAAAGTGACCAGGATTCACCCGCCGCCGACACAGCGGCCTTGGAAACGAAACGACCGGTGGATGCGGAGCGACGAACGGTTCCCATGGGAACTCCTTTACTGATTGGTGCCGGGTGCCGTGAGACGGAGCGCCGCTAGTCTGCGGCTGCCAACTCCGGTACAGTCAGTGCTCTGGATGAGACCTGACCTTCTCAGGGCTTGTGAGCCGTCCCGTTACCGCGGGGCGGCTCTTTTCAGTTGTGATCCCGACGTCTCGGTATATATCCGTCGGTGCTCACTTCCCCTCGCCGGACCTGAACTTTCCCGTGGAGCTGCCCTTCATGGAGCGCGACACAAGGGACTGAGCTTTGCTAGACGGCACCGAGCGCCGCGCAGCCTTGGCGCTCTGGGTACCAAACGAGGAACGTTCGATCTTGCCCCTGAACTGATCGCTCATGCCGATTCCTTGTCCTCTCGTAGCTGCTGACGAGCCCGCGCCATCGCGGACTCCACCGCCTTTGCGGTCATACTCAACTTCTCGCCAATCTCGGCGTGCGTGTAACCGTGGACCGCATGGAGGTAAAAAGCTGACCGAACGCGCCCGTCAGTGATCTTCCCGAAAGCGCGGCGGAGCTCATCCTTGACCTGCGCTGCTTCGCCCGCGTCCGGGGCGGTGGGTGCCGAGGGGCCTTCCTCGAATTCTTCTACCCAGTCGAGAGCGGCTGGCGGCGCCTCCGGCTCGATATATGACCGAATCTCTTCGCGGAGCCACCGCTTGTAGACGTTGCTGAACTGAAACAGGCACTGGCCCACGAAGAACGTCCGCAGGGAAGCCCCCTTCGCGGGATCCCACCTGCCAGGGATGAGCACCTTGTCGCGGAACGCGATCAGCGCGCGGACGACAGTCTCGTCCGCGAGGCTTTCCGCATCCTCGATCATCGCGCCAGGCCGCGGCTCCGCGTCGAGTGCCCCGAATCCCTTTCGCTTCACTTCACCGCAGATCTGCCCCTTGTAGATCCAGCCGCGGATGACCGCCCACCCGTACTTTGCGATCTCGTTGGCGAACACGTCGTAGTTGCGCCCTCGAAAACCGCTTGCACGAAGCGCATCCGCGAGCTCGCGGTCCCCAGCGAGCCGATCAAACTCATCCTCGAACCGCTCACGCTCTCCATCTGCGACCGAGGCCAGATTCCTCGCCCACTCACTGAGAGTGGGAACGCCTTCGGGAGACGAATGCTCATCGGGCACGTCGTTACCGGTCATGGCGTTCCTCGCGATCCTGCTCAGTTCATAATCACCACGATCCCTCATATGTCCGACACCGGCGACCTCCCCTCGCCGCGCGGTGAAAATGTTCAAGCGACTTCGAGGCTTTGACTCGTGGAGCTCAGTTCTGGCTGGCTGACTGGCTGGAGGTCAGAGAGTTGGAACCCCTCTTGCGAAGCTCCGATAATCGACGTTATGTCAGCACAAGCGAATCGACGGTGCTCTCCCCTGCCGAAGATCCGGTAGACAGGGGCATGGGGGGAACATCTTTCGAGCAGCTCCGGAGGTCGTTGCGGAATCCGGTTGCTCGTCGCGCGATCGGCATCGAGATGTCCGACGGCGAAGCCGTGCGCATAGCAGCGGACGACGGCCTCGCTCGCGCCTACTACGAGAACTGGCTGAAACGGACGCCGGTTGAGGCCCCGACGCACCTGCCGCAAGGCCCGCAAGCTTTTGTTGACAATGCTGCTGTCGGGCAGAAACCGCGGTCTGGGTCTTGGGGCTGCTTGGGGTGCCTCGGAGTCCTGCTCGTCGCTATGGTTGGCTTCCAGCTCCCGAGAGCCGGAGAGGATCCGGCAGATCGCAACGACAACCAGTCTGTGGCCGGGGTGGTCTGCGAAAACGCCGTCAGAACGAATTTGAAGGCTCCTTCAACTGCATCGTTGGACAGCGACGCAAGCGATGCCGGCTACCGAAGGTGGACCGTCTCGGGGTACGTCGACTCCGAGAACTCCTTTGGTGCGATGATTCGCACTGGCTACGCGTGCGCCGTAGACGTCACTGCGGACGTCGAGCTGGCGTGGCGGAGCGGCCTCGTCCCGAGCTCGCCGTCCTCGAGGACCTCCGCGTGGCGGAGGCGGATGACGTCGCCGCGGCGGCCGCGCACGGTGAACCGCAGCCAGCCGACGAGGTTCTGTCCGAAGTCCACGAGGGTGCGGCCCGACGGCGACCGCCAGATGCGGCGCGGCGCGAGGGTCTCATGGCGCCGGATCGGCGGGGCCGCCTGCGGTTCGAGGGTCGCGGTCGATCTCGACCGCGCGGACGGCGAGCGCCGGCTCGTCTCCGCGGACCCGGGCATCCACCGTCTGCCCCTTGTACAGCGAGTTGCGTGTGATCCCGGATGCCGTTGCCCGCCGCTCCGGCGACGTCGTGAGCCGCTGTCGCCGCCCGTCGCGGAACTCGACCTCGAGCGCCGCGGCGACGGCGATCCCGTCACCGTAGTTCCCGTTCGCGGCACCGAACCCGAGCCGGCCGCGCCACCACCCGTTGCCGAGCAGCAAGCCGACCTCGAGGTCGCCCGTGGCGCCCCGGACGATCGCCGTCACGTCGAACGAGTGGTAGGCGAGCCGCCATTCGTACGAGGTCCACCCGGGGTTCAGGACCGACTCGGTGACGGGCATCCCGTCGCACCGTGGAAGCGCAGGGCCACCCCCTCCGAAGCTTCCGCCGTCAGGAAGGCGGCATCGTCGAGGGGGATGCGCGCATCTCGCGACCTTCCGTTCGGGCAGAGCCCGACGAGGTCAGGCCCGGCCGAACCCGTCGAGGTCGGGGTCCCAGTACGCTTCGGGCCCCTCGTCCAAGATCGTCTCACCCGAGCCGCCGTCGCCGCGAGGGAAATGCGGGTGGTGTCGCAGCTGCGCGGCGGCGAAGGAGAAGTCGGGCTCGGGACGGTCCCAGTCGGTCGCGACCGAGAGCACGTCGTTGCCGACGCCGATGACGAGGGATGCCTCGCCGATCTCCCCGTTCTTCTCGAACACGATCGGGATCGTGACAGCATGGGCCCGGCCGCGCTCTGCGACGGCGGCCGTCAACGTGACGAGAGCCTCCGCGACGTCATCGGTCGTGACCACGGTCTCGCCGGCGTACGTGATGCATCTCATGTGCCCACTATGTGGCGTGAAGTCCGAATCACCGAACGGTTGCGTTCCCGCCGCCCGGCGAGTACGGCGGATGCCGCGGTCAGGCCTCGGCGGTCACGGGCGCGACGTCGTCCACCGCATCCGTCATCTTCTGCAGGAAGGCGACGACGTGCTCCTGTTCGTCGGGGGTCATCCCGACGGCGACGTCGTACATGAGCCCGTGCATGCGCCCGAGGGTCTCGCGCACCTCTTCGTTCGCGTGCGGCGTCGCCCGCACGAAGATGCTGCGCCGATCGGTCGGGTTCGCGATCCGCTGGACGCGTCCGGTCTTCTCGAGCCGGTCGAGCATCGTCGTGATCGACGCCGAGGTGACCCCGAGATACTTCACGAGCTCGGCGGGACGGGCGGAGTGGTCGGGCTGACGCAGAAGGTAGCGAAGCGCGAGAAGCTCGTTCTCACCCATCGCCATCGAGTCCCGGGTGCGGCGACGCATGGCGGCCTCGGCGGCACGATAGGTGCGCAGGGCCTCCAGGACACGACGCGCACGATCCCGCTCGCCGGGGGCCTCGTTATACCAGTAGCCGGCCTTGTCCTCGCCGTCCGCCACATCCACTCCCTACCGGTCGCGCCGAAATGCGACGACTTCGTCGAGAATAGGTGATGGGAGCGGGCGGACAGCCGCCAGTAGCCACGTGTCCCCGGATCCGCTACTCTCCCGCAACCGCGAGAGGGGAAGCCCATGCCGTTCCGAAGCAAAGAGACCCTCGAACGCTGGGTCGACGAGTTCCACGAGGCCCGCGGCGCCGGCGAGCGCATCAAGGTCATCGTGCAGGACGGCACCGGCGGCGCCGACACCGGCCTGGTGGTCGTCCCCCTCGAGAACGCGACCGTCACGATCTTCATGCAACCGGCCGAGGTCGGGGCAGCGTCGTGGCGCGTGACCATCGAGCCGCAACCCGACACGACGATCCTCAACAGCCACCAATTGCACGCGATGGCCGTCGAGCTGTCCGTCGCCGCGGAGCTCTGCGCCTACCTCGAAGCCCGCTCCGTCGGCCACGAGGAGACTGACGTCGACTGACCTCCGGCAGCGGTCTTCAGCCGGCCCGCGTGCCCGCGTCCGGCTCGCTGAGCGCCGGATGCAGGTGAGGCGACGCGAGGGCGACCGCAGCCTGTCGCGCACCGGCCTCGAGGCTCGCATCGACGTCCGAACCCGCACCATGCGCAGCGAGGAATCCCGCGAAGAAGGCATCGCCGGCCCCGTTGCTGTCGACGACGTCGACCTCTACTGCGGCGACCGCGTACCGACGGCGAGCCGCGTCCATCGCGATCGCCCCTGACGCTCCGCGCGTGCACACCGCGAGACGGGGGCCGCGCTGCAGACACGACTCCAGCAGTTGCCACGGGTCATCGACGGCATCGTCGTTCATGAACACGACCTCCGCGGCGCGCAGGAACGGCTCATGGAATGCGGCCTTCCCGTCGTAGTCGTGGAGGTCCGTCCAGACCGGCGCGTCGATGCCGCGCGCCACGAGCTCGGCCCCGAGCGCGCTGAGGTCCACGACCGCGACAGCGGCGGAGTCCAGATCGTCACCGATCTCCGCGACGATCGCCGGATCCGCCGCCGAAGGCGTCGCGACGTACAGGGAGACCCGCTCGCCCGCCCGAGTCATCAGATTGACATGCTGCTCCGTGGCCTCGGACGCGTGGCGCGCCAGCCGCACGCCCGCACGCGCGAGCCCGCTCGCGACGGCGGCACCCTCGGCATCCGCTCCGAGAAGCGCGTGCAATCTCACGTCCAGGCCGAGCTCCGCAAGGTGGACCGCTTTGCCCGCCGATGTGCCGCCGACCGTCCGCACCGATCCGGTGGCGAACTGCATGTGGGGCGTGGGCTCGGGGAGCCGATCGAGTTCGATCAGGTGGTTCCAGGCGGCGGGCCCGCACACGACGACAGTCATGCGCTCAGTCAACCATCGGTCTCTGCTCCGGAGGCCGACGACCGGACGCATCCGTTCTCACATCGCGCCTCCCTCCGAAGAGAGGAAGAGGTAACCAAAGCGGTCGATCCCGGTGCGGTCGGGGGAAACACCGGCCCTTTAGCGTCGAGCCTCACACCCGGCTCCACGACTGAAAGGGATCTGCGATGACGTACGTCAAGCCCACCGAGCTCGTCCAGACCGTGATCGACGCCGGCGCGTCGAAGGTCATGCTCTCCACCCGCGACACCCTCGTCCGCTCCATCATGGGCGGCGCGCTGCTCACGCTCGCGGCGGCGTTCGCCGTCACGGTCAGCGTCACCACCGGCATGCCGCTGCTGGGTGCCGTGCTCTTCCCCATCGGGTTCGTGATGCTCTACCTGCTCGGCTACGACCTGCTCACCGGCGTGTTCGTGCTCGCACCCCTCGCGTGGCTCGACAAGCGCCCGGGCGTCACGCTCGGCGGCATCCTGCGCAACTGGGGACTCGTCTTCCTCGGCAACTTCATCGGCGCGTTCTCGATCGCGCTGCTCATGGCGATCGTCTTCACGAACGGCTTCTCGACCCCGCCGAACGAGGTCGGTCAGGCGATCGGCCACATCGGCGAGGGCCGCACGGTCGGCTACGCCGAACACGGTGCCAACGGGATGCTGACCCTCTTCGTCCGCGCCGTGCTCTGCAACGCCATGGTCGCCACCGGAGTCGTCCTCGCGACGGTGTCGAAGGACGTGATCGGCAAGATCGTCGCGATGTGGATGCCGATCATGCTGTTCTTCTTCATGGGCTTCGAGCACTCCATCGTGAACATGTTCCTCTTCCCCTCGGGTCTGCTCCTCGGCGGTGACTTCACGATCGGCGACTACCTGATCTGGAACGAGATCCCGACGGTGCTCGGCAACCTCGTGGGCGGACTGCTCTTCGTCGGCATCCCGCTGTATCTGACGTACGGACGTCCCGCCGCCCCGCGCCGCGTGCGCCCGTCGCGTCGCGAAGCCGCCGCTGCCCGCGCCGTCGCCGCAGGCTCCGCCGTCCCCACCCGGTGACCGACGTGGCCGGCATCGTAAAGAGACTGCAACACGACGTGACCACGCAGGCAACCTCGCCCGCATACCGTCACGACATGAGCTCCACCGGCCCCACCCCGCCCCACGTGGTCGTGGTCGGTGCCGGGATGGTCGCGCACCGCTTCGTCGAGAGCCTGCTCAGCCGCACCGACGAGCCGTGGCGGATCACCGTGATCGGTGAGGAGCAGCGGCATCCCTACGACCGGGTCGGCCTCACGTCCTTCTTCGCCGGGGCGTCGGCCGACGACCTCGCCCTCGACGGGGGTCCGCTCTCGGACGAGCGGGTGCGGTTCCTGCGCGGCGTCGCCGTCACGCGGATCGAGCGCGACCGCGCCGAGGTCGTCACCGACCGCGGCGAGCGCATCGACTACGACCGGCTGGTGCTCGCGACAGGTTCGTACGCCGCCCGGCTCGCGGTCGACGGGTACGACCACGACGGCTGCTTCGTCTACCGCACGCTCGACGACGTCGAGGCCCTCGAGCGGTTCGTGCAGCGCCGGTCGGCCGAGCTCGGCCGCCGCCTGGTCGGCACGGTCATCGGGGGCGGACTGCTCGGCCTCGAGGCGGCCGGCGCGCTGCAGGGCCTCGACGTCGACTGCACCGTCGTGCAGTCGTCCGACCGGCTCATGTCGGCGCAGCTCGACCTGCCTGCCGGCGACGCCCTGCGCCGGCTCATCGAGCAGCGCGGGATCGGCGTGCGCACATCGGCGATCACGACGCGCCTCGACGCCGACCGCAGCGGGCAGGTCGTCGGGCTCGAGTTCCGCGACGGGTCGTGGGAGCGCACAGACGTCGTCGTCTTCACCGTCGGCGTCCGCCCGCGCGACGAACTGGCCCGCACGGCCGGGCTCGCCGTCGACCCGCGCGGCGGTGTCGTCATCGACGCCGGCTGCGACACCTCCGACCCGGCGATCCTCGCGATCGGCGAGGTCGCCAGCTTCGAGGGCCAGTGCGTCGGTCTCGTCGCCCCCGGCTACGCCATGGCCGAAGTCGCCGCGGCGCGCCTGCTGGGGCTCGAAGCCTCGTTCGCGGGCTTCGACGTGTCGACGAAGCTCAAGCTGTCAGGCGTCGACGTCGCGAGCTTCGGCGACGCGTTCGCCGAAGCTCGCGGCGCCCTCGATGTCGTCTACGCCGACCCGATCGCGGGGGTCTACAAGAAACTCGTCGTCTCGGACGACGCGAAGACCCTGCTCGGCGGCATCCTCGTCGGCGACGCGTCGGCGTACGGGTCGCTCCGTCCCCTCGTCGGCGGCGCCCTCGGCGGCGACCCCGTCGCCTACCTCCTGCCCTCCGATGGCGTCGCCGCCCCGACGGGCGACCTGCCCGATGACGCGCTCGTGTGCTCCTGCAACAGCGTCACGGCCGGCGGCATCCGCTCGGCCGTCCACGACGAGGGCTGCACCGACGTGAAGGGCATCAAGGCCTGCACGAAGGCGGGCGCGGCGTGCGGGTCGTGCGTCGGCATGATCACGAAGCTCCTCGGCAGCGAGCTCGCGAAGACCGGCGCCGCGCTCAGCACCGCGCTGTGCGAGCACTTCGCGATGTCGCGGCGGCAGCTCTTCGACGCTGTCCGCGTCTCGGGACTGTCGACCTTCAGCGCCGTCATCGACCGGTTCGGCACCGGCCGCGGCTGCGACATCTGCAAGCCGGTGCTCGCCAGCATCCTGTCGACCCTCACCGGCCGGCACGTACTCGACGGCGAGAACGCGACCCTGCAGGACACCAACGACCACGTCATGGCCAACATGCAGAAGGACGGCAGCTACTCGGTCGTCCCGCGCATCCCGGGCGGCGAGATCACCCCCGAGGGACTGGTCGTCATCGGGCAGGTCGCGCAGGACTTCGGGCTGTACACGAAGATCACCGGCGGTCAGCGCATCGACATGTTCGGCGCGAGGCTCGAGCAGCTGCCCGAGATCTGGAAGCGACTGGTCGACGCGGGCTTCGAGTCGGGCCACGCCTACGGCAAGTCGCTCCGCACGGTGAAGTCCTGCGTCGGGTCGACCTGGTGCCGGTACGGCGTGCAGGACTCGGTCGGCATGGCGGTGCAGCTCGAGCTGCGCTACCGCGGGCTGCGCTCGCCGCACAAGATCAAGCTCGGCGTCTCGGGCTGCGCCCGCGAGTGCGCCGAGGCCCGCGGCAAGGACGTCGGCGTCATCGCGACCGAGGCCGGCTGGAACATGTACGTCGGCGGCAACGGCGGCTTCACGCCCCGCCACGCGGTGCTCCTGGCCGAGGGACTCGACGACGCCGGGCTACTGCAGGCGATCGACCGCTTCCTCATGTACTACGTGTTCACGGCCGACCGCCTGCAGCGCACCGCCCCCTGGTTCGAGGACCTCGAGGGCGGCATCGACGAGCTGCGCCGCGTGATCTTCGACGACTCGCTGGGCATCTGCGCCGATCTGGATGCCGCCATGGCCCGCCACCTCGACAACTACGAGGACGAGTGGAAGGCGACGCTCGACGACCCCGAGAAGCTCCGCCGCTTCGCGTCGTTCGTCAACGCCCCGACCACCCCCGACCCCTCGCTCGCGTACACGGTCGAGCGCGGGCAGGCGCGTCCCGCGACGGCGGAGGAGCGCGAGGACGGCCGCGTCCTCATCGCGGGGACGACCCTGGAGGTGCGGCGATGACGATGATGGTGCACGAGACGGATGCCGCGGTGCCGGCCGGCTGGACCGCGGTCTGCGCGCTCGCCGACCTCGAGGTCGAGCGCGGCCGGGCCGCGCTGCTCGGCGACGAGCAGATCGCCCTCTTCGTCACCCACGCGGGCCGGGTGCACGCCGTGCAGAACCTCGACCCGTACAGCGGCGCCAACGTCATCTCGCGCGGCATCGTCGGCACCCGGGGCGAGGTCCCGACGGTGGCGTCGCCGATGTACAAGCAGGTCTTCGACCTGCGCACCGGGGTCTGCCTCGAGACGCAGGGCAAGGACGCAAAGACGCTGCGGGTGTGGCCCGCCGCCGTCGAGGACGGCATCGTCTACGTCCGGGAGGAGCAGCGATGACCACCCTCTTGGGTCTCTCCCTGACGGGACGACGCGTCGTGTTCGTGGGCGGCGGCGTCGTCGCCGGGCGGCGCGTCGGCCGCTTCCTCGACGAGGGCGCGCTCGTGACGGTGGTCGCGCCGGCGCTCGGCGACGCCCTACGCGCGCACGTCGCCGCCGGCCGCGTGACGTGGGTCCCGCGCCCCGCCCGTCAGGACGACGTGACGGATGCCTGGCTCGTCCACGCGGCGACAGGCGACGCATCCGTCGACTCCGCCGTCGCGGCGTGGTGCGACGCCGTGCGCGTGTTCTGCGTCAACGCGTCGGACGGCGCCCACGGGTCGGCCCGCCTGAGCGCCGAGACCCGGTCGGGCGACGTGATCGTCGCCGTCGCGTCCGACGCCGGCGTCGACCCGCGCCGGTCCGCGCGGCTGCGCGACGCGATCGCGGGGGCGCTGCGCGACGGGATGCTGCCCCTGCGGCGCCGTCGCACCGCCGCCGGTCGCGTCGACCTCGTGGGCGGCGGCCCCGGTCCCGCCGACCTCATGACCGTCCGCGGTCGCCGGCTGCTCGCCGAGGCCGACGTCGTCGTCGCCGACCGGCTCGGACCGACCGACGTCCTCGCCGAACTCGACCCCGACGTCGAGGTGATCGACGTCGGCAAGGCGCCCGGCCACCACCCCGTGCCGCAGGAGGAGATCAACGCGATCCTCGTCGCCCACGCGCGCGCCGGCAAGCGCGTCGTCCGCCTGAAGGGCGGCGACCCGTTCGTCTACGGCCGCGGCGGCGAGGAGGTCGCCGCGTGCCTCGCGGCGGGCGTCCCGGTCGAGGTGGTGCCCGGGCTGACGAGTGTCGTGTCGGTGCCCCAGGCCGCCGGCATCCCGGTCACCCATCGCGGCACCGCTGCGGGACTGCACGTGACGATGGGCCAGGGCCCGGTGTCGGCGGCGACGCGCGCCGCGCTGGCCGACGACACCGTCACGACCGTCGTGCTCATGGGCGTCGCCGCCCTGCCGAAGCTCGTCGCCGCCGCGCTCGCGGCCGGGGCGCCCGCGCACCGGCCCGTCGCGATCGTCGAACGGGGTCACACCCCGACGCAGCGGACGACCCGTACGACCCTGTCGGCCGCGGTGACGGATGCCGCAGCCGCCGGTGTGAGCAATCCCGCCGTCATCGTGGTGGGCGAGGTCGCCGCCGCGGGCCTGCTCCTGCCCGACGCGGCCGCGGTCTCGGCGGGAGGAGGGGATTCCGACCGGTGACGACCCCCCGCCCCGCCCTCTCGGCCGCGCTCGGCGGCTGCACGATCGTCATCGCCGTCGATCGTCGATCCGCCGAGCTCGCGTCGGCGTTGGAGCGGCACGGGGCGACCGTCCGTCACGCTCCGGCGCTCACGATCGTGTCGCACATCGACGACGAGGCGCTCATCGGGGCGACGCGCGAGCTGATCGACACTCCGCCCGACATCGTCGTGGCGACGACGGGGGTCGGGTTCCGCGGGTGGATGGAGGCCGCCGACGAGGCGGGCCTGCAGGGCGCGCTGCACGAGGCGCTCGCGGGGGCGCAGATCGTCGCACGCGGCCCCAAGGCGCGCGGCGCGATCCAGCAGGCCGGGTTGGCGGCGGACTGGGTCGCCGAGTCCGAGACCTCCGAGGAGCTCGGCGCCTTCCTGCTCGCCGAGGGTCTCGAGGGGCGCCGCGTCGCGGTGCAGCACCACGGCTCGGGCGCGGACGGCCTCGACGAGCTGTTCACCGAGGCGGGCGCCGACGTCGTGAGCCTGACGGTCTACCGCTGGGGGCCACCGCCCGATGCCGCCGCGGTCGCGCGCTCGGTGGTCCAGACCGCGCAGGGCGAGGTCGACGCCGTGCTGTTCACCTCCGCGCCGGGGGCCGCGGAGTGGATCGAGACCGCGCGGCGCGAGGGCGTGCTGGAGGACGTCGTGCAGCGCTCGGCCGACGGCACCCTCCTGCTCGCGGCCGTCGGCCCGATCACTGCAGGCCCCCTCGTCGCCGTGGGAGCCGCGCCGCTCGTCGCCGAGCGCGGCCGGCTCGGCTCGCTCGTCCGCGCCGTCGTCACCCACTTCGGCGGCGGGGGCGCGCCGTCGCTCGCCACGCCCGTTGGGCGCCTCGAGCTGCGCAGCGGCGCCGCCGTCCTCGACGGTGCCGTGCTGCCCCTGTCGCGCACGTCGGCGTCGATCCTCGCGATGCTCTTCGCCGCCCGCGGCGGCGTCGTCGGGCGGGCCGAACTCGCCGCCGCCCTGCCACGCTCGGGTGCCGACAGCGCCCACGCCGTCGACGTGGCGATCGCGCGTACGCGCGAAGCCCTCGGCATCCCGACCCTCATCCGTACCGTCGTCAAGCGCGGGTACCGCCTCGACGTCCTCGCCCCGGAAGGATCACCGTGACGCCCGTCCTCATCGCCTGCTCGCACGGGACCAGTTCGCTCGCCGGACGCACCGCCATCTCGGCCCTCGTCGAGAAGGTGCGGCTGCTCCTTCCGCACGTCGCCGTCGAGGAGGCGTTCGTCGACGTGCAGCAGCCCGAGATCGACGACGTCGTGCGGGCGACCGCCCCGCGCGCCGCGGTCGTCGTCCCCCTCCTGCTGTCGACGGGGTTCCACACGAAGGTCGACATCGCCCGCGCGGTGACGGATGCCGGGGGCCGCGCCTCCGCCACAGCGCCGCTCGGGCCGCATCCGCTGCTCGCCGACCTGCTCGCGACGCGTCTGCGCGAGGCGGGGACGGCACCCGGCGACGCGGTGGTGCTCGCGGCGGCGGGATCGACCGACCCCGCGGCATCCGTCGACGTCGTCGCGATGGCCGACCTGCTGCGCGAGCGCGTCGACGGCCCGGTGTCGGTCGGCTTCGCCGCGGGCGCGGGAACCCGCATCGGGGCCGCCGTCGCTGCGGCGCGGGATGCCGGTGCCCCCCGCGTCGTGGCCGCGAGCTACGTCCTCGCCCCCGGCTTCTTCGCCGACGTCATCGCCCGATCCGGCGCCGACCTCGTCACCGCGCCGCTGGCGCCCGACGACCTCGTCGCCCGGGTCGTCGTCGAGCGCTACCTCGCCGCCGCCGCCCCGCTCACCCGCGCCGCCTGACCCATCCCGCGCGCCGCGCGCGCCGCATCCGCCGCGCCGCCCGCGAAAGCGCCCCTCCGTGCCGAGAGCGCCTGCCCCGCACGCTCTCCAACCGGCGCGCTCGGCAGCAACCCACGCTCTCGCGGCGCACGCCGCGCCCCGCGCGCGAACCCCCGGCGCCTCAGCCGACGGGCTCGGCGACGTCGCGTGCGCGGCGGCCGGCGGCACGGACGGCGCCGATCGACGCGACGATAACGAGCGCGATGCCCGCGACCTCGAGCAGGCTCAGGTGCTGGCCGAGCAGCAGGAACCCGGCGAACGACGCCGTCGCGGGGGCCAAGGCCATGAGGATCGAGAACGCCGCTGCGGGCAGTCGGCGCAGCGCGATGAGTTCGAGCGCGTACGGGATGGTCGACGACAGCACCGCGACGGCGGCGCCGAGCGCGACGAGGTCGAGGCGCAGCAGTGACGCACCGGCATCCACGATCCCGAAGGGCAGCGACAGGACGGCACCGACCGCCATCGCGAGCGCCAGGCCGTCGAGCTTGGGGATGGCGGCGCCCACCTTCGCCGAGGCGAGGATGTAGAACGCCCAGCTGACGGCGGCGCCCAGGGCGAAGACGACCCCGAGCGGATCGAGCCGGTCGAAGCCGCCGCCGCCGAGCGCGACGACGCCGACGAGCGCCAGCCCTGCCCACAGCCACGCCGACGCGCGCCGGCTCGCGATGATCGAGAGCGCCAGCGGTCCGAGGATCTCGATCGTGACCGTCACGCCGAGCGCGAGCCGTTCGAGCGCGAGGTAGAAGAAGCCGTTCATGACGGCGAGCGCGACGCCGAGCTGCACGACGGCGGTCCACGCGGCGCGGCTGTGCCCGCGCAGCGACGGACGGGCGATGAGCCACAGGATGAGCGCCGAGAACACGAGGCGCAGCATCACCATCCCGAGCGGGCCGACCTGCGGGAACAGCAGGACGGCGAGCGAGGCACCGACCTCCTGGCAGCAGAGGCCGACGACCACCAGGACGACCGCGGTCGTCGGGGCGGTGCGTGTGGTCACTCGCCGCAGATGGCGTAGCCGGCGAGCTCCTCGCCGAGGCTCTCGACCGTCCACGGCAGGCCCAGCTCGGGAGCCGTGCGACCGTCGGCGGCAGGAGCCTTCGACGCGAGGGCGGCGAGCTGCCAGGCGAGCAGGCGCGCGACGTTCGACGACGCGCGCGAGTCGTTGAGCACGACGACGACCGACATCCCCGTCTCACGGTCGGCGAAGGCCGCGACCATGTAGCCCGGGAGGGAGCCGTACTGCCCGACGAGGCTGTCGCCCTGATACGTGCCGCCCTTGGCCGTGAACCAGGTGGGCTGCGAGTCGGCGACGGGACGGGCGTCCGCGAGGCGCTGCTCCACGTCGTAGGGGCGGGCGCCGACGGCGAGGGCGCGGACGTAGGTCGAGAGGTCCGCGACGCTCGACACGGCGCCGGCCGCCGCTGCGCCGACGCTGGAGGTGAGGTCCGTCATGTCCGTCGGGGCGCTGCAGTCGGCCTTGCCGTCCTCACCGGACGCGAGGTACGAGCCCTTCAGCCGGTCGCCGCCGCCGACCCCGGCGGGCAAGGAGCTGGAGGTCATCCCGAGCGGCTGGAAGACGTACTCGTCGAAGAGCTCGTTCAGAGGCGTGTTCGCGGCACGCTCGAGCACGATGCCGAGCAGCACGTACCCGGTGTCGGACTCCGCGAAGCGCGCGCCGGGCTCGAAGGCGCGCGGCTGGCCGAGGCCGTAGGCGACGAGCTCGCGCGGGTTCCAGGTGCGCTCGGGCGTCGCGAGGACCCGTTCGAAGATCGCGCCGAGGTACCCGTGCAGTCCGCTCGTGCTGTCGCACAGCTCGCCGAGGGTGATGTCGCTCTCGGCCGGGTAGGAGTCGACGTACTCCGCGATGCTGTCGTCGAGGGCGACGGTGCCCTTCTCGACGAGGGCGTACAGGACGTCGCAGGTCATCGCGCGGGTGACGTTGACAGCTTTGAAGGTCATCGCGGGGTCGACCTTCGGGCCGCCCTCACCCGAGGTGCCGACACCGGCGACCCACTGGCCCGACCAGGGCACCGACACCGAGACGATGGCCCCGCTCGCGCCGACGGCGGTCATCGCCGTCTCGGTCAAGGTCTGCATCTGGTCGGTCAGATCCGACGGGAGCGCCCCGTCGACCTGGTCGACGCCGATGTCGATCCGCGCGGGTCCGGGTGAGCACGCTCCGAGACCGATCGCGAGACCGAGCGCCGTCACCGCTGCGACCACTCGCCTCGACACTCGTCCTGCCACGCGCAGATCACCCCCGTTTTTCCCGTCCCATGATTACAGCACACCCGTCGGCCGCCTCCCGTTCGCCCGACCGCACCCTCCTAGGCTGTGCGCATGACCGCCGTCTTCGACGACTCCGTGCAGCGCGCCGTGCTCCACCACATGAACGCCGACCACACCGACGACAACGTGCTCATCGCGCGCGCGTTCTCGCCACTCCCCGACGTCATCGCGGCGACGATGACGACCTTCGACGGGGAGGCAGGTCAGTGGCACGTGATCACCGCGGACGGGGCTGAGGACGTCATCCGCATCCCCTGGCCCGGCGGCGCGATCACCGAGCGCGCCGAGGTCCGGCGCGAGATCGTCGCGCTCTACGACGCGGCCTGCGCCCGGCTCGGCGTGGAGCCCCGCCCGCATTCGTAGATATCCGACCTTCAGGTTAGCTGAGCCTTACTGTACGCTCGGGGCCATGTCCGAGCCCGTCCCCTTCTCCGCCGCCGTCCGCGCCCGCTCCGCCGGCGCCCACTCGTCGAGCGAGGGCGCCGACTTCATGTCGGACCTCATGCGCGGCGAGGGTTCCCGCGAGGACTACGTCGCCCTCGTGGCGCAGCACTGGTTCATCTACGAGGCGCTCGAGACAGCGGCCGCCCGCATGAGCGGCGACCCCGTGGCATCCCGGTTCCTCAGCGACAAGCTGACCCGTCTGCCCGCTCTCGAGGCCGATCTGGAGTTCCTCATCGGCACCGACTGGCGCGAGCGCATCGCGCCGCTGCCGACGACCGCCCGCTACGTCGCACGCATCGCCGAGGTCGGCGCGACCTGGCCGGGCGGCTTCGTCGCACATCACTACACGCGCTACCTCGGCGATCTGTCGGGCGGTCGGTTCATCGCGCGGATCATGTCGCGCCGCTTCGGCTTCGAGACCAACGGCATCGGCTTCTACGTCTTCGACGACATCGCCGATCCCGCCGCGTTCAAGGACGTCTACCGCGAGCAGCTCGACGCGGTGCCGTGGGATGCCGCCGAGCGCGAGCGCGTGATCGACGAAGTCCTCCTCGCCTACCGCTTCAACACCGAGCTGTTCGCCGACCTCGCGGCCGCGAAAAGCACCTCGGCCGCCTGACCTGACGAGCGGATGCCGCGGCTCACCCCGCGTTCTGCGCCGCCCGCACCCCGGCCATGAAGCGCCGCACGTCGCGGTCGACGAGGATGTCGGCGGGGCGCAGAGGCCGCGACAGGTAGAGCCCCTCGAGCGAGGTCAGCCGCGAGAGCGCGACGTAGGTCTGCCCCGGCGCGAAGGCCCCGTTGCCGAGGTCGACGATCGCGCGGTCGTACGTCTTGCCCTGCGACTTGTGGATCGTGACCGCCCACGCGAGACGCAGCGGGAATTGCGTGTACTCGGCGACGATCTCGCGGGTGAGCTTGCGGGTGCCGGGGTCGTACGCGTAGCGGAACTTCTCCCACACCGTCGGTTCGACGTCGTGCTCCTCGCCGTCGAGCTCGACGCGGACGGTGCCGCCCGCGATCCGCGTGACGGTGCCGATCGACCCGTTGACCCAGCGCGGACCGTCGCCGCCGAACCCGCCGATGTCGTTGCGCAGGAACATCACCTGCGCCCCGACCTTCAGCTGCAGCTCCTGGTCGGCGGGGTAGGCGTCGCCGCGCCCGAAGTCGCCGCTGATCTCGGCACGGGCGGTCTGGGCAGGACCGGGCAGCGCGTCGAGGTGGCGCTGGTTGATGCGCGAGACGATGTCGTTGCGGGTCGCGAGGGTGATGATCGGCACCTCGCCGGCGGCGGGCTCGGGGGGCTTGCGGGCTCCCGCCGCGTTGAGGGCCCCCGCGATGTCGGCCGTCACGATCCCGTGGCGCACGGCGTTGAGCATCGCCTTGAACGCATCGTCGGACTGGCGGTGGATGTCGCGCAGCTCGGCGATGTGCAGCGGAGCGCCGACCCGGCCGAGGTCGAGCAGCCCGTCCGAGCGGATCGCCCCGGCATCCGCTCGGGGTCCTGCCCACACCTGCGCGTCGAAGAACCAGAACGAGCGGTAGTGGTCCTGGATGTAACGCAGCTCGTCGCCGCGGGGCGGCACCGGGGAGAGCTGGTACGGGTCGCCGAACATGACGACCTGCACCCCGCCGAACGCCTCGGCGCGACGGCGGCGGGCCTGGCGCAGCGACCGGTCGATCGCGTCCATGACGTCGGCGTTGACCATCGACACCTCGTCGATGATGAGCGTGTCGATGGCGTTGAGGATCTTGCGCGTCGCGTCGGTCTGCTCGATCTCGCTGTCGGCGATGAGGCCGATCGGCAGCTTGAACAGCGAGTGGATCGTCTGGCCCTCGACGTTGAGTGCGGCGACGCCGGTGGGTGCGCAGACGGCGATCTGCTTGTTCGTGTTCCACGCGAGGTGCTGCAGCAGCGTCGACTTGCCGGTGCCGGCACGACCCGTGACGAACACGTGTTCGCGGGTGTCCTCGATGAGACGGAAGAGCGCGTCCTGTTCGGGAGACAGGGGCGGCGTGCTCACCGGAACAATGCTAGCTACCAGCCGGGCTTTCCTAGACTGAGCGTGTGGAACGCGAGGGGGAAGAGGCGGTGACGGATGCCGCCGCGCCCGACGCCCCCGCGGCCCGCACCCGCACGGCCACCGTCGCCGGACCCCGTCGGCGCCGCAAGCTCGCGTTCGACCTGACGGTGCTGGGGGTGGTCGGCATCCTCTTCCTCGGTGCCGTCGGTGCGACGTCGGCCGTCCTGTACCGCCAGCTCTACAGCCCGACCGCGTTCGTGCTCGACTACCTGCACCTGCTCGCCGACGGGCGCGCGACCGACGCCCTGCTCGTGCCCGGCGTCTCGGCCACGTCGAAGGACCTCGCCGCCGCGGGTCTGCCGGCCGATGCCAGCGCGGCGCTGCTGCGCGGCAGCACCCTGACGCCGCTGTCCGACGTCGAGCCGGTGTCGGAGGAGACGGATGCCGACGGCACGACGGCCGTCACCGTCACCTACCGCGTGGGCGGTCACGCCGGCGAGACGACGTTCGAGGTCGAGCGCGACGACGACGAGGGCGGCATCCTCCCCCGCTGGCGGTTCGCGCAGAGCCCTCTCGCGGTGATCGAGCTGGGCGTGCGCGGGTCGATGCAGTTCGAGGTGAACGGCTTCGAGATCGACAAGCGTCAGGTCTCGCCCGAGGCGGAGGAGGCCGACCCGCTCGAGCCGATCCCGATGCTCGCCTTCTCGCCGGGGCTCTACTCGATCACCGTCGACACCGCGGCGACGACGAGCCCCGGGGTCGCCGTGCTGTCGGACACCCCGCTCGCCGAGATCCCGGTCTCGTTCCAGGCGGAGCCGACCGACGAGTTCATCGGCGTGGTCCAGCGCGAGGTCGACGCGTTCCTCGCGGAGTGCGCGACGCAGAAGGTGCTGCAGCCGACCGGATGCCCCTTCGGGTACTACGTGCGCAACCGCATCGTCGAGCCGCCCACCTGGTCGATCGAGGAGAACCCGGTCGTCACCCTCGAGCCCGACGGCGCCGGATGGGCGATCACGCGCACGCAGGCGGTCGCCAAGATCGACGTGCAGATCCAGTCGATCTTCGACGGCTCGATCTACGACGTGACCGAACTGGTCCCGTTCTTCCTGACGGGCAAGATCACGATCCTCCCCGACGGCACCGCGTCGATCGCGGTGTCGGCCGCGGACTGACCGGGCTCAGCGCGCGGCTTCGCGCCGGGCATCCCGTTCGGCGATCGCGGCGAGCCGGGCGTTGTACGCCTCGAGCTCCGCATCGCCGCTGCGGTCGGCCTGCCGGTCGTCGCGTCGCTGGCGTCGCTCGTCGGACCGGCTCCACTGCACGGCGACGACGATCGCGAGGATGAGCGTCGGGATCTCGCCGATCGACCAGGCGATGCCGCCGCCCATGTACTGGTCGGCGAGCGGGTCGAGACCCCACGTCCGCCCCATCGAGCCGAACCACTCGGCGACGAACAGTCCCGACGACATCATGATCGCGATGCCGAAGAACGCGTGCATCGCCATGACGCCGATGAGGGTCAGCAGGCGGCCGGCGTGCGGCAGCCGGTAGGGCACGGGGTCGATGCCGACGAGCGAGAGGACGAAGAGGTAGCCGACCGTGAGGAAGTGCAGCACCATCCACTCGTGACCGAGGTGGTCGTACAGCGTCCAGCGGAAGATGTCGGTGTAGTAGAACGCCCAGAGCGACACGATGAACAGGGCCGCCGCCACGAGCGGATGCGTGATGATCTTCGCGTACGGGCTGTGCACGGCCCAGAGGATCCACTCGCGGCCGCCGCGCGTGCCGTCGTCGCGCTTGCGGATGGCGCGGGACGCGAGGGTCACGGGCGCACCGAAGACGAGGCATATCGGGATCGCCATCGACAGCAGCATGTGTCCGACCATGTGCATGCTGAAGAGGTAGTCCTGGTACGCGTTGACCGGTCCGCACGTCACGTACAGCAGGAGCAGGAGCCCGGTCACCCACAGGACGGTGCGGCCGATCGGCCAGCGGTCGCCGCGGCGGGCGAGCCGGCGCACCCCCGCGAGGTAGAAGAACAGGCCGAACCCGACGGCGAAGGCCCAGATGGGGTCGACGTCCCACATCGTCACGAAGCGCAGCGGGGTGAGCTCGGGCGGCAGCGGCGACCCGGTGAGCACCTCTGCGGGCGTCGCGTCGGTGGGGATCGTCGTATCGACCGGCGGCGGGGTGAGCGAGAGGGCGACCGCCGCGCCCGAGGCGATGCCCATGAAGAGCACCTCGACGGCGACGAGGGTCCAGAAGCGTGCGGCGACGGCGGTGTCGCGGATGCCGGCGATCAGCCGTCGGCGGTAGATCGCGCCGAGCACACCCAGCGCGAGCAGGGCACCGACCTTGACCATGACGAGCGCGCCGTACGGCGAGAAGACATTCGCGGGGCTGACGAGCCCGATGAGGGCGCGGGCGACACCCGAGAGGGTGACCACGATGAAGGCGGCGAGCGCGATGCTCGAGTAGCGCTGCAGGACGACGACCAGCTTGTCGCGCGACAGCACGGGTCGCAGCAGCACGATCAGCAGCAGACCGCCGAGCCACGCCGCTGCCGCGATGATGTGGAGCGAGAGCGAGGTGACGGCCGAGTTGTGGTTCGCCTCGCTGCCGGTGTGGCCGGCGGTCGCCATGGGCACCATCGCGGCGATCGCGAGGATCGTCACCAGCAGGGTCGCCAGCCAGCCGCGGACGGCGAACGCGAGGACGGTCAGCGCCGCTGCCGCGACGGTGGTCATGAGCCAGGCGCGGCCGGGGTCGGTGTCGACGAGGAAGCGGCCGAGCTGCTCGCCGAACGCCGCATCCGCGCTCGGTCGTGCCGGGATCACCTTGAGGAAGGTGAGGTAGGCGGTCGTGCCCGCCGAGACGGTGAGGATCGCCGCGCCGGCGGAGGCGGCATCCAATGCCAGGTCGAACTCCTTCGACCCCGACGCGAACGCGAACACCGCGAGCACCAGCGAGCCGACGAGGAGCGCGGCCGAGAGGTTGACGACGAGCTCCGCCACCGGGAGACCCCAGCGGACGACTGGACCGGGGTCGCCGATCACGAGCGGCGCGGCGCCGCCGCCGTAGGCCAGGCCCAGGAGGAGCGCGACGAGTCCCGCGCCCGCGAGGATCACCGGGCCGGAGAAGCGGAGAGCACGCGGGTTCACCCGTCAAGCCTACGCGCGGGCGGGTGGGGGAACGCCGAAGGGGGACGCCTCTCGGCATCCCCCTTCGTACGTCTGCAACGTCTTACTTGACGGCAGCCTTCAGCTTCGAGCCGGCGCTGACCTTGACGCGCTTGCCGGCGGGGATGTTGATCTCGGCACCCGTCTGCGGGTTGCGGCCCGTGCGAGCCGAGGTCTCGACCTGCTCGAACGCGATCCAGCCCGGGATCGAAACCTTCTCGCCCTTGGCGACGGCCTCGGAGACGGACGAGAACAGGCCGTCGACGACGCGCGAGACGGTGGCCTGGCTCTCGCCGGTGGCGCTGGCGATGCTGGCGACGAGTTCGGTCTTGGTGATGGCCATGGTGCTCCTCCAGACGGCGGGTCGCCGTCTTCAGTTACTCGGACCGACGGGATTCCGCCGGTTGGTCGTTGCGACCGGTCCCGAATATACCCACGAACCCCGGAATTCCGCGGATCTTCGGTCACCTGGGCCGTAATCGACCGGCGTGTCGTGTGTCAGAAGGGGTTTTTGAGGCTGATGTTGCCGATTCGGGCGGATTCCGCGGATTTCCGCGGGAGGGGTTGCTTTTGTGCGCGGGTGTGCCGTCGGCATCCGTCGTCTGTCGCCGGATTCGGAGAACGGCGCGGGATTCGGATGCGGCGGGCGAAGGGCGAGCGGCAGCAACCGCGGAAAATCGGTGCGATCCGAGCGCCTGGGCGGGGTGACTGCTGGATGCGGGGCGAAACTCCGCGGTTGGTGTCGCGGCATCCGCGTCAGATGCGGCGCAGGGCGGCGACGACGTCGTCCTCCCAGCGGCGCGCGGCAGGCAGCGCGCCCACATAGAGAGGGGTGTCGTGCGTGACGCCGAGGTAGCGCGTCGCGCTGGCGTCGACCCCGGCGTCGCGGAGCTTCGCCGCGTACGTCGCGCCGTCGCGGCGGAGCGGGTCGTACTCCGCGGTGAGGATGACGGCGGGCGGCAGTCCCGCATGCGACGCCGCGCGCATCGGCGAGGCGTACTGCTCGCGCGCGCGGGACCGGTCGCCGAGGTAGGTGCGGGCGACCGAGCGCAGCTCGCGCAGCGCGATGAACGCCGGCACCCCGAGCGCGTACGTCGCGCGCAGGTCGATCCAGCGGCCGGTGAGGTCGGTGACGGGGACTTCGAGGATCTGCAGGGTCGCCTGTCGGGTCCCGCGGTCGCGGTTCATCAGAGTGAGGGATGCCGCGAGGCATCCCCCCGCTGAGGCACCGTTCAGGCCGATCCGGTCCGGATCGAGTCCGAGTTCGGCGGCGTGGGCGTGCAGCCACACCCACGCGGCGTGGACCTGCTCGACCTGTGTCGGGTAGCGGTGCTCGGGCGCGAGCGAGTAGCCGACCGCGACGAGCACGACGCCGGAACGGTCGGCGCGGCGGCGACACGAGGCATCCGCCGTCGGGTAATCGATGCCGCCGATGCGGAACGCACCGCCGCCGATCACGAGGCACGCCGGCGCCGGGGTCGGGGCCGAGGCGGGGCGGTAGATGCGGATGCGGACGTCGGGGTACCCGTCGACCGGCACGGCGTGCTCGGTCGTCTCCATCTGCGGGCCCGGGATGCCGGCGGTGCGCAGTTCCATGCGGTCCCAGTTGAGGGCGGCGCGGCGGTGCCGCTCGCGCGGCGTGAGCGGCTTCGCCTTCGTGGCTGACGCGGATGCCGCGGGTGCGGGCTTCGCCGGACGGAATCGCGCGGTCAGCTCGGTCCACGCCTTCTTCGCGAGGTAGCGGCGGTGCGTGCGCAGTCGCTCGCGGAAGAACGGATCCAACGGCATGGGGCTCCCTCCGACCGTTCGAGCGTAGCCCCGGGTCGTCGGGCGCGGACTCGACCGCGGTGAGGGAACCGCCGAAGACGTCACGAGTGATCGACGCGGGTCCGGCCTGGATCTCCCGCGTTCGGTTCAGCAAGACATGGCGGACCGCTTACTTCCCAGGGCGGACACCCCATCGCGTGACGAGTACGGCATTCGCCAACAACGACGCCCCATCCCACGCGTCGAGACCCGTCAGTCCTCGAGTCCCTCCAGCTCAGCGAGCGCCTGCCTCGCTCGGTGCAGCCGCTCGCTCTCCGGCTCGTCCCACCAGTAGGGACCTCGCTCGCCGAGCCCGTGCTTGGCCAGGTCGACGCGTCTGCGGGCGGCTGCCGTGGCATCCGGATCACCCTGAGCGCGGCGCACCCCTGATCTGCCGCGCCCGAGATGGGAGGTCAGCGCCGCCACGAGTTCCGCGGGCAGCGACGGGTCGGTACGCCGCCATCGACGTCCATTGATGACAAGCCATCGCTCGTCGTCAGAAGCTGCGTCATCCGCCATCGATAATCGGTTAAAGAGGGTTTCGGGGCCGCTCAGCCCAGCCGGCGTTCGATGAGGATCGTGTCGCGCCAGGTGTCCGCCCAGGGGCCGTAGGTCATGTACGCGACGCGTTCGCGGTAACCGATGCGGCGGAAGCCGGCCCGCTCGTGCAGAGTGAGGCTGGCGGTGTTCTCGGGGAAGATGCTGGCTTGAACCGTCCAGATGCCGGCAGGTGCGGCCTCGCTCAGGAACGCGGCGAGAAGATCTCTCCCGACCCCGCGCCCGCGGGCGTCATGTGCGACGTACACGGAATGTTCGACGACGCCTCGATAGACCTCTCGCGCCGAGACCCGGGACGCGGCGATCCAACCGAGCACGGCGCCAGCGGAGTCGGCCGCGACGAGCCGACCGACACCGAGCTTTCCTCGATCGAAGTCACTCCACGACGGGGGCTCGCTCTCGAACGTGGCGTTTCCCGCGGCGATGCCTTCGCGGTAGATCGACTCCACCTGTGGCCAATCGTTCGCAGTCATGGCACGGATGGTCGCGTGGGTCATGGGCGAAGAGCCTGGGATGCCGCGTCGAGGGCGTCGGTCACGACCCGGTAGTAGGCCCAACGGCCGCGCTGCTCGCGGGTGGCCAGTCCTGCATCGACGAGCTGCTTCATGTGATGCGAGACGGTCGGCTGGGACAGACCCACCGGTTCGGTGAGGTCGCAGATGCAGGCTTCCCCGTCGTCGGATGCGGCGATGAGCGAGAGCAGTCGCACACGGGTCGGGTCCCCGAGGGCTTTGAAGACCCGCGCGGTGCGCTCCGCATCCGCGACCGAGATCACACTGCCCGTGACCGTGCCGCAGCACACGGCCCCGTCCGTGGGTGCGAGAAGCGGGAGATGCGTGGGCATGAGGCCATCCTCCCACGTCGTATTGACATCTGTCGATGCGTTGGGGCATTCTCGATCCATCGAGATTCGTCGATGTGTATCGGAAGGTTCAGATGGAGAGCGCATTGCCCGTGGTCGTCATCGGCGCAGGCCCGCAGGGGCTGGCGGCGGCCGCACACCTGGTCGAGCGGCGCATGCCGGTCATCGTGCTCGAAACCGGTGCTTCTCCTGCTGCCGCTGTTGCCGAGTGGGGGCACGTGCGGTTGTTCTCCGAGTGGCCCGAACTCATCGACGCGGCCGCAGCGCGCCTCCTGAGCACCACCGGATGGCAGGCACCGACCGCGGGGTACCCCACCGGACAGCAGTGGATCGAGACCTACCTCGCCCCCCTCGCAGCGGCCCTGGGCGATCGCATCCGCCTCGGCGCCCGCGTCACGGGCGTGTCCCGTCTCGGCCGGGATCGGCTCGTCGACGCGGGACGCGGGGATCAGCCGTTCACGGTTCACGTCGCTCCCGCGGAGGGGGAGGAGTATCGGCTGCAGGCTCGTGCCGTCATCGACGCATCGGGCACGTGGGCCACCCCGAACCCCGCCGGCGCCGACGGGCTCCCGGCGCTGGGAGAGACTGCCGCAGCGGATCTGCTCTCGTACCGCATCCCGGACTTCCGAGATCGAGCCGGGTTCACCGGCACGCACACGGTCGTGATCGGTTCCGGCCACTCCGCTGTCACCGCTGTCCTCGCCCTTGCGCGCATGGCGCGGCGCGATCCGTCGACCACCGTGACGTGGGCGCTGCGACGAGCGACGGCCGGCAACACCTTCGGCGGGGGCGACGCCGACGAGCTGCCCGCCCGCGGGGCGCTCGGGAAGACGGCGAAGGAGTACGTCGACGCCGGTCTCGTCTCGCTCGTCACCGGGTTCCGCGTCGAGCGTGTCACTCGCGCGGGCGAAAGCGCCGTTCTGGTCGCTGAGGACGGCCGCACCCTCACTGCGGATCGGGTGGTCGTGCTGACCGGGTTCCGTCCCGATCTGTCATTCCTCTCGGAGCTGCGGCTGGAGCTGGACCCGACGCTGCAGGCACCCGTCCGGATAGCCGCCGAGATCGACCCCAACGTGCACTCCTGCGGGTCCGTCGCCGCGACCGGTGCCGCGGACCTCGCTCAGCCCGAACCCGACTTCTACCTCGTGGGAGCGAAGTCGTACGGGCGCGCCCCGACGTTCCTCGCACTGACCGGCTACGAGCAGGTGCGGAGCGTCGCGGCGGAGCTCGCCGGCGACCGCGAGGCCGCCCGCCGTGTCGAGCTGTCCCTGCCGGACACCGGTGTGTGCGGGGGCGCGGGACTGTTCGACGCAGCCGGCTCCTCGCTCGGTGGTGCATGCTGCGCCCCGCCCGCCGCGTTGCTGCAGGTCGGCCGGTCCCCGGCATCCGTCTGATCATGGATGCCGAACCGCGCCCACCGTCATCGGTGCGACCGCCGTTGATGCGCCGCCTGGCCGCCGAGTTCCTCGGGACCGGGATGCTGGTCACGGTCGTCGTCGGATCGGGGATCGCCGCGCAGCGACTGTCTCCGAACGATGTCGGCCTGCAACTGCTCGAGAACAGCCTCGTCACCGCCCTCGGCCTCGCCGTACTGATCCTCCTGGTCGGCCCCGTATCGGGAGCCCATCTCAACCCCGCCGTCTCCCTCGCCGACTGGGTGCTGTCGCGCCGTCGTGCCGGCGGCCTCTCGTCGACCCACCTCGGCGCGTACGTCGCCGCTCAGATCACGGGCGGAGTCGCCGGCACCCTGCTGGCGAGCGTCATGTTCGACGTCGCCCCGACGCTCTCGACCACTCCTCGCGCGACCGCAGGGCACCTGGTCGGGGAGGTGGTCGCCACTGCGGGACTGGTGCTGCTGGTGTTCGCCCTCGCGCGCACGACCACGGCCGCCGTGACCGCCGCGGCGGTCGGGGCCTACATCGGTGCTGCCTACTGGTTCACCAGCTCGACCTCGTTCGCGAACCCCGCCGTCACCGTCGCCCGGATCTTCACCGACACGTTCACCGGGATCGCCCCCGCCTCCGTGATGCCGTTCATCCTGGCGCAACTCGTCGGCGCCGCCGTCGGAGTCGCGCTCCTCCTCGTCCTCTACCCGACGGCCGATCGCACCGCCGCCCGCGCCGTCGTCCCCATCCGACCCGACAGCACACCGCAGGAGCACTCATGACCGACACCACCAAGCCCGCCGTCCTCTTCGTCTGCGTCCACAACGCCGGCCGATCGCAGATGGCCGCCGGCTACCTCCGCGCGATCGCGGGCGACCGCATCGACGTGTTCTCCGCCGGCAGCGAGCCCGGCAACGCCGTCAACCCGAACGCGGTCGCCGTCATGGCGGAGGAGGGCATCGACCTCACCGGCGCCGTTCCTCAGATCCTCACGACCGATGCCGTCCGCCAGGCCGATGTCGTGATCACCATGGGATGCGGCGACGCCTGCCCGATCTTCCCGGGCAAGCGGTACGAGGACTGGCAGCTCACCGACCCCGCCGGCCAGCCCATCGACGTGGTCCGCGAGGTCCGAGACGACATCCGAGGACGGGTCGAAGAGCTCGTCGCGAGTCTCGTCTGACCGCGACCCGGCGAGCGGATCCACCCCCCGGGAACGACGAAGCCCCCGTCCGAGGACGGGGGCTTCGTGCGGATGCTGTCGCTTACCAGCTCGACTTGGTGACACCGGGCAGCTCGCCACGGTGCGCCATCTCGCGGAAGCGGACACGCGAGATGCCGAACTTCGACAGGTGGCCGCGGGGGCGTCCGTCGATGGCGTCGCGGTTGCGCAGGCGCACGGGCGACGCGTTGCGGGGAAGCTTCTGCAGCCCGACGCGGGCGGCCTCGCGGGCCGCGTCGGTCGCGTTCGGGTCGACGAGGGTCTTCTTCAGCTCGGCACGCTTCTCGGCGTAGCGAGCGACGACGACCTCACGCTGCTTGTTGCGCGCGATCTTGCTCTTCTTGGCCATGAGATCAGCGCTCCTCTCGGAATTCGACGTGCTTGCGGATCACCGGGTCGTACTTCTTCAGCACGATGCGGTCGGGGTTGTTGCGGCGGTTCTTGCGCGTCACGTAGGTGTACCCCGTGCCGGCGGTCGAGCGCAGCTTGATGATCGGACGGACGTCCTGAGCCTTCTTCGCCATTAGAGCTTCACACCCTTCGCGAGGAGGTCCTTCACGACCGACTCGATGCCGCGGGCGTCGATGACCTTGATGCCCTTAGCCGAGACGTTCAGCGTGATCTTGCGACCAAGCGAAGGAACGAAATAGGTCTTCTTCTGCACGTTCGGGTCGAAGCGGCGCTTCGTCCGGCGGTGCGAGTGCGAGATGTTGTGACCGAAGCCGGGAACTGCTCCAGTCACCTGGCACACTGCTGCCATGGTGATGTCTCCTTAGTACCGTGAAGCCGGACGGCCCCACCCAAGATCCCTTGTCTGCACCCCGCATCCGGACACGACTCGAGAGCCGTCTTCTGGAGGTGGGATGCGAACTGCGTGCTGGAGTGCGCGCAGACGAAGAGTCAGTCTAGCACGGCCGGGCGTGTCGCCTTGACTCAGGCCGACTCCGCCACCGCGACGACCGCCTCGGCGTACGTCACTTCGGGGTCGTCCATCAGCCGGGCGGTCACCGCGGCGTGCGCCCGCGTGTACGGACCACCGGTCGCCAGCGCCCAGTCCACCTGCGGCCGCGCCGGCTCGCCGATCGTCGCGAACGCCTCGCTCAGGCTCCGTCGGGTGTCATCCTCGCCGCGCGCGAACTGCGTCGCCAGCACATCGGCGAGAGCGGATGCCTCGGCTGCCGGCA
The DNA here is from genome assembly GCF_031844425.1 of Microbacterium sp. ARD31. Taxonomy (NCBI): domain Bacteria; kingdom Bacillati; phylum Actinomycetota; class Actinomycetes; order Micrococcales; family Microbacteriaceae; genus Microbacterium; species Microbacterium sp. ARD31. Next base: position 253,719 of record NZ_JAUZVE010000006.1, read on the forward strand.
CGTGCCGCGCCGCGGTCCGCCACGCGGTGCGCGCGACCGTGTCGTCGGCATCCTTCAGCAGCTCGGTCGTGACCGCCGGCCACACCCGCGGTCCCCCGATCTTCGACATCGTGTGCAGCGCCTGCGCGCGCACCTGCGCGCCGCGCGAGCGCAGCTCGCCGATCAGCAGGTCGAGCACCTCGTCGGCGTCGTGACGGGTCAGCGCCCAGGTCATCATCTCGCGGACGAGGAACTGCGGCTCGATGCGGCACTGCGCCACCAGCACCGGGATGTACTCCGACCGCGGGTGCGTGCCCGCCGTCATCGCGGCCTGCACGCGCGCCGACGGATCCAGCGACGCGAGGGCGGCCTCGAGCCGGGCGGCGGCGTCGATCGGAGCGTCGGTCATGGGGGTCACCTCACGGAGTCGGGCGGGATGCGGCATCCCACCCTGTCTCGAACACCCGGGCACCCGCGCGTGTTCCCGCGTCGCTTCGCGGACAACGCGGACGCAGGCCGCCGCGTCAGCGGGCGCTCTCGCGCAGGACGACGGCGCCGGCCCAGACGGTGAGGGCCAGGACGAGCACGACGAACGTCAGGAACACCGGGACGAGCGGAACGACCAGCATCCTCGCGACCCGCGCCGCCTAGCCGTCGCTTCGCGAGGAGATGGAGGCTCCGGAGGGCCGAGCCGCGGCATCCGCTCCTCGATAACCGTCATCTCCTCGGCAACCGTCACCGGTTCACCCGCCGGCGGCCTCGCGCGCGCCGCGCCCCCAGCGGAACGCCGACACCGTCGGGTCGCCCGGGATCCAGAAGCGCCACGGGAACGCGTCCGTCCCGGCGACGCCCGCAACCCCGACGCGCGGTCCGGTCGCGATCTCGCGCAGCGGCTCTGCGCGCACGAAGAGCCGCGCCCGCGCGCCGGCCTGCTCCGCGCCGGTGACGGCGTCGATGCCGTCGTGGATCGGATGCCGCAGCCCCACCGCATCGCCGAGCCTGCCCGGTCCGCGGGCCAAGTCGCGCGCGAGGCGCGCGGCGGGTCGACGGGCGTGCGCGGCATCCTGCCCCTCGACGACCTCGCCCGCGCGCAGCAGGACTCCGCCGGCGACACCCTCGGGGCCGCACACGACGTTGACGCACGAATGGATGCCGTGGCTCAGGTACACGTACAGGTGGCCGGGCTCGCCCCACATCGTCGCGTTGCGGGCGGTCGGACCCATGCGCGCGTGCGACCCCGGGTCGACGAGGTCGCCGGTGCCGCGCCCGTGGTACGCCTCGACCTCGGTGATCCGCAGCGCGACGAGACCGCTCGCCGTCGTCACCCGCAGCTCCCCTCCGAGCAGCGTCGGCGCGACGTCGGCCGGGAGACCCGCCAGGGCCTCACGCGTCGCGGGGACGAGGGCGCTCACAGCGCCGGGGCCTTGCGACACCAGGAGATGTCGAATCCGCGCAGCGCCACGACCTGCGTGCCGTCGAGCGTGTAGATCCGGGTCTCGAGCTTCGTGGGCAGCGGCAGCAGGTACCCGTCGTACGTGTCGGTGACGATGTCGGGCGCGACGACGAGGGCGGCGTACCGGCCGCTCGGCGACACGCACGTCTGCAGCAGCGCGTCGGTCGGCGCGACCTCGGCGACGGGAGTGGCGGCACCGTCGGCATCCACTCGTGTGACCGTCGTCGCGAGCGGCGTCATGCCGTCGAAGGGGGTGAGGGCGCGGAGCGTGGAGCCGTCGGCGAGCGCGGTCACCGACCCGGTCTGGCCGAGGTCGGCGGGCGTCGGCGGCAACGGCTTCTCGTCCGCCGTCGTCAGGTCCACCACCGCGGGGCCGTCGACGCGCTCGATGAAGGCGGTCGTCCCGGCGAGGTCGTCGATGCCGATCGCGTTGCCGAGCTCGACGGGCGCCCCGCCGGAGGGCGAGACGTTCGAGCAGATCGACACGATCATCGCGAGCAGGATCATCGCCGCGATCGACAGCGCGGGGTTCGATCCGATCGACAGCAGCACGTCGCGCGGCACGACGACCTGCACGGCTCCGGCGACCGCCGATCCGATGATGAGCGCCGGCATGACCGCGCGCAGCTCGACGACGAACTGGGCGAGGCTGCGCCGCCCGCGGTCGCCCGTCACGCCCTGCTCGGCGAGGCACGCGTCACGGAAGCGGTCGGTGACGAGGGCGTCCTGATCGGGATGCCGGCTGTACAGCCACCCGATGACGTTCGCGATGAGGTAGCCGCCGAGCAGGCGGGCGACCAGGATGCCGTCGTCGAACCCGAAGGCCTGGTGGGTCGTGATGATCACGATCGGGTTGACGATCGGCGCCGCGACCAGGAAGGTCAGCGTCTCGGCGACCGAGAAGCCGCGCATCATGAGCCCGCGCGCGAAGGGCACGTTGCCGCACTCGCACACCGGGATCAGCATGCCGAGCAGGGAAAGGACGGCGCGACGGCCCCAGGGGTTGCGCGGCATCCACCGTTCGATGACGCCCGGCGGCACCCACACCTGCACGACGATCGAGAGGATCACGCCGAGCACGACGAACGGCAGCGACTCGATGAGCACGCTGAGGGCGAGCGTCAGCCCGTCCTGCGCGCGGGTCGGGAGTTCGGGCGACGGGCTCCACAGCGCCACCCCGATCAGCGCGAGGACCGCGAGGAACCCGACCCCCAGCCAGAGCGCGCCGCGACCGGCCGACCCCGCGGGGGAGGTCGACGTCGAACGCGGCTCCGCAGGGCGGACCTCAGTCCGCACGGGCCCCGGATGCCGCTGTGCGGGCGCAGTCCGCGCACGTGCCGAAGATGTCGACGACGTGCTCGGCGTCGGTGAACCCGTTCGCCGCGGCGATGCGCTTGGCCCACGTCTCGACCTCGTCGGCCTGGATCTCGACGGCCTTGCCGCAGACGCGGCAGATGAGGTGGTGGTGGTGTCCCGTGCTGGCGCACGCGCGGTAGATCGCCTCGCCGTCGGGCGACTGCAGCTGGTCGGCTTCGCCGCTTGCGGCGAGGGTGGCCAGGGCGCGGTAGACGGTCGCGAGCCCGATGCCGGTGTTCTCGTCGCGCAGGGCGGCGTGCAGGTCCTGGGCGCTCACGAATCCGGGGGCGTCGGACAGCGCTGAACGCACGCGCTCGCGCTGCCAGGTGTTGCGCTGGGCCATGGCCGGATTCTACGCCCGCGTGCTGGCGACGGCCTGGGCGCCGTGGGCGGCATCCGTCCGCTGCACCCGCCCCCGACGGTCGCCGACGACGCGGCAGACGAGGTAGATGACGAACGAGATCGTCGTGATGTAGGGGCTGACGGGGAGGGTCCCCGCGACGGCGAGCAGGATGCCGCCGACCGCCGAGACCACGCCGAAGAGGGCGGCCAGCAGCGGCACGGCGACGGGACCGTGCGCGATGCGGGCGGCGGCCGCGGCGGGCGTCACGAGCAGGGCGAGGACGAGCAGCGCGCCGATGATGTGCACGGCGACGGCGACGGCGAGACCGAGCAGCAGCATGAAGGCGAGCGAGATCAGCCCCGTCGGGACGCCGCGGGCGGCCGCCGACTGCGGGTCGAGCGAGTCGAAGCGCAGCGGCCGCCAGATGAGCAGCAGCGCGACGAGCACGACGGCGGAGATGACGATCAGCCACGTGAGCTGGTCGGACTGCACCGAGACGATCTGCCCGGTCAGCAGGCTGAACCGGTTCGCGCTTCGCCCGTTGTAGAGGGCGAGGAAGAGGATGCCGAGGCCCAGACCGAACGGCATGAGCACCCCGATGATCGAGTTACGGTCGCGGGCGCGCGCACCGAGCCACCCGATGAGGGCGGCGGCGACCATCGACCCGACGATCGACCCGGTGACGACGTCGGCTCCGATCAGCAGCGCGGCGGCCGCCCCCGCGAACGAGAGCTCGCTGATGCCGTGGACGGCGAACGCCATGTCGCGCTGCAGCACGAACACCCCGATGAGGCCGCCGACCAGCCCGAGGATCGCCCCGGCCCACACCGAGTTCTGCACGAGCGCGAGGATCTCGCCGTAGACCGGCACGCCGCCGAACATGGCGTTCGCGATGTCGTCCCAGTTCATGCGTGGTCCTCGTGATGGTGGTGGGATGCCTCGGCGTCGGGCGCGCCGACCACGACCAGACGGTCGCCGGCGCGCAGCACGAAGACCGGCGCGCCGTAGAGGTCCGTGAGCACCGGCGAGGTGAGGACGTCCTTCGGCTTCCCGAGCGTGAAGCGGCCGTTCGCGATGTAGAGGATGCGGTCGACCTTGCCGAGCAGCGGGTTGATGTCGTGGGTGACGAGGAGAACCGCGGCCCCGCTGCGGCAGTGCCGGTCGATGAGCCCGACGACGGCCTGCTGGTTGGCGAGGTCGAGGCTCGTCAGCGGTTCGTCGCACAGGAGCAGCCGCGGGTCGTCGGCGAGGGCCTGCCCGACCCGCAGGCGCTGCTGTTCACCGCCGGAGAGGATGCCGACGGGCCGGTCGGCGAACTCCGTCGCGCCGACGGCGGCGATCAGTTCGTCGACCCGCTCGCGGTCCTTGCGGCGCGGGATCGGCGGACCGAAGCGGTGCCCGTTGACCCCGAGCGCGACGAGGTCGCGTCCGCGCAGCGCCGTGTCGCGCGGCAACGGCCGGGTCTGCGGCAGGTACCCGATGCCCCGGTTGCCGGCGCGGTGGACGCGCTTGCCGCCCACCTCGACCATGCCCTCGCTCAGGTCCTCGAGGCCGAGGATCGCGCGGAGCAGAGTCGTCTTGCCCGAGCCGCTGGGGCCGAGGACGGCGATCAGCTCGCCCGGCTGCACGTCGAGATCGAGGCCGCTCCAGAGCTCCCGCCCGCCGCGGCGGAGCGCGGCGCCCCGGATGCGGAGGGGGATGTCGTCGGGGCGGGTCACCGAGTCAGGCTACCGGCCAGCTCGTCGATGTTCTGCTGCATCCACTCGAGGTAGGTCAGCCCGTCGGGCAGGAGCTCGGTGAACTTCAGCACCGGGATGTCGGCCTTCGTCGCGAGGCCCTCCACCTCGCTCGTCTCCGCGCCGCCGGTCTGGGCGTTGACGATGACGGTGCGGACCTCACCCGAGCCGAGGATCTTCGTCGCCTCGAGCATGGTCGCGGGCGGGACGTCCTGGCCCTCTTCGACGGCTTCGCTGAACGCCTCGGGGGTCGCGTTCTCGAGCCCGGCCGCGGCCGTGAGGTACAGCGGGACCGGCTCGGTCGCGAAGATCTTCTCGCCCGCGTGGTCGGCCTTGATCTTCTCGAGAGAGGTCTCGAGGCCGGCGATGCCGTCGATGAGCTTCTTCGCGTTCGCCTCGAAGGTGTCGGCCTTGGCGGCATCCAGGTCACCCAGTTCGTGGGCGATGTCCTCGACGACGTGCTCCATCGTGTGCGGGTCGTACCAGACGTGCTCGTTGAAGCCTTCGATGTGGTCGTGGCCCGCGTGGTCGTCGCCCTCGGCGTGGTCCTCCTCGGCGTGAGAGTCGCCCTCGGCGTGCGCGTCGCCCTCGGCGTGCGCGTCGTCGGAGTGCCCCTCGTTGCCGGGGTAGTCGTGCGAGTACTCGACGGCGGTGATGACGGGGGCGGTGGTGCCGCTCGCGTCGATCAGCGCGTCGACGAACGCGTCGTAGCCGCCGCCGTTCTCGATGACGAGGTCGGCCTGCGACACGGTGAGCTGGTCCCGCGCCGAGGCCTCGTACGAGTGCGGGTCCTGCGAGAGCGAATTGACGATCGAGGTGACCTCGACATCGTCGCCGCCGACGGCCTGGGCCAGCGAGCCGTAGACGTTCGTCGACGCGACGACCTTCAGCCGGTCGTCACCGCCGCCCGCTGCCGGGCTCGTCGCGGTGGCACAGCCCGCGAGCACGAGGACCGATCCGACGGCGAGGGCGAGCAGTGCGGGCACACGAGAGGTCATGCCGCGAGTCTACGCGGTGTTGATAATCGTTCTCAACTCGTCGAGCTGCTTCCCCGGCTCCTACTTCAGTGGGTCGTGACCCCAGTGCATCAGCGAGAAGCGCCAGTCCGTGTCCTCGACATCACCCTTCCTTGGCGCATGACCACGGGCTTGCGCAAGAGCCCCGAGCCGGTTTTCGCCGCCTGTTACTGTCATCGGACCGGGGGCACCCGCATCCTCCGGCGCGCCACCACTCCGGGGAGTTCGAGCATGACCGAGCAGCTGACCTTCATCGTCTATGCGAGCCGTGCGGCCGCGCCCTTCGATCACGACGACCTCGTCGACCTCCTGAGCCAGAGCCGCGTGAACAACTCCCGCGACGGCATCACGGGGATGCTGGTCTACCGCGACCTCGACTTCATCCAGATCCTCGAAGGACCGGATGCCGCCGTCCGTGCACTCCTCGAGCGCATCGGGCGCGATCCCCGTCACACCGACGTCCGCGTGCTGCTCGAGGAGCAGACGACCGAGCGCAAGTACGCGGCATGGTCCATGGGCTACGAGCCGACGGCCCCCGGTGACGGGTCGGACGGCGCAGTCGACGCCCTCCGGACCGCCGACGACGATGCGACGACCCGCGAGTCGGCGGACGCCCTCGGCGGATGGTTCCACGGCAGGGCGGGCGGCTCGACCGACTGACCGGCTCCGGTCACCCGCGGGTGAGCGACACGCCCGCCAGGCCCGACAGGTTGACGATCGTCGGTGTGGACGTCGCCCATCAGTCGAGCAGGAGCGCCGGCTCCTCGAGCACCGAGGCGACGTCGGCGATGAAGCGGCTGATGCCGTCGCCGTCGATGACGCGGTGGTCGAACGAGCCCGACACCGTCGTCACGAACCGCGGACGCACCTCGCCGTCGACGACCCACGGCTTCTGCCGGATCGTGCCCATGGCGATGATGCCGGACTCCCCCGGATTGATGATCGGGGTCCCGGCATCCATCCCGAAGACACCGATGTTCGTGATCGTGAACGTGCCGCCCTGCTGATCGGCGGGCGTCGTCTTGCCGTCGCGCGCCGTCACGGTGAGCTTCTCGAGCGCCCTCGCGAGGCCGCGCATGTTGAGGTCCTGCGCGTCCTTGATGTTGGGGACGAGCAGGCCGCGCGGCGTCGCCGCCGCGATGCCGAGGTTCACGTAGTGGCGCACGCGGATCTCGGCGCCATTCTCGGTCTCGACCCACGCGGCATTGATCATCGGCGTGCGGCGCAGCGCCCAGATGACGGCGCGCGAGAAGATCAGCAGCGGCGAGATCTTCACGTCGGCGAAGTCGGGCGAGGCCTTCAGCCGCTTGACGAGCTCCATCGTGCGGGTCGCATCGACGTCGGTCCAGACCGACACGTGCGGCGCGGTGTACGCGCTCGAGGTCATCGCGTTGGCGGTCGCCTTGCGCACGCCCTTGACGGTGATGGCCTCTTCGCGGGCGTCCGCCGGCGGCGCCGACGGGGCGGGGACGGATGCCGCGGGTGCCGCGACGGGAATCGACAGCTCGCGCTCCTCGGGCAGCTCCGGCGTCGCGATGTTGCGGAACACCGACGCCTGCTCGGCGTGACGGACGACGTCCTCGCGGGTCACCTCGCCGGCGGCGCCGCTCGGCGTCACGTCCGACAGGTCGACACCCAGATCGCGGGCGAGCTTGCGGATCGGCGGCTTCGCGACGACGCCGACCGCCTTCGTCACCGGCTTCTCGGCCGGCTTGCGGCGGCGCGACTTCACCTCGCCCCCGGTGCCGTAGCCGACGAGCACCGAGCCACCGGGCTCCTCGGAGGGCTTCTCGCCGTGCTCGGAACGGCCGATGTCGGCATCCGGCTGTCCCTCGCCCCCGGCGATCGTGATGATCGCGGCGCCGACCTCGACCGTCGCGCCCTCGGCGGCGAGGATGTCGCCCACCGTGCCGCTGAACGGCGACGGCAGCTCGACGAGCGACTTCGCCGTCTCGATCTCGACGAGGACGTCGTTCACGTCGACCGCGTCGCCCGGCGCGACGCGCCACTGCACGATCTCGGCCTCGGTGAGGCCTTCGCCGACGTCCGGGAGGTGGAAGGTCTGCGTGCTCATGTCATCTCCATCCCCGCGAGACTGCAGACGCGCGCCGAGACCGCGGGCTGAAACCGCAGTCTCGATGCACACGTGCAGTCTCGCGGATGTGTGGGGGTCGCGGGTAGGGGAGGCATCGTCGGAGGGGTCAGTAGGCGAGGGCGCGGTCGACGGCCTCGAGGATGCGGTCCGCGTCGGGGAGGTACTGCCCCTCGAGCTTCGCGGGCGGGAAGGGCACGTCGAAGCCCGAGACCCGGAGCACGGGCGCCTCGAGGGCGTAGAACGCCTTCTCCATGACGGTCGCCGCGACCTCGGAGCCCACCGAGACGTTGCCGGGGGCCTCTTGCGCGTAGACCATGCGCCCCGTGCGGCGCACCGACTCGAGGATCGGCTCGTAGTCGATCGGCGACAGCGAGCGCACGTCGATGACCTCGCACGAGGTGCCCTCGCCCTCGGCGAGCGCGGCCGCCTGCAGGAGGGTCGTCACCATCGCGCCGTGACCGACGAGCGTGACGTCGGTGCCGCGGCGGACGACGCGGGAGGCGTGGAGCGGGAGCGCCCGCTCCGCGACATCCACCTCGCCCTTCATCCAGTACTTCGCCTTCGGCTCGAGGAAGATGACCGGGTCGGGCGAGGCGATCGCGTCCTGGATCATCCAGTAGGCGTCGTTCGGCGTCGAGGGCGACACGACCCGCAGACCCGGGGTGTGCGCGAAGTACGCCTCGGGGCTCTCCTGGTGGTGCTCGACGGCGCCGATGTGCCCGCCGTAGGGGATGCGGATGACGAGGGGGAAGTGCGCGTGCCCCTCGTGACGGTTCGCGAGCTTCGCGAGCTGCGACGTGATCTGGTCGAACGCGGGGAAGACGAACCCGTCGAACTGGATCTCGATGACGGGACGGAACCCCGCCATCGCCAGGCCGATCGCCGTGCCGACGATGCCGGACTCCGCGAGCGGCGTGTCGAGCACGCGCTGCGGTCCGAACTCGGCGTGCAGGCCCTCGGTCACGCGGAAGACGCCGCCGAGCGGCCCGATGTCCTCGCCCATGAGCAGGACGTGGTCGTCCGCGGTCATCGCCGCGCGGAGGCCGGCGTTGAGCGCCTTCGCGAACGGCAGGGTCTGGATGTCGCTCACGCGTTCCCCTCCTCGAAGGATGCCTCGTACTCGGCCAGCCAGCGCTGCTGCTCCTGCACGAGCGGGTGGGCGTCGCCGTAGACGTGGTCGAACATGACGCCGGTGGGGATGTCGCCCAGGGCGTTGGTGCGCACGCGCACGTCGTCGGCGTAGGCGGCGGCTGCGGCATCCACCTCGTCGAAGAAGGATGCCGAGGCGCCCCGGTTCTGCAGGAAGGCCCGCATGCGCGCGATCGGGTCGCGGCGCAGCCACGACTGCTCCTCGTCGCTCGTGCGGTACTTGGTCGGGTCGTCGCTGGTCGTGTGGGCGCCCATGCGATAGGTCAGCGCCTCGATCGCGCGGGGGCCGCCGCCGGCGCGCGCCTCGTCGAGGGCGACCTTGCTGACCGCGTAGCTCGCGAGGACGTCGTTGCCGTCGACGCGGACGGCGGGGATGCCGTAGCCGTCGCCGCGGCGGGCGAGCGGGACGCGCGACTGCGTGGAGACGGGGACCGAGATCGCCCAGTGGTTGTTCTGCAGGAAGAAGACCTGCGGCGTCCGGTAGCTCGCGGCGAACACCATCGCCTCGTGCACGTCGCCCTGGCTCGAGGCGCCGTCGCCGTAGTAGACGATGACCGCCTCGTCCTTCTCGGGGTCGCCCGTGCCGGTGCGGCCGTCGAAGACGAGGCCCATGCCGAGTCCCGTCGCGTGCAGGGTCTGCGCGCCGAGGACGAGCGTGTAGATGTGCGTGTTCTGGTGCTCGGCCGGGTTCCAGCCGCCGTGGGTGAGCCCGCGCATCAACCGGATGATGTCGATCGGGTCGACGCCGCGCGTCGTGACGACGACGTGCTCCCGGTAGGACGGGAAGACATGGTCGTGCGCGCGCGTCGCCCTCGCCGAGCCGACCTGCGCGGCCTCCTGCCCGAGGGACGGCGGCCACAGCGCGAGCTGGCCCTGACGCTGCAGGTTGGTCGCCTGCCGGTCGAAGGCGCGCACCACGACCATGTCGCGGTAGAACGTCTCGAGCTCGGTGTCGGTGAGGGCGTCGATCAGCGGCAGGTAGCGCTCAGCCGCGTCGGAGGGGTCGTACGAACCGTCGGCGGCGAGGACGCGGACGACGTCGGATGCTTCGGCCGGAGCCTCGAACGAGGGGGTCACCCTCCCACGCTAGACCCCGACGCATGAGCGGTTCTGCATGACCCCGACAACGGATGCCGCGATTCGCCGTTCCCTCGGGACAAGCCGGCCTCGCCCCGGCATCCGCTTCAGCCGCGCTTCAGCGTGCGCACGCCACACTGGGCGCATGCGTGTTCTGGTGGTCGACGACGAGGTGCGCCTGGCGGACGGCGTGCGGCGCGGGCTCGAAGCCGAGGGGTTCGCCGTCGACGTCGCGCACAACGGCGTCGACGGGCTGTGGCGCGCCCGCGAGACGCGGTACGACGCGATCGTGCTCGACCTGATGATGCCGGGCATGAGCGGCTGGAAGGTCTGCGAGGCCCTCCGCGCCGAGGAGAACTGGACGCCCGTCCTCATGCTGACCGCCAAAGACGGCGAGTGGGACCAGGTCGACGCGCTCGACGCGGGCGCCGACGACTACGTCACGAAGCCCTTCTCCTACCCCGTGCTGGTCGCGCGGCTGCGGGCGCTCATCCGCCGCGGCGGAGTCGAACGTCCCGTCGCGCTCGAGGCGGGCGACCTGCACGTCGACCCCGCCGCGCGCCGCGTCCGCCGGGGCGACACGGCCGTCGAGCTGACCTCGCGTGAGTTCGCCGTGCTGCTGCATCTCATCCGCCACAAGGGCCAGGTCGTCTCGAAGCGCGACCTCATCGCCGGTGTCTGGGACGACGACTTCGACGGCGACCCGAACATCGTCGAGGTCTACGTCGGGCATCTGCGCCGCAAGCTCGACAGGCCGTTCGACCGGAACGCGATCGAGACGGTGCGCGGCGCCGGCTACCGCTTGGCGGCCGACGGTGGCTGAGCGGATGCCGCGGGTCAGGTCGCTCCGCACGCGCATCACCGCCGCGGCGACCCTCATCGTCGCGGTCGTCATGGTTCTCGCCTCACTGAGCTTCAGTGCCGTGCTCGGCGCGGAGATCCGCGGCGCGACGACCCGGACCGCCGAGACACGGGCGGGGGAGATCGCCGTGCGCGTCGACGAGTTCGGGGTCGACGCCGTCGACGACCTCGACGACGACATCGTGCAGGTCGTCGACGGCGCGGGGGCCGTCGTCGCCGCCTCGGACGATGCCCGCGCGGGAGCGCTGCCCGCCGACCGCGACGGCGAGACCGTCGTGTACGACGGCGAACGCGTCCTCGTCGTCGTGGCGGACGTCGACGACGACGGCGGCCGCGAAAGCGACGACGATGACGATGAGCCGTCCGCCGATGCGCGGGTCGCGCTGGCGGTATCCGTCGAGGACGACGACGCGACCCTCGCCACCGCTGGGTGGCTGCTCACGGCATCCACCCTGCTCGTCGCCGTCGTGGTCGCCGCCGTCACCTGGTGGGTCGTCGGCCGCGCCCTGCGTCCCGTCGAGCGCATCCGCCGCGAAGTCGACGAGATCACCGGCGACCGCCTCGACCGGCGGGTCGTCGAGCCGTCGTCGGGTGATGAGATCGCGGCCCTCGCCGGCACGATGAACCGCATGCTCGACCGGCTCGACACGTCCGCCACCGCCCAGCGCCGGTTCGTGTCGGATGCCTCGCACGAGCTGCGCTCGCCGCTCGCGACCATGCGCCAGCACGCGGAACTCGCCCAGGCGCACCCCGAGGCGACGAGCCTCGACGACCTCGCCGAGGTCGTGACCGAGGAGGGCGCGCGGATGCAGGACCTGGTCGAGGGCCTGCTGGTGCTCGCCCGGCTCGACGAGCAGGCCCCCTCGCAGCGAGGTGTCGTGGACCTCGACGACCTCGCCCTCGCCGAGGTGTCGCGCCTGCGCGCAGCCGGAGTGAGCGTCGACGGCTCCGCGATCACGGCGGTGCAGGTCACGGGCGACGAACGTCTGCTCGGGCGGATCGCCCGGAACCTGGCCGACAACGCGGCCCGGCACGCGGCATCCCGGATCGCGCTGGGAGTCGCCCGCGACGGTGCCGACGCGGTGCTGACGGTCGACGACGACGGCAGCGGCATCCCCGCCTCGGAGCGCGAGCGCGTGTTCGAGCGGTTCGTGCGTCTCGACGAAGGACGGGCGAGGGATGCCGGGGGCAGCGGCCTCGGCCTCGCGATCGTCGCCGGCGTGGTGCGGGCCTCGCGAGGCACGGTGACGGTGGGCGAATCGCCGCTGGGCGGCGCGCGCTTCACGGTCCGGTTGCCCGCCGCGGACTGAGGGCGGCGAGGGCGCTCAGGCGGGAGCGCTCAGTCGGCGTGCTCGGGCGGCCAGACCACGGCGAACCGCTCGAAGACGATCTCGTCGTCCTCGGACCACTCCGCGCCGCGGGCGGCGGCGACGCGCGTGAAGTAGCGGCGGTGCTCGCGCTGCCAGCTCTCCAGGGAGCGATCGTCCTCGCCCTCGTCGAACGCGAAGGCCGCGTCGGCGCACGCGAACGGGCCGACGCGCAGTTCGGTGCTGCGGATGATGATGCGCGGCGCGCCGGTGCCGTCGCACGCGATCCAGTGCGAACCGATCCGCGGCAGCTGGTCACCGTGCTCGAAGAACTCCGCGACCAGTTCGGAGGTCGCTCGCTTCGGGCCGTTCAGCACGCCGTCGAGGAGCTGGTCCGCGAGCCGCGGGCTGTCGCCGAAGTGCTCGACCGTGTAGTCCGGTCCTGCCGCCGCGGCAGCGGGATGGGCGGAGCGGTAGTCGGCCCACATCCGGTCGGCGGCGTCACGATCGAGGGGGAAGGCGGCGGAGGAGAGGCTCTCGGACATCCCTCGATCCTGGCATCCCGGCATCCTGAAGACCGCTTCAGGTCGCTTCAGGTGGGCTTCAGTGCCCGCTCGGCACTCTGGGTGCATGAGCGAGAACACCACCACCCCCGACCCGTCCACCCCCACCCAGCCGTACACGCCCGCCGCCGAGCCGTCGGCGGAGAAGCCGGCGAAGCGGCGCGGCCGCACCGCGCTGATCGCCGGTGGCGCAGCGCTCGGCGCACTCGTGCTCGTCGGCGGCGGCGTCGCGATCGGCTCCGCGCTCGACGAGGACGACGACCGCCTGGACGGCGTGGCCGTCAGCCAGCAGGGCGCGGCCGACGGCACGCAGGACCCCGCCGCAGCAACGCAGGGCGAGGCCGACGGCACGCGCGTCGACGACACCGACGATGACGCGTCCGACGTCGACGACGACACCGCGGCGACGACCGCGTCTGGCGAGTTCGGTGCGTCCGACGCCGCAGCGCTCGACGGCATCGCGAAGGCTGCGCAGGGCGTCGCCGACGGCGAGCCGACCGCGATCGACGGGAACCGCGACGGCAGCTGGGACGTCACCCTCACGGGCGCGGACGGGTCCGAGACCGAGGTCCTCGTCGGCGCGGACGGCCAGGCGGTCGTGCGCGAGACGGAAGGACCCGACGCCGACGACCGCGCGCCGCAGAACGTGCTCGACACCGCCACGCTGCAGGCCATGGTCGACGCTGCCCTCGCGGAGCAGCCCGGGCGCATCATCGACATCGACGCCGACGACGACAACCGTTCCCCGTTCGACGTGTCGATCCTCACGGGCGACCGTCAGATCGTCGAGGTCACCCTCGACGCGTCCGGCACGGTGCTGAAGACCGAACTCGACGACTGAGCGGATGCCGCCCCGCGGCACCCGTGACAGGGCGCAGACCTTCCGGGGTCCGCGCCCTGTCGTGCGTTCGCGAGGAGATGTCGGTTCGAGAGGAGGCATCCGCTCGATCCGATCCTCGGGAACCTCCATCTCCTCGCGAAGCGACGGCGCGCGAGCCTCAGACCGCCGGGATCACCCCGCACGTCGAGGCCGTCGCGCAGCGCGGCCGAGACACCTTCGAGCGCGCCGGTCGTGTAGTCGATGCGTCGGCTGTCGTCGGCCGTCGCCATGCCGTTCTCGGTGACGATCATCGGGATGCCGCCGGTCACCTCGTGGGTGTGGCGCAGCGCGTGGCCGAGGGCCTCGGGGTAGTACTCCCAGCCGGTGAGGGTGCGCTCGACGTCGTCGGGGAAGGGCACCGGACCGCCCGGGCCGATGATCGTCCGCAGGTAGACACGGTGTCGGCCGTCGATGCCACCATGCTCACGTGCCCGATGCCCTGCCCTCGCGCTGCCGCCTCTGCGGCGGCACGATCGGCGAGCGCCGCGACGACGCCTGGTACTGCACGCGCTGTGGATGGCGGCTGGGCGACGCCCCCGACCCCGACATCCCGCCGCCGCGGATCGACGTCGTCTACTACCTGCGGTACCGCGACCGCGTGAAGATCGGCACGTCGGCGACGCCACGGCGCCGGTTGGCCGCGATCATGCACGACGAGCTGCTGGCCTTCGAACCGGGCGACCGCGCTCTGGAACAGCAGCGGCACCGCGAGTTCGCCGAGCTTCGCGAGGGCGGCGAATGGTTCACGCTCACCGGGGTGCTCGCGGCGCACATCGACACCGTGCGAGAGCGCGTAGGCGACCCGTGGGCGGCCTACAACCGCTGGCTCGGCGACGCGTTCCGACGCCGATCCTCGTAGGCGGCCAAAGGTTTAAGCGTCAGGCGCGGACCGCGGCGGCGATGCGCGCGACGACGGCATCGACGTCGGCGGCGGCACCACCGGCATCCGCGTCGTAGAGGAACTCGGTCAGCCCGCGACGCACCCCGCAGTAGTCGAGGATGCCGGTCTCGATCTGGGTCGCGAAGGCGCGGTCGTATCCGCGCCGCTCGTAGAGCGCGGCATCCGAGCCCGCGACGGGCACCAGGTGCACCCTGAGCCTGCCGAGTCCGGGACGGATGCCGCCGCCCTCGCCGATACCGAAGGCCCACCCGTTCGCGAACACCCGATCGATCCAGCCCTTGAGGAGGGCGGGCATCGACCACCAGAACACCGGGAAGACGAGCACGAGATGGTCGGCACGGTCGATGCGGGCCATCTCGGCGGCGACGTCCGCGGGGTACTCCCCCGCCACGGCGTACGCCTGCCGATCGGCGAGCGTGAAGCGGGGGTCGAAGCCCTCAGCCGTGAGATCGGCGATCTCGACCTCGCCCGCCGGCAGAGCGGCGGCGAGGCGGTCGGCGACGTGGTGCGTGAAGGACTGACCCGGGCGCGAGGCGCCCCACACCTGAGGAACGAGGAGGTTCCGATGAGAAAGCGCAGGCCACGCCGTTTGTGACAGGCGAGCGCGGATCAACCGCCACCCGTATCGGTTTTCGTCGCGCGCGCAAGGGCGGGCAGGACCGACGCGCACCGGCGTACCCTCGAACCTCATGAGCACTACCGGGACCATTCCTGCGGACGCCTTCTCGATCAAGAGCCCCTACGGCCGACGAGCGATCGGCCTATCGGTGGCCGCCGCGGTCGGCGGCTTCCTCTTCGGATTCGACTCGTCCGTCATCAACGGCGCGGTCGACTCCATCGAGTCGAACTTCGACCTGAACAGCGTCCTCACCGGCTTCGTCGTCGCCGTCGCCCTGCTCGGCTGCGCCGTCGGCGCGGTGCTCGCGGGCGGCCTCTCCGACCGCTGGGGCCGCCTGAAGACGATGATGCTCGGCGCCGTCATGTTCCTGGTGTCGTCCATCGGATCGGGCCTGACCTTCAGCGTCCCCGACCTGATCGTCTGGCGTGTGATCGGCGGCATCGGCATCGGCATCGCCTCGGTCGTCGCCCCCGCCTACATCGCCGAGATAGCGCCGCGGCAGATCCGCGGCAGCCTCGCGTCGCTGCAGCAGCTCGCGATCACGCTCGGCATCTTCGCCGCCCTCCTCTCCGACGCCGTCCTCGCGAACACCGCCGGCGGCGCGTCGGAGCAGCTGTGGCTCGGCCTCGAGGCGTGGCGCTGGATGTTCCTCGTCGGCATCGTCCCGGCGGCGGTCTACGGCATCCTGGCCTTCACGATGCCGGAGTCGCCCCGCTATCTGCTCGCGAAGGGACGCAACGACGAGGCCCGCGAGGTCTTCGCGCGACTCGTGCCGGAAGCCGACCTCGACAAGTCCGTCAACGAGATCCGCAACGCCATCGACGAGGACCGCAAGACCAAGGGCGCCTCGCTGCGCGGCCCGGTCCTCGGCCTGCAGGGCATCGTCTGGGTCGGCATCATCCTGTCGACGTTCCAGCAGTTCGTCGGCATCAACGTGATCTTCTACTACTCGACCACCCTCTGGAAGGCGGTCGGCTTCGACGAGAGCAACTCGCTGCTCATCAGCGTGATCACCTCGGTCACCAACGTCGTCGTGACCCTCATCGCGATCTGGCTCGTCGACCGTGTCGGCCGCAAGCCGATCCTGCTGACCGGTTCGGTGCTCATGACCCTGTCGCTCGCGACCATGGCGCTCGCGTTCGCCTTCGCGGTCACCGTCGACGGCGAGGTCTCGCTGCCCGGCGCGTGGGGGCCGGTCGCGCTCATCGCGGCGAACCTGTTCGTCGTCGGATTCGGCGCCTCGTGGGGCCCGCTCGTGTGGGTGCTGCTCGGCGAGATCTTCCCCAGCCGCATCCGCGGCAAAGCGCTCGGCGTCGCCGCCAGCGCGCAGTGGATCGCGAACTTCCTCATCACGGTGTCGTTCCCCGCGATGTCGACCTGGTCGCTGCCCCTCACCTACGGCATGTACGCGCTGTTCGCGGCGCTGTCGTTCGTCTACGTCGCCTGGCGCGTGCCCGAGACGAAGGGCATGGAGCTCGAGCAGACCGAGACGCTGTTCGTGAAGAAGTCGAAGGAGAACGCCAGGCATTGAGACGGCTCGAGGGACGCGAAGCGTCGTCCCTCCACCGCCCGACCGACAAGACGCGTCCCCGGAACGCCCGCACAGGGCACCGGGGACGCGTCTTTCGCCGTCAGGGGCGAACGGATGCCGCGACCTCGACCACGCGGTCGATCGACTCCTCCTCGCCCACCGACACACGCACGCCGTCGCCGGCGAAGGGCCGGACCACGAGGTCGGCGGCCTCGAAGGCCGCCGCGACCTCGAGCGATCGGTCGCCGGCCGGGAGCCAGACGAAGTTGCCCTGCGCGGTCGGTACGTCCCATCCGATCTCGCGCAGGCGGTCGACCAGAAGGTCACGCCGCCGCGCCACCACGGCGACGCGCTCGCGCAGGTCGTCCTCGGCGTCGAGGCTCGCGAGCGCGGCGGCCTCGGCCTGCGCCGTGACCGACAGCGGGATGCCGGCACTGCGGGCGGCATCGAGGATGCGGGAGTGCCCGACGGCGTATCCGATGCGCAGGCCGGCGAGCCCGTACGCCTTCGAGAAGGTGCGGAGGATCACGACGTTGTCGTGCCCGGCGGCGATGACCCGCTCGCCCTTGACCGCTGCGGCATCCGTCACGAACTCGACGTACGCCTCGTCGAGGACGATCAGCACGTCCTCCGGGACGGCGGCGACGAACGCGTCGAAGTCTGCCTGCGTCACGACCGCGCCGGTCGGGTTGTTCGGCGTGCAGACGAAGACGGCGCGCGTGCGGTCGGTGACAGCGGCGGCGAGGGCGGGAAGGTCGACCGCGGCGGCATCCGTCAGCGGGACCATCACGGGGGTGGCGCCGGTGACGGTCACGATGCCCGGGTACGCCTCGAAGGAACGCCACGGCAGGACGATCTCGTCGCCGACCGAGGCGACCGCCTGCGCGAGCTGGTACAGGATCGAGACCGAGCCGGCGGCGATGTGGATGCGGTCGTCGGTGACCCCGAACCGCTCCGCCAGGCGCGTGCGCAGCCGGGCGGCGAGCGCATCGGGGTAGCGGTTGAAGGCGACCGCGTCACGCACCGCGGCGACGACGCCGGGGAGCGGGTCGAACGGGTTCTCGTTGCTGGAGAGCTTGTACGCGGTGGCGCCGGCCTGCTTGCCCTGCTTGTAGGCGGGGAGCGCGGCGATCTCGGGACGAACCCGGACGGGGATGTCGGTCACGCGACGAGTCTACGAGCGGGAGCGCCGGCCCGTGCCTCGCCCACGGGCGCACGGCATGGGAGACTGCGGGCATGCGCTTCATCGTCCGCGTCGTGATCAACGCCTTCGCGATCTGGGTCGTCACCCTCATCGAGCCGCTGCGCGTCGAGGTCACCCCCTTCGAACCCGGCGAGACGCTGCAGCTCGTGCTGTCGCTGCTGGCGGTCGCGGCGGTCTTCGCGATCGTCAACACCGTCATCGGGACGATCCTGAAGATCGTCGCGTTCCCGCTCTACATCCTGACGCTCGGCCTCATCTCCCTGGTGATCAACGGTTTCCTGTTCTGGCTGACGGGGTGGCTCACCGAGTGGTGGGGCTGGGGTCTGTCGGTCGAGTCGTTCTGGCTGGGCGTCGTCGCGGCCCTGATCATCTCGCTCATCAACTTCGTCTTCGGGATCATCCTGCGTCCGCAGACGAAGCGCTGACACCCTCGGCGGTGTCGTAGACGAACACCTCCACCGACTCCGCGGTGCCGAGCTCGGCGAGGCGGTCGCGCACGGCATCCATCCGCGGGTCGGTCGAGACGTCGAGCATCTCGGACGTCGCGGTGTACTCGTCCATCTGGTGGGAGTTCAACCACGGAAGCGGGTCGACGGTCCGCTCGACGACCATGCTCCCGGGGGCGCCGATCTGGGCGTCGTGACCTCCGCCCGCCAAGAGCGGCACCACGTCGTCCCGGTGCCGGAAATCGACCTGCAGGGTGTCGGGGCCCACGTCGGCCTGGACGGGGTTGCCGAACCCGACGATCATCGGCACCTCGTACTCCTTCTCGAGCGCGATCCGGCTGGCGACCATGGCGCCCTGGGAGTGCCCGCTGACCATCACCGAATCGCCGGGCTTCGCTCCCGCCTTCTCGAGCGCGATGCGGCTCGCTTCATAGGAAGACGACCTCATCCCGTCGTACAGGGCGACGTTCGACGACCAGTCGAACGTCCCGGGGTCCTCTCCGAACCGTGTGCCCGAAAGGTACAGCGCGAACCGCCGTCCGCCGTCCGGCATCGTGTACCGCTCGACCCGGATGACGCCCGGCCCGCCGCCGGGCACGCGGCGCGCCACGTCGGCGACCGTCGCGGGCGCCGACCCCGGCTGGGACCGCGCCAACTCGACGGTGGGACGGGCCGGCTTCCCGAGCAGACGGCTCCCCTCGGGAAGCGTTCCCGTGCCGCGGTCGCGGATCTCCGCCGCGCCCCAGCGGAGCGCGCCCACTGCGACGGGCGCGAGGCCGGAGGCGAGGGTCGTCCACCACAGCTCGCGCGCGACCGTCGCGAAGGGATCGGGCGCGTCGGCGACGGCCTGCCGCGCCGCCTCGGCCGCAGCGGGGGAGGAGGCCTCGAGCTCCGCCACCTTCCGGGCGAGGTCCACCACCTCGCCGCGATCGCGCGCGTCCCCGTGCCAGGCGATCGCCGCACGCGCCTGCAGCTCGACGATCTCGTACGCGGTCGCCGTGTCGCGGAGTGCGCGCGCAAGCTCCTGCCCCCGCTCGACGACCGCGCCCGCGGCGGTGGCGAGGTACGCGGCACCCCCGCCGATCGTCGCGGACCCGAGGAGGCGGTCGGCCGACCTCAGTCCGGCACGGACGGTGTCGGCGTCGGCGACCGCGAGCTCGGTCTGGGCCGCCGCGTTGCGCAGGGTCTCGGTGTCGACGGCGACGACGCGGCCGCCGCGGATCTCGATCTCCGCCATCAGCCCGTCGCCTCGACCCAGGTACGGTCGCCGTACGCCTGGCCGATCGCCCCCTCGATCGCCGGCGACAACCGGGCGACCTCGCCCTCCCACGCGGCCACCGCCTCGCGGAACGCGTCGGCGGCCTCGGCGCGCCAGTCGACGAGGTGCGCGATCCGCCGGACGTCGGCGAGCAACTCGAGCACCTGATCGTCGGCCTGTCGCAGCAGAGCGATCCCGTCGTCGAGGGCGGCGAGACGCTCCCCCACGGGAGCGCCCCACAGGTACGGGGACGGCGCGAGAACATCGGACATGCGTCGACTGTGCCCCCGGCATCCGCTCTTCGGAGGGCGTCGGTAACGGACGGTGGATGCCGCGCAGCGGACCCGCTCTGTGCAGAAGGCCCGACGATCAGCACAATGGAAGGGTGCCCGAGCCCGATGATGCTTTCCGTGTGCTGTTCGTGTGCACGGGCAACATCTGCCGGTCCCCGATGGCGGAGGTCGTGTTCCGGTGGTTCGCCGATCAGGCGGGCCTCGGCGACCGTGTCGTCTCGACGAGCGCCGGCACCGGCGAATGGCACGTCGGCGAACGAGCCGACAGCCGCACGCTCGAAGCCCTGGTCCGCCGCGGGTACGACGGCACCCGGCACCGCGCGCGGCAGTTCTCCCGCGAGGACTTCGACCGCAACGACCTCGTGATCGCGCTGGACCGCTCGCACGAGCGGATCCTGTCGGAGTGGGCGCGCAGCCCCGCCGACGTCGACAAGCTCGCGCTGCTGCTCAGCTTCGACGCGCGGGCCGACGGGGCCCTCGACGTGCCCGACCCCTACTACGGCGGCCCCACGATGTTCGATGAGGTGCTCGGTATGATCGAGAGCGCCAGCCGGGCGTTGTTCCGGCAGCTCGAACCCGCGCTTCGCCGGTGAGCGCACCCCCCACCGAACGGAGTCGCGTGTCCTCCCTGCCCTCGATGTCCCTCAGCCCGCTCGACGGTCGTTACGCCGCCGCAGTCGCCCCGCTGGCCGAGTACCTCTCGGAGGCGGGCCTCAACCGGGCCCGCGTCGAGGTCGAGGTCGAGTGGATCATCACGCTGACCGACCGCGGTCTGTTCGGATCGTCCGCGCTCACCGATGAGCAGAAGGATTCGCTGCGCAGCCTCTACCGCGATTTCGGCGACGACGACATCGCCTGGCTCGCCGAGAAGGAGGCCGTCACCCGGCACGACGTGAAGGCGATCGAGTACCTCGTCCGCGACCGCCTGTCATCGCTCGGGCTCGACGCCATCGCCGAGCTCACCCACTTCGCGTGCACGAGCGAGGACATCAACTCCGCCTCGTACGCCCTCACCGTCCAGCGCGCCGTCGAGCGGGTCTGGCTGCCCAAGCTGCGCGCGGTCATCGCCTCGCTGACGCAGCTGGCCGAAGAGCACCGGGATGCCGTCATGCTCTCGCGCACGCACGGTCAGCCCGCGACGCCCTCGACCATGGGCAAGGAGCTCGCCGTCTTCGCGTGGCGCCTGCAGCGGGTCGCCGGCCAGATCGAGGGCGGCGAGTACCTCGCGAAGTTCTCGGGCGCGACCGGAACCTGGTCGGCGCACCTCGCCGCCGAGCCCGACGTGGACTGGCCCGCTCTCTCGCGCGGCTTCATCGAGGGGCTCGGCATCGGGTTCAACGAGCTGACGACCCAGATCGAGTCGCACGACTGGCAGGTCGAGCTGTACGACCGCGTGCGCCACGCAGGCGGCATCCTGCACAACCTCGCCACCGACGTGTGGACCTACATCTCCATGGGCTTCTTCGCGCAGATCCCCGTCGCGGGTGCGACCGGCTCGTCGACGATGCCGCACAAGATCAACCCGATCCGGTTCGAGAACGCCGAGGCGAACCTCGAGATCTCGGGCGGGCTGTTCGGGACGCTCGCGCAGACGCTCGTCACGTCGCGCCAGCAGCGCGACCTCACCGACTCGACGACGCAGCGCAACATCGGCGTCGCCTTCGGCCACTCGCTGCTCGCGCTCGACAACCTGCAACGCGGGCTCACCGAGATCTCGCTGTCGCGCGACGTGCTGCTGGCCGACCTCGACGCGAACTGGGAGGTCCTCGCCGAGGCGATCCAGACCGTCGTGCGCGCCGAGATCGTCGCCGGCCGCTCGCAGATCACCGACCCGTACGCCCTGCTGAAGGACCTCACCCGCGGCCGCCGCGTCGGAGCGCCCGAACTCGCCGAGTTCGTGAACGGCCTCGACATCGGGGATGCCGCGAAGCAGCGCCTGCTCGCGCTCACCCCCGCCGGCTACGCGGGTCTCGCCGACCGGCTCGTCGACCTGCTGCGCTGAGCGCGGGGGGCGGTGCTGCCCCGGGCGCGACCGTGGGCTGAGTCGCGGCGCGGCGCGGTGCGCGCGGGTCAGTGCGGGGAGCGCGGGCCGCGGCCGGCGTCGCCGGGGGCGTCCGGAGCGGCGTCGTCCTCCGGGTCGAGGAGTAGGCCGCGGTCGACCTGCTTGCCGACCTGCGCGGGGTCGACGACCAGCAGCGACAGCGCCATGATCACGAGCGTCGCGATGAAGGTGACCCCGGCGACGATCGCGGCGACGCCCCAGGCACGCAGGTGCTGGTCGACGTCGCTGGTCGGACGCTGATCCTGCAGCACCCCCATCGAGACGAGGGTCACGATCCCGGCGAACAGGGCCGCGAGCAGCGCGAAGCCGAGCAGCTGGACCGGGCGCATCAGGTCGCGGCGGGTCGGGTTCTTGTCGGTCATGAGCGGCCTCCAGCGGCATCCGTGTCGGCCGTCTCCACCGCGGGGACCGCAGCGGGACGAGGTGAGAATGCGGCGATCCCCAGATACACCGCGACGATCGCCGCGTAGCCGCCGAGCACACCGACGCCGATCGTGATGCCGGTGAGGGTGAACGAGCGACGCGCCTCGTCGATGTAGTACTCGAGCATGTACTCGCGCGGGATGAACACCAGCGCGACACCCAGCACGATCGTGAGGGCGCCGACGAAGACGGACTCGCGCGCGGCGGGTGCGCCCCGGCGGCGGCCGACGATGCCGATCACGAGCTCCGCGACGCCGGCCGCGAGCGCCCAGACGAGGACGACCGTGAAGTATCCGTCGACGGTGCGCGCGACGGGCAGGGTCGCGATCATGCCCGCGACGAGGGTCAGGTTGCCGAGGAGCACCGCCTGCCAGCGCTCACCCGCGCGGAACACGAGCCACGCCGACAGGATCAGGATGAGTGCGGTGGCCACGGCGAACCCGCTGAAGACGGCTCCGCCGACCTGCGCGGAGTGATCGACCGAGAACGTGATCATGACCGCCGCGATCGCCGCGAAGAGGGCGCGCCCCATCTGCAGGTGGCGCACCTCAAAGGTACGGGGGGTGGCGTCAGGCACGGGATGTCTCTCGGGGACGGGGACGGGATGCCCCCAGTTTAGGTCGTCCGCCCGGTTCCGGCCTCCGGAGCGGCAGGATGCGGTTGACTGAGCGCATGTCCCCGCCCCGCCGCTCCACCGCCTCGTCCGCCGGGCTCGGCCTCGCCGCGGCTCTCGCTCTCGCGGGGTGCGCGGCGCCCGGCCAGCCGACCGTCGAGCAGCCGACCGCTGCGTCCCCGACGCCGACGGTCACCGCCACAGCGACGCCCACCCCGACACCGACGCCCACCCCGGTGACGCCGCGCACCGTCGCGACGGGGCTCGAGGCTCCGTGGTCGATGGCCGTGCACGGGGACACCGTGTTCGTGAGCGAACGCGACAGCGCCCGCATCCTCGAGGTCGCGTCGGACGGCGCCACGCGTGTCGTCGCGACGGTCGAGGGCGTCGTGCACAGCGACGAGGGCGGTCTGCTGGGTCTCGCGATCGACGGCGACGACCTGTTCGTCTATTCGACCGCCCGCGACGGCAACCGGGTGCAGCGCTACCCGATCACAGGCTCTGCGGGTTCTTTCGGGCTCGGCGAACCGGAGTCGGTCATCGACGGGATGCCGGCGGGCACCCACCACAACGGTGGGCGCATCGCGTTCGGCCCCGACGGGATGCTCTACATCGCGAACGGCGACACGAGCGACGAACCCGCCTCGCAGGACTCCGGTTCGCTCGCGGGCAAGATCCTGCGGATCGCGCCCGACGGCAGCATCCCGTCGGACAATCCCGACCCCGACTCCCCCGTCTTCAGCCTCGGTCACCGCAACGTGCAGGGCTTCGCATGGGCGGACGACGGCACGATGTTCGCGAGCGAGTTCGGCCGCAACTACCGCGACGAGCTCAACATCATCGAGCCCGGCGGCAATTACGGCTGGCCGTACGTCGAGGGAACCGGCGGCGAGGCGGACGGGTTCATCGACCCGGTGCAGACGTGGCCGACGGATGCCGCCAGCCCCAGCGGCATCGCCGTCGTGAACGACACGATCGTCATCGCGAACCTGCGCGGCCGCGTGCTACGGGCGGTTCCGGTCGCCGATCCGTCGACGTCCACCGAGCTGACGCGCGAGTACGGCCGGCTCCGCGACGTGACCGTCGGCCCCGACGGCACGCTGTTCGTCCTCACGAACAACACCGACGGGCGGGGGTCGGCCCGCGAGGGCGACGACCGGATCGTCAGTCTCGCGGTGCCGCAGCCCTGACGAGTTCGCGGATGCGCTGCTCCACGGCATCCGTCATCTCGATCACCGCGAACGAGACCGGCCACATCGGACCGTCGTCGAGCTCCGCGGGCTCGTCGAAGCTGACCGTGCCGTAACGGGTGTTGAACTTGGATGCCGGCTGCCAGAAGACGACGACCTTGCCGTCCTTCGCATAGGCCGGGAAGCCGTAGAACGTCTTCGGGTTGAGGTGGGGCGCCTCTTCGAGGACGATGACGTGCACCCGCTCGGCGATGATGCGATCGGTGCCCTCGAGCGCCTCGATCGCGTCGAGGCAGGCCTGGTTCTCCTTCTCGATCTTGGCGAGGCCCTTCAGGCCCTTCATCGCCTTGAGCTCATCGGCCCGCTGCTTCATCGCGGCCTTCTCGGCGTCGCTGAAGCCGGCTCCCCCGCTGGTCTTTCCTGCCATGGTGGTTCCCTCCTGCTGTGGTGTCGATGTTGCCACTCGCGCGCTCGTGGGACGAGGGGGCGGTTCCGGGGACGCGTTTCGTCGGGTGGGATGCTGCGCGGCGACGGGTCGCGTCCCCGGAGCGGGGTCAGAGCGCGCGGTAGCTGCGGCCGTGCGGATGCGTGAGCGCGACGGGCTCGCCGTCGACCGCCAGCACGAATCGGTGCCTCTCGCCGGGCGGCACCATCCGCTCGAACTCGGGGAAGACGCCGAGCCCCTCGTTCGAGAGCCACACGGCATCCGTGTCGGCCATCGTCCGCCGGAACCGCTCGCGGTCCTCTGGACTCAGGTACGCGAGCACCGCCGTATGGAAGACGACGAGGGTCGCATCGCGAGGGGCGGATGCCGCGGCATCCGCGATCAGGTCGTTCAGGTCGCCGGCGCGGATCGGCGCGGGATCGGATGCCGCGATGCGCGCCGCGGCGGCGAGGCGGGCGCGGCGGTCGTCGTGCTCGGGCCACACGAGCGCGTCGAGCCAGGCGAGGGTGTCGGGGTCGGCCGGGTCGAGTGGGTTCAGGTCGATGCCACCGCGCCACACCACCTCGGGCAGGCGGGTCGGGGGCGCCGCGTTCTCGATGCGGCAGTCGACGACGACGTCGGTCGGGGTCGTCGGCTCGATGGCGGTGACGGTGCCGTCGTCCGCGGTGTAGCGGTACGCGTACCGGTCGGGGTGGAGGCAGAGCCCCGCCGACGCGCCCACCTCGAGCAGGGCGAGCGGGCCCGGGATGCGGACCAGCTGCGGCAGCAGGACGGCGCAGCGGGCGGCCTCGTTCGTCTGCGTCGCGTGGGTCAGCGCGACCTCGCGGATGCGCGGCCAGCGCGAGATCGCGTGACCCCGGGCATCCGTCCACGACGTGATCGGCACACCGGCGACGCGCATCGCGGCGAAGACGAGGTTCGCCTGCCGCTTGGCGCGGGGGAGCTCGTCGATCAGCGCGAGCATGTCGCCGTCGTCCGCGATCCCGAGCGCCCAGTCCTCGTACGTCGCCGATGATCCGGCCGCTTCGCGCGCACCGAAGGTGCGGTAGTGCTCGGCCGTCGGCGAATCCGCGGCGACGCCCCACGAGGGAAGGTCGGTCATGGCGCGAGCGTAGCGCGCGGTTCCGGCGCGTCATCGGATTCGGAGATGTGCAGCGGATTCGGACGCGGGAGCGCTCACAGGTCCCAATCCGGCGACATCGTCCGAATCCGATGACGCGGATGCCGCGGCCCGAGAACGCCGCCCCCGCGGCCTACTCGGCGAGGAAGGCCAGCGCCGCCTCTCGGAAGACGCGGGAACCCGGTGCGTTGAAGTGGTGACGGTCCGGGATCTCGACGAACCGGCCCTGCGGAGTCGCGGCGGCGAGCGACTTCGAGCCCTCGATGATGCCGTCCTTCGTGCCCGTCGCGAAGAGCACCGGCTGGCCGGGCGCCTTTCCGGGGTCGGGGTCGACCGTGCCCGTCGCGCGCATGCCGCGGGCGATCGCGAGCAGCGCCCGCAGGTCGTTGCCGGGCACCCGCTCGGTGAGGGTGATGTAGTCGTGGGTCACGGCATCCGTCACCGGCTCTCCCTCGTCGACGTACGCCTGCACCTGGTCGAGATCGAGACGACCGAGCGGCACCCCGTCGGGGACGCCGCCGAGGACGACGCGCGGGATGCGGGGCTCCAGGTCGCGGGCGACCTCCCACCCGACGCGGGCACCGAGCGAGTACCCGACGTACAGCGCCTCGTCGACGAGGTAGGTGTCGAGCACGGCCTCGAGGTCGGTCACCATCGTCCGCAGCGCGTAGGCACGCGACTCATGCGGCTTGTCGCTCGCGCCGTGTCCGCGCTGGTCGACGGCGAGCACGCGGTACCCCGCGCGCAGCAGGTCGCGCACCCAGCCCGTGTTCACCCAGTTGTCGCGGGCGCTCGAGGCGAAACCGTGCACGAGGATGACCGTCGGGGCATCCGCCGGTCCCCACTCGTACGTCGCGATGCGGTAGCCGTCCCCCACCATCACGAACTGCGGGTCGGGGGTCTCGGTCAGCGCGGGAAACACGGTGGTCACCCCACGATCATGCACCCCACAGGTTTCGCTCAGGTATCGATTGCGCCGAAGCGAGGTCCCGATCGAGCCGGGAACAGCGGTGCGATACCCGGCCGGATCGGGACCTCGGCGTCAGCGCTTGCGGGCGAGGCGGCGCGACGTGCCGGCGCGGCGGCGCAGCGCGCGGCGCATCCGCGAGGTGGGCTTCGGCAGCGGGACCGGCTGCGTCACGACCGTCTCGACCGTCATCGAGCCGTCGACCGGTCCGATGACGGCGATCGGCGTCGTCGGCGTGATGGTCATCGGCGCCATCGGCATCGTCGCGAGCATCCGGTGCGCACGGATGTACGCCGGGATCAGGATGATCGCCGCCGAGATCCACGCGAGCGGGTTCGACCAGGCGACACCGATGAACCCGAACAGCGCACCCAGCAGGATGGCCGCCGCCGCACGCGCGACGAGCTCGACGACACCCGTCACCGTCGGGATCACGGCGTTGCCGAGTCCCTGCAGCGCACCGCGCGTGACGAACAGGATGCCGAGGGCGGTGTAGCTGAACCCGTTGATGACGAGCATCGAGACCGCGAGGTGCACGACGTCGTCGGCGCCGTCCCCGACGAAGATGCGCACGATCGGGCCGCCCAGCGAGATGAGCAGGATGCCGAGGGCCACCGCCGCCGCGACGGCGATCCACGTCGCCTGCACGACGCCGCGCCGGATGCGGTCGGGGCGGCCCGCGCCGTAGTTCTGGGCGACGTACATCGAGACCGCGAGCGACATCGACTGCAGCAGAGCGACGGCGAGACCGTCGACACGGGATGCCGCGGTGTAGGCCGCGATCGCCTCGCCGCCGAGCGTGTTGAGCGCGACCTGCACGGTCAGCGCACCGATCGCGATGATCGACGCCTGGAAGCCCATCGGCAGACCGAGACGCAGGTGCGCGACGATGTCGGCGCGGGTGATGCGCCAGTCCTCGCGCTTCAGGTGCAGCTCGGGGATGCGGCGGCGCACGAACTCGAGGCACAGGAGTACCGAGACACCCTGGGCGACGACGGTCGCGAGAGCCGCGCCGGCGACACCGAGGCCGAGCCACGCGATCGCGGCGATCACGAGCACGACGTTCAGGGCGCACGACACGATGAGGAAGATGAGCGGCGTCCGCGAGTCGCCGATGGCTCGGATGACGGCCGACAGGAAGTTGAAGAACATCAGCGCGCCGGCGCCGAGGAAGCTGACCTGCGTGAAGATCGTCGCGTCGGCGAGGAGTTCGGGCGGGGTCTGCAGCGCCACGAGTGCAGGCTCGGCGAGCAGCGGCGCGCCGAGGGTCAGGATGACCGTCGTGATGCCGCTGAGGACGGCACCGGTGGCGACGGAGCGGCGGACACCGTCGGCATCCATCGCCCCGTAGGCCTGCGCGGTCGGGATCGCGAACCCGGACGTGAGACCCCACGCGAAACCGAGCAGCAGGAACAGGAGACTGCCGGTCGCCCCCACGGCGGCGAGCGCGTCGACGCCGAGCAGCCGACCCACGACGATCGTGTCGGCGAAGTGGTACAGCTGCTGCACCACGTTGCCGATCATGAGCGGCAGGGTGAACAGCAGGATGACGCGCCAAGGGCGGCCCGTCGTGAGGGAGGTAGCCATGGGGGCTTTCAGGGGGTTCGAATCGATTCGAGGTCGGTCGATTGTATCGACCCCTCCCTGAGAGATGTAAGGGGGGTCCACGAAAAAAGGGGCGCCGATTCCTCGGCGCCCCTTCTCGGTGAACGGGTCAGAACGTGGCGGTGTCCGGGTCGGCGCCGACGCGCTGGCCGCGGTCGAGCGCGTTGATGGCCTCGACCTGCTCCGACGTCAGCTCGAAGCCGAACACGTCGAAGTTCGTGCGGATGCGCTCGGGCGTCGACGACTTCGGGAAGACGATGAGGCCCTCCTGCAGGTGCCAGCGGATGACGACCTGCGCCGGGCTCACACCGTGGGCCTCGGCGGCATCCGCCACCGCCTTCTCGCCGAACAGGTCGTACTTGCCCTGGCCCAGCGGACCCCACGACTCGGTGTGGATGCCCTTCGATTCCTGGAACGCGCGGAGCTCGCGCTGCGCGAACGCCGGGTGCAGCTCGATCTGGTTGACCGCCGGCACGGTGTCGGTCTCGTCGAGCAGGCGCTGCAGGTGCGGCTGGTGGAAGTTCGAGACGCCGATGGAGCGGGTCAGGCCGTCGGCCTGGAAGGTCTCGAACTGCTGCCACGTCTCGACGTAGCGGTCCTTGTCGGGGCGCGGCCAGTGGATCAGGTACAGGTCGACGTAGTCGAGCCCGAGCTTCTGGAGGCTCGCCTCGATCGCGGGACGCGCGGTGTCGCGGCCCTGCTCGGAGTTCCACAGCTTCGTGGTGATGAACAGCTCGTCGCGGGGGATGCCGGAGGCCGCGATCGCGCGACCGACACCCTCTTCGTTGCCGTACACCGCCGCCGTGTCGATGTGGCGGTAGCCGGCCTCGAGGGCGACGCTGACGATGCGTTCGGCCTCGGCGGGATCGACCTGGAAGACGCCGAAGCCCAGCTGGGGGATGGTGTGTCCGTCGTTGAGTGTGAGAGTGGGAACGGTCATGGGCTCAACTTTTCCACCGCCGGGTACGTCATCGGCACCGGTTGACGAAACGTTGCGGATGCGGCATCCGCTCCGTGCGTTCGCGGGTCGCGCACGCGGGCGATTCGTCGATTCAGATGACTGGATCTCGGCTAGCACCGACTCCCGACGGGCGCAATGGCTCGAATGAACGGTTCGGGAGGCGCACGATGAGGCCATGTCGCACCCCCTTCCGCTGACGGACACCGAGCTGTCGGATCTGCTGGCCCGCACGGCCATCGGTGACGCGGACGCCTTCGCGCGGCTCTACGACGCGACCTGCGCGAGCGCCTACACGCTCGCCACCCACATCCTGCGGAACGAGCAGCCGGCGCAGCGCGTGCTGCGGGAGGTCTACGTGCACGTGTGGGAACACGCGGCGGAGGCCGAGGCGCGGCATCCGCGAGCCTGGGTCCTGCTGCTCACCCACCGTCACGCGATCGCGCACCGGCGCACCCTCGATGCGCAGGCGGAGGCCGTGTCGCGGGAGCGACTGGGCGACATGAGCCTCGAGCAGCAGCGGGTCATCGCGCTCGCCTACTTCGGCGGCTACAGCCAGACCGAGATCGCCGCGCTCACGGGAGAGACCCTCAGCGCCGTGCGCTCCCTCACCCGTGGCGCCCTCGACCAGCTGCAGGGCGCGGCGCGCGTCGTGACCTCGCCCATCACGCTGCCGCGCGTCTCCGGCGCCGTCGCGTAGCGGCATCAGGGCCCCGACTCGGCGCTTGCCTGTCGGATGCGGCGACCAGCCCGGCGAGCCCCGCTCCGACGACGATCGCGTCTGCGGCATCCGTTGTCATGCGTCCGTCCCCTTCGACGATCCCGTCCGCGGACGGGTGCTGAAGCGACTCTCAGCGGATGCGGCGCGCTCGGCGCGACGGCGGCGGTGTCGGCGCACCGCGACGACCACGGTCACGACCACGATGACCGCGGAGACCACGGCCCACGGCCAGACGTCCACGCGCAGACCGGCGTACGACGCGGTGTACGACTCGCAGAAGGACTTCTCCGGATCGGGCGAGTCGAGGCAGCGTCCGAAACCGAAGATCGGGGCGAGGACGATCGTCGCGAGGAGCAGCGCGGCGGCGCCCCACAGCACCGCCCGCATCGGAGATCCCGCACCCATGGGGTGATCCGACCACATCGGAGGGTGTTCGCGCCAGGGGTCGCGCACGGATGCACGGCCGGCGGTGCCGGCGCTTAGTGCGCGTCGCGGCGAAGCGACGCCTGCCCCACCGATCGTGCATCCGTCACCGCTGGAGGCTGTAACCGTCACCGCTACAGGCTGAACCCGCCGTCGCTCGTGAGCACCTGCCCGACGATCCAGGCGCCCTCGGCGGTCGACAGCCAGCCGATGAGGGCCGCGGGATCGCTGGGCACGCCGACGCGGCCGAACGCGGTCGTGCGCAGCCATTCGTCGAGGCCCGAGGTGTCGCGGTCGGCGCTGTCGGGGTCCATGTACCCGGTGTTCACGGGTCCCGGGTTGATCGTGTTGAGGACGATGCCGAGATCGAGGAGGTCCGCCGCGACGGTGCGGGTGCCCCCCGCGAGCGCCGCCTTGCTCGTCGCGTAGGCGACCTCGCCGCGCATCGCGCCGTGGCCCTGCCCGGACGTCATCCAGAACACGCGGCCGGTCGGCTCGGCGTAGGGCTTCGAACCCTCGACCGCGTCGCCCGGGCGACGCTGACCGGACTGCGGCGGCGCGAGTCGCCGGGCGAACTCCGCGGTCAGCAGCAGCGTCGACCGCGTGTTGGTGTCCCAGAACGCGTCGAGGCGGTCGGCGGTCATGTCGAGGATGCTGCCGTCGTCGCCGCTCTTCGCGTGGTTGCAGACGAGGATGTCGAGCCGGCCGGTGAGCGCGGACGCGGCGTCGATGAGGGCTGGGATCGCCGCGGCATCCGTCAGATCCGTCTCGACATCGCCGAAGGTCGCGTCGCCGACGAGGGCCGAGCGGATGCCGGTGCGCACCGCGTCGAGATCGTCGCCACCCCACGGCCGGTCGAGGTCGTGGGGGCGCCAGTGCTGGATGAACACGCTCGCGCCGAGCTGCGCGAGCCGCGTCGCCACGGCGTACCCGATCCCGCGCCGGCGCGAGACGCCGGTGACGAGGGCGGTCCTCCCGGCGAGGGGCGCGGTCATCGGTGCGGCCTCACGGTGAGGGACTGCACGACCGAGCCGACGACGCCGCGCTCGTCGTGCAGGACGGTGTGCGTCATCCCGAGCCCCGTCGCGCCGAAGGTGACGGTCGTGTCGAACCCGATCCACCCGTCCTCGGGGGCCCGGACGAGGTGGAGGGTCAGGTCGAGGTTCGGGAACGCGACCTCGCGCGGATCGACGCGCGGGGTCACGCCGTTCGCGATGTCGATGAGCGACACGAGGCGCGCCGTCGTCGAGACCGGCTCGCCCTCGAGCAGCGGCACGGCGGGCAGGATCCAGGTCCAGGCGCGGCCGGGCGCCTCCTGCCGGCGGCGCACCTCGCCGACCGTCGCGATGAACTCGCCGGGCCACGCCGACGACGGGTCGACGCGCTCGATCGCGTCGCGGGGCGGCATCGCTGGGTGCGCGGAGCCGGCGAGCGCCTCGGTGTCGCGCGTGTGCAGGAGCCACGCCCGTGCCGAGAGCGCGGGACGACCGCCCTGCGCGAGCGTCGCCTCGACGAGCTCGATGCTGCGACCCGGCCGCAGCACGCGACACGTCACCTCGACCTCGTCGATCGGGATGACCCCGAGGATGTCGACCGACAGGCGCGAGAGCTGCATGGGCTGCGGGCTGCGCGCCGCATGGTCGACCTCGATGGCGTGCGCGAGCAGGCCGATCGGCGGGGCGACGTGCTGCTCGGTGACGTTCCACGCGCCGCCGGTGAAGGCGGTGGGCTGGAACCGGGTCTCGTTCACACCTTCGGAAGCGAGGCGTTCGAAGTAGGCGGGCACGAGATGGGATGCTACCCGCGGCCGGCCCCCGGGGTCAGGGGGTCTGGGGGGGCGGGGTTCAGCGTCGCAGGAGCTTCACCGCGCCCGCGACCGCGGCGGCCCCGACGACGGATGCCGCCGAGTACAGTCCCTTCCGGTGGCGCAGCGCGCGCGTCTGCAGGCTCTCGCCGCGCGCGCGGTCGTCGAACGCGCCGTGCGCACCGTGATCGCCGGCGACCGGCTCGTAGAGGTTCGGCGGGGTGGTCGACGAGCCCTTGTCGTCGGCGAACTGACCCTCCCACGCGTTCTTGGCGAGGTACCAGTCCATGAACCGGCCCGCCACCCGCGTGCCGAGGACGAGGCCGACCGTCGACTCCCCCACCCAGGTGCGGCGGCGCGGCTTGTCGGCGACGTCGGCGACCGCACGGGCGCCCACCTCGGGCTGGAAGATCGGCGGCACCGGCTGAGGGTGCTTCGAGAACGGCGACTTCACCCACCCGAACTGCGTCGTGTTGAGCGCGGGCATGTCGACGATCGAGACCGCGACGGCGCTCCCCTCGTGCGTGAGCTCGGACACGACCGAGTCGGTGAAGCCGTGGATCGCGTGCTTCGACCCGCAGTACGCCGCCTGCAGCGGGATGCCGCGGTGGGCGAGGGCCGAGCCGATCTGGATGATGTGGCCGCGGTCGCGCCCCCGCATCCGTCGCAGCGCGGAGCGCGTGCCGTTGACGGTGCCGAGGTAGGTGACCTGCGTCGCACGCTCGTAGTCCTCGGGGGTCGTGTCGAGGAAGGGGGCGATCGAGCCGGACATGACGTTGTTCACCCACAGGTCGATCTCGCCGAGCTCGGCCTCGACCTCGGCCGCCGCGAGCTCGAGGGCGGCGTGATCGGCGACGTCGACGGTGATGCCGTGCGCGCGGCGGCCCTTGGCGCGCACCTCGGTGGCGGCGGCATCCACTCCCTCGAATCCGCGGGCGAGGACGGCGACGTCCCAGCCGCGGGCGGCGAGTTCGCGCACGATCGCGCGGCCGAGTCCGGCGCTGCCGCCGGTGACGACGGCGACGCCTCGGGATGTGGTGCTGCTCACGACCGGCTCCTCCGCGGGGGCCCGACCGGGCGGGGGACCCGTGTGAGGCGGGCCTCTGCCGCTGCCTCCATCCTTCGCTCTCCCGCGGAGGGTCGGGATGCCGTTGCCAGGGTCGCGGCGATGAGGTACAGGGCAAGCGCATCGAGGTCGAGAAAGCAAGCCGGGATGCGGCATCCGCCCGTCGGGCTAGCGTCGCGGCATGAAGAGCTCAGAGATCCGTTGGAACGACGAAGCACGCGGCAAGATCCTCGACGACGCCGACCGGGTGCTGCGGGAGGCCGTCGTCGACCTGGCCCGCTCCGGTGACGGGATGTCCTCGGACGAGGCGTACGCCGCGCTCACCGGCAGGCTGAAGGACGAGTTCATCGACTGGGAGCCCGGCCCCGACATCCGCACCTACGCCGACGCGATCGCGAACGGCGAGATCGAGACCGACGAGGGGTGACTCAGCACGGCGCGAGCGGTGGGGGCGCGCGGCGTCGTTCGCGTCGACCATCTCCCAGACTCCCATCAGCTCGTCGAGGATGAACCGACCGGCCTGACGCCACATCTCGACGACCTCCTCGTCGGGGATGCGGTCGACCTCGGACCGCGATTCACTCGGGCCTGAGGTTGCCGCACCCCGCACCTGCGACGGCGGGTAGACCGAGTTCTCGGGTATCGCGGCGACCCGAAGGTCTCGGCAGCCGCTCGGGGCGGGCCGAAGAGGATGAGAGAACTCTCATCCTCGGGACGTTCACATCGTGTGATCTGGGCCTGTTTTGCCGGGGTGGATGTCGGTGGCTAGTGGCAGAGTGCAGGTATGACGGATGCGGCGCAAACCCCCGGTGGCGAGGACTATCTCGCTGCCCTGGCGGGAGTTGTCGCGGACGTCGATTCCGCAGCTCGACGGATCGCTGCGGCGCAGATCGAGGAACTGCGCGCACTGGCCTCGGCGGGCCGTCTGGCCGAGGCGCAGACTGCGCAGCGGAACGCCCGGGTGCAGGTTCACGACATGGCGTTGCGGTCGATCGCGGCCGAGGTCGGCGGTGTGATGCGCGTGACCGATCGGACCGTCCAACGCCGCATCGGGGAAGCGCGGACGTTGATCGAAGGGTTTCCCGCGACGGTCGAGGCGTGGGAGCAGGGGCGGATCGTGCGCGGTCATGCGATCGCGATTCTCGAGACCGGGATCACCCTTCCCGCGGAGATGTGGGCGGAGTTCGAACACGTCGCGATCTCACGGTGCGAGCGTGATACTCCGAACCGGGTGCGAGGCGAGCTCGAAATTCTCGCGCACCGGATGCACCCGCGCTCGTTCGCGGAACGCCACGAGGAAGCCGCCGCGACGCGGTGCGTGCGGATCGTGCCGGGGCGGGACGGGATGAGCGACCTGATCGCGACCCTTCCGACAGTGCTTGCGGAGGGGATTCACGACAGGCTGACGCAGCAAGCGCGGGCGACCATCGACACCCGCGACGAGCGCGGCGCTGCGCGCGGCGGGGCGGATGTCGCGTTCGGGCGCGAAGCCGCCGCGACACGCACTGGTGACGGCGACACTGACGGTGACCGCGATGACGACGACGCCGCGATCATCGCGACCGACCAGCGCTCCACCGATCAGGTCCGGGCGGACGTGTTCGCCGACCTCCTCCTCGCGGGAACACCCGCGCTCGACGACACCCGCGACACCAGCGCAGGCCCGCTGGGCGCGATCCGCGCCCGCGTGCAGATCCTCATCCCCGCCGCCACCCTCACCGGCGAGGACGACGGGCCGTGCGACCTCACCGGCCGCTCCCCGATCGACCCTGCCACGGCCCGAACGCTCGCGGGCGGCACCCACGTCTGGGAGCGCTTGTTCCACGACCCGACCACCGGGGTCACGGTCGCAACCGACTCGTACCGCGTCCCGTCCGGGATGCGACGATTCCTGCAAGCCCGTGACCAGCACTGCCGGTTCCCGGGTTGCCGCGTCGCGGCGATCCGCTGCGAAGTGGACCACACGCACGATCACGCCCTCGGCGGACGAACAGAACTGTCGAACCTCGCTCATCTGTGCCAACGGCACCACTCCATGAAGCAGTTCACCGCGTGGAGGGTGCGACAACTGAAGGGTGGCGTCCTCGAATGGATTTCACCCCTCGGCAGGATCTACAGAGAAGACGCACCGACACCGGCCGTCGCCTTCACCCCTGCCGCACCACCACCACCGACCGCACCAGCGGAACCCGCACCCTTCTGAAGTCGACGACGGTTCGACGACCGAACTGCCGCCGACTACCACCCACGCGGTCTCGCTGACCGCTGAGCCAGCGCGGGCTCTCGTCGGGCCGGCCCGCAACCCTCGGGACCCACCCGCGCAATCATCGAGCCGGACCCGGCACCGCGCGACCATCGAGCGACCCCACGGAAACATCGAACCCGAGCGATCCCGCGCAACCATCGAGCCCGACTCGACCCCACACAACCATCAGGCCCGACGCGGCACCGCGCAACCGGCGACCCGACTCTGCACCGCTGCCCGACCCGGCCCCGCATGACCATCGAGCCCGACTCGACCCCACGCAACCATCGAGTCGACTCCACACCGCCACCCCACGCAACCGTGCAGCCCGCGCGGACTACACCCCGAACGCGCGCAGGTAGTCGTTCACGAACGCGCTGCGCGGGTCGAGCTCGCGCTGCAGAGCGACGAAGTCCGCCCAGCGCGGGTAGAGCTCGGCGGGGTCGCGCGGGGTGAAGACCTTGCCCCAGTGCGGTCGCGCGTCGAACGGCGCGAGCGCCGCTTCGAGCTCGGGCAGCACCTCAGCGACGCCGGCCTCGTCGGCGGTCCACGTGAAGTGGAACGCGACCGAGTCGCGGCCCGAGCTCGGCGACAGCCACAACTCGTCGCCGGCGATCGTGCGCACCTCGCACACCTGCAGTACAGGCTTCAACCGGTCGGCGAGCCCGCGCACCGCGTCGAACGCGGCGACCGCGTCGGCGATCGGCAGCAGGAACTCGGACTGCAGCTCCTCACCGTTCGACGGGGTGAACTCGAGGCGGAAGTGCGGCAGCCGGTCGAGCCAGCGTCCCGCCTTGCCGCCCTGCACCGTGCACGACGCGGCGGACACCCCGGGCAGCGGATGCCGCGCCCCGGACGCCTCGCGATCGCGCAGCGCCGCAGGGATCGGTGTCGCCGCGGCATCCGTGCGCTCCTTGCGCCACACCTGGTCGACGTAGGCCTCCTCTCGGAACGTCGTGAAGAGCGAGACGCTGTACGCCGACCCGGCGATGACGTCGAACGCCGTCCGCACAGCCTCGACGGGCACGTTCTCGTAGACCGTCTGGGCGACCTCGAAGGTCGGCTCGATCGCGAGTTCCACCGTCGTGACGATGCCGAGCGCGCCGAGCCCCACGACGGCGCCGTAGAAGGTCTCATCGGTCTCGCTGAGCCGCACGAGGTCGCCGGTCGAGGTGACGAGCTCGAGCCCCGTGACCGCCGCGGCCAACGACCGGTTCGCGACACCGGACCCGTGCGTGCCCGTGCTCACCGCGCCGGCGACAGAGATGTGCGGCAGCGAGGCCAGGTTGGCGAGCGCCCACCCCTGCCGGTCGAGCTCCTGCGCGAGCTCGCCGTAGCGGACGCCGCCGCCGACGCGCACACGGCGCTGCGCGGCATCCACCTGGATCGGCAGGTCGAGCTCGGCGGTCGACACGAGCGTGCCGGTCGTGTCGGCGATGCGGGTGAACGAGTGCCGCGAACCCAGGGCCTTCACGGACGCGGATGCCGCGACCACCTCGCGCAGCTCGTCGACCGTCGTCGGGGCGACGACGCGCTCTGCCGAGTAGCGGATGTTGCGGGACCAGTTGAGGCCGGCGTCGTCGCTCATGCGTGCCAGCCTAGGCGCGCCCGCACGGGGTCAGCCCTGCATCCGCGGATCCATGCACTCAGTCGCGGAACCCCTTCACGGTCGGGATCGCGCCGGTGCGCGCGGCGATCTTGCGGTCGCCGCGGCGACGGCTGAACCGCGCGACGAAGAACAGGATCGCTCCGACGACGACGTATCCCGCGGTGGCGAGCCAGACCAGGCCGGTCTGCTGGGTGAGCAGCACGATGCTGGCGATGATGGCGAGGATGGGGACGATGCGCGGCACCGAAAAGTGCTCGTGCTCGACCTTGTCCTTCTTCAGCACGAGCACGCTCACGTTCGCGGTCAGGAACACGAGGAGCAGCAGGAGCACGGTCGTCTCGGCGAGCGTCGAGATGTCGCCGACCACCGTGAGGAGCATCGTCACCCCGGCGACGACGATGATCGAGACCCACGGCGTCCGCCGCTTCGGCAGCACCTTGCCGAAGGCGTGCGGCATGAGACCCGACTCCGCGAGACCGTAGGCGACACGGCTCGCCATCACCATGAACAGCAGCGCGCCGTTGGCGATCGCGACGAGCGCGATGAGGCTGAACAGCCATCCCGGCACCGCGAGACCGCTCGCGGTCACGACCTCGAGCAGCGGACCGGAGGACGTCGCGAGCTTCGACGGTTCGACGACGATGACCGCGCCGATCGCGATGAGCAGGTACACGACGGCGGCCGTGAGGA
The DNA here is from genome assembly GCF_031844425.1 of Microbacterium sp. ARD31. Classification (NCBI taxonomy): domain Bacteria; kingdom Bacillati; phylum Actinomycetota; class Actinomycetes; order Micrococcales; family Microbacteriaceae; genus Microbacterium; species Microbacterium sp. ARD31. The sequence continues at coordinate 291,727 of NZ_JAUZVE010000006.1, forward strand.
TCGCGCCGAACAGTGCTCGCGGGTACGACCGCGACGGGTTCTTGACTTCCTCGGCCATGTTCGCCGCCGCCTCGAAACCGAGGAAGGAGAAGAACGCGATGATGGATGCCGCGAACGCGCCCTGCAGGGGTGCGACATCGGGAGCGAACTCGAAGATGCGCGACGGCTCGCCTCCCCCGCTGCCGAACACGATGGCCGCGATGACGATCACGAGGATGAGTCCCGAGACCTCGATCATCGACGCGACCATGTTCGTCGCGAGCGACTCCTTCACCCCGCGCAGGTTGATGAGGGTCAGCACGAGGAGGAAGCAGATCGCGACCGGGATCGGCGGGATGTCGAACAGAGCGCTGAAGTAGTCGCCCGCGAACGCGTTGGCGAGCGCCGCGGCCGTCGTGATGCCCGAGGCCATCATGAGGAAGCCGACGAGGAACGACAGGAACGGGATGCCGAACGCCTTGTCGACGTAGCGCGCCGCGCCGCCGGCGTGCGGGTACTTGGTGATCAGCTCGGCGTAGGTGCCGGCCGTGAGCAGCGCGATGACGAGCGCGATGAGCAGCGGCAGCCAGATGACACCGCCGACGTCGGTCGCCATCGTGCCGACCAGTGTGTAGATGCCGGCGCCGAGGGTGTCACCCACGATGAAGGCGAACAGCAACCAGGTGCCGACGGCGCGCTTCAGACCGGGCTTCTCCTGGGCGAGGGGAGCCGACGTGTCGTTTGTCATCGCACCACTCCAACCGAGACAGCGCGTGGGATGCAACCCCTATCGCGGCGGGTTCTCCTGTGCGTGCGCGACCCCGACGACCTGATCCTGCAGCAGAACCGCCTGTCTGAGCACCTCGCGCAGCGCCCCTCGCCGCCGAGCCGACGCCAACGGCGGTCATCCGGCGCTGGAAGCGACGGTTCGCGTCGGTTCGAGATCGGCGACCGGGCAGGATGGGGGCATGACGACTCCCCCGCACGCGCCGCGCCCGGTCGCCTCGTTCTTCCGCGGGGTCGGCGACCTCGGTCGCGGCTTCGCGTTCTGGAGGCGCTTGCCCGGCCGGATGGCGCTCGGCCTCATCCCCGCGGCGATCGTCGGCATCCTGCTGCTCGCGGGGATCATCACCCTCGTCGTCTTCCTGCGCGACATCGTCGACGCGCTCACCCCGTTCGCCGACGACTGGGCCGAGGTCGCGGCATCCCTCGTCCGGCTCGGCATCGGCGCGGCCCTGCTCGGCGGCGCGATCGTCCTCGCGGTCGTCTCGTTCACCGCGCTCACGCTGCTCGTCGGCGACCCGTTCTACGAGCGGATCTGGCGATCGGTCGAGCAGCACCTCGGTGACGCGCCGCCCGAGTCGGACTACGGGTTCTGGCGGTCGATCCGCGACAGCGTCGGGCTCATCCTCCGCGGGCTCCTCGCGGCGATCGTCGCCGGACTCGTCGGGCTCATTCCGCTGATCGGCACCGCCCTGGGTGCGGTCGTCGCCGCCTTCCTGACGGGCTGGCTGCTCGCCGACGAACTCACCTCGCGCGCGCTGTCAGCGCGGGGGCTGGATGCCGCGGCCCGCCGCGACCTGCGCCGCGGTCAGCGCGCGCGGGTGCTGGGATTCGGCGTCGCGACGCAGCTGTGCTTCCTCGTCCCGCTCGGCGCCGTCATCGCGATGCCCGCCGCGGTCGCCGGGTCCACCGTGCTCGCGCGCACCCTGCTCGACAGGCGCGCAGCCATGAGCCAGGCTGAGGAGTCGACCGCGCCGACGCGGTCCGGAAGCGGAGCATGATGCGCCTCGTCCCTCTCGGTCCCACCGATCAGCGGGTCCCCAACGTCGTCGCCGGAATGATGCGGATCGAGGATGTCCGACGCGGCGATCCGCGAGCTCTACGACGCCTGCCGCGCCGATATGACGATCGTCACGACGCGGCGTCGTAGCGCTCGCGGTTCTCGCGGACGGCATCCATGTTCTCGTGCGCCCAGGCGCGCACGAGACGGGTCGTGCGATGGAGCGAGACGCCGAGCTCGGTCAGCGCGTAGTCGACGGTGACCGGCACGGTCGGGGTGACCGTACGGGTGACGAGTCCATCGCGCTCCAGCGCCCGGAGCGTCTGGGTGAGCATCTTCTGGCTGACGCCCGCGATGACGCGGGCGAGCTCCGAGTAGCGCATCGTCGTCGCCCCGCCGTCACCGGCCGGGCCGTCGCCCCCCAGCGCACAGAGGATCAGGACCACCCACTTGTCGGAGAGCCGGTCGAGCAGCTGCCTGCTCGGACACATCTCGAAGAAGGCGTTGTACGCCGCCTTGTCCTCAGCCCGCCGCCGGGCCGCCGTCGTGGTCGCCATGGAATGTCCTCAGGATCATCTGGGGGAGTTACGCACTTTCGGGTGCCTACTTCCCGAAAGAGAGTGCTTTTTCCAGAATGGGGCACGCGGGGCCGGAACACCAGCCCCTCCCCCAGACCAGAAAGGCGATCCCCATGACCGCACCCGTGTCCACACTCCCCGGAGGAACCTGGACGATCGGCGACCGCACCATCGCACGCTTCGGCTACGGCGCGATGCAACTGGCCGGACCTGGCGTCATGGGCCCGCCGGCCGACCGCGACTGCGCCCTCGCCGTCCTGCGCGAAGCGGTCGCGCAGGGCGTCACCCACATCGACACCAGCGCCGCGTACGGCCCCCACGTCACGAACGCACTCGTCCGCGAGGCCCTCCACCCCTACTCCGGCGACCTGCTGATCGCCACGAAGGTCGGTGCGGACCGCAGCGCCGACGGCGGCTGGCCCACCGCGCGGCGTCCGGAGGACCTCCGGCGGCAGGTCCACGAGAATCTGCGCGATCTCGCCGTCGACAGCCTCGACCTCGTCTACCTGCGCATGGGTGACGCGACCGGCCCCCAGCCCGGATCGCTCGCCGAGGCGTTCGGCGCGATGCTCGACCTGCAGCAGGAGGGACTCGTGCGCCGGGTGGGGCTGAGCAACGTCACGCACGACCAGGTCGCCGACGCCCGCGGCCTCGGCGAGGTGTCGGCCGTGCAGAACCTCTACAACCTGGCCAACCGGTGGGATGACGCTCTGATCGACGAGCTCGCGTCGGCCGGCATCGCCTACGTGCCCTTCTTCCCACTGGGCGGCTTCAGCCCGCTGCAGTCCGACGCGCTCTCGCGTGTCGCGAGCCGCCTCGGCACGACGCCCATGGTCACCGCGCTCGCCTGGCTGCTGCAGCGCTCACCCAACCTGCTCCTCATCGCGGGGACGTCGAAGGTCGCGCACCTGCGGGAGAACCTCGCTGCGGCATCCCTCGTCCTCTCGGACGACGACGTGGCCGAACTCGACGCGATCGGCGGCTGACGGGCTCAGCGTCGGACGGCGGTGACGACGACGTCGTGCAGCACCCGCTCCGCGCCGGAGGGGCTGAGCACGTTCCGGGGTCGCGTCTCCGCCGTCCGCACCCGCCACAGGTCCTCGGCGAGGACACCGCGCACGCGTTCCGGTCCGGTGACCGCGTCGGCGGGAGGACCGTCGGGGTGCGCGTGGTCGTGTCCGACGATCAGGAGCGTGCCGCCGGGGGCCACCCAGCGCGAGATGCGGGCGTAGAACGCATCCTGAGGCATCGCGGGGTGGGCGTAGAACGTCCATCCAGGTCGTGCTGGGGACGACCACGCCGCAGCGATTGACGGATGCCGCGGCCGGCTCCGACATCCCCCTCACCCGCGCCGAGTGGTACGGCCTCATCTCGGCGGCGGGCCACAAGGTGCCCTGAGCCGGATGGCGGACTACGACGACCTGCGCGCGGGGGCCGTCCTGACCTATTTCGAACGGGTGCTCGACGTGTTCGCCGACCACCCGCAGGTCACGCTCGACCTCCGCTGAGTCAGGTCTGGCGGCGGATCTTGATCGTCGCGCCGGCGGCGAGGAAGACGAACGCGGCCGCGACCTGGGCAGCGCTCCAGATCGCACCCGAGAACGCGAAGGGGAAGATCGGGTTCCAGATCACCGCGACAGCGAGCATGATCGGCACCCACCACCAGTGCCTCGCCTGCACCGCGAACCATCCGATGATGAGGGCGAGGATCGTGGCGACGAACCGGACGGTGAGGAACCAGTCGCTCTCGAGCAGCGCCGGCGCGACGAACAGCACGGCCGCCGCCAGCAGGCTCGGCGCGAGCGCGTTGCGCTGGTACATCGCGGGTGTCGGCTGCGTGCGACTCATGGGGCTCCTGGGGACGGGGACGCGCTCTCAGTCTGCCGCACGCGTCGCGCGCGCCCGGCGAGCACGGCGCCACCGACGATCGCAGCGATGACCGACCCGCTGAGGATGCCGATCTTCGCGTGGTCGTCCTGGAGCGATCCGACGCCGTACGACAACTCGCCGACGAGCAGCGCGACCGTGAACCCGATGCCGGCGAGCAGGCCCACGCCGAGCATGTCGCCCCATCGCAGTTCGAACGTCCGCCGCACCGACGGCACCCGCGTGAGCAGGAACACCGCGAGCAGAATGCCGACCGGCTTGCCCACGACGAGCCCTACCAGGATGCCGAGGGTCACCGGATCGCCGAAGGCCGAGACCAGCCCGTCCCAGCCGCCGACGGTCACCCCGGCGGAGAAGAACGCGAACACGGGGATCGCGACCAGCGTCGAGATCGGACCGAAGCGGTCGGCGAAGTGCGCAGTGAACGCATCGTGGATGGGGCTGCCGTCGGCATCCGTCCCCACCTGCACCCGCGCTCGCGGCGTCACCGTCGCGGGGACGGTGAAGGCCAGCAGCACGCCGGCGATCGTCGCGTGCACGCCCGATGCGTGGACGAGCGCCCAGGTGACGATCGCGAGCGGCATCAGCACCCACCAGTGACGGATGCCGCGCCGCACCGCCAGCCCGAACAGGACGAGCGGGACGATCGCCGCCGCGAGCCACACCGGCTGCAGGTCGTCGGTGTAGACGGTGGCGATGATCGTGATGGCGAAGAGGTCGTCGACGACGGCGAGAGTCAGCAGGAAGACACGGAGCGCGGGCGGCAGCCCCTTCGCGACGACGGCGAACACCGCGATGGCGAAGGCGATGTCGGTCGCCGTCGGGATCGCCCAGCCCCGCACCGCGTCACCGGGTGCGGTCACCGTGAACGCCGTGAAGATGAGCGCCGGGACGATGACACCGCCGAGCGCGCCGATCACGGGGACCGCGGCGATGCGCGGCGAGCGCAGCCGCCCCGCGACGATCTCCTCTTTGAGTTCGAGACCCACGACGAAGAAGAAGATCGCGAGCAGTCCGTCGGCCGCCCATTGCGCGACGGTCAGGTGCAGGTGGAGCGCCTCGGGTCCGAACGACGTCTCGCGCAGACCGGTGTACCAGGGCGCGGCGGGCGAGTTGGCGAGGACGAGGGCCGCGACGGTCGCAGCCAGCAGCAGGATGCCGCCGAAGGTGTCGGTCTGCACGGTCTGACGGATGCCGCGCCAGATCTCGTGCGGCGCCGTGCGGGAGGAGGGGGAAGTGGACATGACGGATCGCTTTCCGCGTCGGTGATCAGGGGTCGCTGAGGACGCACCGTCGAGCGGTGCGCGTCAGGCCCCCGACGGCGGGCAGCCGGCGATCTCGCCGTGCGCGTTGGTGCCCCATTCGCTCACCCATCCGTTGGTTCCCGGATGCTGCGGTGCGGTGAGGGCGCGGATGCCGATCGCCGACGGCAGCGCGCGCTCGAGGCGGTAGCGGGCCGTGATCGTCACACCTCCATCGTACCGGCGCGGGTCGCGCCTCGACCGGCTGCCTCAGCCGAAACGACGGCCGGCAGGGTTCGTCGGAAGCAGCGTCAGGACGAGCAGGACGATGCCGCCGCCGGGGACGAGGGAGAGGAAGAACAGCGGTCCCGGCAGATTTGCGTCGTGCAGCCGACGCCACGTGAGAGCGGCATCCGGGACGATCGTCGCGACGATGAAGAGGAACAGCAGGATGCCGCCGACCGCGATCAGGGGGCCCGGCTGGCTCTCACCGGTCATCGGGTCGTACGAGACGCCGACGAGCGCGCCGCCGATCATGATGACGACGAGCGCGAGGACGATGAGGAAGTAGGCGAGCCTCATCCACCAGAACTCGCTGAGGCTGGCGCGACCCGTGAAGGTCGCGTACTTCTTCCAGTACCGGACGAACGCCTGCGTGAACGACGCCCCGTAGTGGGGCCATTCGAGGGGCGGCTGGCCCGGGCCCGGGGCGGGCGGCATCGGCTGGCCGTATAGGGGAGGCGGCGGGGGCGGGGCGTAGGACATCGGTTCCTCCAGCGCGGTCGACTGCGTGGGTCCATCGTGGCGGATGCCGGACTTTTTCGTGACGACTTCCGGTCGGATCCCTCTCATGTACAGAGGCGCATCCCCCCGCCCGCACACACACAGAGTTCGCGGATGCCGCACGCAAGACGGACCTCATCGCGCAGGTGCGGGCGTGGGCGGCATCCGCCTGACTCAGGCCTCGTCCGCCGTCGGCCAGACGTACGGCAGGTCGTCGGGGTCGTCGAAGCCCCGCGCGCGGTAGTACTCGAGGTCCTTCCGCAGCAGGTTCGACCGGTGGGAGCGGTGGACGTCCTCACGGCCGAACCAGGGCGGCATCCGGACCGTCCCCGACCGGTACTCGACACCGTCCTCGGCGATCTCGTCGAGCGTTGCCAGGGTCGAGGGCCGGGTCGTGTCGGCGAAGCCGCGCCGGACCCACTCGTCGACCGTGAGGTCCTGGTAGACCATGAGCGCCGCGCGGTGCCCGCGCCACATGGCGACCGCCGGGTGGTGGCGCCAGCCGTAGTCCGGGATCGTGAGCGCGCGCATCACCTGCAGGGTCTCGACGCGCTGCTTGCCGAGCCGCTTCGTGTCGAGCGTGGCCATGCCGCGGGCGAGGTCGGCGTACGGGACGAAGGTCTGCACGTCAGCGGACCTTCCGGATGCGGATGGGTCCCTTCGCGGTCGACGGGTCGACGACCTGCCCCCGCTGCGTGATCTCGACCTCGCCGGCCGCGACGAGCCGCCGCGCGGCGCGACGGGCGGGTTCCATGAGGTCGCGCCAGTCGTCGCCGCCGACCGCTCTCGCCGCCTCGGACGGGCAGATCGTCGCCGCCGCGGCCCGCGCATCCAGCAGCTCGACGATCGTCCGCGTGAGCTTCTCGTCGACGGGACGGATGCCGCGCTTCCGGCACGCGTCGGAGCAGTACTTCACGTCGTCCCAGGTCTTATCCCACTTCTTGCGCCACTGGATCTCGCGCCCGCACGAGGCGCACGTCTTGGGTGCCCGGGTGGAAGCCATGCCGCGACGTTACGTCGGACGGCGGGTGGCGGCGAAGGGGTTGCGCCGTCCGAGTTGCGCCTGTCAGGTCAGGACGCCGAGATGGGCGCGGACGGACTCCGCGCCGGAGACGGCGATGGACCAGTCAGGTCGGATGAAGGCGTCCCGATGCAACCGAACCCGCTGTTCATCTACGGGCTCACCCTGCCGAGGGACGACGCGCGTCACGCCGTTGAGTTCGTACCCGAGCTTGCGGGACACGGCGAGGGACGCCTCGTTCCAGGACGCTGCGCTGGATTCCGCCCATTCCGCCCCGAGAACGTCGAACGCGAACATCAGCAGCGCCGCCCGCATCTCGGTTCCCCAGCCCCGGCCCTGAGCAGACCTGGTGAGCCAGGAGCCCGTGTTGACGGTTCGCCGGTCGGCGAAGGTATACGCAGACAGGTCTTGCGAACCCACAACACGGCCGTTCGCGTGGACGGCGAACGCGACTGTCCAGTGTGCAGGGTTCACTCTGGTGCGAAGACTCCATTGGTACTCGGCCAGGTTCCGGGGAAGATCAGCGGGATCCGCATCGGTCCAGGGAACGCCGAACGGCATCCGCTCCGGGTCGTGCACCCCGTCCGCCGCCGCCTGAACCAATCCCGGCAGGTCGACGTCACGGACGGGGCGCAGGGTCAGATTCGGCGTGCCGATCGAGAGTTCGAACAGCGGCCAGATCTCCTCGAGTTCCATGCCGGGACCCTACCCGTCTCGGCGGGCGGCGCGCCTTCACATGACGGCGTCACACTCCGGCTGGCAGCGCGGGCACCACCAGGTGCGGCGACGCTCGAGGTCGTTCGCGACCTCGTTGCGGACGAGGATGCGGGTGCCGCACCGCAGGCACGGGCGTCCCGCGCGCCCGACGACCCAGTGGGACTCGCCCTTCCGCGTCGACCCGGTGGTCACCTGGTACATCCCCGGCACGGTCGCCGAGATCCGCAGCATCCGCGCCGCCCTCTCTCGGGTGGGCCTCGCGCTCGCCCGCATCGTCAGCGTGCTGGGCAGCATGTTCGACCCCGAACGGGTCGTCGTCTCGGGGGCGATCGCCGACGGCGTCGCCGAGGTGGTCGCCGCCGCGCGGCGCTCGCTGCCGACCGACCTCGACCTGCCCGCGCCCGAGCTCGTCGCCTCGACGCTCGGCGGCGAGGTCGTCGTGACCGGTGCGGTCGCCGCCGCCGTCGCGTCGGCCCGCGAGCGGGTGCTCGACGTGTGGGGCGCCGCCGGCTGAGCAGGACGGCCGCGTGTGGGTCGGTGCGGCATCCGTCGCCGAATCACCATCCGGCTGCCGAATCACCACCCGTGTGGCGACATCTGCGAGGTGACTCGGCACGGGTGTGGTGATTCGGCGGAGAGGGGCGGCGCGCGGGGGGCGACGCCGGGTCAGCGTGCGCCGCGGCGGGGGTCCTGGCCCGAGCGGGTGTAGGCGCGCCAGAGGATGCGCGCGTGGCGCTCCTTCGCGCGCTCGACGCCCGCCTCGTCGCCGCGGGCGGCGGACCACCACTCGGCGAAGCGCTCGCGCATCGCGCTGAGCACGATGTCGAGTCCCGCGTGCGGCGGCGGGGGGACGACCGCCTGCTCGGCCGGCATCCGTCCCTTCGGGGCGAGTGAGTCGTTCGCGTGCTTCACGATGAGGTCGGCGGCACCCACGGCGTGCGCGTTGATGATCGAGTGCGCCGCTCCCCGGATCTCCCAGCGGCGCGCGCGCCGGGCGACGGCGACCAGCCGGGAGTGGAACCGGCGCGGGGAGGTCGCGTCGTACTCGCCGCGGATCAACAGGACGGATGCCTCGACGAGCGGCATCCGCTCGATCAGCCGGTAGCGCAGCAGGTGCGGGAGCACCTGCACGAAGTAGACGAAACCGCAGAGGACGTAGGCCGACAGCGCCGTCATGGCGAGGTGGAACGTCTCGCGGGTGGCGGACTGCGCGAAGCGGAGCGCGACGATCGGGAGCGACGACTCCTGGTCGTTGACCACGGGGCTCACGAGCACGGCGTGACGCAGCTGCGGCCGGCGGATGAGTACCTCGGTGACGATCTGCGTCCCCATCGAGTGGCCGATGATCACGGGGTCGCCGAGCCCGTAGTGGTCGAGCACCTCCTCGACCCGATCGGCGAAGAACTCGGCCGTGGGCTGGTCGCCGGGGCGCGGCATCCCGGCAAAGCCCGGAAGATCGAGGGCGAAGACGTCGCCGTGCTCGGCGAGCGACGGGGCGAGGAACTCGAAATAGGTCGCCGCGACCCCGACCCCCGCGACCAGCACGAACGGGCGGCCGCCGTCGCCCGCGGTGGTCTCGACCCGCGTGACCCGCGTGCGGCGATCGCCGTGGCCGACGTGCTCGACGTCGACGTCGGGGGCGTCCTCTGTCGCGGGCATGCCCCCAGGATGCCAGGTCGCGCGCGCCGCTAGCGCAGGGCCGCACCGCGCACAAGCGCTGGGGATCGGTCCGCGGCATTCCTACGCTGGCGCCATGCTGCGCCACCTCGTCATCGTGCTGGGCGACCAGCTCGACCACGAGTCGAGCGCGTTCGACGACTTCGACGCGGCTCGCGATGCCGTCTGGATGGCGGAGGTCGCCGAGGAATCCGAGCACGTGTGGAGCACGAAGCAGCGCACCGCCGTCTTCCTCGCCGCCATGCGCCACTTCGCCGCCGAACTGACGGATGCCGGGCGCCCCCTCCACTACGCGAAGCTCGACGCCCGCGGGACCCGGGGATCGCTCGCCGAGCAGCTCGCCGCCGACCTGAAGAGGCTGAAGCCCGAGGGGCTCATCGTGACGGAGCCCGGGGAGTGGCGTGTGCGGGAAGCGCTCCGCGAGGTCGCCGAGACCACCGGCATCCCGCTGGAGATCCGTGAGGATCGGCACTTCTTCAGCACCGTCGCGGAGTTCGCCGCGCACGCCGAGGGACGCAAGGCGCTGCGGATGGAGTACTTCTACCGCGAGATGCGCAAGAAGCACGACGTCCTGATGACGACGCGCGGGCAGCCGCTCGGCGGGCAGTGGAACTACGACGCCGATAACCGCAAGGCGTTCCCGAAGCAGGGGCCGGGGCTCGTCCCGCCGCGCGCGCGATTCGAACCCGACGAGATCACCCGGGACGTCATCGCCCTCGTCGAGAAGAGGTTCGGCGACCATCCCGGCTCGCTCGACTCGTTCGCGTGGCCGGTGACACGCGCACAGGCGCTCGAGGCGCTCGACCTGTTCGTCACCGAGCGGCTGCCGGGCTTCGGTGAGACGCAGGACGCGATGTGGCCGGGCGAGCCGTGGCTGTGGCACGCGCACCTGTCGTCGTCGATGAACCTCAAGATGCTGACGCCGCGCGAGGTCGTCGCCGCGGCCGAGGCGGCGTATCGCGCGAAGAAAGCGCCGCTCGCGGCCGTCGAAGGGTTCATCCGCCAGATCCTCGGCTGGCGCGAGTACGTCCGCGGGATCTACTGGACGCAGATGCCCGGATACCTCGAGCGGAATGCGTTCGAGGCGTTCGAGCCGCTACCGGACTTCTACTGGACCGGCGACACCGCGATGGTGTGCCTGCAGGACGCGATCGGCACGACGCTCGAGAACGGGTACGCCCACCACATCCAGCGCCTCATGGTGACGGGTCTGTACGCAATGCTGCTCGGCGTCGACCCAAAGGAGGTGCACGCCTGGTACCTCGCGGTGTACGTCGATGCGGTCGAGTGGGCGGAGCTGCCGAACACCCTCGGGATGAGCCAGTACGCCGACGGCGGTCTGATGGGCAGCAAGCCGTATGCCGCGACCGGCAAGTACATCGATCGTATGAGCCCGTACTGCAAGACCTGCCCGTTCGATCCCGCGAAGCGGGTCGGCGACGACGCGTGCCCGTTCACGACCCTGTACTGGGACTACCTCATCCGGCACGAGGAGCCGCTCGCCGCCAACCACCGCATGTCGCTGCAGGTGAAGAACGTCTCACGCCTGGACGACGACGAGATCACCGGCATCCGCGAACGCGCCGACGCGATCCGCCGCGGCGACGTCCCCGTTCCGAGCCACGCCTGACCCCACCCGAGCAAGGAGACATCATGACCTCGACCGACATCGCCCTCGTCACCGGTGCCCGCGGCGGCGTCGGCAGCGCCCTCGTCGCCCGGCTGCGAGCACGCGGGCTGCGGGTCGCCGCGGTGGGGCGGGATGCCGCATCCCTCACCGCCGTCGAGGCGGACGCGCACATCGAGGCCGACGTGACAACGCCCGAGGGTGCCGCCGCCGCACTCGAAGGGTGCCGGTCCGAGCTGGGTGACGCGCCCGGCTGGCTCGCGCACGCGGTCGGCAGCACGCTCATCACGCCGCTGCACCGCACGAAGGCCGACGCGGCGCGCAACATCCTGCGGGTGAACCTCGAGAGCAGCATCTGGATCCTGCAGGCCTGGCTCGAGGCGACCGGCAAGGAGCCCGGTGCCGCGGTGTTCGCGAGCTCCGTCGTCGCGCGAATCGGCGTCGCGAACCACGAGGCGATCGCCGCAGCGAAGGGCGGTGTCGAGGCGCTCGTGCGCAGCGCTGCCGCGACGTATGCGAGCCGCGGCATCCGAGTCAACGCGGTCGCTCCGGGCATGACCGACACCCCCATGACGGCCGGGATGCTGAGCGTCCCGATGCAGCGGGAGGGCGCCGAGAAGCAGTACCCGCTGGGCGGGGTGCAGAGCGCCGACGACGTGGCGGCGGTCATGGACTGGCTGTTGTCGACGGATGCCGCCCGCATCACCGGTCAGGTGATCCCGGTCGACGGCGGGTTCACGACCATCCGCCCGCTCGTGAAATAGGTCAGCGGGTCACGTCGTAGACGTCGTCGTCGTTCCGCGTCACGGCAAGCGTGTCGTCGGCGTCGCCCGAGTAGGCCGGCCATGCGCCGCCCGTCGAGCAGAAGTCGACCCGATCGCGCGGGAGTTCGCTCGCGTCGATCCCGTCCGCCGTCACGACGACGAGCGCCTGAGCGTCGTCGCGGTCCGAGAGGTCGGGAACCGCCTTCGCGTCGACGTCGAGCCGGGCGGCGACATCCGCGGCGGTCTCGTACGGACAGGCGACCGTGAACCGCTTCGCCCCCTCCTCGGGGAGCAGGTCGGTCACGGTGAGGGTCGACCCCGCCGCGACCGTGCCGAGCACACGCTCCTCGATGTCGCTCGACGTCGGCGCGCACGCTGTGGTCAGGCCGGCGGCGAGGAGGGCGAGGGACAGGGCGGCGAGTGCGCGGTTCATGCTCCCTGTCTACGGGGATGCCGCGCCGCGATCATCGGCCTCGCGAGGAATCCGTGTCCGTCGGAAGGATGACGCCGGGTCGTCAGCCCTGCTCGAGCACGCGCTTGGCTTTCGCGAGCGACGCCGTGAGCGTGGAGCGCACCTCGCCGGCGATCATCGCCTGCGCGAGGCGCATGACGCCGGTCGGTTCCGCCTCGATGCCCACCCTCACGAGGGTCGCACCGTTCGCGTCCGCGAACGTCAGCTCCGACGACGTCGCCATGACGCCGCTGGTGCTGGTGATCGCCATGCGGGTGCCCGGTTCGTACCCGGTCACCCGCCAGTCGAACGCGAACTCGCGCCCGACCGCCCGCATCCGGGTGTGCAGCGTCGACCCCACGCCGACGGGCGGAGGCGAGGTCAGTTCCTCCGAGATGACCGACTCGTCCCAGCGGGCGCGCCCCTCGGTGAAGAAGGCGAACACCTCGTCCACCGGACGGTCGATCGTGACGGACTCGGTGACGGTGAACATGTCCTCACCCTAGGTGGGATCCGATGGGGGTCGACGCGTGCGGCGTCTCGGGGACGGATGCCGGGGCGCGGCGGCCGTGGGGCGCCTGTCGCGGCCTCAAGTGTTCACCGATGCAACAGATCCGAGGCGACACGCCGGGGACGGATGCCGGGGCGCGGCGTGTCGCGCGGCATCCATTGCATCCGCGAACGCCCCGCCCGCGAACGCCGGCCGAGCGCCCCGCCTCAGCCCCGCCCCACCGCCTGGAACCCGCGCAGGCGCAGGCTGTTCGTCACCACGAACACCGACGACAGCGCCATCGCGGCGGCGGCCACGAGCGGGTTGAGCAGCGCGGCCATCGCGAGCGGGATCGCGGCGACGTTGTACGCGAACGCCCAGAACAGGTTGCCCTTGATGATCCCGAGGGTCCGCCGCGCGAGCCGCACCGCATCGGCGACGACGAGGGGATCGCCCGAGACGACGGTGATGTCGGATGCCGCGATCGCCGCATCCGTCCCGCCACCCATCGCGATCCCGAGGTCGGCGGCGGCGAGCGCCGCGGCGTCGTTGACACCGTCGCCGACCATCGCGACGACCCGGCCTTCGCCCTGCAGCCGGCGGATCGCGTCGAGCTTTCCCGCCGGAGTCACCCCGGCCTCGACGCGGGAGATCCCGACCTCGGCGGCGACCCGCGCTGCCGAGGAGGCGGTGTCGCCGGTCAGCAGGATCGGCTCGAGACCGAGCTCACGGAACCGGGCGATCGCCGCGGCGCTCGTGGGCTTCACCGTGTCGGCGACGACGATCGCACCGAGGTACTCCCCATCCCGGGCGACGGCGACGACCGTCCCCTCGGGCAGATCCGCAGGCACGGCGACGGCCCACTGCTCCGCGAGCCACGACGGACGCCCGGCGACGACCGCCGCTCCCTCCACGACACCCTGCACGCCGAACCCGGCGTGCGACTGGAACGACTCGACACCCCCCGGCGTCGACGCTGCCACGATCGCCCGCGCGACGGGGTGCTCCGACCCCGACTCGACCGCCGCCGCGACGGCGAGCAGCTCCTCGCGCGAGACGCCCGACGGCAGTACCTCGGTCACGCTCATGCGTCCGGTCGTGACGGTGCCGGTCTTGTCGAGCACGATCGTGTCGACGGTGCGGGTCTGCTCGAGCACCTGAGGTCCACGGATCAGGATGCCGAGCTGCGACCCGCGCCCGGTTCCCACCAGCAGCGCGGTCGGGGTCGCGAGACCCAGCGCGCACGGGCAGGCGATGATGAGCGTCGCGACGGCGGCGGTGAACGCGAGCTCCCACGGCGCGCCGGCGATCGTCCAGCCGACGAGGGCGACGAGCGCGAGGGCGATCACGACGGGGACGAAGACGGCCGAGACCCGGTCGGCGAGGCGCTGCACCTCGGCCTTGCCGGTCTGCGCCTCTTCCATGAGCCGCCGCATCCGCGCCAGCTCGGTGTCGGCACCCACCCGGGTGATCTGCACCTCGAGGCGTCCGCCGACGTTGATCGTCGCGCCGACGACGCGCGACCCCTCCGCGACCTCGACGGGCATCGACTCACCCGTCAGCATGCTCGCGTCGACGCTGCTCATCCCTGCCGTGACGAGACCGTCCGAGGGGATCTTCTCGCCCGGACGCACGACGACCGTGTCGCCGACGACCAGCTGCGAGACCGGCACGCGCGTCTCGACACCGTTCTGCAGCTTCGCGGCATCCGTCGCCCCGAGTTCGAGCAGCGCGCGCAGCGCCTCGGACGACGCCCGCTTCGCGCGAGCCTCGATGTAGCGCCCGGCGAGGATGAAGACGGTGACGAGCGCGGCGACCTCGAGGTAGATCTCGTGCCCGCCCGCCCGCGGCGCGCCGACGAGCGTGAAGGACATCGTCATACCGGGCATCCCCGCGCCGCCGAAGAACAGGGCGTACAGCGACCAGCCGAACGAGGCGATCACGCCGAGGCTGATGAGGGTGTCCATCGTCGCGGCGCCGTGGCGCAGGTTGACGGCCGCGGCCCGGTGGAAGGGCCACGCGCCCCACACCGCGACGGGAGCCGCGAGGGTCAGCGCGAGCCACTGCCAGTACTCGAACTGCAGCGCCGGGATCATCGACATCAGCGCGACCGGCAACGACAGGGCGGCGCTGATCAGCAGACGATTGCGGAGCGGCTTCGTCTCGTCATCCGCCTCCGTCGTCTCGGGCTCGGGTGCGGGCACCGTCGCCGCGTAGCCGGCAGCTTCGACCGTCGCGATGAGCTGCGCCGTCTCGACGCCCTCGGCACGCACGCGCGCCTTCTCGGTGGCGTAGTTGACGGATGCCTCGACCCCGGGCAGCTTGTTGAGCTTGCGCTCGATCCGGGTGGCGCACGAGGCGCACGTCATCCCGGAGATGTCGAGTTCGACGTCGGTGGCGCTCACGCCGACACCCGGGTGTATCCGGCCTCCTCGATGGCGGCGGTCAGGGCGTCGTCGTCGAGGGGGGTCGCGCTGTGCACGGTGACGTGCGAGGTGCCGCCGGCGACGAGGTCGACGGTCACGGCCTCGACGCCGTCGATCTCGGAGAGCTCCTCGCGGACGCTCGCGGCGCAGTGGCCGCAGGTCATACCGGTGACGAGCAGTTCCTCGGTGACAGCGGATGCCGGGGCGGCAGGCGTCGCGGATGCGGAGACGTCGGTGAGGCCCAGCTGGATGCGTTCGGTCATGGTGTTTCCTCCAGGTTCAGGAGCGGGTTCAGGAGCGGACGAGACGGGCGATCGCGTCGTTCGCCTCGCGGATCTTGTCGGCGGCGACCTGACCGCCTTCGGCGCTCGCCTCGGCGACGCAGTGGCTGAGGTGGTCGGCGAGCAGCGAGAGCGCGACGGTTTCGAGCGCCTTCGTCGCGGCCGATACCTGGGTGAGGATGTCGATGCAGTACTTGTCCTCGTCGACCATGCAGGCGATGCCGCGCACCTGCCCCTCGACGCGGCGCAGCCGCTTCTGCAGGTCGTCCTTGTTCGCGTCGTACCCGTTCACGCCGGATACGGTACCCCCCTAGGGTATTCACGTCAAGGCGTCTGGGGTCACGGCATCCCTTCCCCTGTCACAACGCGTCGCGCGGAGCCGCACTTCGTGACAGGCGAGCGGATGCCGCGGCCGCGGCCGCGGTCCCCAGACTCCGGATCAGGCCCCTTCGACCTCGTCCGACACGAGCGTCAGGTGCTCGCGCGCCGACGCCTCGGCATCCGCGCCGCGCCCGTCGTGGATCGCTTGCGCCGTCGCGAGGTGCGCTTCGAGCGTGCCGACGCGCGGCACTCCGGGCGTGAGTCCTCGGACGGCCCGGCCACGCAGGATCTCGGCGATCGGGTCGCTGAGCTTCAAGAAGAGAGGATTGCCCGACACGCGCAGCAGAAGCCGGTGATAGGCGATGTCGGCATCCAGGTACTCGGGCGAGTCGCCGAGGCCCTTCCCGCCGAGATCGCTGAGCAGCGTCGCCCAGCGGAGCAGCTCCTCGCGTTCGACCGGGTCGGCGCGCTCCGCCGCCAGGCGGGCGGCAACCGGCTCGACCGCGATGCGCAATTCGGTGAGCTCGATGAGGACATCCCGCCGGCGCGAACTGTCGAGCGACCATTCGATGATGTCGGCGTTCAGCACGTCCCACTCCGCGAGAGGGCGGACGACGATCCCGACCCGGCGACGCGAGGTGAGCAGCCCGTGCGTCTCGAGGACGCGCACTGCCTCGCGGACGACGGTTCGGGACGCAGCGAACGTCTCCTCGAGACCCGCCAAGGTCAAACCGGTGCCCGCGGGCAATTCTCCCCCCACGATGCGTCGACCAAGGGTCTCGACGATGTGGGCATGGGATGCGGTGGTGACGGGCGTGGGCATCGGTGTCCTTCGTTGCGAGTGTCACGTTACCCGCCCCGCGCGGCGTCGTTGGATGGCCGCGACAAAAGTACTACTTATCGCTTGCGAAAGGTACTACTTATGTGACACCGTGGGCTCGCTGCCGGGAAAGGCCCCGGCGTCGGGACGATTCACTGGAGAACACACCCATGGACGAGTGGACGCAAACACTCGGAGCAGTGCCCCTGCTTCTGATCGCGGCCGGAGCGGTCGCCCTGATCCTGCTGCTCATCATCAAGGTCCGCCTGCACGCGTTCATCGTGCTCGTGCTGGTCTCGCTGCTGACGGCACTGGCCACCGGCATCCCGGTCGGCAGCATCGGGAAGGTGCTGATCGACAACTTCAGTTCGACCGTCGGCACGGTCGCGCTCCTCGTCGGCTTCGGCGCGATGCTCGGCGCCCTCATCGAGAGCTCGGGGGGCGCCCGCGTGCTGGCCGAGAAGATGGTCGCGGTCTTCGGCGAGAAGCGCGCCGCGATCGCCTTGAGCGTCGCGTCGCTCCTCATGGGCTTCCCGATGTTCTTCGACGCCGGGCTCGTCGTCATGCTGCCGATCATCTTCGCCGTCGCCCGCCGCATCGGCGGCAAGCACATGCTGCTCTACGGCATCTCTGCCGCCGCCGCGTTCTCGGTCATGCACGTCTTCGTGCCGCCGCACCCCGGTCCGATCACGGCGAGCGAGACCTACGGCGCCAACCTCGGGCTCGTGCTTCTCATCGGTCTCGTCGTGGCGATCCCGACGTGGTACCTCAGCGGTTACCTCTGGGCGCGCTTCGTCGACCGCCGCATCCCGCTCGCCATCCCGCGCCTGTTCGGCGAGGACGTCGAACCCACGAACCCGCCCAAGGCCGGCACCGTCATCGGCGTCATCGCCATCCCGCTCGTCCTGATCCTCCTGAACACCGGGTCCGCCGCGCTCGTCTCGTCGGGAGCCGTCGACGGCACCGCCGTCTGGGTGCAGGCGCTCGGCCTCATCGGCACGAGCCAGGTCGCGCTGCTCATCGCCGTCCTCGTCGCCCTGTTCGTCCTCGGCACCCGCCGCGGTGTCGGCGGCAGCGCGCTGGACAAGGTCGTCGAGTCCGCTCTCGGACCGATCTGCTCGGTCGTGCTCATCACCGGCGCCGGCGGCATGTTCGGCGGCGTCCTGCGCGCCTCGGGCATCGGCGACGCGCTCTCGGACTCGCTGGCCTCGATCGGCGTTCCGGTCATCTTCGCCGCCTACATCATCGCCGTCCTCCTCCGCGTGGCGCAGGGCTCGGCGACCGTCGCCCTCGTCACCGCGGCGGGGCTCGTCGCCCCGGCCGTCGTGTCGGGCGGCTTCAACCCGCTGCAGGTCGCCTGTATCGTCCTCGCCACCGCGGCCGGCTCCGTCTTCGCGGGTCACGTGAACGACTCGGGCTTCTGGCTCGTCGGCCGCCTCATGGGTATGGACGTCAAGACCACGCTCAAGACGTGGACCGTGCAGCAGGCCCTCGAGTCGCTCGTCGGCTTCCTCATCGTGCTCGGGATCTTCGGTCTGGTGTCCCTTGTCTGACCTGTTCGACCTGACCGGCCGCCTGGCCCTCGTGACGGGATCGTCACGGGGGCTCGGGCAGAGCCTCGCCGTGGGCCTCGCCGAGGCCGGCGCCCGCGTGATCGTGCACGGCCGCGACGCCGAGGCGACGGAGCGCAGCGCCGACGCGATCGCCGGGCGCACCGGCATCCGTCCCGAGACGACCCTGTTCGACGTGACGGATGCCGCGGCCGTCGAGGCCGCGATCGGTGAGCTCGTCGAGCGGGTCGGGACCCCCGACATCCTCGTCAACAACGCCGGGATCCAGCGGCGGGCGCCCTTCGCGGAGTTCCCCGTCGCGGACTGGGATGCGGTGATCTCGAGCAACCTGTCGAGCGCCTTCTACGTGTCGCGCTTCGTCGCGCCCGGCATGATCGCGCGCGGCTCCGGCAAGATCATCAACATCGCCTCGGTCCAGTCGCTGCTCGGGCGGCAGACGATCGCGCCGTACGCGGCCAGCAAGGGCGGCATCGCCCAGCTCAGCCGCGGAATGGCCGCGGATCTGGCGCGCCACGGCATCCAGGTCAACACGCTGTCGCCGGGGTACTTCGCCACCGAGATGAACGCGGCGCTCGTCGCCGATGCCGACTTCTCGGACTGGGTCGCCCAGCGCACCCCGGCCGGCCGCTGGGGCGAGGTCGAGGAGCTCCGCGGACCGCTGGTGTTCCTCGCCTCGGCGGCGAGCGACTTCGTGAACGGACAGAACCTGTTCGTCGACGGCGGCATGACCGCGGTCGTCTGACCCGAGGAGCAAGACATGGATGCCGTCGTCATCAACGGAAAGCTCGACCTCACCGTGGCCGAGCACCCCGTCCCCGAGCCCGACGCCGGCCAGGTCCGCGTGCGCGTGGGCTACGTGGGGATCTGCGGGTCCGACCTGCACTACTACGGCGAGGGGGCGAACGGAGCGTTCGTCGTCACCGAGCCCCTCGTTCCCGGGCACGAGCTGTCGGGGTGGGTCGACCTCGACCCCGACGGGCGCTTCGCACCCGGCACGCCGGTGACGGTGCATCCCGCCCGGTTCGGTCCCGAGGGGTCGACTCCGGTCGAACCCCATCTGCGCCCCGGCGGCAGCTACCTCGGCAGCGCCGCGACCACCCCGCACACGCAGGGCGCGATGAGCGAGTACCTGGTGGTGGATGCCGGCATGATCCGGACTCTGCCCGCGGAGCTGCCCGTGCGTCGCGCCGCCCTCGCCGAGCCCCTGGCCGTCGCCCTGCACGGTGCGGGTCGGGCGGGCTCCCTCGACGGAGCGCGCGTGCTCGTCTGCGGCGCCGGCCCCATCGGACTGCTCGCCGTCGTCGCCGCACAGGAGGCCGGCGCCGCACGTGTAGAGATCACCGACCTGCTGCCCGAGCCGCTCGACCGGGCGCGCGCGCTCGGGGCCGATGCCGTGTGGCGGGTCGGCGAGGACGCGATCCCCTCGGACACCTACGACGTCGTGCTCGAGTGCTCCGGTGCCGCACCCGCGGTGTCGTCCGCGATCGCCGCCGTCCGTCGGCGAGGCACCATCGTGCAGATCGGGATGCTGCCGAATCAGCCGGTCGGCGTGAACATCGCGCCGCTCATCTCGAAAGAGGCCACGCTCACCGGTGCCTTCCGGTTTCTCGACGAGATCGACCACGCCATCGAGGTGCTGGGCCGCCGCCCCGAGATCGACTCCGTCATCACCCACGAGTTCGCGCCGGCCGACGCGATCGAGGCGTTCGAGACGGCGCGGCGCCCCGCCGACAGCAGCAAGGTTGTCGTCGCGATGAACTCTGCGAAGGTGGCATCGTGAGCACCGCACCGCGCATCGTCGTCATGGGACCGAGCGGGTCGGGCAAGACCGCCGTCGGAGCCGCCCTCGCCGTCGATCTCGGCGTCGACTTCGTCGACGCCGACGATCTGCACCCGGCGGCGAACGTGGCGAAGATGGAGGCCGGCCACCCCCTCGACGACGAGGATCGCGCGCCCTGGCTCGACATCGTCGGGTCGACGCTCGCCGACGCTCCGGGCCTGGTCGTCGCGTGCTCGGCGCTGGCCCGCCGCTATCGCGATCGCATCCGCGCCGCCGCCCCGGACGTCCGCTTCGTCGAACTCGTCGTGTCGCCCGAAGAGCTCGACCGACGGATGCGGTCGCGCGAGCACTTCATGCCGCCGGCGCTCCTCGCCTCGCAGCTCGCGACCCTCGAACACCTCGGCGAGGACGAACCGGGCGTCGCGGTCGAGAACGTCGGCCGCATCCTCGATGTGGCGCGACGCGCGCGCATCGCGCTCGACCAGGCCGACTGAGGCTCCGCCCGCGCTCCCCTGTCACAACACGCCGCGCGCGTTTGCACGTTGCGACAGGCGAGCGCCGCGCCGCGACCCGAGCGCGCCGCTGCGCGCAAGAGCGGGATGCCGGTCGATCGCCCCGCATACAATCGCGGAAGACGGCCGTCCGCGCCGCCGCATCCGAGGAGAACCGCCATCGACCACCCTGCGCCGACCCGGCCCGTCACCTGGCGGACGACCCTCGGGCGCCTCGTCCACATCTCGCGCCCCGTGCTCTGGATCAACACGATCGGCACCGGCGTGCTCGGGATGTGGCTCACCGGCGCGCTGCTGGATCCCACGGCGATCCCGCTCCTCGTCTGGCTGACGCTGCCGTTCAACCTGCTGATCTACGGCGTGAACGACATCTTCGACCAGGAGACCGACGCCCTGAACCCGCGCAAGGGGTCGATCGAGGGCGCCCGGATTGAGCCGCGCGAGGTGCGGACGATCGTCTGGGCCGTCGCGATCACGAACGTGCCGTTCCTCGCGTGGTTCCTGATCGCCTACCCGCTCGCCGCGAACGCGCTGATCCTGCTTTACACGGCGGTGTTCGTGTTCTACTCGGCGCCGCCGCTGCGGTTCAAACAGCGACCGTTCCTCGACTCGCTGAGCAACGCGGCCTACGGGCTCCCGCTGCTGATCGTCCCCGTCGCGCTCGGCGCTCCGCCGCTGTGGCCCGCCGTGGCCGGGCTGCTCGTCTGGAGCGTCGCGAAGCACGCCTACGACGCCGTGCAGGACATCGACGAGGACCGCGAGGCCGGCATCCGGACGACCGCCGTCCTCCTCGGGCCGCGCGGCACGGCGCTGTGGAGCGGCTTCTGGTGGCTCGCGTCGAGCGGGCTGTTCGCGTTCGTCAGCATCCCGGTCGCCGCGCTCAACGCCGTCATCGCCGGTGTCCTCGTCGTGTGGATGCTGGTGCGCCCCACTCCCGCGACCGGTCGCCGCCTCTACCCGGTGTCGATCGCGTTCCCGTACGTCGCCGGGTCGGTGGCGAGCGGGTTGCAGCTGACGAAGATGTTCTTCGAGGCGTACGGATGAGCCGCATCGTGGTGGTCGGTGCCGGACTGGGGGGGCTGGCGGCATCCGCTCTTCTCTCCCGTGCCGGTCACGAGGTGACCCTGCTCGAGGCGGCGGACCGGGTCGGCGGCAAGAGCCGCAGGCTCGAGGTCGACGGCGAGCGCATCGACTCGGGGCCGTCGCTCGTGACGTTCCCCGGGGTGTGGCGCGAGCTGTGCGCGCGTCTCGGCACGGATCCGGGCGCGCTCGACCTCGAGCGCCTGCCCGAGGTGGGCCGCTACTACTACGACGGCGAAGAAGTCACGCTGCCGGTGCCGCCCGGCCACCCGTGGTATCCAGCGTGGCGACGCTTCAGCGATCTGCACGCTCCGCTCGCCGACGACGTGACCGCGCTGCTGGTCGCCGATCCGCTCGACCGGCGGTCGCTCCCCTCGCTGCGCCGGCTGCTCGCCGTCTACGGCCCGCGGCTCAGCACCCGGGCCTACCTCGACAGCCTCACGTGGATGCCCGACGGGCTGCGCGAGATCATCGCGATCCACACCCTCAATGCCGGGGTGTCGCCGTCGCAGACGCCCGCGCTCTACGCGAGCATGCCGGCGATCATGGCGGCATCCGGCGTGTGGGTGCCGCGCGGCGGCGTGTACGAGATCCCGCTCGCGCTGGAACGGATGGCGGATGCCGCCGGTGTCGACATCCGCACCGGCGAGACCGTGACGCGTCTCGAGCGCGGCCGCGTCACGACGGCCCGCGGATCGTTCGCGGCCGACGTCGTCGTGAGCGCCCTCGACGCCGACCGCGTCGACGCGCTGCTCGGCCGGCGACCGCGGCGGGCGCGCGCGCTGTCGTGCTCGGCTGTCGCGATCTACGGGGCGCTGCGCGAGCCGCTGCCCGAGCGGATCGCGGCGCACAGCGTCATCCTCCCCACCAAGCCCGACGCGCTGTTCCGCAGCCTCGCCGCGGGCGACGAGCCCGCCGACACGATGGCGTTCGTGAACCTGTACCGGGCGGGCGAGATCTACCCGAACGACCGCAGCACGCTCGCGCTGCTGCTGACCGCTCCGGCCGACGGGTCGGGGTACAGCCTCGAGCATCCGTTCGTGCGCCGCGAGGTCGAACGGATCTCGCGGACGATGGGTCTCGATGACCTGTTGACCGACACGATGACGGATGCCGCGGTCCTCGACCCGCGCTACTTCGGCACGTTCGGCGAGCGCCACGGCGCGCTGTACGGCGCCGCGCGACCGCTGTGGATGAGCGGCCCGCTGCACCGCCCCGCGCACCACGACCCGCGGACGCCGTGGCTCTGGCGCGTGGGTGCGTCCGTGCATCCGGGCGGTGGGATCCCCGCCGTGCTCGGCGGGGCGATGATGGTCGCCGCGAAGCTGTTGCAGCGGCATCCGGTCTGATCGGGGTCGGGTTCCGGGGACGCGAGTCGTCGCGTGCGCGAGCGGTGAACGACCGGATGCACCCCCTGGAGCGCAGGCCGCGTCGGCTCCGGGAACGCGATTCGTCGCCCGCCGCGCGCGGGAGCGATCGAACACGTCCCCGGAACGCTCGCCCGTAGCATCAGGGTGTGACGACCGACGCTGTGATCCGCCGTGCCCGCGCCGCCGACGTTCCCGCGCTCGTCGACCTGCGCGCGCAGATGATGCGCGACATGGGTGCGGACACGGGCGACGAGTCCTGGCGAGCGGATGCCGCGGCCTGGTACCGCGCCCGTCTCGCCGAGCCGACGCGGTGCGCCGCGATCATCGCCGAGGTCCCCGGTGACGGCGTCGTCGCGTGCGCCGTGGGCACGGTCGACGACCACGCCCCGTCGCCCCGCAACCCAAGCGGACTGCGGGGCGAGATCGCGAACGTCGTGACGTTCCCCGCGTTCCGCCGCCGCGGGCTCGCCCGCACCTGCGTGGAAGCGCTGCTGCAGTGGTTCGACGCCGAGACGGCCGTCCGCGTCGTGCGCCTCGCTGCGACGGCGGACGGCGAAGCGCTCTACCGGCGACTCGGTTTCAGCGAGCCGCGCGACCTGATCCTGGAACGACGGATGCCGCGCTGATCCGAGCAGGACGGGGGACGACCCGGCCTGTAGGAACCGCTCAGACATGTCCATGACAGAATCGGATTCCCGAGCAACGCCGTCATGAAATGTCCGCTCCGACAAGTAAGCGTCCCGGGCCGAAGTGTCCGCCCAGGACCACGCGGGTGCACCGGGGACGACCAGGTTCGCGCCTTCGACATTCAGCGTGTCCATCAGCGCGCGTTGAGCGCGACGCCAGCAGCGACCGCTATGCGCCCCTCGAACTGGCGTGGTCGACGCTGCACGCTCGCCGGTCGGTCGGGTCGCCCTAGTTCTCGGGCAACCTAACCGGCTGTAGGCGGCGCCATCCTGACCGATGTGATGAACCCGACACCCATGTGGTTCGCAATGATCTTGAACGCCGGTGTCTCAGCCAGGGTCTGGATACAAGCGTGATGAACGCTGAGAACCGCTTCCTGCAGGTCGTCGTTCGACTCGAGCATTTCGACAGAGATGCCGATCTCTTTCGCCTTCTCCGCCGGGATGTGCCGATCATGGGACAACGTCAGCTCGTGACTCGCCAGCTCACTGACAACTGGGGCTGCCTTTTCCTCCGAGTCGTTCGCTCCAGCAAACATCCCGGTAGCAAGCCATTCGCGAACCATTCTTACAAGAGCTCATGGCCGCCGCGGCGATCGGCTAGCTAACTATGCAGCGGGTCCGAACCGGCAGCGACGCGCTCTCCCCAGCCGCCGCAGAGCCCCTCGACGTGAACGCGGAACCCCCTCGTCAATCGGGGATCTCCGGCAAGCGTCATCCTCCGCCGGGCAGATGCTCGAGGTGCCCGATGGCTTCCTCGAGCAGTTCGGAGACGTGGCCGTCGAAGAGTGAGTAGTGGATGTGCCGGCCGTCGCGCGTGCCGATGACCAGGCTCAGATGCCGCAGTAGCCGCAGATGGTTCGATGCAGTGGTCTGTCCGATGTGCAGCTGTTCGCTGAGGTCGGTCACGGTGCTCGGCTGAACACTCAACGCGCTCAGAATGCGCAGCCGCACAGGTGACGCCAGCGCCTGCATGATCTCGGCGAGACGCTCAGCATCCGCCACGGACAGGGAGCCTGCTTCCCGACGCGTCTCAGTACCGGCCATGCTCACCATTGTGCCCTCCGATCACGATAATCATTCACAATGACACCATATCATGATCTTGTGATGTATCCTGCTCGCATGACTGCTTCTTCCCCGACGACTACCGCACCCGCTGCGGAGACGCACGACCATTCCCACGGTTCGGCCCGGTGGGAGCTGTGGTTCGCGATCGCCGCGGGCGTGACCTACGCGGGCGGGATGATCGCCGAGTTCGCGTTGGGGCTGCCGATGGTCGGGTGGCCGTTGGTGTTCTTCCTCGCCACCTACTTCTTCGGTGGGTTCTTCACGTTCCGCACCGCGATCGCCTCGACGATGCGAGGGAAGTTCGAGGTCGACTTCCTCATGCTGGTGGCCGCTATCGGCGCCGCCCTCATCGGCCGGTGGGCGGAAGGGGCGGTGCTGCTGTTCCTGTTCAGCCTCGGCCACGCGCTCGAGGAATACGCCCTCAGCCGTGCCAGCAAGTCCATCGAATCGCTCGCCGAGCTCGCTCCCCGCAGCGCCCTAGTGCGCCGCGGCGGGGACGAGCTGGTGGAGGTGCCGGTGGAGGAGATCGTCGTCGGGGACATCGTCGTCATCCGCCCGAACTCCCGCATTCCCTCAGACGGGTTCGTGATCTCCGGGGTGTCCGCAGTGGATCAGTCCGCAGTCACCGGGGAGTCGATTCCGGTGGAGAAGGAGCCGGTGGCCGACCCGGAGCGGGCGATGCGCACCGTCGACACCCTGCCCGCCGCCAACCGGGTGTTCGCCGGCACA
>NZ_JAUZVE010000007.1:0-292202 GCF_031844425.1 Microbacterium sp. ARD31
CGGGCCGCGGTGTGCGGCACCGCGGCCCGACGGTTGGAAAGGACACCCCATGCGCATCCTCCTCGCCTGGACGGATGAGACCTCACCGAACCTCGGCGTCCGCGCCCTCGGGCGCGGGTCGAAAGACCTGCTCCGCCGCATCTGGCCGCAGGCGGAGTTCGTGTACATGAACTACGGCTCGAAGCCCGAGGCCGTCACGTGGTCCCCGCGTGGTCTCGTCCGCGAGTGGGTGACCGGCCGCCGCGGCATGCGCGACTGGCTCGACGGGTTCGACCTCTACTGGGACACCCGGTCCGGCGACAGCTTCTCGGACATCTACGGCCTCCCGCGGCACACGACGATGTCGATGATCCACGAGTTCGCGGCGCGTCGACACGTCCCGACGGTCCTGGCGCCGCAGACGATCGGCCCCTTCGGTTCGCGCCGGTCGCGGCTGCTCGCTCGGCGTGACGTGCACCGCTCCCGGCTCGTGCTCGCCCGCGATCCCTTGAGCGCCGCA
Organism: Microbacterium sp. ARD31; assembly: GCF_031844425.1. Classification (NCBI taxonomy): domain Bacteria; kingdom Bacillati; phylum Actinomycetota; class Actinomycetes; order Micrococcales; family Microbacteriaceae; genus Microbacterium; species Microbacterium sp. ARD31. The sequence continues at coordinate 500 of NZ_JAUZVE010000007.1, forward strand.
GCGTCGGCGACGCTCGGGCGACCCGTCGACCTCACGACGACGGACCTCGTGTTCGGCATCGACCAGCCCGTGGCCGAGCGGGGTCACGACGTCCTGCTCAACGTCTCGGGACTGCTCTGGCGGTCGACCCGTCACGGAGACCCCGAGGCGTACCGACGCCAGATCCGCGCGGTGATCGACGGACTTCTCGTCCGCGGCCGCTCCGTCACCCTGTTCCCCCACGTCCTCGACTCCGCCGACCCCGACAACGACGTCCCGGTGGCGACCGAGCTGCACGCGGAGTACGAAGGGCGCCTGGGGCTGGTCGTGCCGCGCGACCTCGAGCACGCCCGGGCGGTCATCGCCGGGGCATCCCTCGTCATCGGGGCGCGCATGCACGCCTGCCTGAACGCCCTGTCGACGGGAACCCCCGCGATCGCGATGGCCTACTCCCGCAAGTTCGCGCCCCTCATGGGTGAGCTCGGCTGGCCGCACGTCGTGGACGCGAGCGGCTCCGAGGAGGTCGCCGACCGGATCCTCGCCGCCGTCGACGACCCGTCCCTGGCCGACCAGGCACGGCAGGCGCAGCAGCGGGGGCAGCGGCTCCTCGCCGACGTACAGCACCTCGTCGAGGCGACCCGATGATGTCGCCCCTCACCTTCGTGACCGTCGTCTTCGAGGCCGAGGTCCCGCTTCTCGAACTACAGGCCCGCTCGATGGCCCGCTATCTCGACCCCGCCAGCGTCGAGGAGATGCTCATCCTCGACAACAGCGTCCTCGGACTGAGCGGGCCCTCCCGTCGCCGCCTCCTGCGGGAGTACGGAGCTCTGCAGGACAGGGTGCGCATCGTGCGCACGCGGGAGCTGATCGACCCCGGCGCCACCGGGGGCTGGCGGAGCCAACAGGCAGCCAAACTCGCGATCGCCCGGCGGATCCGGACTCCTCATTACGTGGTCCTCGATGCGAAGAACCATTTCACGCGCGCGGCGAGCGCCGCGGATTTCGTCGACCTCACCGGTCGCGCGTTCGGACGCTCGCATCCGTACACGACGCATCCGCTCCGCGAGTCACTCGTGAGGACCCTCACCTACCTCGGCGCAGATGCGCACCAGACCGAACGGGCGGTCGCCGCGTTCCCGCCCACCGCCACGCCCTTCGTCTTCGACACCGACACCGTCCGCGCTGTCATGGACGACATCGAGCGGCGGTCGGGCCGCACGTTCCCGGAGGAGTTCGAGCGCCGCAAGCTGCTCGAGTTCTTCCTCTACGCGGGCTGGATCGATACGCGGGGTCCGGGCCTGGCCGCGCTGCGCAACAACCGGTCGCTCCCGGCACCCGCAGTGTGGCCGAAGGCGGCATCCATCGACGGCGTCCGCGCCGCGATCGCGGAGCACCGCCGAGAGGACGCGGCCGTGTTCGCCGTGCACCGCCAGGTGCTCGCCGCAGCAGACCCCGCCACCCTCGCCCGCATCGCCGAGGCGTGGACCACCTTCGGCCTGTTCCCGGATGCCGCCGCCGCAGGCACGTTCATCCGGCGCTTCCGCCGACGGTATCTCCCGGCGATCGTGTGGACCCGCGGAATGGAGCGCGTCCGTCGCGCCGTGGGTCACCGGAAGCGCGCGCCGAGGCTCACCTCACCCGTCGTCAGGTCGGAGACGCCCGCGATCTGAGCGGGGACGGGTACCGCGATCGAGGTCTGCCGCGAAGCCGTCGCCGATCGCAGCGAGTAGTCGTCGTGAACCGGGGATGCCGCTTGCTCGACCAGCACCGACCGCTTGTCCCGCCCGGTGGCGGACGTGAAGTCGGCGAGCGTCGCGAAGCCTTCGGAGGATCCGGCCGCGCCGCGCGAGTAGATCGCGAACCAGCGGGTCGCCGTGGGCGATGCGCGGTGATAGAAGTTGCCCTCCGCTCGCGTCACCATCTGCCCGCCCACGAGGGACCGCGAGAAGTCGTCGACGCACACCAGGCACGTTCCCTTCGGTTCAGCGGAGACGTTGTTGGCGATCACGATGTTCTTGCTCATCCACGGGATGGTTGGATTCTTCGAGCGTCGCGCGTCCTGAGTGACGGCGATATTCCGTTCGTTCCCGACCGCGGTGTTGTTCCAGATCGACGCGGAACCCGCGTTCACGATGTAGATCCCGTTGATCCCGTTGTCAGCCACGAGATTGTCCGCGATGACGGCGCGCTCGGAGAGCTCGAAGACGAGGCCGTTACCCGTGTTGCGGAGACTGTCATTGCCGGCGAACACCACGCCGTCATTCGACTCATCGAACCACGGTCCTTGTCCGTAATTGTCCGCGAAGACGCTGTCGACCACCCTCACACCCGAGGAGCTGTGGATCTTCAATGCACCCGAGACGGGCGCCCTATTGAATCGTTCTCGATTGTTCCCCGAGGACAGCATCCCGCGGATCTCGAGCCCGTCAGCCTGGGCTGCGCCTGCACCGAGGAGCCCATTGCCGATGACCGACACATGCGAGAGCGTGGTCTGCGTGGACCAGGTGTAAAGCCCCGTGGTCGAATTGTCCCGAATGGTGACGTTCGACAGCGTGACGCCCTTCGCCGCGATGATGACGGTGCCCATGTCCGGAACGCTCGTGGCGTACCTGCGAACGCCAATTCCCTGGACGACCGAACCTTCGGAGCGGACGGAAAGAGCACTGACGAGGGTGCTCGCCTCCACCCTCCTCCCGTTCGGGTCCGACCCCACGACGAGCTGGTCCGCCGCAGGGTCGACGAAGAAGCTGCCCGGAGTCACTTTGGATCGCGATGACACCTGTGTCAGCTGCTTCCCGTCGATCCACAGTTGATCCGGATGAGCCGCCATCGGATGAGCGGGGTCGATGAACTTCCATCCCTCCGCAGCACCATCAGGTGCCCCTCGAACGAACGTCGGGCTGGCATCCAGCTGCTGGGTCCATCCGGAGCGAACCCACACATCGCCGGATGCGCGGAAGCCTGTCACTGTCTCCGCGCCGTCCAGCCAGACTGCTTCGGAGCCGTAGGGCTGAAGGGTGACGCGCTTTTGAGGCGGGACGATGACGCTCTCGTGGTAAACGCCGCCGCGGAGTGCGACGGTTCCTCCATTGCGAACCTTCCGCAGAGCAGCGGTTATCGTACGGACCGGTGCCGCAGCCGTACCGACCGCGGAGTCGTTCCCCTTGGGCGAGACGATTACCGCGTTCGCCGGCACCTCGTAAGCGACGGAGCCTGGAGCGCTCGCCCCGGCTGCTGACCGCGCGCCGGCGATCACTTGTCCGGCCCCAGGCACGGGCCCCGGTGCAGGGATGGGCTCCGGCGCAGGGGTCGGCCTCGGCGGCACGACCCCGGGCGCCGAGATCTTCAGATCGTCCACTCCCAGCGGGAGCGTCGCGCTCGATGACGACGTATACAACGAGAAGTCCGCCCCTCCGGCGCCTGCGATCCGCTTCGCGGATGAGTCGGAGTACGTCAGGGTTCGCCCCGCAGCGTCCGCGGAGCCTGCCACCCGGGCGGAGGCGACGAGGGCGACTGTCGTCGACCCGATCGCCTGGATACGGACATCGACAGTTCCGCCTGGCCGGACCCTCTCCCGCAAGCGCCCCGACGAGAAGGTACCGACTGTGACTCCGGACCGCTTTTGGACGCTCAGTTCGACGACACCCCCCACCATGATGCGGACCCCGACGACGTAAGCGCCGCCTGACGTCGCGCGAACACCGTGGGAGAGGTACAGACCGGTGCCCGATGTCGGCACGCTGGGAACCGAAAGCGAGAAGGTGGAGTCGACATCCCGCATCGTGCCGCCGAGGGACATTCGTGCTGTGCGTCCGGGTTGCGGGCTCGAGATCCACCCCCGGCCATCACGAACGGATGCCACGGCTCCGGGCCCCGTCGTCCAGGAACCCCCGAGGTCGGAGATGCCCCATCCCTTCCCGACGGATCGCGCCATGGCGTCCTTCACGTACACCGCGGTCGCGGCCGCGGCGGGCTCACCGGACCCACTCGCGACAGCCATGCCGAGGAGGAGAGCCAGGAGCAGTGCACCCGTTCTTGTGGGCCGGGAGCGTCGGGACATGAGGTCTCTCTTCGAGCAGGGGTGTCGGGGCCGTCAGCAGGGCAGGTCGGGTGAACCTGCTGGGGAGAATCCGCTGACGGTATCAGGGCACTTAGACCGACTCTCTCCGCATGAGAACTCCCTCATCAGGGGATCATCACTCGAGGGGTTCCGGCACCGACCGATACGCCAGCGCACCGGCGTCTCGAGACCGGCGTTCGCTGTCGTGAAGGGCTCTGCGCCGGTAGAGTGGGAGGACTCTGGGGGAGGGGGAGCCATGGCGGACACAACGCCTCGGTCCGGTCATTGGCTGCTGAACGCGCTGCGGAAGTTCTGGTGGGGGATCGCCGTCTTCGCCGTCGTCGGCGGCGTATCGGCGTTCGGCGTGTCCGCGCTCGAAACCCCTCAGTACCAGTCGACGTCCTCGCTCTACTTCGCGCTCAACCAGGGGGCGAGCGCGTCCGATCTCAATCAGGGTTCGACGTACACGCAGAATCAGATGCTGTCGATCGCTCAGCTCGCGACGACGTCGCGGGTCCTCGAGCCGGTCATCCAAGAGCTCGGAATCGACACGACTCCACGTGACCTGGCTCGCTCCATCGACGTGACGATCCCGCAGGACACCGTGATCCTGCGCATCACTTCCACCACCACGAACGCCGAGCGGGCGGCGGCTCTCTCGAACGCGATCGCCGCCGAACTCGCCGACGTTGTGCTGGAGATCTCCCCGAAGGGGGCCGCGGGCGCCCCCACGATCGTGGCCGAAACCATCGACGAGGCTGTCGTGCCCACCTCGCAGTCGTCGCCGAACAAGCCGCGCGACGCATTGGTCGGGCTGCTCGTCGGTGGCATCCTCGGGATCGCCGTCTCCCTGATCATCAGCGCAGCCGACACACGCGTCCGTAACGAGGACATCCTGGCGCGCGTGAGCGGCACACCCGTCCTCGGCGTCATCACCCGAGCCCCTCTTCTCTCTCATCGCGCCGCCGGCATCGCTCAGGAGCCCTTGGGCCGATCAGCGGAGGAGTTCCGCCGCCTGAGGTCTGCGCTCACCTATGCCAATGTCGGCTCTCGCGTCTCGACACTTCTCGTCACGTCCAGTTCTCCCGGAGAGGGCAAGTCGACAGTCGCCGTGAACCTCGCGTTGACTCTCGCTGACCTCAATCATCGGGTCCTGCTCATCGACGCCGATCTCAGACGCCCGCAAGTGCACACGTTCTTCGGCATCGAAGATGCGGTCGGATTGACGTCCGTCCTGTTGAAGGTGCACGACTTCGACACCGCGAAATACCCCTTCCGGTCATCGACCCTCGACGTCCTTCCGTCAGGCGGCACTCCCCCGAATCCTGCGGAGATCCTCGCCTCTGAAGCGCTGGCGAATCTCCTGGAACAGTCGGCCAGTCGCTACGACTTCGTCGTCGTGGACGCCCCTCCGGTACTGAACGTGGCGGACGCGAGCCTCCTCGCCCCCTCCGTCGATGGCGTGCTGTTCGTCGCCGACGCGACGAAGACCCGCAGGCCGAATGCGGCGAAAGCGATCAAACTGCTCGAGGGCGCCGGAGCCCGCGTCCTCGGAAGCATTCTGAACCGCGCCCGGCACGACAAGAAGGCCGGCGAGTACTACGGTCCGGTCAGCCCGGTCCGCGCCGCAGGCGTCGAGAAGTCCGGCTGAGGACCAGTCGCGCCGACCGGCTGATGCGCGCGGTCAGGTGGCGAGGTGTTCGTGGTGTTCTGCGAACTGCGACAGCTGCCCGTGCAGCGCTCTGGCCTGAGCCTGAACGATGCTCAGCACCTTGTGATGATCACGAGGACGCCGGTTGTGCGCATCAGCGATGTCGAGATCGAAGTTGGTCGCACCCCCGCGCCGGCGCGACCAGCGGCGGCGAGGCGAAATCTGCTCTGCACGGACGCTGCCGCGATGTCGGTCGAGTGACTCGGCGAAGGCAGCCAGAACATCGTCGGCGTTCACCCCTGTCTGAACCGGGACATAGTTGGGCTCGATGCGAGCGAGTGCGACGGCCTCACGGAGTGTGAAGGTACGAGACCGCATCGTCGGGTCGAGGAGCGCAACCTCCGCGCGCTCCGCTCGAGTGGCAGTGATCACGAGTCCGGCCGTCTGCAGAGCATCGCCGTCGAGCTGCACGGCGCCTCGGTCCGCCCGTCGCGACCGCGCACCAAGGGGCGAGCCAAGGCCCAGCTGAAGCACCGCCTCACAGGGGGGATGTCCCCCCACGGCAGCCACACCCGCGCTCGATGATCGCCACCGCTCCGGGCCGACTTCCTTCTGTGCAGCTCGGAACTCATGCTCCATCAGTCGCGATCGGCAGACGTTGGCGTGGCAGACGAAAAGTACTTCTGCGCTCATCCGGCCCTCCTCGTGAGCCCTCGGTCGCATCGCGACTGCTCGTGAGACATGCGGCTCACGCGGTCACCCCCGTTTCGACTGACGCGCAGGGCCCTGAACGGCGGCGCGGCTCGAGATCTCGCTGACCTCTCTGAAGTAGGTGTTGTCGTCCATGAGGTTCTCTGCGCTGTCCAGCCCGACGATCGTGCCGTCCGCGATCACCATGACCCGATCGCAGATCGCGAGCGTCGACAGACGATGAGCGACCAAGAACACCACGGTGTCCCCCGCCAGGTCCTGCAGCGATCTTTGGACGGATTCCTCCGACTTGACGTCCAGAGCGCTCGTCGGCTCATCGAGGATCATGACCGCCGGGCGAGCGGCGAGGGCACGCGCGAGGCAGATCCGCTGCTTCTGACCACCGGAGACCAGGGACGCCCTGGCTCCGACGATGGTGTCGTAACCCTGGGGAAGTCGGAGGATGTCCTCGTGAAGGTGAGCGCGGCGCGCGGCATCCTCGACGGCCGCGTCGTCGACGTCCTCACGGAAGAACCGGATGTTCTCGCGCACCGTCCCGTAGAAGAGCTGAGGCGACTGCGGGACGTACGTCACCATCCGTCGCCAGTCCTCGCGATCGATGTCAGACGCATCGATACCGTTGACCGAGAATGTCCCCTCTGTGGGCTCCCGGAGCCGGAGGAGGAGCTGCACCAAGGTCGACTTTCCGGAACCCGAGGGACCCACGATGCCGATCGTCTCACCACGCCTCACAGAGAAGGAGACGTCACGGAGCACATCCGCGCCCCCCTCGTAGTGGAACCCGACGCCGCTCATCGTCAAGTCACCGATGTGATCTGCGCCCCGTCGACCAGGATTCTGCGGCTGTGACTCGTAACGCTCGATCGCATCAGCCAGGTGATGCACGAAGGGTAGCTTCTCGTCGACGGAGGAGATCACCGTCTGTACTCGCTGTCCATAAGTGACGGCGCGGACCAGGATCAGAACGACGGCTCCCAGCGTCGCGACGTTGCCGGCTCCGACGAGTGCGACCACACCGAGCGCCAGGACCAGGACCAGAAGCGCCACGCTCTGGTACAAGGACGGAACCGCTGCTGAGAGGAAGCGCACGCGCTGGGACGGGATCTGCACCGCTCGCAGCTGGGCGTAGAACCGACCTCGGTAAGCGGCGCCGGCTCCGAACACCTCCGTCTCTTCGGCAAGCGCTGCGGCTTCTTGCGTGGTCTTCGCGTACTCGATGTTCTCCGAGCTCAGGACGGTCGCGCTTTTGCGCAAGGAGTTCGAAAGCGGGCGGAGGGCGGCGAAGAGCACCAACGACACGACGGTGATCACCACAGCCGCGACGGGGCTCATCACGACCGCAGACACGAGCAGACTGGCGAACATCAACGCAGCGGAGATGATGCCGGCGATGAGGACGATCGTTTCGGACGTCGCGCGCACCTGGTTCAGCATGACGGATTGGAAGCCACCGTCGCGCTCGGACGCCTTCGACCGCCACGCAGCGCCGACGAAGGCATCGAAGAGCCGAGTCCGCAGGTCCACCATCGCCTGCCCGCCCATGACGGCGGGCAAGTAGACGACCCAAAGCTGCAGGATGCCGCGCAGAACCGCCAGGGCGATGCCCAGTCCCAAAGCCACAGGAGTCGCCAAATCCCAGGTGATTCCACCGAGGCCCACGCGCACGTCGCGATCGTCGGCGAGAGCGAGGGCGAGGGCCGCTATCAGCGTGAGCAGCACAGCCTCGAGGAGCCCCGCGACGACGGAGGCGGCGGAGATGAGGGCGATCTTTCCCCGAGATTTCGAGAAGAACGGGGCGATGCGTCGCCACGCCGCCAGCGATTCCCTCGCGGTCGCCATCGGGGACCTTCTGGATTTACTTTCCGGACGTCGCGACACTTCTTCTCCCCTTTGCGGACGTGCCGAGAGCGGCACCATCCATGATCATGAACTTCGGACGCGGCGCTTCGTCTGATGGTGTGGGCCGTCCACTCGCCGTGATTTGCCCGACGGTCACACCGACGATGAACCAGAGCAGGATCCCGTACTGAGTGATGAACGCGACCGCGAACAGACCCGGAACCTGCGCGACGATCGCCACGAGCCCCGGCGACAGAGCTCTGGACCGCACCGCGAGGACGACGGCGGCGGCGTAGACCGCGAAGAGAGCCGCCGTCGGCAGATAGCCGTATCGCAGCAGGAGAGCGATGAACGCATTGTCGATGGATGCCCGGAAGTTGCCCAGATAGACATCGCCGACGACGAGGCTCTCCCACTCGGAAGCACCGCCGATGAGTCGCACCTGACTCAGCAGAACCGTCAGACCACCGCGATAGTCCGCGCTCCCCCCCGCCTCACCGCCCGCGTCGGCGAAGACGGTGTCGAGGAACGGAACCAGGATCGCCGCCGCGACGATGAGGAGACCGCCCACCGCCCACCGCGTCGCTGCGCCCACGGTACGAAGGAGGATGAGCGAGAGAACCACCGTCAGGACGAAGGTGACGATGCCGATCCTGCTGAAGGTCAGGACGACCGCGAGGCCGACGATCGCCAGACCCAACGCCTTCATCCATGCCTTCGCCCGCGACGCCAGCACGAACGCCGCTGACATGGCGAGTGCGCCACCCAACGCGATGGAGTGTCCGAAAGCGCCCTCGACGCGCACGAATCCCGCGCGTGGCTGGAGCTCTGCCCATGTCTCCTTGAGCGGCTCGGAACCGGGGATGGCCACGAACAGATTCGTCCCCGTCACAAATTCGACGATGGCCAGCGCCGCCACGCCCACCGCTACCCCAGCCACCCACGCGGTGACGGTAGCCGAACCGACACGCTCGTAGACGATCCGCCCCCAGAAATAGGGCAGGACCAGCTCCAGGATCCCCGAGACCGCATACGTCAGTTCCACCTGCTTCGCCGCGAAGAGCAGCACGACGAGCCCGGTGAAGAGGAGCATGAAAGCGTCGGGCCCCGACAACCGGAATCGTCCGCTGTGGAGGGCGACGAAGAGGACTGTCAGGAGGGTGATCGCGGACATGAAGAAGCCGACGTTCACACCCACCCACACGGGCAGGAAGAACACAGAGAGGATCCACACGACGAAGCTGAGTCGCGCCGCGCGGATGAGGAAAACGGCGGCGAGGCCCGCGGCGATGCACGCCGCCAGCCCCGCGGAGATGACTATCGCGCTCGGCATGTGCTCCCCTCTCCCGTGTTCGGTCCTGCCTGCCGAGCGGGCTTCCGCAGCCCGGCCGGCCTCCGTTGCGTCAGTCGATCGGCGAGATGCGGAACTCATCGAAGGAGACGGTCATCGCACTGGTCGATGACGACGCACGCGAGGCACGCAGACCGGCTGGTGCCGCCGCCTGCAGCGCTGCGTCCGTATCTGAAGCGACGAGCTGCCACGCGGTGGGCTCCGTCGCCCCCTTCTGCCACAGCTTCGCCCGGAGCCCGGTTGTGCCCGACGCTCCGGAGGCCTCCACCTTGAGCGAGAAGCTGTCCCCCGCCTTGTAGGTGAGACCGGTGGTCGTCGTCGTCTGGAGGACGGTCGAGCCGCGCTGAGCGACGAGCCAGATCTTGCCGTCCGATCGGAGCCACGCGCTCACCGCGTAGAAGTTGCTGCCGGATCGCCGCGGAACGATCCCGGCGTAACCCGATCCGCTCGCAGACGACACGTCGACCGTGAAGTCGGCAGTGGCTGTGAAGTTGCGGACCGGTGTCTGGGACAGCAGCGCGGTGCGCGTACTCCCGGCGTTGAGAGCGAACCTCCCGACTCCGCCGCCCACGCTTGCCGCGCTCACTGCGCCGTCGCTGATCGTCCAGCTGCCGCCGAGGTCGGACGATCCCCATCCGTTCGACGCAGTCCGTTCGAACGCGTCGCGCGCGAGCACGTGGGCCGGAGCAGGGGCAGTGACCGTCACGGTCCTCTTCACCGAGTTAGTCGCCCCGTCGTCATCGGTGACGGTCAGGGTCACCTCGTAGCTTCCCGCTGCCGAGAAGGAGTGCGAGGTCTTCGCGCCGAGTCCGTCCTCGGACGCGTCACCCCACGCCCAGGAATATGTGGCGATCGAACCATCCGGATCCGACGATGCTGAAGCGTCGACAGACAGGGTCAGATCCGAGGCGGACGAAGAGAAACTCGCGACCGGTGCCTGATTCGGTGCGGGCGAGCTGGTGGTCACCGTCTTTGTGGCGGTGTGGGACGCACCGTCGTCGTCGACGACCGTCAGAGTGATCATCCGGTCACCCGCCGACTCGTAGATGTGCGACGCTGTCTTTCCCGTCGAAGCCGGGGAGCCATCTCCCCAGTTCCACGAGTACGAAGCGATCGATCCGTCGGCATCCGACGACGACGATGCGTCCACAGAAGCCGTCAGATTTGCGACCGAAGACGAGAAGGCGGCGACCGGTGCTTGATTGGGTGCAGGCTCACTCTGAGTGTCGCGGACCGTCAGGTTGTCGAACTTCACCGTCCCGGGGACGGTCGCCGTTCCCGCCATCGCATAGTGCAGGAGGGGCGCACCGGCCTCTTGCATGCCCGCCGTGGAGTCAGTCGTTTCCAACTGCCACGCCGTCGGCTCAGAAGCGTCCTGCTTCCATACCTTCGCGCGGATGGACGTGGGATTGGTGCCGGTGACATCGACTCGGAGCGAGAAGCTGTCTCCTGCCTTCCAGGTGAGACCACTGATCAGCTTCGACGTGATGACTGTGGTGCCGCGTTGTGCAACGAGCCACACCGCCCCTGTGTCTCGATGCCACACCCGGAGGTTGTAGAAGTTCGATCCGATACGACGAGCGCCGAGGCCGACGTAGCCGGCGCCCGCGGAGGGGGCATTGACCAGCGTGTAGTCGGCCCTGCTCTCGGAGTCGCGCACCGTCGACGTCAGCGCCAGAGTGCGTGTCTGGCCGGCCGGCAGGGTCAGCTGTCCCTTGCCGTCCTGGACCGAGGCTACCGATGCGCTGCCGCTGAGGAGCGACCATGTGCCGCCGACATCAGCGGTTCCCCATCCGGACGAGGCGGTGCGACCGAAGGCGTCCGCTGCCACGAACGCAGCCGCCGGAACCTTGGCGACCGAGACGGAACGCTCCGACGTCGACGTACCTCCGAGGCTGTCGGTCACCGTGAGGGTGATCGTGTAATCACCGTCCTCCTCATAGACGTGCGACGCGGTCACGCCGGTCGAGTGCGCGGACCCATCCCCCCAATTCCAGTCGTAGATGAGGGTTGCGTCGTCGGATGCCGAAGTCGTAGAGGCATCCGTCGTCACTTCGAGTTCGTCGGACGCGGACGTGAACTTCGCGACCGGCGCCGCGTGGGTGACCGTGATGTCTTCGGCGCGCTGCGTGGAGCCGCCACGCTCGTCGGTCACGGTGAGCGTCACCCGGTACGTGCCGGCGGCAGCGAAGCGATGCGAGACCGTCGCACCGGAATCGGAGGTGTCGTCCCCGAAATTCCACTGGTAGGTCAGAGGGTCCCCGTCGGGATCGGTCGCCGTACCGGCGAAGGCGACGGTCAGACCTGTCGCGTCGGCGGTGAACGCCGCATCCCGCGGCTCTCCGTTCGGGGGCTGCAGCCCGGAGCCGGTGCGGAAGTGATCCGTCACCTGCGCGGCGGTCAGCGCCGTCGGATACACGGCGGCTTCATCGAGGGAACCGGTCCAGTACGTCGCTCCTTCCCAGCCGTTGTCGCCGCCGATCCGCCAGTATCCGCTGTAGTTCTGGGCAGTCGCGATGTCGTTCTGGTCGACCAGCTGGCCGTCCAGGTAGAGACGCATACCGGCGGACGACTGCGTGGCCACGACGTGGTGCCACTCGCCGTCGTTGAACCCCGGACCGCTCTGGATGATGCCGGCCCATCCGTTCCACACGCCGAACTTGATCGCTCCGTTACCGCTCATGTAGACGTGGCGGTCGTAACTTCCGCTTTCGCCCGTGCGGCTGCTGCCGAAGCCGATCAGCTTGCCACCGTCGGTGCTCGTCGTCTTGAACCACGTCTCCATCGAGTACGTGGTCGGGTTGAAGACCTGCTTGTCGCCCGTGACGCCGGTCTGCCCGTTGGGGCTCAGCGTGATCGAGGAGCCCGCGCCGGTGGCGAGCGCGCTCGGAGCTCCCTTGGTCACCCCACCGAAGTAAGTACCCGGGTAGATGTAACCCGCACCGCTCGAATCCGCCGCGGCGGAACCGGACGTCTCATCGAGGCGCCAGTAGACCGACGGGTTGAGCGCGTAGACGGACTTGCCGTACGTGTCGGACGGTGCCGCAGCGGGCGTCGTCCCGCGGCCGCTCGCGGCGTAGTGGCGAGCCACGGCGTCGAGGCTCAGCGCCGTCGGGTAGACCGCGACGTCGGCGATGGTGCCCGACAGGTAGTTGCTGCTGCCACGGTTGGGCCACCCGCCGGTGTTGTCGCCACCGACCTTCCAGTAGCCGTTGTACCCCTGCGCGGACGTGATGTCCGATCGGCCGCCGACGAGGGCGCCATCGACGTAGAGCCGCATCCCCTCGGGCGACAGGCTGGCCACCACGTGGTGCCAGGCGCCGTCGTTGTAGCCGGGCCCGCTCTCGAGCGTCTGGACGCTGTTCGGGTACACGCCGAACGTCAACCGACCATCGTTGCTGAGGTAGACGTGCCGGTCGTAGCTGCCGGAGGTCCCGCCGGCGTTGTTCCCGAATCCGACGATCTTGCCGCCGGACGTGCTGGTGGTCTTGAACCAAGCCTCCACGGAGAAGGTGTTCGGGCCCGCCTCGGACGTGGCGGTCGAGGCGAAGGAGCTGTCCCCGCCGGCGAACTGCGTCGCCTTCGTGGGCGTGGCCTGGTTCTGTCCCGTGACGCCGCGCGTCGCGCCGTTCACGGTGAGGTCGTCGCTCCCGGCCCAGTCGAAGCCGGCGGTGCCGGAGTCCTCGCCCAGGGGCCAGTAGTGGGTCGCGCTGTCCTCGATGACCGCCGTGGCGTACGCCGATGCGGATGCGGACGTGATCGTGACGGTCGCGGGAGAGCTCTGGACGGTGTTGCCGTTGCCGTCGCGAGCCACCACCGTGTAGGTGTAGGTCTGCCCGGCGACGACGTCGGTGTCCTTCATCACGATGCCCGGCCGCTGCCACCACGTCGAGGCGACGGTGGTCGTCGCGACGGGGGTGGAGCGCCCGCTGCGGCGGAGCTCGTAGGTGAGGTTCATGTCATCGCGGTCCCAGTTCGCCTGGATCTGCACGCGGGCTTCGCCGGCCGCGATCGATCGCGCGCTCGGCGTCCAGCTCGCAGTCGCGATGCGCGGACCCTGCTTGGCTCCCGTCGACGGCTTCGTCGAGAAGCGCACGATGCCCTGGTACCGCTGGTTGTTGACGCTGCCGAACTCACCGGCGACGGAGATGTAGTCGCCGGTTCCCGTGATCGAGAGGCCCGCCTGCCCGAGCCCGGAGGTGTTGCCCACGGTGAAGTCGGGGTACCAGGCGTACGCGGACGGGGACGGTGTACCCGCCCAGTTCTTGTAGATCGAGCTCTCGCTCGGCGTGCGGGGCAGCGTGCCGCGAGCATCGGCCGTGTACGCCTCGAGGTAACGGAACTGTCGGGTCGGCTGCTCGGGCCAGAGGCTGACCGTGTCGCACTGATGGGTGTGGCTCGTCGAATAGACGACTTTGCCCGTCGACCAGACGCCGTAGTGGTCACCGTGGCAGTCCGCGAGCCAGCGGAGGTTCCCCGCGCCGGCGTCGACCGCGAACGTGCCTTCGATGTTGCCGGTCGCCGCGTCGGCGAAGGTCCATCCGGTCCCGTAGACGCCACCAGCATCCGTAGCCAGCGTGAAGATGCCGCTCTTCCCGGCGTTGCCACCCTCGGCCCACCCGTTCTTGATGATGGACGTCACCGCCCACGGGACGGTCGCTCCCGTCGCGGGGTCGAGCGCGCCGATGCCGCGCTGCTCGCCACCGACGCCGTTGACGGTGTAGAAGCGACCGCCGATGATCACTTTCTGGTTGCCCGGCTCCATGACCATCGCGTCGACCTGGAGGTCGGTGGTGGGCGCCCAGGACATCAATGCGCCGTTGCTCGCGCTGAAGGCGGCGAGGTTGGCGCGCGCGACGCCGTTGCCCTGCGTGAAGCGGCCGCCGACGTAGACGGTGCTGCCCGTCGCGGCGACGGCGTAGACGCCGGTCCCGCCGACCGACGGAGCGAATCCGGGCACGAGAGCGCCTGTCGTGGCGTCGAGGGCGGCGAAGTTGAAGCGGGTCGAGCCGTTGACGGAGTTGAAGGACCCGCCGATGTAGATCCGGCTGCCGTCGGGCGAGGCGGTGATGGCCTTGATGACACCGTTGACCTGCGGGGCGAACGGCTTCAAGGCGCCCGTGGTGATGTCGTAGGCGAGGATGTTGGACCGCGGCGTCAGGCTCGTGCCGGGAGCGGCGAGCGGTGCCCGGGCGTTCGTGAACGAACCCGCGGCGTAGACCGTGTTGCCGACCATCGTCTGCGCCCACACGTAACCGTCGTCGATCTGCACCGTCGGGAGCGCGTCGGCGGTGGCGACGTCGGCGTCGCGCTGCAGGAGCGGAGCCGGGTCGGGCGAGAGGGGTTCCGCGGCGTGGGCGGCCGGCGACACTGCCAGCATCCCGGTACCGATCAGCACCGCAGCCGCGAGGATGCTAACGGCGCGCGTCAGCTTCGACGGCTTCCGAGTCGTTGCGTTGTGGATCATCAGTCCGTCTTTCCCGAGAATTCGGCGACGGGCTCCCCGGCCGAGTAGTTGACGCTCACGGTCACGGAGCGATCCGCCGCCGGGTCGAGCATGAAGACATACGAACCGGAGGCGGAGTCGCCCGGCTCGAGGTCGCCGGCGAGAGGCGTGTTGGGCCCGGCGGTGGTGCCGATGCCGTATTCGCCGTCGGCGGCGGTGAGGGTGACGACCGCGGAGTCGAGGTCGGCCGTCTCGCGCGAGTCGTTGCGCGCGGTGAGCTTCACGACCACAGCGGGGCCGGACACCTCGCCCGGGGTCGCCGCCGTCACAGAGGTGGCCGAGACCGAGTCCAGTTCGATCACCAGACCCGTCGACAGTTCGATCGGCTCGTCGATCGGGCCGGTCTCGACCTCGGCGGCGGGAGCCTTCGTCGGCGCATCCGCCTCGACGGACGGCGTCGGTGCCGGCGCATCCGGGTCGATCGGCGTGGGAGAAGGACTCTCCGACTCCTGTACGGCGATCGGCCGTACCGCCGCCTCTACGGCGCTGCAGCCGGCGAGCAGCACCATCCCCGAGAGCGCGATAAGCGTCCCCCATCGCAGCCGGCGTATGCCACGCCCAGCATCAATCGTCCCCACGCGGATCCGACCCCCAAAGTCGTTTCTCGTTCCCCAACGAGAGATCCCGCCCCCAGCAGGATCGTGCACAACATACGTCCCCCCGCTCTTCAGCGCAAGTGCGATCTTCGCGGGCGCTCCGCGGCGGCCTCGTATGATGACCCCGGGGGGCGACGATGCGAGTCATGTTCGATGCGTTCTGGTGGAGCCGGGGACCCGGGGCGAACCGGACCGTGCAGCGGGAGTTCATCCGCACCTGGGCCGAGGTGTTCCCCGGCGACGAGCTCATCCTCGCGCTGCGGCGGGATGCCGACGCCTCGGACGTCCCCGCGGGCGCCGAGGTCGTGCGCACGAGGCTCTGGCCGCACGCCGTCTCGAACCGCTGGGAGCTCCCGCGGCTGTCCCGCGCCGCGCGCGCCGACGTGAGCGTCGTGCACAACTACGCTCCCCGGTCGGGACGCTCCGTCGTGTTCGTCCACGACGCGATGTTCCACGACAACCCCGAGTGGTTCTCGCGCCGCGAGCGGCTGTATTTCGCCCCCATGCTGCCGTGGGCCCGCCGCGCCGCGGTGGTGTCGACGTCGACCGAGACCGAGGCCCGCCGGATCGCGCGCCTCGCGCCGCGCCTCGCGCCGGTCGCGGTGGGGCTGGGGGTGCCCACGGCTCTGACGGATGCCGCTCCGCGCCGCCCGCGCGCCGTCCCGGAGGGCGCGGAGTTCGCCGTCACGGTCGGGCGCTTGAACGTCCGCAAGAATCTCGCCGCGGTCATCGACGGCGCCCGTCTCGCCGCCTCGGTCACGCCGCGGACGCCGCTGTACATCGTCGGCGGCTCCGCCCACTCCGGGGTGAGCACGGAACTGCCCGAGGGGCTCCGCACCGCCGTCGCCGAGGGACGGGTCGTGTTCCTCGGCTCCCTCGACGACGATGAGGTCGCCTGGCTCTACACGCACGCGGCCCTGGCGATCAGTCTGAGCCTCGACGAGGGGTTCGGGCTTCCCGCCGTGGAGGCGGCGTGGTTCGGTGCGCCGCTCCTCGTCAGCGACATCCCCGTCTTCCGCGAGACCGTCGGCACCTACGCCCGCTTCGTGTCGCCGACGGCGACCGCCGGGGACGTCGCGGCCGCGATCGACGGCACCTGGGGAGGACGAGCGGATGCCGCGGCCCGCGACGCGGTCGTCGCGCGACACACGTGGCGGTCGGCCGTGGAGCGCCTGCGCGGCGCGGCCCGCAGCCGCTAGCCGCGGCCCTTCGCGGGTGCGCCGGCGAGGGCGCGTCGTCCGTCGCGGATGCCGCGTGCGAGGGCGCGCCACGGACGGATGGAGCGCAGCTGCGCGCGTCCGCCCTGCATCAGGATCAACCACGACACCCGGAGGGTCGCCCGCGACCACCGTCGGACCGTCTCCGCGTCGCCGTGCTTGGCGGCGTAGAGGAGTCGGTTCCGGATGTTGAAGTAGTAGTACGTCTCCGACTTCGCGCGCCCCCGCACGGCGTCGAGATGGGTCTGGCCCTCGTCGTGGACCGCGGTGACGGGGAGGGTGCGCAGCGAACCGCCGAGGTCCAGCACACGCCGCGAGAGGTCGACGTCCTCCCAGTACAGGAAGTACTCCTCGTCGAATCCGCCGACCCGCGACCAGAGCTCCGCGGACATCGCGAAGCAGGCGCCGGTCGCCCACTCGTGGCGGGGCCTTCCGGCCCGTTCGGCGCGGCGCCGGGCGCCGGCGATCGACCCGTCGTCGAGGTAGAGATCGCTGCCGCCGAACCACACGCCGCCCGCTCCGTCGAGGATCGTCGGCGAGACGAGCGCGAGCGGGTCGTCGGCGGCCGCCTGCACGAGTTGCGCCAGGCTCTCGCGGTCGATCGTGGCGTCGGGGTTGAGCGCGACGACGACCTCGGCGCCGCGTTCGAGCGCGAGAGCCGCTCCGGCGTTCGTCCCGCCGCCGAACCCGGCGTTGCGTTCGAGCAGCACCGGCACCCAGCCGTGGCGCCGGCAGGCCGCGTCGATGCGCGCGCGTTCGTCCGTCGAACTGAAGCAGTCGACCACGACGACGAATCCGTCCCCGGGCGGCTGCACCGTCGCGGCGTTCGGCTCGAGGATCGCGCTGGCGCCGTAGTTCACGATCACCACCGCCGCGCGGGGCGTCACGGCGCCAGGACCCCTGCGGCCGGTACGGCGGGCTCGTCGGGGGTCGCGACGTCGAGCGCGCGGATCTCGCGGTGCCACTTCACGGCGGCCGCGGCGAGGAAGACCGCGTTCGCGACGAGCAGCAGCGTGTAGGCGGCCAGGAAGAGCGGCGGGGCGCCCCACAGCACGAACACGAGGCACAGCAGGCCGAAGTCCGTCGGCACGAGGACGAGCGAGCGCAGCGCCGTGCCGCCGCCGCGGGCGTGCGTCGACGGGACGCCCTTCTTGCCCTTGAGCAGGTCGTTGAGCAGCATCCCGAAGAAGGTCACGACCGCCACGACGCAGTAGGCCAGTGGCACCACGAGCCACAGGGTGTCGCGTGCGTCGGTGTGCCACCACAGCGCGACGAGGACGCACAGGTGGAGGGATGCCGTCTTGAAGGCGTCCACGAAGTGGTCGAGCCACTCCCCGGCGAGGCTGCCCCCGCCGCGCAGGCGGGCGAGCTGACCGTCGGCCGAATCCCACGCGTAGCCGAGGACCAGGAGTGCCGCGACGAGGCATCCGGTCCACCACTGCGCGGGCGCGACCACCAGCAGGACGAGCGCGCCGAAGGTGTGCAGCGCGCTGATGCCGGTCGCACCGTCGGGAGTGATCCCCCACTGGTGCGCGGCGGCGGCCAGGGCCCTGCCGATGCGCCGGTTGATGTACACCGAGTACGCCGGCGCGCCCCGTGCGTGGCCCTTCTGCGCCGCGGCCAGCCGACCGTACGAGTCCCCGAATGCGCTCATCGCTGTATGCTCCGTCCCCCGACTAGATGCATCGTCCCCGGTCTGAGCATAGGGGATGCGTCAACCTGCCAGACTGTCGGCTATGTCGACCGGTGACCGCCCGCGCGTGATGCAGTCCTTCGGCGCCCCCCGGCCCACATCCAACCCGTACGTCCACATGCTGGACGCCGCCCTGGCCGCCGACCCCGGGCTGGAGCACCTGCGCTTCGACCGGCGGACGGCCCTGTTCGGCCGCTACGACGCCCTGCACTTCCACTGGCCCGAGACGCTCTTCGGCGGCGCGACCCCGCTCAAGCGATTCGTCCGGCGGCTCTTCGGAACCGTGCTGATCGCACGCCTGCGCCTCACGCGGGTGGCGATCGTCCGCACGCTCCACAACGTGGAGTTGCCCGACGTCGACTCGCGATGGGAGCGTCTGTTGCTGCGCTGGGTCGACCGCCGCGCGGACTTCCACATCCGTCTCAACGAGTCCTCGCCGGTGCGCGCGGGCGTCCCGTCCGCCGTCATCCCCCACGGGCACTACCGCGACTGGTTCGCCGACGTCGATCCCGTTCCGGCGGAGCCGCGCACGCTCGGGTTCGTAGGGCTGGTCCGCCGGTACAAGGGCGTCGAATCCCTCATCGCCGCCTTCCGCGCGACCGCGGCGGGGCTCGCCGACTGGAGGCTCCGGATCTCCGGCAACCCGTCGAACCGCGAGCTCGCCGACGAGATCCGCACGCTGGCATCCGCCGACGACCGGATCTCGCTCGACCTCCGCTACCTGTCCGAGGACGACTTCGCGCGCGCGGTCATGTCGACCGTCGGCATCGTCCTGCCGTACCGGTTCATGCACAACTCGGGAACGGCGCTCGCGGCGCTCTCGCTCGGCCGCCCCGTGCTCGTCCCGCGCAACGAGGTCAACACGGCGCTCGCCGACGAGGTCGGGCCGGGCTGGGTCTCGATGTTCGACGGCGACCTCACCGCCGGCGACCTCGAGGAGTTCGCGCAGACCGCGGCGACACCGCCCGCCGCCGGCCCGGACCTCGACGATCGCGGCTGGTCACTCGTCGGCATCCGTCATCGCGAGGCCTACCTCCGCGCCATCCGCTCCCGGCGGAGCGGAGCGTGAGCGGGACGGCGTCATTCGTCCTGATCGCGGTGCCGTCCTACCGGCGGCCCGAACGCCTCGGCAGGCTGCTCGCGGCGCTCGGCGGTCACCGCAACGACGTGGCGCCCCTGCGCGTCGAGGTCCTCGTCATCGACAACGACCCCGAGGGCAGCGCGGCCGGTGTCGCGGATGCCGCGAAGGCGGCGTACGTGCCCGAGCCGCGTCCCGGACTCGCCGCCGTCCGCAACCGTGCGATCGACGAGGCCCTCGCCCGCGGCGCGGACGCCCTCGTCTTCATCGACGACGACGAGGTCCCCGAGCCGGGCTGGCTGCGGACCCTCGTCGCACCGTGGGCGGCGGGCGAGGCGGACCTGGTGTCGGGCCGCGTGGAATCGACCTTCGACTCCCCGCCGTCCGCGTGGATCACGGCGGGCGGGTTCTTCCGGCGCGTGCGGTTCGCCGATGGTGAGCGGATGCCGGTGGCTCCGACCAACAACCTCCTGATCAGCTGCGCGATCCTCCGGACCACCGGCATCCGCTTCGATGAGGGCTTCGGTCGTACGGGCGGCGAGGACATCCACTTCACGTCCGCGCTCCACCGTCGCGGCGCGCGGATCCTCGCGGCACCGGACGCCCTCGTCATCGATCACGTCCCCGACGAGCGTGCGACGGCGTCGTGGGTCCTGCGGCGAGCCTTCCGCGTGGGCACGACGACCGCCCGCGGCGACATCGTCCTGACGGGCGGCGCCGCTCGCCGCCTGACCCGCCGCGTCCGGTGGGTCCTCGTCGGCACCGCCCGAGCGCTGGCGGGCGCCGGCCGATGGCTCGTCGGCGCCGTCTCCCGATCGGTCTCGCACCGCGCCCGCGGTGCACGGCTCATCGCCCGCGGGGCGGGGATGGCCGCGGGCGGCGCGGGATTCCGTTACCTCGAGTACCGGCCGCGGAACGAGTCGTGACGCCCCACCTCGCCGTGGTGTAGTCTCCCCCCATCGGGCTTTGGGGGCCCGGTTCGAGTTGGGGCTCGATCTGTCTGCTTGCTGGGGAGCTTGCGATGACTGTGCGTATCGGTTACGCCGCGGGGGCGTTCGACCTGTTCCACGTGGGACACCTGAACATCCTTCGGCATGCCAGGGACAACTGCGATCTGCTCATCGCCGGGGTGGTCAGCGACGAGATGCTGCACCAGGTGAAGGGTGTCGATCCGTTCATCCCGACGTCGGAACGCGCCGACATCGTGCGCGGCATCCGCTTCGTCGACCACGTCCACATCGAGACGGTGCCGAACAAGCTCGACGTGTGGCGGGAGGTCGGTTTCACGCACTTCTTCAAGGGTGACGACTGGCGCGGCACCGAGAAGGGCGACCGCCTCGAGCGCGAGTTCGCGGAGGTCGGCGTCGAGGTCGTCTACTTCCCGTACACCGTCCACACCTCGAGCACGCAGCTGCGTCGTGCGCTCGAGGTCGCCTCTTCCGATCGCGAGCTCGTCCGTTCCGAGTCGGCGTGAGCGTGGCAGCGTCTGACGACGCTGCATCCTCGACGGGGCCCGACGACATCATCGAGCTCTTCGTCGGACAGGTGATCGCTCTGTTCCCGCTCCGGATGAAGAGCGGGCAGATCCCGGGCCGGCCGCAGCCGACCGTGCGGCGGATCTTCCCGCGCTCCCCCGAGCCCGGCACCCCCGTGGACGGCGGTCCGCCGATGCGGGCGCGCACGTACTCGCTGTTCGTCGATGCGCCCGGTCACGGCATCCTGACCGTCGGTGACCATCGCGTCGAGGTCGTCATCCTGCCGCTCGACGTGTCGACGCCGCGCCAGGCGACGGTGTTCCGCATCTCCGCCATCGCCGGTCGGACGATCGACGTCACCGGCGTCGTGATCCAGCCGCCGACGGATGCCGCGGGCTGAGAGACGTCCGACCCGAACGGACGACGAGAGCCGCACCCCGGTGGAGGGGATGCGGCTCTCGGCCTAAATCCTGCGGGTCAGCGACCGCCGCGGCGGCCGGCGCCGTTCTGGCGCACGACCGAGCCGACGGTGAGCGACCCGCCCCCGGTGGCGCGACGGCCGGTGCGGCGCGCGCCGCCGGCCGGAGCGGCCTTCGGGGCGCCGTGCGAAGCGGCCTGGCCGTGACCGGCCGTGCGCGCGGGCTGAGCATCGCGACGCGGCGCGTCGGAGGTGCGACGCGACGCCTCCGCGCTGCGACCCTGGCCGCGCCCGCGGCCCCCGCCTTGACCCTGGCGACCGCGGTCGCCCTGGCCCTCGCGGGCGGCGCGCTTGCGCTGCGCGTTGGCGCCCTGGCTCTGCCCACCACCGCGGACCTGCGGCTGCTCGGGGGCCGGCGTGACGTGGGGGGCGACCTCGCCGACGAGCTCGACGACCGACGCGGATGCCGCGGTCACGGTCTCGGGCGTGACCGAGATCGACGCCTTGCGCAGCAGCTCGTCGACGTCGCGACGCTGCTCGGGGAGGACGATCGTGACGACGGCGCCCTCGGCGCCGGCGCGCGCGGTGCGACCCGAGCGGTGCAGGTACGCCTTGTGCTCCATGGGCGGGTCGACGTGGACGACGAGCTCGACGTTGTCGACGTGCACACCGCGGGCGGCGACGTCGGTCGCGACGAGCACGCGGGCGGTGCCGGCCGAGAAGGCGGCGAGGTTGCGGTCGCGCTGCGGCTGCGAGAGGTTGCCGTGCAGGTCGACCGAGGGGATCCCCTGCGACGTCAGCTGCTTGGCGAGTTTCTTCGCGGCGTGCTTGGTGCGCAGGAACAGGATGCGGCGGCCCGTGCCCGAGGCGAGGAAGCGCACGAGCTCCTTCTTCTCGTCGGAGCCGGGCACGTGGAAGACGTGGTGGGTCATCGCGGCGACGGGCGAGTGCGCTTCGTCGACGGAGTGCAGCACCTCGTTCTGCAGGAAGCGGTTCACGAGCTTGTCGACGCCGTTGTCCAGCGTCGCGCTGAACAGCATGCGCTGCGCCCCCTGCGGGGTCGCGTTCAGAATGCGGGTGACACCCGGCAGGAAGCCGAGGTCGGCCATGTGGTCGGCCTCGTCGATGACGGTGATCTCGACCGCATCCAGGCTCACGAGCTTCTGCTGCATGAGGTCCTCGAGGCGGCCGGGGCAGGCCACGACGATGTCGGCGCCGGCGCGGATGGCCTCGACCTGACGGTTCTGGTTCACACCGCCGAAGACCGTGGCGGTCTTCATGCCGTAGGCCGCGGCGAGCGGCGCGAGGGTGCGGTCGATCTGGGTCGCGAGCTCGCGCGTCGGAGCGAGGACGAGACCGAGGATGCGGCCGCGGCGGCGGGTGCCGCCGGCGAGACCCTGGCCGAGGCGCGCGACCATCGGGATCGAGAACGCGAGCGTCTTGCCCGAGCCGGTGCGGCCGCGGCCGAGGACGTCGCGCCCGGCGAGGGTGTCGGGCAGGGTGTCGACCTGGATGGGGAAGGGGCTGGTCTTGCCCTCCGCGGCGAGCGCGGCGATGAGGGGAGCGGGCACGCCGAGCGTGCCGAACGTGGGTTCAGTCATGAGAGAGCTAACTCGGGCGTGATCGCCCGGATCGGTGTCCCGGGTGCGAGTGCGCAGACGGGTTCGCCGTGAGAAGGAGTCGCCGGCGACGATCGATGGATCGGCAGCGGATGATGCGTTCTACGACGCGAGGGGCACCAGGGAAGGATGCCGCAACCCGCCCAGTCTAGCAGTCGGGGCCTCCGGCGGCCCTCAGAGCTCCCCCGCCGGGACCGCGAACGTGTCGCACGCGGTGCTGCCGCCCTCGTACCCGGCCATGAACCACCGCTGTCGCTGCTCGCTCGATCCGTGCGTCCAGCTCTCGGGATTCACCTGCCCGGACTGCTGCTGGATGTGGTCGTCGCCGACGGCGGCGGCTGCGTTCAGCGCATCGTCGATCTGCGCCTGCGTGGGTTCGAGGAGGAACGGCCGACCCTCGGCATCCGTCTGGTCGGGAGCGGCGGCGGTCCAGGCGCCCGCGAAGCAGTCGGCCTGGAGCTCGGTGCGGACGGCGTTGCTGTCCTCGCCGGTGCCGTCGCGCGGGTACTCCTCGAAGACGCCGAGGAGGTTCTGCACGTGGTGCCCGTACTCGTGGGCGAGCACGTACAGCTGGGCGAGGTCGCCGCCCTCGGCGCCGAGCTGTCCGCGCAGGATGCTCCAGAACGTGGGATCGATGTAGACGGTGCGATCGGTCGGGCAGTAGAACGGACCGGTCTGATTGGATGCCGTGCCGCACGGCGTCTGCGCCTGCTGCTCCACGAGCACGAGCTGCGGCTTCTCGTAGCCGTCGAGCTCGCTCTGCCAGTACGTGTTGATGACCTCTTCGCCGGCGTCCAGGCGGCAGTCGTCGTTCGCGTTGGCGTCCGCCCCGCTGTCGCAGTTCTCCACGACGCCCTGGTCGGGGGACGTGCCACCCCCGACGCCTCCGCCGAGGAAGCCGCTGAAGTCCTGCCCCGTGAACATGAACAGCAGCAGCACGACGACGGCTCCCGCGCCGCCGGCACCGCCGGCGATCACGGCGCCGCGGCCGCCGCGGCGGGTCGCGCGCGAGCCCCGTACGTCCGCATCCGGGTTGAAGGTCATACCGGAACGGTACGCCCGCCGATCCCGCGCGCGGAACGGGTTGCGGCGACGGCCTCGACCGTGCTCGGATTCGCGGCACCGCCCTCATCGGACACAATGGGAGCGAGCGAGGAGATCACCGTGGACGCACACGCCGACCAGCCGACACCCGGCGACTACGCCGAGTCGCGCACCATCGCGATCCCCGACGACCCGATGACGGATGCCCCGGGGTTCGCCGCGGTCGATCCGAGCCCCGAGTGGTGGCTCGCCCTGCCCGCCGGATCCCGGCTCGTCGGTCTCGTCGTCTCGCGCCCCGACATGCCGAGCATCGTCGCGCAGCGCGAGGCGCTCGCGAAGTTCGGGGTGCCGATCGCCGGGTTCCGGCATCCCGCCCCCGAGACCGGCGAGACGTGGGAGGACCGGCTCACGCGACTGTTCGGCCGCCTCGGCGCCGGGGACGTCCTCGTCGTCACGGACGTGAAGGCGCTCGGGCGCGACGCGCACGAGGAGACCCGGACGATCGCGGAGCTGCGCCGCCGGTCGGTCATCGTGAAGGTGCTCGACCGGGGCTGATCCGCCCTCTCAAGACGAGGCGCAGAGGCGTGTCGCGTCGCTCGTCGCGCCGTTCTCGCGCCGCACGCTGACATCGATGCAGACCTGCGTGTCGCCGTCGAGCGGGACGACGACGCTCGTCTCCGCGACGTTCTCGGCGGCCGCCTCGCCGCCGTCGAGCCGCACCCGCTGCCAGACGTAGGTGTCGCCCTCCTGCGGATCGGGGTTGACCCAGCGGAAGATCACCTCGCCGCCTCGGATCGTGCTGGCGCTCTTCTCCGGCGCGGCGATGAAGTCCGCCACCGGGTCCTGCGGCTCAGGGGCGGTCGTCGCCGTCTCCTGCGGGTCCGCCACCTCGGCGGGCGGCGCCAGTGCCGAGGCGACGAGCACCGCACCGACCACGACGACCGCGACGACGGCCGCCGCGATGATGCCGATCCACAGCCCCTTGCGCGAGCGCGCCGGCGGCGCGGTCGTGGCAGTCACGGGCGCAGGTCCCGTCGCCGCGGGGGTGGCCGCTGTGCGCTGGGGGGCACGCAGCATCGTGCCCTCGTCGACCTCGCTCGTCACCGGCGCGGCCGGCGGGATGGCGGTCGGCGGTCGCAGCACGGTGGCGTCCGCCCCCGTGTCGGCGGGCGCGCCGCCGGGCGCCCAACCCGAGGTGTCGCGCTGGACCGTCGCGTCGGGGCCCGTCCCGAAACCGGCGGCGAGAGCCGAACGCTCCCACGTGGGGCCTGCGGCCGGAGCGGTGTGCGGATCGATGCTGACGATGCCCCGCACGCGCGTGAGCTCGCCATCCTCCTCCTGCTCCTCGACGGGCGGCGCATCGTCGAGGATGTCGATCGGGGTGACCGAGTGCGCGAGCTCGATCTGCACCTTCTGCAGCGCGCGGGCGAAGGCGACGGCCGACTCGAACCGGTCCACCGGGCGCTTGGCCATCGCCCGCTCGAGCACGTGGAAGAGCGACGCGGGCGCGTCGGGTCGCTCCAGACGCGCGAGCGGCTCGGATTCGATGCGGCGGATCAGGTCGGCGCCGCCGTTGCGACCGCCGGGCACCTCGAAGGGCGAGCGGCCGGCGAGCAGGTTGTAGACGGTGGCGCCCAGCGCCCACACGTCGGACTGCACCGTGAACTCGGGGGTGTCGGCGAACGACTCCGGCGGCGACCACGGGATCGACATCCCCGCGGAAGGATCGCGGCCGTCGGCGGTCGTCGCGATGCCGAAGTCGGTCAGCGCGGGACGGTTGTATTCGGTGACGAGGATGTTGGCCGGTTTGATGTCGCGGTGCAGGATGCCGGCGCGGTGGGCCGTCTCGACTGCGGCGGCGACCTGGATGCCGACACGCAGCGCCTCGGCGACCGAGATGGGCGCCGAGCGGGCGCGCACCTGCAGGTTCGGCTTGGAGCAGTACTCCATGACGAGGTACGACCGGCCGTCCTCGGCCACCCCGGCCTGGTAGATCGTGACGATGGCGGGATGCGTCGAGAGCATCGCCATGACGTTCGCCTCGGCTTGGAACTGCTCGACCGCGCCGCTGGTCATCTTCTCGGCGAGGAGCACCTTCACCGCCACGCGGCGGCGCGGCAGGGCCTGCTCGTACAGGTACACGTCGGCGAAGCCGCCGGAGCCGAGGACCTGGACGTACGAGAAACCGGGGAGCTGCGGCGGTGCGGCGGGAGCGCGCTTCGCACTCACGGCAGGTCCTCGAAGGTCAGCGTGACACCGTCGCCCAGGTCGAGCACGTCGGCGTCGATGACCATGGTCGGCTCGTTGGGGTGCAGCCGCACGGGGTCGTGTCCGCCGCGCAGCAGGACGGTGCCGTTGGTGCTCGCCAGGTCGACGGCGAGCACGTGCTCACCCTCGGCGCGGATCTCGACGTGGTTGCGCGAGATGTCGTGCTGCGGTCCGTCGACCGCGACGAGCGTGGGCAGCTCGTTCTCGGCGGGGCGGGTCGAGCGCGGACGGCGACCGACGATGACCGTGCGCTCGAGCTCGATGACCCGCCCGTCGGCGAGGCGGATGCGTCCGCGCGACGGACTGCGCGGCGGGACGTCCTCGATCGAGTCGAAGGCGGATGCCGCGCGCATCGCGCGGGCTTCGGCGACCGACACCGTCGCGCCGTCGTGATCGCCGAGCTCGGCGGTACCGGGCAGCGGCGGGGCCGGCAGGTGGGGCGGCACGAACGGCGGCAGCGCGGGCACCGGCGCGGTCCCCTGCGCGGCGGTGCGCGGGCTCGCGATGGTCGCTCCGAGCACGGGGTCCTCGTCGATCCCGGCGATGGTCTCGCCTCCGTCGGGGGCCCGGGTCGCCTCGGGGATGCCGGGGGTCGACACCGGCGATCCGCCGAGGGTGTGCACGGGAGGCACCCCGGTCACCAGCCCGGGAGCGGCCGGCGGCGCGGGCGGGGAGTCCTTCGCGAGCGTGCGCGAGGAGGCGATGGTCTCGCCGACGTCCTCGGCCACGGCGTCGTGGTCCGGCTCCGCGGGGCCCGGCTTCGCGGGCTCCGGCGCTGCGGCGTGCGGTTCGGGCGCGGCCGATTCTGTGGGCTCCGATTCCGCGGCGGTCGGGTCGGGCTCCGGTTCCGGCTCCGCGGCTCCCGGCTCCGCGGCATCCGACTCCGCGACGTCGCTCTCGGGCACATCCGCCGCCGACGAGGCCACCTCCGCAGGCTCGGCCACCGGCGACGCGGGGGCCTCGACGGGCGCGGCCGCCGGGGCGGCCTCGCGCGCGACGAGGTCGAAGACGATCTGGGCCGCGGGCACGACCCCCGACTCGATGGGCAGCAGGTCGGCATCCGATCCCGCACCGATGTCGACGCTCACCCGGACGGCGCGCGGCAGGAACCGCTCGGTCCAGGTCGCGACACCCGCTCCCGACACCTCCTCGACGTCGTCCGCCGTCTCGACGACGAGCGAGACGGGGCCGCGCACCGCGACGCGGACGCCGTCACCCTCGGCGACCGCGAGGCCGAACGGCGGGATCGCGGCGAGCGAGGTGCCGAACGCGCCGGTGAGCGAGTCGAGCACGGCGCCGATGCCGCCGCCCTCGAGACGGCGCCACACGCCCTCGACGGCGTGCGGCGTGACCGCGGGGGGCAGCACGGCGAGCGCCGACCCGGTCACCGCCGCACGCCACGCCTCGGCACTGCCGTCGGGCCGATACCGCACTGCGCGCATCAGGCGTCTCCTCCTGCCGCTGCACGCGGCCGTGTGTCCTCGTCGGCGTCCGACGACCCGAGGCCGGGCGTCGTCTCCCCCTCATCCTGCCCCGCGACGCGCACGGCATCGACCACGACGGCCGTGATGTTGTCGCGTCCGCCGTGCAGCATCGCCTCGTGGACGAGGCGGGTCGCGGCATCCTGCGGATCGATGACGTCGCGCAGGATGCCGGTGATGCGCTCCTCGGGCACCTCGCCCGAGAGCCCGTCCGAGCAGACCAGGATGCGGTCCCCCGCCTCGGCCGCGAGCAGCCAGAAGTCCGCCTCGCCGCCGCTGCCGCCGCCGATCGCGCGCGTGATCTCGTTGCGGCGGGGATCACGACCGGCGGCGTCGCCGGTCAGTTCGCCCGCGTCGATGAGCTCCTGCACGACGGAGTGGTCCACGCTGATCTGCTCGAGCTCGCCGTCCGCGAAGCGGTACGTGCGCGAATCGCCCACGTTGACCGCGAGCCAGTAGCCGTGCCCGCCGACCTCGGTGATCGCGACGCCGCTGAGGGTCGTGCCCGCCGCGCGCCCCGCATACCCGATGCGCTCGACGGCGACGCGGGCACGCGACAGGGCGGCCCGCATCCCCTCGATGCCGACGGAGTCCCGCCCGACGAGGGCGCGGAACGCGGCG
This sequence comes from Microbacterium sp. ARD31, assembly GCF_031844425.1. Taxonomy (NCBI): domain Bacteria; kingdom Bacillati; phylum Actinomycetota; class Actinomycetes; order Micrococcales; family Microbacteriaceae; genus Microbacterium; species Microbacterium sp. ARD31. Next base: position 29,107 of record NZ_JAUZVE010000007.1, read on the forward strand.
ACGACCGCCCCGCTCGCGGCGGCGCCGGCGTCGTGGCCGCCCATGCCGTCGGCGACGAGGAACAGGGGGTACTCCGCGAGGTGCGAGTCCTCGTTGACGCGGCGACGCAGCCCCGGGTGGGTCGCCGCTCCGACGCGGACGTCGATCGCCGTCACCGGGCGCTCTCCACCGTGAGCCGCCGGTCGCCGAGTTCGAGGACGTCGCCCGACCACACGCGCGCCCGTCGCCCCGGCATGAGGCGCTGCGGCTGGCCAGCCCGCACGATGACGACCCCATTGAGGGAATGCCGGTCGACGACCCACGTGCCCTCGTCGTCGGCGCCGATCTCGAAGTGCGTCTTCGACAGCGAGAGCGTCTCGTCGCGCACCGCGGTGCTGCGCCGTCCCGGCTGCTGACCGGGGCCGCGGCCGAACAGGGTGGGCTCGTAGACGGTGTGCCGGGTGCCGTCATCCCACCCGAGGATCGCGATCACCGGGGGCGCGACCCGCTCGGCCGGCGCCGGCCGGCCGTCTCGGTGCGGCACGCCGGGAACCGTGGAGATCACGTCGACGGGGAGGGTGCGCGGGATGCGACGGTTCGCGGGGACGGGTGCCGGGGCCCACGAGGGCGGCGGCAGAGGGCCCGATGCCGGCCCGGCGACGGGCCGGACGGCGCCCGAGGGGGCGGGCGGCACCGCGGCCGCGAGCACCGCCGGAGCGGGAGCGGGAGCGGGCGCCGGGAGCGGCGCGGGCCGCACGTCCGCCGGGGACTGCTCGACGGGGGCCGACGGGCGCGGGGCGGGTGCCACGTCGACGACGACCGCGCCCGAGGCGAGGTCGTGCCACCCGCGCCGCCAGCGCGAGGAGTCGAACAGCGGCGAGAAGAACCCGACGACGACGCTCGCCGTGAGGCCCCAGAGGAGGTTGCGACCGAGCGCGCGTCCGAATCCGAGTTCAGCGTCGTCGGAAGCGTGGGCCAACCGGACCCCCATGAAGCGCATTCCGAGGGAGCCGCGACCGCCCTGCATCCCGGTGTGCACGAGGAACCAGGCCGTGCTGACGACGGCGAGCACGGGCAGCAGCCAGAGGATCGGGACCGCGGTCACCGTCGACAGGGCGAACACGACGCCGACGGCGACGCCGTTCACGGCGGCGGCGATCGCGGAGTCGATGACGACGGCGAGGATGCGGTGGCGCATCGTCGCGGGCACGCGGGCGGTCATGGCCGTCGCGCCGTTCGCCGGATCCCACCCCGTCGCAGCGACCGCAGACTCAGGCGGGCGCGCAGCCGCTGCCAGAACGTGGCACCGCCCGCCATGCCCGCGACGATCTCGTCGACCTCGCGCCAGAACGCGTCGACGTCCTCCGGCGTGGGGTTGCCGGGGCCGTACACCTCGGCGTCGGCGCGCTGGGCGAGGGTCGCGACGCGGGGACCGTCGAAGGTCTCCCCCACGGCGCGGGCGCTCTCGGCGCGCGTGGACCCCGGCGGCACCGCGACGCGGTAGTCGACGGCGCGGTCGACGAGCTCGTCCCACCCGCCCGACACCCGGTCGGCGGTGCGCTCGGCGCGCAGGCGGCGGGTGCGGCGGGCGGCCTTCACCCCGCCGATCACGAGGAACGGCGACAGCAGCAGGAGGAGGGTGCCGAGACCGATCCCGGTCCACAGAAGCACCGGTCCGAGCCAGTCGAGCCCCGGAGGCTCCTCCTCGTCCTGGTCGCGCTCCTCGGCGAGCGCCGGCGGCAACTCCGCCGGCTCCTGCGCGGGCGGCGGCGGCTGCAGGACCTGCGGCTTCGGGTTGGCGCGCGGCTTCGTGTTCTGCTGGCTCGGCTCGTTGTCCTCGTCGGGGGTCGGATCGAAGGTCACCCATCCGGCATCCTCGAACGCGATCTCGACCCAGGCGTGCATGTTGTCGCCGGTGGCGGTGAAGACCCCGCTCCCGTCCTGCTCGCCCTCGTCGGGGTACCAGCCCATGACCACCCGCGCGGGCATCCCGAGCTGCAGGGCCATGAGCGCCATCGTCACGGCGTACTGCTCGTCGTCGCCGATCATCTGCTCGTTCGAGACGAGCATCGTGATCCGTGCGGCGCCGTGACCGGAGGGCGAGTAGACGTCGTCGGCCAGACCGTGACTGAAGTACCCCTCGGTCTGCAGGTAGCTCTCGAGCGCCCGCGCCCGCTCGATCGGCGTCTCGGCCTCCTCCGTGGCGTCCGAGGCGAGCTCGCTGAGGGACTGCGGGATGCCGGTCTGCCGCGGCATCTTCAGCGGGGCGAACTGCTGGTCCGCCAGCTGCTCGTCGGTCGGCTGCTCGGGCACGGTCGTGTCGATCGTGTACTGGTCGCCGGAGTGGACCCCGGAGGTGACGACGGCGGTTCCGGTGCCGTCGTTGAAGTGCGCGCCGCGGCGCAGGTCGTTCGCCCGATCACCGGCGAAGGTGATCTCGTGGGCGGAACCGACCGACGGCAGCCAGACGCCGTCGAGGTTCTCGATGTCGACGCGCACGGTCGATTCGTCGCCCTTCGCCTGCGGCGACATGTTGGACCGGACGGGGGTGAAGGCGCTCGACGAGCCCGCGCCGTCCTCGGCGACGTTGTAGACGATGCCGTCGTAGGCGTCCATCGTCGCAAGCCGAACCCGAGCGTCCTCAGGCAGGCCGCTCACGGTGAACAGGGGTTCGCTCTCGAAGTCGCGGACGTAGCCGCGCCAGGACTGCAGGGGGCTCGCGTAGTCGTGGATGTCGAAGGGCGGCACGACGAAGTCGCGCAGGATGTAGCGCTGCGTGGGCGGGGCGGCGGTCGCCGCGACGGCCGCCCCCGCTCCGGTCGCGAGGGCGACGACGACCCCGCCCGAGACGAGGCGGCGCAGGCGTGCGGCACGCGAGGCATCCGCCCCGGGGGTCGCGGCCTCGACCGCGGTGCGCTCCGGGCTCCACAGGGTGCGCAGCGCCAACCAGACGACGGCGACGATGACGAACAGGGCACCCTGAACGATCGGGGCGACGGTCTGCGCCGTGCCGAGCAGGATCTCGCCGGCGATGAAGGCGGATGCCGGGATCAGCGCCCACGCGGGCCGACGCAGCCGCAGCGCGAGCGATGCGGTCAGCAACGACGCCACGAGCGTCATGAGGAACGGGACGATCAGGTGGCCGTCGTCGGGCGCGACGGGGGGCACCGTGGTCAGCAGGTCCTTCCACGCCGTCACGATGCCGAAGGCGAGCTGACGCCACGTCTCGAGGGTCGGGATGACGCCGAGGAACGTCGTGGCGGGCAGGGCCAGCGCGCCCCCGAGCAGGAAGTACACGGCGACGGTCGCACCCGCGAGGGTCAGCACCCCCCAGCGCCACCTCGCGCCGACCCACGCGAGGGCGATGCCGACGACGAGGGCGCCGACGGCGGCGACGAGGTAGGTCGCGCCCTCGAACGTCGCCGCGAAGCCGACGATGCCGACGGTGAGGAGGAGGACGACCGCACCGACGTCGGCGACGAGGCGACGCCACGTCGACCCGGGGAGCAGGAGGAAGCGCAGCCGGTTCACGACAGGACCTTGCGGATCGCGTTCGGGAGCTGGTCCAGCTCGCCCAGGGCCATGACGTCGGCGTCGCCCACGCGGCGCAGTGCCGGGGCGTCGAGGCGGCTGTCGGCGATGATCGCGAGCGTGCGCACGCCGAACGGCACGCGCGAGCAGGCGAGCCGGAGCTGCCCCGCGTCGACCGTGGACCCGCAGATGAGGACGGCCACGGCGGCATCCGGGGAATGCGCGGCCAGGATGCCGGCGAGCGCGACGATCCCGCCCTCGCGGGGCTTGCTGGGCTCGATGGCCGCGAGGGAGTCGAGGTAGCGGCGTCCCGTCTCGGCGCGGATCTTGCCCGCCGAGGTGCGGACGTCGAGGGTGCGGGAGTCGCGCAGCGCGCGCAGGCCGATCGAGCCGGCGACCGAGATCGCGGTCTCGAACTCCTCCGGGTCGCGGTACTCGCCGGGGTGGGTGGAGAGGGCGACGACGAAGTGGGAGCGCCGGGTCTGCTCGTACTCGCGAACCATCAGGGTGCCGGTGCGCGCCGTCGACTTCCAGTGCACGTGGCGCAGGTCGTCGCCGGGCTGGTAGTCGCGCAGCGCGTGGAACGACACGTCGTCGCGCGCGAGGTGCTGGTCGGGCAGGCCCTCGAGGTCGCGCATCTGGCCGAGCGAGAGACCCTCGAGCGGCAGCGTGCGGGGGTGGACGAACAGGTCGACGGCCTGCCGGCGATCGTGGGTGCGCTCGAACAGGCCCAACGGGTCGCCACGGAGCACACTGACGGGTCCGACCGCGAGCACGCCGCGGGCGGTCGTGGGGATGGCGAAGAGCTCCTCGTGCTCGGCGCCCGCGGCCAGGCGCGGGACCTGGAACAGACCGCGGCCGGCGCCGACGGGCAGGACGACCTCCGAGGGGAGCAGCGATCGCGAGGTGCGGTTCGCGAGGGTCAGCGCGCCGACGGCGCGCTCCCCCACGACGACGCGGGTGCGGGTGAGGTCGAGGTCGACGTCGTAGGCGGTGCGGCCGAAGAGGAAGACGGCGCAGAGCAGCGCGAGGATCGTGGCCACCACCGCGGCGACGAACGCCTCCTGCCATCCGAGGGCGAACGCGGTGATCCACAGGACGACCGCGGCCGCGATGACCACCCAGCCGGTGACCTGGATCACATCCGCGATGACCGCGATGCGTGCCCCGGCGCGGCGCGCCCACACCCCGGCATCCTCCCGCACCTTCTCCCACCGCGTCGCCTGACGGGGGGCGAGCTGGGGCGCGTCGGTGGTCTCGTCCGGGGCGTCTGCGGGCACGCCGGAGGGGCCGGGCGCGTCGGGCGCCGCGGCCACCGTTTCCGGCGTCATCGTCATCAGGCCGACGCCCTCGCGAGGGGTGCCTCGACCTGGCCCAGCGCGCGCTCGATGACCGACTCCGAGGTCGTGCCGGCGAACTCGGCCTCGGGGTCGAGGACGAGACGGTGGGTCCAGACGGGTGCGGCGAGCGCCTTCACGTCGTCGGGGATGACGTAGTGACGTCCCTGGGATGCCGCGACGACGCGCGCGATCCGCATCATCGAGATCGCGCCGCGCACCGAGACGCCGAGCTTCGTGGCATCCGATTCACGGGTCGCCTCGACGAGCTGGGCGGCGTACCGCGCGACGGCCGGGTCGACGTGGACGGATGCCGCCAGGTCGGCCATGTCGGCGACGGCCTTGGTCGTGATGACGGGGCTCAGCTTGCCGGACGGGTTGCGGTCGACCTCGCCGGCGAGGATCCGCTCGGCGACGGCGAGCGACGGGTAGCCGATCGAGGTCTTGATCATGAAGCGGTCGAGCTGCGCCTCGGGCAGCTTGTAGGTGCCCGCCTGCTCGATCGGGTTCTGCGTCGCGATGACGAGGAACGGGCGGCCGACCTCGTGCGGCACACCGTCGACGGTGACCCGCGACTCCTCCATCACCTCGAGGAGCGCCGACTGCGTCTTCGGCGAGGCGCGGTTGATCTCGTCCGCAAGCACGATCGACGCGAAGACGGGTCCCTTGTGGAACTCGAACTTGTGGTTCTGCTGGTCGTAGATCGTGACACCCGTCACGTCGGAGGGCAGCAGGTCGGGCGTGAACTGGATGCGGGTCGACGTGCCCTGCACGCTGGCGGCGAGCGCCTTCGCGAGGCTGGTCTTGCCGGTACCGGGCGCGTCCTCGAGGAGCACGTGTCCCTCGGCGAGCATCGCCGCGAGGACGAGGCCGACGACCTCGCGCTTGCCCATCAGCGCCTGGTCGACGTTGTCGACGAGACGCGTGAACGTGTCGCGGAACCAGGCCGCCTGTTCGGGGGTCATGCTCATTCGTAGTCCTTGCTCTCGAAGGGGGTCACGGCCGCGGCCAGAAGGTCTTCTCGGTGTCGACGCCGTCGCCCCAACCCTGGATGTCAACCCACACGTTGTAGCCGTCGCGGCCGGCGTAGCAGCCCAGTTGCTGCGAGCCCCTGCCGTCGAAGTTGATCGTGTAGGTCGAGAAGGCCCCATCGCGGTCGTTGACGCACGACACCCGGTGCGAACCGATGTTGAGGTTCTCCCAGTTGACGGTGTAGTACCGACAACCGTTCACGCAGCTGCCCGCGGCTCCGCCCTGCGTGACCCACACGCGCGGCTGAGGTGGCGGCGGCGCGTCCACCGTCGTCGCACTGTCCCGCGCCGTCGTGGTCTGGCTGCCCTCGGCGCTCGTTCGCACCTCGAGGGTCCGCGTCTGGCTGTATCCGACGTCGTATCTTTCCGTGCCCGATGCCGCGACGGTACGCCAGCCGCGACCGTCGCCGGTCCGGATCTCCGTCGTCACGGGACGTCCGTTCGCCGCCGGCGAGGTCCACTCCATCGTGATGGTGCGACCGTCGCCGGTGCGGGTGGCCTTCGCGGTCGGTTTGCCGATCTGGCCGTACGGCCGCACCTGGTTGGATGCCGCCGAGGCAGGCCCCTCGTACGTCGTGCCGTCGGCGGTGGCCACCGCACGGATCCGGATCGTGTAGGCGCCGTTGTTGTTGACCGCCCCGTTGCCGATCGTCCCCGACGTCCCCGAGCCGCCGCCGGCGACCCAGTCAGCCCGCCAGCCGTTACCGTTCACGCTGTACTGGTACTGGATCTCGTTCGCGTTCGCGCCGTTGGACGCGCCGGGCTCCCACTGCACGACGACCTGGTTGTCACCCTCGCGCGCCGCGACGTTCGTCGGTGCCCCCGGCGGGGTGAACGCGCGTCGCGGCGCGGACTGCGGGCTTCGATCGCCCCATCCCGCCTTGTTCTGCGCACGGACGTCGTAGGTGTAGTCGGACTGCGACGTGTCGACGACGACCGCCTGGCTGGTCTGTCCGGCGGGTACGGCGATCGTGTCGACGACGTTGCCGCCGCGGATTACGCGGAGCTCGTACCCGCCGATCGCGTCGCCGTTCTCAGCGGGCCGGTTCCAGGACACGCGCATCTGCGCGCGGTTCCCCACCGGCTCGAGGCGAGCCACTGTGGGAGCGCCCGAGGCCGACGGAGGGGCGGCCGGGATCTCACCGGCGGACCACTGAGAGAAGTCCGACGGCTCCGGAGCACGGTTGTGAGCGCGCACCCGCACCTGGTACTCGGTGCCGTTCTGCAGGCCCTCCCAGCGGTGCGTGTTGCCCGTGAGGCCGGTCTTCTGCGCGACGCCCGATGGCGGCGCAGGGGAGATCTCGAGGGTGTAGCTCTCCACCGGCGAGCCCTCGGTGCGCGGGGTCTTCCACGCGATGTCGAGGCTGCGGTCGCCGAACTGCAGCGTCGGCGGCGCCGGCTGGTCGGGCCGCACGTCGGGCCGCGCGGTCTCGGACGGCACCGACGGGTCGGACTCGCCGACGCTGTTCGTCGCGGTCACGACGAAGTTGTACTCGACGTTGTTCGTCAGGCCGTCCAGCGTGCAGGTCGTGGACGGGCACTCGCGGGTGTAGCCGCCCGCCGTCGACGTGACGGTGTATCCCTCGATTCGACGACCGTTGTCGACCGGCGGCGTCCAGCTGAGGACGACCGTTCGACTCTCCACGGCGGTCACCGTCGGCCTGCCGGGCGCATCGGGACGGCCCTGTACCGTGATGCGGATGCGGCCGTCGACCCGGCGGTCGGCATCCTGCGTCGCGTCCTGCACCGTGTAGCGGACGACGACGTTGCCGACGAACTCACTGCCCGTCGTCACTCGGACCGTGCCACCCGAGACATCGACGCTGGTCACCTCACCCGTCTCGATCTGCGTGTTCACGATCTCGAGCGGTGCGTCAGGGAAGGGATTGACATCGTTCTCGAGGACGTTGAGGGACACGGTCTCGCCCTGGTCGGCCTGCGGGACGACATCGTCGTTCACCGAGGGCAACTCGCGCGTCGACGCGGTCACCGTCACCTGGATGTTGGCCTCCACGGGCTCGGTCTCGTTGTCGGTCACGCGGACGGCGAGCGAGAAGCGCGTGCCCTTCGCGACGTCGGGCTGGGCGGACACCTGCAACGACTGACCGTCGACCGAGGCGCTCACACCAGCCGGCGGGTCGGAGGCGAGCGCGAACGTGAGGTTGTCCATGTCGCCCGGATCGGGGTCAGTGACGAGCTCCCGCAGACCGAGCGTGGCCGGGTCCTCGCCCGGCGCAACCGAGACGGACGCACCGATCATGGTCGGGGGCTCGTTGTCGGGTGGGGTCACCGTGATCGGGATGGTGAGCGTGGCCTTGCGGCCGTCCGCGTCATCGGGTCCATTGCCGTCGGTGACTTCGAAGGTCAACGCGTCCGCTCCGAAGTAGCGGTCGGCCGAGGTGTAGACGAGCGTCGACTCATCTTTGACGAGTCCCGCACCGTTGCTGTGTGCGGCAGTCACCTTCTCGGTCTCCGTGATGACCACGTCGCGCCCCCCGGACGCACGGACGTAGTCCGACAGCGGAAGCTCGATCATCTCGCCGCTCTTGACGGTGACGCCCTCCGCCGAGATCAGCGTCGGCGGAAGATCGGCGAGTGCCGGGACGTGGATGAAGGCTGCGGCGACCTGGTCGTCCTCGTCCGTCACGAGGTAGGTGATGAGCTGACGCTCGTCACCTACAGAGAGACTCACCCGACCGCCTGAGAGGACACGCGCGTTCTCTCCGCCCTCGCCGAGCGCGACCTCCAGCGCCGAACGGGTGCCGTCGGGGTCGTCGTCGTTCTCGAGCACGTCGACGACGACGGTGCCGTCCTCGGCCACGTCCTCCGCCCGCACCCGATCGTCGCGAGCGATCGGCCGGGCCAACGGCACGTCCGGGTCGACGGTGATCTGCACCGAGGTCGTCGCGCGAAGTCCGCGTTCGTCGGCGATCGTGTACAGCACGCTGGTCTGCATCGGCTCGTCGGGCGCCGCAATGAGGAGCTGTTGTCCTGACACCTCCGCGCTCAGTCCCGGGACGTCCGCGACTTTCACCGCATTCTCCGCGAATCCGAACTTGTCACCGTCAGGGTCGGAGTCGTTCTGGAGCGCGTCGACGGCGACGGTGCGGCCGGGCCGCATCGTGATGGTGTCGCGCACGGCGTACGGCGCCTGATTGGTCGACTCGGCCGGCGCGATGCCAACCTCGATGATCGCCGTCGCCTCCTTACCGAGGTTGTCACGGACGCGGTACTGGAAGCGGTCGACACCGACCGACTCCTCGAATGCGGTGTAGGTGAACGAGTCGGCGTCGATGGCCGACACACGGCCCTTCTTCGGAGAGGATGCGAGACCGACGAGCTCCACCGAGTCGCCATCGGCGTCGATCCCGTCGAGATCGATCGCCACTTGCACACCCGAGCCGCTGAGGGTGCGGACCGTCACGTCGCGGGGGCGCGGCGCGGCGTTCGCGTCGTCGTCACGCGGGAGGATGCGGATGGTGACGTAACCGGCATCCCGCTGGCCCGTCGAATCCTCGACCTCGTAGGTCGCGTTGACCGTCTTGGGCTCGGGACCCGCGCGGAAGCGGAGAGTGTCCTCGGAGACGAAGAGGTCGCCGTCGGCCTCATCGATGAGCGGCGGCACGAGTTCGGGCGAGATGTGGATCTCGTCGCCGTTCGGGTGGAAGTCGTTCTCCATCACGGGGATGGTCACGACATCGCCGACGCGGACGACGACCTCGTCGTCGACGGCGATCGGCGGGCGTAGTTTCTCGGGGGCGGGCACCGGGATCACGATGACCTCGCCCGTGGCTGACTGCGATCCGTTGGAGATGGTGTAGGTCAGCCGCACCTGCTTGTCCAGGGACGCCTGGTCGCTGACGCGGATCGTCTCGTGTCCCAGCACCGCCGCGGCGATTCCGCTGTCCTCGTCGACGGTGACCGACTGGACCACGAGGATGCCGCCGGCCGGGTCCGTGTCGTTGCCCAGCACGTTGACGAGCACATCGCCGCCTGCGGGGAGGAGTGCGACATCACGCACCGCAATCGGCGCGACGTCGGCATCCTCGTCCGGAAGGACGTCGATGCGCACGATGCCGGGAGCGGAGTTCGCGCCCGCAGAGGCGAGGTACGTGGCGTAGTAGGTGCCGGTGTTCGGAGCCTCGAACGTGAACGACTTGTCGGGATAATCACGGGTCACCGTGCCGCCGTCGACGTCGTCCACTCGCGTCAGCCGGAGCTGCTCGCTTCCGGTACTGGTGTCGTTGGTCAGCGGTCGCACTGTGACGGGACGGTCGGGTCGTGTCACGACGTGGTCCGCGTTGGTCACGGGGATCGTCGTTCCGAGGGGCCGGATGTCGATCCTCGCCACCCCCGTGGTGGAGTCACTGCCGTCGGACACGACCACGGGCACGTCCTTGCGCCCTTGCATGCCCCCGATCGCCCGGTAGGTGATCTGCCCGTCGGAGGTGAACTCGGCCTCATCCCCGCCGTCCGGGGTGACATCGCGCAGGAAGATGTCGTCGCCATCGGGGTCGATCCAGTCGCTGAGGACGTTGAAGGACACGACACCGCTCTGCTCGACGGTGATCGCGGTCCTGCGCTTCTGCGTGGGCGCCGAGTTCTCGCTCAGCGGCCGGACCTCGAGGTCGACACGCGCCGTGTCCTTGCCGCCGCGACCGTCCGACACCTCGTACCGGAACGAGGTCGTCCCCGCGGCATCCTCGGGCAGCGCGATCTGAAGAGCCGTGCCGTTGTAGATGGGCGTGATCTCACCCATCGACGGGTCGCCTGTGACCTTCGCGACGAGCACATCGCCGTCCGCGTCGAGGTCGTTCTCGAGCAGGGGGAGCACCGTGGTGCGGCCCGGACGCACCCCGTAGCGGTCGTTCTCCGCGACCGGCGGAGTGTTCTTCTCGGTGCGTTCGGGGAGCGTCGACTGGACTGTCTCCTCGGTCGTTTCCTCCTCTTCCTCACCCTCGCCCTCGGGCGGCGTGAGGTCCTCCCAGTTGTCGACCTGCTGGAGCGCGTCGCTGGCCATCCAGGCGGACCCGCCGAAGATGTCGTTGAGGACCACGACGTCGCGGTTCACGCGGAAGCGGAGTTGGCTCGAGCGGTCGATCCCCTCGACCGTCTTGGTCACATCGTCCTCGTCGCCGACGCAGTCGCGGACGAAGGAGCCGGAGCCCGACCAGGCCCCGTACGCGCACCCCGCGACGTAGACCGGCTGCGCGGGAGCGCCGCCGTCACCGGCATCCGTCGTGACCGGATCGCCGCCCGCGAGCGGGACGCGCACCAGCTGGGTGGGAGTCGCGAGCGTGACGGTGTCGGTCACGTTCGAGGGCTGCTGCAGGATCGCCTCGTCGGGCACCTGGGTGACGAGGCCGTCGCTCGTGTACAGCGTCGAGGACGTGCGGTCGAGGACGACGCTCACGCCGCCGACGGACGTGATCGCCAGCTCGTCGTTCTTCTCGATGCCCTCGAGCTCGCGCTCGGCGGTCTGGACGAACACGCCCTGCGCGTCGGGCGCATAGGCGTACAGCACACCCTTCTCGGCGGAGACGGCGTAGACGAGGCCGGCCGTGCTGACCGTGACCGCGGCACCCCGGCCGAGCTCGGCGATCGGATCACCGGCTTCCTTGCCGACGGCGGCGAGCGAGGTGAACGGCGCGGCACGCAGCGCTCCGCCCTCGTCCATCGTCGCGACGGTCGGGCCGCCCAACACGACCTGGGCGTTCGAGGGCAGGTCGGCCTTGTCGGAGAGCACGACACGAGCCGGGTCGATCGCGGTCGCGGTGTTCTCGGTCTGGTCGGTGACCAGGACGCGGTTGCCCGCCTGCTGGATGTCGTACTCCTGCGACAGCGTGCGGAGGCCGCCGTCGAGGAGGCGCGACTCGTTGTTGAAGTGCCCGACCAGCAGGCTCGTCTGCTTCGTCAGCCAGACGCCGCCGTCGTTCAGTTCGACCTCGGTCGTCGGCTCGCCGTCGTAGGTGAGCGCGAGTACACCGATGGCGACCACGGCGGCGGTCACGGCGCCGATCGATGCCATCGTGCGGGGCCGCGAACGGAGCCAGGCGAAGGACTTCATGAGCGTTCTGACTCCCCCCGGGCAGACGAGTTCGCAGGACCGACGGCCTCCGATCGATCGACCGGAAGGCACGGCGTGTGGACGGTATAAAGCCTAAGCGAGGGACCAATTTCGGACGAGCGCGTGACGTGGGGAGTTCTCCCCACTTATGCTCTTCGGTTCGGTCGGCTCAGACCGCGCCGACGTAGCGGGCCAGGTGCTCGCCCGTCAGCGTGCTGCGGTCGGCGACCAGCGCCGCCGGTGTCCCCTCGAACACGATGCGACCGCCGTCGCGACCGGCGCCGGGACCCAGGTCGATGATGTGGTCGGCGTGCGTCATGACGGCCTGGTGGTGCTCGATGACGATGACGGAGTTGCCGGCATCCACCAATCGGTCGAGCAGGGCGAGCAGGTTGTCGACGTCCGCGAGGTGAAGCCCCGTCGTCGGCTCGTCGAGGACGTAGACCGCCCCCTTCTTCGCCATGGCGATCGCGAGCTTCAACCGCTGCCGCTCACCGCCCGAGAGCGTGTTGAGCGCTTGACCGAGAGTGATGTAGCCGAGACCGACGTCGATCATGCGACCGAGCGTCGTCTTGGCCGGTCCGGTCGTGAACCCGTGCGCCTCCTCGGCGGACATCGCCAGGACCTCGGCGATGTTCCTGCCGTCGAGGGTGTACTCGAGCACCGCTTCGCTGAAGCCGGACCCTTCGCAGACCTCGCACCGCGTCTCGACGCTCTGCGTGTAGCCGAGGTTCGTGATGATGACCCCGAGCCCCTTGCAGGCCGGGCACGCACCCTCGGAGTTCGCGCTGAACAGCGAGGCCTTCACCCCGTTCGCCTTCGCGAACGCCGTGCGGATCGCATCGAGCACGCCCGTGTAGGTCGCCGGGCTGGAGCGGCGCGACCCCTTGATCGGCGACTGGTCGACGACGACGACGTCGTCGAACGACGGGACGTTGCCGTGGATGAGGGAGGACTTGCCCGACCCGGCCACGCCGGTCACGACCGTCAAGACACCGAGCGGGATGTCGACGTCCACCCCCGTGAGGTTGTGCTGGGTGGCGCCGCGGATCTGCAGCGCACCGGTCGCCGGGCGGGTCGAGGTCTTCAGCGCTGCCCGGTGATCGAGGTGCCGTCCCGTGAGGGTGTCGGATGCCCGGAGCCCGGCGACGTCCCCCTCGTACATGATCCGCCCGCCGCGCGATCCCGCATGCGGGCCGAGGTCGACGACGTGGTCGGCGATCGCGATGACCTCGGGCTTGTGCTCGACGACGAGGACGGTGTTGCCCTTGTCGCGCAGCAGGAGGAGCAGGTCGTTCATGCGCTGGATGTCGTGGGGATGGAGTCCCGCGGTGGGCTCATCGAACACATAGGTGACATCGGTCAGCGCGGAGCCGAGGTGACGGATCATCTTCGTCCGCTGCGCTTCGCCGCCGGACAGGGTCCCCGACGAGCGGTCGAGCGACAGGTACCCGAGGCCGATGTCGACGAACGACGCGATGACCTTGCGCAGCCCCGACAGGAGCGGCCCGACGGTCGTCGCATCGATCGTGTCGAGCCACGCGGCGAGGTCGGTGATCTGCATCGCGGCGGCGTCGGCGATGTTCACGCCGCCGATCCGGCAGGAGCGTGCGCCTTCGTTCAGTCGGCTGCCGCCGCACTCGGGGCAGGGGAGGAACTTGACGGCGCGATCCACGAACGCACGGATGTGGGGTTGCAGCGCCTCCCGATCCTTCTGCAGGAACGACTTCGTGATCTTCGGGACCAGACCCTCGTAGGTCATGTTCATGTTCTGGAGCTTGACCTTGGTCGGCTCCTTGTACAGGAAGTCGGCGCGTTCCTGCTCGGTGTACTGCGCGATGGGCTTGGCCGCGTCGAGGAACCCCGACTCGGTGAAGATCCGCACCATCCAGCCGTCCACGTTGTAGCCCGGGACGGTGATCGCGCCCTCGGCGAGCGCCTTCGAGCTGTCGAAGAGCTCGTCGAGGTCGACGTCGCTCACCTCCCCGAGCCCCTCGCACCGGGAGCACATGCCGCCGGTGACGACGTCGGACCCCGGCACGGTCGGGATGTTGAACGAGAACGCCTGCGGCGACCCCACCCGCGGCTCGCCGAGGCGGCTGAAGAGCAATCGGAGCATCGCGTACGCGTCGGTCGCGGTGCCGACGGTCGAGCGCGCGTTGGCCCCCATCCGCTCCTGGTCGACGATGATCGCGGGGCTGATGTTCTCGAGGCCGTCGACCTCGGGACGGGACAGCTGGGCCATGAACTGCTGGACGAACGTGGGGTACGTCTCGTTGATGAGGCGCTGCGACTCGGTCGCGATGGTGCCGAACACGAGCGAGGACTTGCCCGACCCGCTCACCCCCGTGAAGACGGTGAGGCGGCGCTTGGGGATCTCGACGTCGACGCCCTTGAGGTTGTTCTCCCGCGCACCGATGACGCGGATGACGTCGTGCGCGTCGGCGATGGGAGGATCGGATGCCGGCCCGTCGACGTCGGTGATCTCGTGCTCCGCCATGTCCGCCTCTCCGCCAACCCTCACCACATGATCCTCGCGCGGCGCGCCGTCGGGCAACCGTCAGCGCTCGGCGCGGTGGCATCCGCTCACGTGGTCGTCGACCATGCCCGTCGACTGCATGAGGGCGTACATCGTCGTCGACCCGACGAAGCGGAACCCGCGCCCCCGCAGCGCTGTCGACATCGCGTCGGACTCCGCCGTCGTGGCGGGGACCTCGGCGAAGGTCTCCGGTCGCCGATGGGATGCCGGGGCGAACGACCACATGAACGCGTCGAGCTCGCCCGGGGCCATCTCTGTGACGAGCCGCGCGTTGCCGATCGTCGCGAGGATCTTCGCGCGATTGCGGATGATGCTCGCGTCGGCCATGAGCCGGTCGACGTCGGCCTCGTCGAACGCGGCGACGGTCACCGGGTCGAACTCCGCGAACACCTCACGGAACCTCGGGCGCTTGCGGAGGATCGTGATCCACGAGAGGCCCGCCTGGAACCCCTCGAGGCTCATCTTCTCGAACAACGCCCGGTCGCCGTGCAGCGGACGCCCCCACTCCTCGTCGTGGTAGCGGCGGTACTCGGCGTCGTCGCCGACCCAGCCGCAACGAAGGAGGCCGTCGGGCCCGACACGCAGTTCCACGCGTGCCAGGCTACCGACGGCCTCCGACGCTCACTTCTTCTTGAGCGACTTCTCCGGCACGGGTGCCTCACGGCGAGCCGCGAGGTCGGCGTAGTGCGCCCGCGCCTCGTCCTGCCGCTGCCGCTCGATGCCGGAGGCGATCGGTGCGCGCACGTGCTCGGGCGCGAACCCGAACGCGTCGACGAGGTCCTGCGCGTGCGGACGCAGCCGCGCGCAGAGGCGGTCGATGTACTTCGACACCGCGGCGGCGCGCTGGGTCGACAGACGCCCGTTGATGAGGTGCCAGGCCAGGTGCTTCTCGATGAGGTGCAGACCGAAGAGGTCGCGCAGCCAGGTGAGGACCTGCCGCGTGCCGTCGTCCTCGGTGGCCTTCACCGCATCCGAGAACGCCTCCCACTGCAGCAGTTCGCCGTGCGCCCGCGCGGCCTCGATGAGCTCGGCCTGGTGCGTGTTGAACAGCGCCGCAGCCTCGGCCGCGGGGAGCTTGGATGCCGGGCGCAGCGCGCCGGCGATGTCGGCGACCATCTGCTCGACGCGTCCCGCGAGCAGTTCGTGCTGCTGCTCGGCCCGGAGCCCCAGCTCGACCGAGCGCGCAGTCGAGCCGAAGTCGGCGACCGTCTGCCCGAGGCTGCGGAGCCCTGCGCCGTGGAAGACCTTGCCCGCCGTCTGGCCGACGGCGAACTTCGCGAGGGTCGCGGCATCCGCCCCCTTGAACTGCTTCGCGAAATCGGCGAGCAGGCGCTTGCCGACCAGCTGTAGCAGCACGTTGTTGTCACCCTCGAAGGTCACGTAGACGTCGAGGTCGGAGCGCAGCCCCACGAGACGGTTCTCGGCCATGAAGCCCGACCCGCCGCAGGCCTCGCGCGCCTCCTGGATGGTCTGCAGCGCGTTCCAGGTGCTGAGCGGCTTGAGCGCGGCCGCCAGGGTCTCGAGGTTCTCGCGCTCGGCGGGGGTGTCGGACGTGCCGCCGAAGACGCCGTCGAAGGTGCGCAGCAGTTCGTCGTGCGCGAAGTACTGGGCGACGTTCTGCGCGAGGAGCGGGAGGAGGCGGCGCTGGTGCTTGCCGTAGTCGAGGAGGACGACCTCGTCGGTGCCGGCGCCGGAGTCGAACTGCCGGCGCTGGTTGCCGTAGGTGACGGCGATGTAGAGCGCGAGCGACGAGGCGATCGTGGCGGCGCCGTCGAGGGAGACGCGGCCCTGGACGAGGGCGCCGAGCATCGTGAAGAACCGGCGGCCCGTGCTCTCGATGGGGCTCGAGTAGGTGCCGTCGGGAGCGACGTCGCCGTAGCGGTTGAGGAGGTTCGTCCGCGGCACGCGGACGTGGTCGAACGCGAGCCGGCCGTTGTCGATGCCGTTGAGGCCGCCCTTGACCCCGTCGTCCTCGCTCTGGACGCCCGGGAGCAGTTCGCCGTCGGGCGTGCGGATCGGCACGAAGAAGCAGTGCACGCCGTGGTTCACGCCCTTCGTGATGAGCTGTGCGAAGACGGTCGCCGCCTGTCCGTGCTTCGCGGCGTTGCCCAGGTAGTCCTTCCACGCCGCGCGGAACGGCGTGTGGATGACGAACTCCTCGGTCTCGGGGTCGTAGGTCGCCGTCGTTCCGATCGCGGCGACATCCGATCCGTGGCCGATCTCGGTCATGGCGAAGGCGCCGGGGAGCTCCGCGTCGCGGATCGCCGGAATCCAGGTGTCGTGGTGCTCCTTCGTGCCGAGCTGCAGCACGGCCGAACCGAACAGCCCCCACTGCACGCCGGACTTGATCTGCATGCTCGGGTCCGCGAGAACGAGCTCCTCGAACCCGGCGAGGTTGGCCCCGTTGTCCTCCTCGCCGCCGTACTCCTTCGGCAGGGCGCGGGTCGAGCCGCCGTTCTTCGCCAGCAGTCGCACCTGATCCATGACCCGCTCGCGGTGCTCGGCGACGCTCTGGCCGTCGATGCGCCAGTAGGCCGGGTCCTTGATGAGCTCGCGCACCGTGAGGCGTGTGTCTCCCCAGGTGCCGCGGAGCATCGCGCCCACGGCGTCGATGTCGATGCGGGGCTCGTGCGCTTCGTCGGCGGTGTGGGGCGCGGTGGGGGCGCCGCCGGCGGGGGTGCGCTTGTCGGCGGCGGGGGTGGAGGAGCGGACGACGGTGTCGGTCATCACTGGCCTTTCTGAGGACGCGGGATCGGCGACGGGACAGGGAAGTTCGACCACAACGGTAGGAGTCCTCCAATGTTGGACCAACTGCGTTGTCCCTCTCGCACAACGCCGTCGGCGGACGTCATGACGCGCCGTTGTGCCGCGCCTACATCGGGCGATGTCGGAGCCCCACGGCAGACTTCGCAGAGGAGGCCCGATGATCACGCTCGCCCGCTGGGATGCCGCCGACCGCGGTCTGCTCACCCTGCTCAACGCGCCCGCGATGACTGCGCACCTCGGCGGCCCCGAGAGCGAGGAGCAGCTGGACGATCGGCACGACCGGTATCTGCGGACGTGGTCCGGCCGGCCGGGGGCGATGTACCGCATCGACGTCGACGGTGCGCCCGCCGGCGGGATCGGGTTCTGGCCCGTGGATGAGGACGGGACGCCCGCCTTCGAGGCGGGCTGGAGCGTCCTCCCGGAGTTCCAGGGGCAGGGCGTCGCGACGGGAGCGCTGCGACTGCTGATCGCCGAGGTGCGTCGGGACGGCAGCAGGACCCTCCTCATGGCCTACCCGGGCATCGACAATGTGCCGTCGAACGCGCTCTGCGCCCGCGCAGGTTTCGAGGAGCGCGGCACCGGGTCGGAGCCGTGGCGCGGCGGCATCCTCACCTTCCGGCGGTGGGCACTGGACATGTCGCCGCTGGATCTGACCGGGCGCACCCCCGACGTCGACGAACGGTTCGCAGGTGACACCCTCGACGCCGACCGGTGGTGGCCGCACTACCTGCCGCACTGGTCGTCCCGCGAGCGGACGGCGGCCCGATACCGCGTCTCGAACGGGCTCGAGCTGCGCATCGACGCCGACACCGAACCGTGGGGGCCCGAGTGGGACGGGCAGGTGCGCGTCTCGCACCTGCAGACCGGCCAACGTGCCGGCGTGGTGGGATCGGATGCCGGGCAGCACCGCTTCCGCGACGGGCTCGTCGTGCGGGAGGCACAGGACGAGTGCCGACTGTGGCTGCCGCGCTTCGGAGTGATTGCGGCGCAGATGTCGGCGGTGCGGCATCCTGATGCGATGGTCGCCTTCTGGCCCATCGGGTTCGAGGACCGCCCCGAGGAATCCGGCGAGATCTGCATCGCCGAGATCTTCGGGTCCGAGATCGACGACACCGGCGGTTGGGTCGGCATCGGCGTCAAGGCGCAGCACGACCCGCGGCTGCGCGACGATGTCGAGAAGGTCCGCGTCGACGGCGATCTGACCGCGCCGCACGAGTACGCCGTCGAGTGGTCGGCCGACCGGCTCCGGTTCTTCATCGACGGGCGCTGGGTGAAGACGGTCACCCAGCGGATCGACTACCCGGTGCAGCTCATGCTCGACCTCTACGAACTGCCGCGGCGGGACGGTCGCCGCGACGCGTCGAGCCATCCGATCGAGTTCCGCGTGGATCGCGTGCGGACGTTCCCGCCACGCTGAGCCCTGCGGCGTGCAGGTGTCGTCGACCCACCTGTACCACGCGACCTCGATGATCCGGACGTTCCTGGATGCCGGGATGGCCGAGGCCACGGTGTCGGCACGGACCTTCACCGCACCGCTCGTCGACCCGCTCTCGCCCGCAGGCTGGTCGGACGACGTCTCGCCGCAGCCGCGGACGACGACCATCGCGACGCTCGACTTCGGCGACGGCCGCATGGGCCTCTACGACTTCGTCGACAACCAGTGGTGGAACCCGATCTTGTCGCGACGGGTCGTCCTCCGCGGCTCGCACGGCGAACTCGAGGGCGACACGGTGCGGCGGTTCGAGGGTTCCGAGGTGGTCGTCTCGCCGATCACCTACCGCCGCACGGGCGTCGACCTGAACCTCGAGGGCAACGACGTCGTGTCGGCCTCCTTCGAGGGGCGGATCGTCTACCGCAACCCGTGGGCCGGCACGAGGCTGTCGGAGGACGACATCGCCGTCGCGTCGCTGCTCGAGAGCACCGGACGGTGGGCCCGGGGCGACGGCCCCGAGCCCTATCCGCTCGCCGAGGCGTGCCAGGACCACCTGCTCGGTCTCGCGATCGGCGAATCGGCGCGGACGGGCGCCGACGTCCGGGTCGCGCGCCAGCCCTGGGCCTGACGGTCAGCGGGCCGCGGGCACCTCGGGTTCGCCGAGCGACAGCATGAGGCGGTTGGCCCAGTTGAAGAACGCGGCTCCCCCGATGACGTCGACGATCGACGCGTCGTCGAGCCCGGCATCCCGCAGCCGGTCGACGTCGTCGGGACCGAAACCCAGCGGTGTCGCGGTGAGCGAGACGGATGCCGCGACGACGGCGTTCCAGCGCTCGTCACCGAGGTCGGCGTCGGTGCCCTCGTCGAGCAGCCGCTGGACGTCGTCGCGCCGGCCGGACTCCCGCGTGGCGGCGGCCGAGTGCACGGAGGCGCAGAACACGCAGCCGTTCACCCGGCTGGCCGCGGTCGCCGCGAGTTCCCGCTCGGCGCGGCCGATGCCGCCGTCGACGTTGAAGAAGATGTCGAGGTCGGTGAGCGTCCGCGCCTCGAGGGCGTCGGGGTCGCGGGCCAGCAGTCGGAAGTAGGGCATCTTCGTGCGGGCCGGCTCGACGAGGGCGTCACGCTGACGCTCGGTGAGCTCGGCCTCGGGGACGGGTGCGAGCCAGGGCACCCATCCGAGACCCAGCTGCGTGAAGCGGTCGGGGCGGGCGAGGGCGGGATACTCCGTGACGGTCAACGCGCGGCTCCTTCGAGGGTCTGGGCGGTGGTGTGAGCGGATGCGGACGCGCCGAGCACGCGCAGACCCCACGCCAGCCGCAGCTGGAACGCGAGGAAGGCGACGAGCTGCGACAGGCTCACGATCGCGTCGGCGGACCACCCGGCATCCGTCAGCGCGCGCAGCGCCTGCGGCGACGCCTCGCGCGGACGGAACACCAGCAGGTGCGTGTGGGCGAGGGCCGCGGCGAGCCGGCCGCCGACGGCAGCGGATGCCGGGCGCCAGGCGACGGCCGGGGTGCTCTCGCCGGCGAGTCCGGGCTCGCGGTAGGCGCCGACGGGTCCGCGCTGCGCGGCGTCGGCCGCGAGGTCCGCGATGGCGTCGGCGAGGGCGGCGTCCTCCTCGCGGAGCAGATCGTCGTAGAACGCCGTCGCCGCGTCGAACCGGTGGATCCGCGCGGTGAAGGCGGCGATCGCGTAGCGCTCGGCGAGCGGGAAGTCCCCCGGCTGCGCGGGCTCGAGGAGCGCCTCGAAACTGCGCTGCGCGTTCGCGCGCGCCTGCGGTCGCAGCGCGCGGGTCTCGGCGAGCGGACTGCCGGGCGTGATGCCGGCGAGCAGGTCGATGATGTCGGCGGTCATGCGTACTCCTTCCGGGCCGCGGCCCGATGGTGGTCTCGGATGTCGTCGGCGGCGTCGGGGCCGGTCGCCCAGCCGAGCCGGGGGGCCACCTGCGTGCCCAGAAGCTCGATGGAACGGAGGGTGAGCTCGTGGGTCGCGGCGACCGAGTGGACCTGGAAGGTGACGTCGGTCGCCTGCGCGATGATCGGGTCGGCGGCGAGCGAGGCGACGACCTCGTCGACGGTGCCGATGTGGGTGTCGGAGAGCCGGATCAACTCGGCGAGCGGCAGGTCGGCCGCGTACGCACCGATCAACTGTGCGGCGACGGCGCGCAGCCCGCGCTCGGCCAGCGCGAAGGCCTCGTCGCGCCGGTCGGGGTCGACGACGAACGCGGTGCGCGAGGCGAGGATGCGGGGCGCCGCCCCCTCGGGCAGCGCGTCGAGGTAGGCGTCGACGATGGGCTGCTGGATGTCGCCGATGGTCGCGTCGGGCGCCTCGGGCGTCCGCGGCTGCGTGCGCGAGAGCATGAGGCCATCGCCCGCCGCGCCCGCCCGAGCACCCCCGGCGGGCGAGAACGTCGCCTGCCAGATACGGTCGGCGAGACCGCCGGCGGGCGGGTAGGCGACCGACTCCGTGCCGCGGATGCCGTCACCGCGCAGCGTCGACCGGAACACGTCGAGGTGCTCCGCGTGCAGGGCGGCGCGGTCGGCGGCATCCTTCCCGAAAGCGGCGAACGAGCCGGGCGTCCCCCCGGAGGCGACGCCGAGCTGCAGACGACCGCCGCTCAGGGCGTCGAGCACGGCGGCGTCCTCGGCCGCGCGGACCGGGTCCTCGATGGGGAGGGTCAGGACGGCGGTGCCGAGGCCGATGCGGCTCGTGCGCTCGGCCGCCGCGGCGAGGAAGACGAGCGGCGAGGGCAGCCCGCCCTCGTGCGCGCCGAAGTGGTGCTGGGCGACCCAGGCCGACGCGAAGCCGGACCGCTCGGCGTGCTGGATCTGCTCCAGCCCGAACCGGTACCGGTCGGCGGCGGGGGCGTCCTCGAGCAGACGGCTGAAGAAGCCCAGTCGGGGCGTCGTCATGTGGTGTCCTTCCGGAGGGCGGAGCCGGGGACGGCGTCGAGCAGCCCCCGGGTGTACTCGTGCTGCGGCGAGCCGAAGACCTCGTCGACGGTGCCGTGCTCGACCTGGACGCCGCGGCGGAGGACCGAGACGGTGTCGGAGATCTGCCGGACGACGGCGAGGTCGTGCGAGATGAAGACGTAGCTGAGACCGAGCTCCTCCTGCAGGCTCGCGAGGAGACGGAGGATCTGCGCCTGCACCGTCACGTCGAGGGCCGAGACCGCCTCGTCGAGGACGACCAGCCGCGGCTCGAGGATGAGCGCCCGCGCGATCGCGACGCGCTGGCGCTGACCGCCCGACAGTTCCCGGGGCCGGCGCGCGGCGATCTCGGGCGCGAGGGCGACCTGCGCGAGGGCGTGCGCGGCGCGGCTGCGGTGCTCGGCGGCGGAGCCCAGGCCGAAGTTCCGCAGCGGCTCCTCGAGGATCGTGCCGATGCGCTGGCGCGGATCGAGCGACGCGTACGGGTTCTGGTAGACGAGCTGCGCGGTGCGGCGGTGCCCCCGGCGTTGCCGCCCGGGGCGGAGCGCGGTCACCTCGACGCCGTCGACCGTGATCGTGCCGCGCTCCGGCGCACCGAATCCGGCGAGCGCGCGGCCGATCGTGGTCTTGCCCGACCCCGACTCCCCGACGATCGCGTGGGTGGTCCCCGGCGCGACCGTGAACGAGACGTCGTCGACGGCGACGAGCGGCGGCTGCCCGGCACCGCGGCCGAACTCGTGCCGCAGTCCCGAGACGGTCACGAGCGGCGCGACGGAAACGGATACCGGGGCCCGGCGCTCGACGACGTGTCCGAGGGACGGGGCGTCGGCCAGCAGGCGACGCGTGTAGTCGGACTCCGGCGCCGCGAGGACGGAGCGTGCGGGCCCGGATTCCTGCACGGCGCCGTCCTTCATGACGACGATCGTGTCGGCGCGGTCCGCCGCGACGGCGAGGTCGTGCGTGATGAAGAGCACGCCGGTGCCGGTGTCGGCGCGCAGCCGGTCGAGCAGGTCGAGGACCGTACGCTGGACGGTGACGTCGAGCGCGCTCGTCGGCTCGTCGGCGATGATCAGCTCGGGATCGAGGGCGAGCGCCGCGGCGATGAGCACCCGCTGGCGCATGCCGCCGGAGAGCTCGTGCGGGTACTGGCGGTACCGCGTCGCGGGGTCGTCGATCTCGACCCGCTCGAGCAGGTCGATGACGCGCGCACGGATCTTCGCAGCATCCCGCCAGCCGTGGATGCGCAGCACCTCCCCGATGCTGGCGCCGATCGTGGCGACGGGGTTGAGCGAGTTGCCGGGGTCCTGCGGGACGAGCGCGACGCGCGTGCCGCGGATGGCGCGCCAGCGGCGGTCGGAGAGACCGACGAGCGCGGTGTCGCCCTCGTCGCCGTGGAGCGTGATCGTCCCGCCGTCGATGCGTCCGTTGCCGGCGAGCAGCCCGATCGCCGCCTGCGCGACGGTCGACTTGCCCGAGCCGGACTCGCCCACGAGCGCGGTGACCTGTCCGCGGGCCACGTCGAGCGAGACGCTGCGGACGGCGTCGACGTCGCCGCGTTCGGTGCGGTAGCGGACGACGAGGTCGCGGATGCCGAGCAGTGCACCGGTCATGGGCGTTCCCCTCCCCGGAGGGCCTGACTGAGACGGTTGGTGGCGAGGACGACGGCCACGACGACGAGGCCCGGCAGCACGGTGAGCCACCACGCGGTGGCGACGTAGTTGCGCCCCTCGGAGATGAGCAGCCCCCATTCCGGGGTGGGCGGGGGCGCCCCGTAGCCGAGGAACCCGAGGGTCGAGATCTGCAGGATGGCCGACCCCAGCTGCAGGGCGGCGAGCGCCAGGACGGGCGTGAGCGAGTTCGGCACGATGTGGCGCCACAGGACGGATGACGCGGTTCCCCCCGACCCGTACGCCGCTTCGACGAAGTCCGCCACCCGCACACTGACGACCTGTGCGCGCGCCAGCCGGGCGAACACGGCGACGGAGGTGACCCCGACCGCGAGCGCCGCGTTGGTGGTGCCGAACCCGAGGAGGATGACGACGCTGAGCGACAGCAGGAGCGCGGGGATCGCGAGCAGCACGTCGACGACCCGCATGAGCACCTCGTCCACGGCGCCGCCCGCCGCGCCCGCCGTGACCCCGATCGCCGTCCCGGCGACGAGTCCGACGAGGACGGCGACGAGGGCGCCCGTGACCGAGTGCGAGGCGCCGTGGATGACACGGGCGAAGACGTCGCGGCCCGTGGCATCCGTCCCGAACCAGTGGGCGGGGCTCGGGCCCTGCAACGCCGCCGCCACCGTCTCGGTCGGGCTCGCGGCGGTGAAAAGTCCCGGGGCGAGCGCCCACGCGACCGCGATCAGGAGGACGAGGGCGGGGACCACGGTGCCGGGGCGGAGCACGCGGCGCGGGGCCGCCGTGCGGGTGCCGGGCCGGGCGAGCGTGAGGGTCATCGCGCGATCCCTTCGGTGAGCGGGGCGGGCGTCGGGACGGCCCCGGCGACGCGGCTGCGCGAGGCGGCGAGCGGGCGTCCGCCGCGGCGCAGACGCGGATCGAGCAGGGGGTACAGGAGATCGACGACCAGGTTGATGACGACGAAGGCGACGGACGAGATGACGACGATCGCCAGGAGGACGGGGGTGTCGCGGTTCGCGACCGCCTGCGCCGTGAGCTGACCGATGCCCGGGCGGCCGAAGACCGCCTCGGTGACGACGGCGCCGCCGACGAGCTCACCGAAGAGGACGCCCGCCATCGTGAGGGCGGGGAGGAGGGCGTTGCGTGCCACGTTGCGCCACAGCAGCCACGACGTGCTCGCGCCGCGCGAGCGCACGACCGCGACGAACGGCTGCTCGGATACCTCGTCGATGCTGCGGGTCAGCACCTGCGCGAGCGGCGCCGCGATGGGCACGGCGAGGGTGAGCACCGGCAGGATGAGCGCTTCGACCGGGTCGGCACCGATGAGCGGCACCCAGCCGAGCTGGAAGGAGAAGACCTGGATGAGGATGATGCCGATCCAGAAGACGGGCATCGAGACGAACAGCGGCGGCAGCTGGCGGAAGACCGCGCGCAGCGGCCGGAACGCGCCGTAGGTGGCGGTGAACGCGATGACGACCGCGAGGAACACCGCGACCGCGAGTCCCAGCACGGCGAGGGTGAGGGTGGACGGCAGCGCGACGGCGACGAGGTCGGCGACGGCCGCGCCGCTCTGGACCGAGTAGCCGAGGTCGCCGCGCAGGAAGGAGGCGACGGTGTCGGCGTACCGCTCGAACAGGGGCCGGTCGGCGCCGTAGGCGGCCCGGATCTCGTCGAGCTGCGCGGGTGTGAGGCCGAGCTCGGGGCTGCCGTACCGCGCGAGCACACCGTCGCCCGGGAGGGCCGCGAGCAGCAGGTACGCGGCGGTGAACGCGAGCAGAAGGACCAGGAGGGCGCCGCCGGCGCGTCGCAGGGCGAAGAGCATGGTCACCTCTCGAGTCGGAACGGGGTGGATGCGGGGAGGGGTCGCCTCCCCGCATCCGGGTCGGTCGTACTTCTTACTGGGCGAGCCAGGTGTTGTAGAACGACGGGCGGCCGATCGACTCGGTCGCGAAGCCGTGGACGGCGTCGACGTAGCCGTAGACCTGCGGTTCCTCGAAGAAGGGCAGGATGTAGGCCTGCTCCGCGAGGCGCTGCTGGGCCGCGGCGGATGCCTCCTGGCGGCCCTTCTCGGTGGGGCTCGAGGCGATCGCCAGCAGCAGCGCGTCGAGCTCCTCATCGGCGACCGTCCCGTCGGGGTACCCGTTCAGCAGCGCGTTGCGGTTGCCGGAGTAGTACTGCGACTTCAGGACGTCGTAATCGGCGCGGCCGACCATGGAGTGGTAAACCTGCAGCTCGCCGGGGACGCCGCGCGCGGCATCCTGCGCCGCCTGGTCACCGGGAAGCAGGGTGATCTCGACGCCGATGTCCTTCAGCTGGTCCTGGATGAGGGTGATCACCTCGCGGGAGCGCGGCTGCGGCAGCGCCTCGTTGACCGTGAGGGAGAGGCGGGTGCCGTCCTTCTCGCGGATCCCGTCGGAGCCGGGCACCCAGCCCGCGTCATCGAGGAGCTTCGTCGCCTGGTCGGGGTCGTAGACGTAGAACTCCGACGTGTCGGTGTACCCGCGCGCCGTGGTCGCGAGGGCGCCGGTGGCGAGGGGGTAGCTGTCGCTGAAGAGGGTGTCGACGATCGCCTGACGATCGATGCCGGCGATGAGCGCCTGGCGCACGGCGAGCTCGGAGGTGATCGGGTCGCGCAGGCGGAAGCTCAGCCCGTTGTTGACGCCGTTCGTCGCCGAGGCGAGCAGGTGCAGGCCGTCGGCGGAGAACTGCGCCTCGTCGGGCGCTTCGATGCCGCGGGCGATGTGCGCCTGGCGCGAGACGACGGTGCCGACCCGCACGCTGTCCTCGGCGGCCACGACGTAGTCGATGCCGTCGAGGTAGGCGCGTCCCTGGTGCTCGAGAGAGGGGGGTGCCCAGTCGTAGTCGTCGCGCGCCGTCAGGCTGATCTTGGTGCCGATCTCCTCGGACGCGACGACGAAGGGGCCGCTGCCGATGATCTCGGTCGCGTTGCCGGGGCCGAACTCCTCGCTCGTGCGGTCGAGCGTCTCGTCGGAGAGGAGGCCCGCGTTGATCGCCGAGGTCGCCTGCGCGAAACCGGGTGCGGGGGCGCTGAAGTGGAAGCGCACCGTGTGCTCGTCGAGGACCTCGCTGCTCTCGTAGTTGGTCACCTGCTCCGAGACGGTGAACTTCCGGTCGGGGTCGCCCAGGCCGAGCAGGTCGAAGTTCTTCGCGACGTTCTCGGCATCGAGCGGCGTGCCGTCGGAGTAGGTGACGTCATCGCGGAGCGTGAACGTGTACTCGGTGGCATCCGCGTTCACCTCGGGCAGCTCGGCGGCGATCCACGGCTCCAGCTCGAGGGTCTCGGGGTCCTGGTAGAGCAGGCGGTCGGTGATGTTGTTGATGACACCGCCGTTCGGGTAGAAACCGCCCGACCCCGGGTACAGCGTGTTCCAGGTCTGCGGTTCGAGGTAGGTCAGGGTGCCACCGGTCTGCGGTTCGCCCGCGGCGGCGTTGGAGCTGGGGGTGGTGCCGGCGCCGGCGCAGCCGGCTAGCGCCGCAACGAGGGCGGCGCCGAGGGTGACGGCCAGGGCGGCGCGGAAGGGACGGGTCATGAGGACTCCAGGACGGATGAGGACGGGTGCAGGCCTCATCCGAGCACGCCCGCTCCGCGGCCGCACGCCGCGTGGTCACGGGAGGTAAGAGTGTTACGTCACATGCCGATCACGCCTTGTCGTGGAGGGTGATCCGGTAGCCGTCCGGGTCGGCGAAGGTGAACGTGCGGCCGAACGGGCCGTCGATCGGCGCGGCGACGATCGTGTGGCCGTCGGCGACGAGGGTGTCGTGGATCGCCTGTACGTCGGTGGCTCGCATCCAGATGGCAGCTCCGACTCCGGGATGCTCGGCCGCCGCAAGGTCGGTTCCGGGCACGAGGTCGCGGAGGGCGAAGGCGATCGGGGCGGTGTCGAACACCACTGCGTGCGGGGGTCCGGCGGGTGAGCGCACGAGTCCGAGGTACTGCTCGTAGAACCGCTGGGAGGCGTCGAGGTCGGTGACCTGCAGGGAGACGAAATCGGGTCCGATGGTGGGCATGAGACATCCTTTCTTTGTGTCAGTTTTCTGACACAAATTGCTGTATGTCAGACTTCTGACATGGTCCATTCGGAAGAGATCGACCTCCCCACATCGCTCGGCTATCTGCTCAAGGAGGCCTCGAGCGCGCTGCGGATCGCGATGGAGGACGTGCTCCGGCCGCTCGGGATGACCGTCACGTCGTACTCCTGCCTGGAGCTGCTGGCGCAGCGACCCGGTCTCTCGAACTCCGAGCTCGCACGGGGAGCCTTCGTCACGCGGCAGAGCATGAACGTGCTGCTGCAGTCCCTCGAGCGCGAAGGCTGGGTGACCCGCGCGACGACCGCCTCCGAGGGGCGGGCGCTGCCGGTGACGTTGACGGATGCCGGGCGGCGGCAGCGCGCGCAGGCGAGTGCCGCGGTCAAGACGGTCGAGGACCGGATGCTCGCCGAGCTGTCCGCGCCGGAGCGTCGCCAGGCGTTCGAGCTGCTGACCCGGATGACGCGCGCCCTCCGCGACGGCTGACCAGGCGTTCGCGGCTCAGGCGTTCGCGGCTCAGGCGTTTGCGGCTCAGGCGTTCGCGGCGATGACGGCGACGACGGCCTCGCCGTAGGCCTCGCGCTTCTTGGCGCCGATGCCGGTGATGCCGTCGAGGTCGCCGACCGAGCGAGGGCGGTGCTCGGCGAGGGCGCGGAGCGTCGCGTCGCCGAACACGATGTACGCGGGGACGCCCTGCTCGCGGGCCTGCTCGGCGCGCCAGGCTCGGAGCGCCTCGAACAGGTCGCGGTCGCCCTCGGGCAACGAGTCGGCCGTCGACGACTTCTTCGCGCGGGTCGCTCCTCCACCGGTGCGGCCGAGGACGTCGCGCCGCAACGGCACCGGCTCCTCGCCCCGCAGCACGGCGGCCCCGGTCTCGCCGACCGTCAGCACCCCGTACTCACCCTGCGCGACGAGGATGCCGCGGGCCAGCAGCTGGCGGACGACGGAGCGCCAGTCCTGCTCGGACAGATCGTTCCCGATCCCGTACGTCGAGAGTTTGTCGTGGCCCTGCTGGCGGATGCGCTCGGTCGAGGCGCCGCGGAGGATGTCGATGAGGTGCCCGGCGCCGAACGCCTGGTTGCGCTCCCGCTGCAGACGGACGATCGTCGACAGGAGCTTCTGCGCCGCGATGAGGCCGTCCCACGTATCGGGTTGGGTGAGGCAGGTGTCGCAGTTGCCACAGGCATCCGAGGACTGGCCGAAGTAGTTCAGCAGGTTCTGGCGCCGGCACGAGACGGTCTCGCAGAGGGCGAGCATCGCGTCGAGGTGCTGCCCCATGCGCATCTTGTAGGTGCGGTCGCCGGGCGACTGGTCGATGAGGCGCCGCTGCTGCACGACGTCGCCGAGACCGTACGCCATCCACGCGACCGCGGGTTCGCCGTCGCGGCCCGCGCGACCGGTCTCCTGGTAGTACCCCTCGACGGACTTCGGCAGGTCGATGTGGGCGACGAAACGGACGTCGGGCTTGTCGATGCCCATGCCGAACGCGATCGTGGCGACCATGACGACACCGTCTTCGCGGAGGAACCGCGACTGGTGCCGGGCGCGGATCGCGGCATCCAATCCCGCGTGGTACGCGAGGGCGTCGACGCCCTGTGTGCGCAGGTACTCGGCCGTCTGCTCGACCGACTTGCGGCTGAGCGCGTAGACGATGCCGGCGGCGCCCTCGGGCTGCGAGCGCACGAACTGCACCAGTTGGCGGCGCATGTCGACCTTGGGCTCGATGCGGTACTGGATGTTCGGGCGGTCGAAGCTCGCGACGAAATGCCGTGCGCCCTGCAGGTGCAGGCGCTGGGTGAGCTCGGTGTGCGTCGCACGGGTCGCGGTCGCGGTGAGCGCCATGCGCGGAACGCCGGGGAACCGCTCGGCCAGGTCGCCGAGCGCGAGGTAGTCGGGGCGGAAGTCGTGGCCCCACTGCGACACGCAGTGCGCCTCGTCGATCGCGATGACGCTGAGCTGCGCGCGCTGCAGGAGCGCGGTCGTCGCGGGGACCGACAGCCGCTCGGGTGCGACGTAGATGAGGTCGAGTTCGCCGTCGAGGAGCGCTTGCTCGACACCCGCGCGCTCGGCCGGGGTCTGCGTCGAGTTCAGGAACGCGGCACGCACACCGTTGGCGATGAGCGCGTCGACCTGGTCGTGCATGAGCGCGATCAGCGGGCTGACGACGAGGCCCGTGCCGGGGCGGACGAGCGCGGGCACCTGGTACGTGATCGACTTGCCGCCGCCGGTCGGCATGAGGACGACCGCGTCGCCGCCGGCGATGACGTGCGAGACGATGTCGCCCTGGTCGCCGCGGAAGGCCGTGTAGCCGAAGACCTCGGTGAGGACCTTGACCGGGTCATCGCCGACGTGGTCGCGTCGCTCGAGACGCAGGACGGATGCCGGGGGTGCGGCGGGGCGTGCGGGCTGGGTTCGCGCGTGCTGGGTTCGCGCCGGCTCGGCGCGCGTCGCGCGGGCGACGGACGCGGCGTAGTCGTCGAACCGCGGGTCAGGCGGAGGCGGCGAGTCGAAGTCGTCCGGTGGCGGAACGTCGTCGGGATCCCACACGAGATCGGCGTAGGGGTCGTTCTGCCATCCGCCGTCACTCACCCGGTCAACCCTAGCCGCGGCATCCGACACGGTCTGCGGGTGTGGAGGGTCTCGGCACGCTTGCGAGGATGGGGAGACCGATTCGCGAGACTGCACCCGGGCGACGAGGATGCGGCGCGCGAACGCAGTCTCGACGCGCTCGTGCAGTCTCGGCGCAGGGGGCGCGGCGCGGGAACGGGGAGGAGCGGGGATGGAACTGAGCAGGTGCACGGCGGCGGATGCCCGTGAGGTCGAGGCCTTCCTGCGCGAGGTCGACCTGACCGTCACGGGACTCGACGCGCCGTCGACCCGGCTGTGGGTCTAGCGCGACGAGTCGGGGCGGATCGTCGGGAGCACCGGGTACGAGCTGAGCGGCGACGGCACGCACGCGCTTGTCCGGAGCGTCGCGGTCGCGGCGGCGTCGCGCACCCGCGGGCGCGGAAGGGAATTGGCCGGTTTCGCGCTCGACCGCGCCGCGGACGAGGGCGCGGCGACAGCGTGGCTGTTCAGCCGCCGGTCGGGCGCGTTCTGGCAATCGCTGGGCTTCGTCGGTGCGGACCTGTCGGAGCTCGCGCGCGTCCTGGCCGACACGCATCAGGTGCGGGCGTTCGTCGCGACCGGGCAGATCGCGCGCGAGGTCGCGTGGACGCGGGTGCTCGGCGGGGCGTGAGTCGGTCGGGCGCTGCGCCGAGGCGTCGCAGATGGTCGGTCGGCGGCGCCGAAGGCGACCATCTGCGACGTCTCGACGAGAGGCGGGACGGATGCCGGGCGGCAGCCGAAAGCGATGTCGGAACCCCCTCCTAGTCTGGGGCTATGTCCAGTTCAGCCGATCGTCGCGATGAGGTCCCGGAGGGGATCCCGTCGACCCTGGACTGGGTGGTGCTGAGCGCGGACATGGCGACCATCCATGCCGCGCAACGGTACGCGTGCATCGTCGAGTTGTGGGATGACGCGATCGCCGACGCGCGCCGTCGGGAGGAACCGGTCGCGTTCGTGGAACGGTCGGTGCGGCTCGAGGTCGCCGCCGCGCTGCGGATCACCGAGCACGCCGCGGGACGGTTGATGGGTGTCGGGCACGCGCTGCTGCGTCGGTACCCGCAAGTGTGGGAGGCGATGAGCCGCGCGGACATCACCGACACCCACGCGACGATCATCGTCGACGGGCTCGACCAGATCGACGACGTGACCGCGGGGCTCGTGTCTGAGGTGCTGAGCCTCGCGGAAGAACTCCCGACCGGGCCGTTCCGGCGCGCGATGAAACGCATCGTCGACCGCGAGCAGGAAGCGACCCTCGCCGAACAGCACGCCGCCGCGGTCGCGCACCGGCATGTGCGGGTGGATGCGGGGGTGGACGGGATGGCGTGGCTCACCGCGCACCTCCCCGCAGTCGAAGTGCACGCGATCGTCGGCAGGGTCACCGCGATCGCGAAGACGCTCGACTCCGCCGACGACGAGCGCACTTTGGATCAGAAGCGGGCGGACGTGTTCGGGGACCTCCTCCTCGACGGCGAAACCGACGCGCTCCCCGAGACCGCGCGAGGCATCCGCCCCACCGTCGCGATCACCGTCCCCGCCCTCACGCTTCTCACCGGCGACGGCCCGGCCGCGCAGGTCGACGGTGTCGGCCCGATCCCCCTCGACCGCGCCCGCGAACTGTGCGGAGCAGCACCCGGGTGGATGCGGGTGCTCACCCACCCCGAAACCGGTGTCGTCCTCTCCGTCGGGCGAGAGCAGTACCGCCCACCGGCCGACCTCCGACGACTGGTCACCTGGCGGGCCGCCCGGTGCATGGCACCCGGATGCGGAATCCCGGCCGACCGGTGCGACCTCGACCACACCGTCGACTGGCACCACGGCGGGACCACCGCCGCCGACAACCTGGCACCACTGTGCCGCGGGCATCACACCCTCAAACACCAATCCGACTGGCAGGTCAGAGCCAAACCCGGCGGCGCACTCGAATGGACCTCCCCCGCAGGCCGGGTCTACCTCGTGACGCCCGAACGCCGCATCCCGCAATTCACCACCGACCCACCCGGACCGCCACCGTTCTAACGATGCCTCACCGCACCGTCCGTGCCTCGACGATGCCCGGTGTGCCGGGATCCGTCTGCTCCGCACCGTCGAAGGCGAAACCGCTCCGGCGATAGAACGCGATCGCGCGGGGATTCTCCTTCGCGACCCACAGGACCGCCGGCCCCGCAGGGATGACGGCATCGAATTGGCTCTGCCACGTCGCGACGTGCAGCGCAGCGATCGCCTCGGCATCCGCCGCGACCGGCTCGCGGATCACGGTGCTCACGCACCGCACCACTTCTCGGCGAGCGTCCCGATGACGTTCGCGTTGCGGTTCGTCGCGACCCCCAGCAACGACGCGGCGCCCAGCGGATCGACCGCACCGTCCTGGTACCCGGGCTGCAGCAGCGCGTGCGCCGCGCGCCCCCGCACCACCATCCGACCGCGCTCGTCCGCACGACCTTCGATCTCCGCGATCTGCGCTGCTGAGAGCTCGCCCTTCAGCAGGTAGACGTAATGGCGCGCGAGCCCGGGGTTCGCATCATCCAGCTCACGCGT
Source organism: Microbacterium sp. ARD31 (assembly GCF_031844425.1). Taxonomy (NCBI): domain Bacteria; kingdom Bacillati; phylum Actinomycetota; class Actinomycetes; order Micrococcales; family Microbacteriaceae; genus Microbacterium; species Microbacterium sp. ARD31. Next base: position 61,539 of record NZ_JAUZVE010000007.1, read on the forward strand.
CTGCCGTGCGACCTCGCGGAACTCCGCGGTCGAGAACACGATGGTCGGCACCTCGAACCCGCGATTCGCGGCGAAGGCCGCCTCCAATGTCCGCTCGATCCGCTGCCGCGACCGCATCCGCGACTCGAAACGGACGTTGCCCGTGTTGATGTGGGTCGCGACATCCTCGAACCCGACACTCTCGACGACGCGCCGGATGTCGTCCTTCGGGAACACCCGCTTCGCCCCCAGGTTGATCGCACGCAGGAATGCCAGGTAGGTCGCCACGGGGTCAGTCTGCCCGCCCGCACCGACATCGTGACACCTCGGAGCAGGATGGGAGCATGAACGAGCTCACCCGGTGGCTCCGCGCCCAGCCGTCCCTCACCGGATCTCCGCCGCCGCTCGACCCCTCGGACCTCCCGGCCGATCCCATCACCCTCTTCGAGACGTGGATCCGCCACGCCGCCGACGCCGGTGTCGCCGAACCGCGCGCGATGACCCTCGCCACAGCGGATGCCGGTGGTCGCCCCGACGCGCGCACCCTCATCCTCAAGGGGGTCGATGCGGACAGCTGGCAGTTCGCCGGTCCGCGCTCGTCGGCGAAGGGCGCGCAGCTTTCAGAGAACCCCGCCGCCGCGCTGAACCTCTGGTGGCAGCCCGTCATGCGCGCCGTGCGCGTCCGCGGCGCCGTGCGCGAGGCCGCACCCGACGAGAGCGCGGCCGACATCGCCGGCAGTCCGGCCGGTGCGCTCCTCGCGCCCGGCGACTGGGTGCTCTGGCGCCTCGTCCCCGAGCGCATCGAGTTCTGGCAGGGCTCCCCCGACCGACGTCACACCCGCATCGTCTTCACACGCGACGGCGAGGATTGGATCCGCGAGCTCTAGAGCCGCACGACCTCGGTCACCCGCACGACCGCAGCGCCCTCTTCGACGGATGCCTCGAGGTCGACCTCCGCGCGGATCCGCCAATCGTGGTCGCCCGCCGGGTCATCGATGATCTGCTCCACCCGCCACACCCCGTCGGACGCCGACGACTCGTCGATGACGCACAACGCGGGGCTGCGGGCCGCCCCGCCGGTGAGGATCTCGTCGTGATCGTCGAAGTACCGGTCGAGGACGTCGGGCCAGGCGGCATCCGGATCCAGCTCGACCAGCGCATCATCGTCCTGCAGCGCGGCCAACTGCACCCGGCGGAACATCTCGTTGCGCACCAGCACGACGAACGCTCGACGGTTCGTCAGCACCGACGGGGGTGCAGGCGGCACGACGGGAGCCTCGGGGTCGTCCGCCGGGTTCACGAGCGCATTCCACTCGTCGACGAGGCTCGAATCGACCTGGCGCACCAGCTCGCCGAGCCACTCGATCAGGTCGAGCAGGTCGTCGGTGCGCGCCTCCGCCGGCACCGTCTGCCGGATCGCCCGGTACGCATCGGACAGGTACCGCAGCACCAGCCCCTCGCTGCGCCCCAATTGGTAGAACGAGACGAACTCACCGAACGACATCGCCCGCTCGAACATGTCGCGCACGACCGACTTCGGCGACAACTCGAAATCGCGCACCCACGGCTGACTCGACGCGAACGTCTCGTACGCCTGCGCCAGCAGCTCGGCCAGCGGCTTCGGCCACGTCACCGCCTCGAGCAGCTCCATGCGCTCGTCGTACTCGATGCCGTCGCGCTTCATCGCCGCGACCGCCTCGCCGCGCGCCTTGTACTCCTGCTGCGACAGGATCGCGCGCGGATCGTCGAGCGTCGCCTCGATGACACTCACCACGTCGAGCGCGTAATGCCCCGTCCCGGTCTCGCCGTCCTCCGGCGACAGCAGGTCGATCGCGGCGAGCGCGAACGGCGACAGCGGCTGGTTGAGCGCGAAGTTCGGCTGCAGGTCGACGGTGAGACGGATGCCGTCGCCATCCGCCACGACGATGTCCGCCGCCACGAGGGTCCGGAACAGCGCGATCGCCCGGCGGGCCAGCTCGTACTTCCGCCCGCGCGGCTCGTGGTTGTCGAAAACGAGTGACCGCACGTTCGCGAACACGTCGCCGCCGCGACCGATCACGTTGATGAGCATCGCCGAGGTCAGCTTCAGCTGCGGCGACAACGGCTCGGGTTCGGCCGCCACCAACCGCTCGAACGACCCCTCGCCCCAGTTGACGACCCCCGTCGGCGCCTTCTTGCGCACGATCTTCTTGCGTTTCGCCGCATCGTCGCCCGCCTTCGCGAGCGCGACGGCGTTCTCGATCTCCCACTCGGGCGCCATCACCACGACGCTGCCGTGGGTGTCGAACCCGGCCCGACCCGCGCGGCCCGCGATCTGGTGGAACTCGCGCGCCGACAGCTGCCGCATTTTCGTGCCGTCGTACTTCGACAGCGCCGTGATCATCACCGTCCGGATCGGCACGTTGATGCCGACGCCGAGCGTGTCGGTGCCGCAGATGACGCGGAGCAGCCCGCGCTGCGCGAGCGTCTCGACGAGCCGCCGGTAGCGCGGCAGCATCCCGGCGTGATGCACCCCGATGCCCGCGCGGACGAGCCGCGACAGCGTCTTGCCGAACCCGGTCGTGAAGCGGAAGCCGCCGATCGTCTCGGCGATCGCGTCGCGCTGCTCGCGCGTCGTGATCTTCACGCTCGACAGTGCCTGCGCGCGCTCGAGGGCGGCGGCCTGCGAGAAGTGCACGATGTAGACCGGGGCCTCGCCGTTCTCGAGCAGCCCCTCGAGCACCTCGTGCACGGGGCGGCGCGCGTACGAGAAGTCGAGCGGCACCGGGCGCTCCGCGCCGGCGATGTGCGCGACCGGTCGACCCGTGCGCCGCTCGAGGTCGGCCGAGATCGCCGACACGTCGCCGAGCGTCGCCGACATCAGCAGGAACTGCGCCCTCGGCAGGAGCAGCAGCGGCACCTGCCACGCCCAGCCGCGGTCAGGATCGCCGTAGTAGTGGAACTCGTCCATCACGACCTGGTCGATCTCTGCCTCGGGACCGAGCCGCAGCGCGCCGTTCGCCAGGATCTCGGCCGTGCAGCAGATGATCGGCGCGTCGGGGTTCACCGACGAATCGCCCGTGACCATGCCCACGGCATCCGGTCCGAAGATGTCGACGAGGGCGAAGAACTTCTCGCTGACGAGGGCCTTGATCGGAGCCGTGTAGTACGTGCGGCCGCCGCGGGCGAGGGATGCCGCGTGTGCCGCGACCGCGACGAGCGACTTGCCCGTACCGGTCGGGGTCGCGAGGATCACGTGCGACCCGGACGCGAGCTCGAGGACCGCCTCGTCCTGAGCGGGGTAGAGCTCGATGCCGCGCTCGAGCGTCCACTCGAGGAAGCCCTCATACACCGCGTCGGGGGTCGACCCGACGGGGATGCGGTCCCGGAGCGTCGAGGTCATCCCTCGAGTCTGCCTCACGGGCGCCGGGACGGTGTGCCCGGTGCAGGTCGGAGCGACTCCGACCGCCGCCGATCGGGCGCGACCGGGCGTTGCACCCTGCACCCGGCACGCGACGGGTCAGGGCATGTCGGCCTTGGCGGCGAGCACCCGCGCGGCCGCGGCATCCACCTGCGCCGCGAATTGCGGGTCGCTCTGCGCCTTCGCCAACACGGCGTCGTACATGGCGGGGAAGACCGACGGTTTCGCCGACACGAGCACCACGTCGACACCCGCCGCACCGAGGACGGACCACCTCAGAGACCGACGCATGCGCACATTCTGCTCTCCCCCAACCGGGACGTGGCCGGTCGGAGCGATCGCATGGTTGTTCCGTGAGCAGCCCGCAGGGGCGGCGTCAGCCCGCACGACCCCGGTTCCGGCGGATCTGCGGGGCCGGGGCGGACGCGGAGACGGAAACCGCGGCGAGCCGTTCTCCGGAGAGAATGGGGCATCCAGCGCGTCGGCAGCCCTGACCCCGCAGAATCTCCGGAGAACGGCCCGCGGCCCGCTCAGCCGCGGCCGGGGGTGTGCAGCCGGGCGAGGTAGGCGCCCGCCCGCACGGGCGCGCCGGCGCGGTCGGTGAGCGAGACGACGACGGTGACGGCCGTCGCGAGCGGGATGGTCCAGGCCGCCGGTTGCGCGAGCAGCGGCGCTGCGAGCCCCACGCCTCCCACCGCCGCGTGCACGGCGAACGCGACGGCGCACGCGACGCCGCCGGTCACCATGCCCGCCACGGCGCCGCGCGCCGTCAACCGCGACCACCAGATCGACAGCAGCAGCACGGGAGACAGAGCGGATGCCGCGAACACGAACACGACTCCGACCGAGGCGACCAGCCCGGCCGGCGCCGTGAGCAGGGCGATCGCGAGCGGCACGACGGCGACCACGACGGCCGACAGACGGAACGAGCGAACCGAGCCCGAGAACACGTCCTGGCTGATGACCCCCGCGAGCGAGACGGTGAGCCCGGCGGAGGTCGCGAGGAACGCGGCGAACGCGCCGGCGACGACGAGCGCCGTCAGCAGCTCCCCCACGATGCCGGGGAACACCCGCGCGGGCAGCACGAGCGCGACCGTGTCGGCCACACCCGGCTGCGCGAGCTCGGGCGCGACCACCCGCGCGAGCAGCCCGATGACACTCGAGACGGCGTAGAAGACGCTGACCATGACGATGACGAGCACGGTCGTCCGCCGCGCCGACCCGCCGGTCGGGCTCGTGTAGAACCGCACCAGCACGTGCGGCAGGCCCATCGTGCCGAGCAGGAGCGCGAGCAGCAGCGACCCGGCCGCGTACGCGTCGATGCCCGCGGGTCCCGCCTCGGCGGGGAAGACCACGAGGGGCTCGATCTCGCGCGCCCCGCCGTTCACGGCGAAGGTGATGAGCACGGCCGGCACGAGCAGCGCGGTCAGCTTCAACCAGTACTGGAACGCCTGCACGTAGGTGATCGCTCGCATCCCCCCGGCCGCCGCCGCGGCGGCGACGAGCACCGCGACGAGCACGGCGCCGACCCACGGCGGGATGTCGGCGACGACCTGCAGCGTGATCCCCGCCCCGTGCAGCTGCGGCACGATGTACAGCCACCCGATGAGCAGGCAGGCGGCGCTCGTCACCCGCCGTGCGAGGCGCGAGTCCAGCCGCGCCTCGATGAAGTCGGGGATCGTGTACGCGCCGCTCCGCCGCAGCGGGGCCGCCACGAACAGCAGCACCAGCAGGTACCCCGCCGCGTACCCGATCGGGAACCAGAAACCCTCCGCCCCGCTCAGCAGCACGAGGCCCGAGAGCCCGAGGAACGTCCCCGCCGAGAGGTACTCGCCGCTGATCGCCGACGCGTTCCACACGGGGCGGACGGTGCGGGATGCCACGAAGAAGTCGCTCGTCGTGCGCGAGACCCGCAGCCCGTAGGCCCCGATCAGGACGGTCGCGCCCACGACGGCCGCGACGGCGAGCAGGTCGAGCACCGCGTTCATGCGCCCTCGTCGCGGAGCGCGCGCCAGCGGCGCTCGTTGCGGTTCGCCCCGCGCAGGTAGAGCACCGCGAACCCCGCGATCACGGGATAGAACCCGAAGGCGTGCAGCAGCCACGACAGCGGCACCCCCAGCACGACGATCTCGTCCAGTTCGGGGATGAGGGTGATGGCCAGCAGCAGCGCGACGGTCACCGTCACGAACCCGAGCAGCGTCCCGAGCGCGAGCCGCAGCTGCGAGCGCCGCAGGGCGCGTGCGTACGCCGCCTCGGCGTCGTCGACGGGCGCGCCCGGCAGTGCGATGCCGCGGGTGGGCGCTCCGGGCCGCCCCGATCCCGCGGTGACGCGCACCCGCTCGCGGGTCACGACCCCGCCCGCCCGACGAGCGCCTCGCGGACGGCGGGCAGCAGCCGCCGGCTCACCGGCAGCGCGGTCCCGTCGACCCAGACCGTCGGTTCGGCCCCCGCGAGCCGGACCTCGGTGACGGATGCCGCCCGCACGAGGAACGAGCGATGGATGCGGACGAAACCGGCATCCGCCCACCTCGTCTCGAGCTCGGAGATCGGGATGCGGACGAGGTGCCCGGAGGCGGCGTCGGTGTGGAGGCGCGTGTAGTCGCCCTCGGCCCGCACCCAGCGGACGTCGCGGCGGTGCACGAACCGCACCGCCGAGCCGACGGTCACGGGCAGCACCTCGTCGCTCTCGGCGGGGCGATCGCTCTCGGTGATGCGGTCGACGGCGCGACGCAGCCGCTCGACCCGGACGGGCTTGAGCAGGTAGTCGAGCGCCTGCAGTTCGAACGCGTCGACGGCGTGCGCGTCGTCGGCGGTGACGAACACGACCGCCGGCGGGGACGCGAGCCCGCGGAGGGCCGTCGCGAGCTCGAGTCCCGAGAGCCCGGGCATGTGGATGTCGAGGAACGCGGCGGCGACCGGCCGCTCGGTGAGCAGTCGCAGCGCCCCGGCGCCCGACGACGCCGTCAGCACCTCGCCGATCCGGTCGTCGGCGCGCAGCAGGAAGGCCAGCTCGTCGAGCGCCGGCTTCTCGTCGTCGGCGACGAGGACGTCGATCACGGCGCTCATGCCTCTTCCCGGGTGAGGTGGTGCGGCTGCGACTTCGGGATCCGCATGCGCACGAGGGTACCGGCGCCGGGGGCCGTCTCGACGACGAGTCCGCCCTCGGCGCCGTACAGCTGGCGCAGCCGCGTGTCGACGTTGCGCAGTCCCACGTTGCGGCCGTCGGCGGCGCTCGTGAGCAGCGCGTGCAGCTCGTCGGGATCCATGCCCGCCCCGTCGTCCTCGACGGTGATCTCGGTGTGGGTCGCGGCATCCTCCGACGCGATCAGGATCGTGCCGCCGCCCTCCCCCGGCTCGAGCCCGTGCCGGACGGCGTTCTCGACGAGGGGCTGCACCGACAGGAACGGGATGACAGTGGCGAGCGTCTCGGGCGAGATCCGCAGCATCACCGACAGCCGTCCGCCGAAGCGCGCGTGCTCGAGTTCGAGGTAAGAGTGGATGCTGCGCAGCTCCTCGGCGAGCGTCGTGAACTCCCCCTGGCGCCGGAACGAGTACCGCGTGAAGTCGGCGAACTCGAGCACCAGTTCGCGGGCGCGCGGCGGGTCGGTGGAGATGAACGAGGCGATCGCGGTCAGCGCGTTGTAGATGAAGTGCGGCGAGATCTGCGCGCGGAGCGAGCGCAGCTCGGCCTCGGCGAGCGCCGCCCGCGACGCGTCGAGCTCACCGAGCGTGGCCTGCGCCGCGCACCAGTCCGCCACCTCCCCCGCCGCGCGCACGAGCGCCGCCCGGACGGGCGCGGCAAAGGCGACGAGCACGCCCGCGACCCGCCCGTCCACGCGGATCGGCGCGCCGACCGCCTCAAGCCCGTCGCCGCCGTCGGCGCGGGGGAAGATGCGGCGCTTGCCCGTCTCGGTCACCTGCGCCGCGATGCGGCGGGCCGCGGCATCCAATCCCTCGGTCTGACCGTCGCGCGCGACGATCACGTCGCCGACGACGAGCACGACGGCGCGGCTGCCGAGTACCGCCCGCAGGTGCTTCGCGGCGCGGGCGACATCGGGGGTGTCGAGCCCGCCGCGCAGGTAGGGGGCGGCGAGGCTCGCCTGGTGCAGTGCGCGGTAGGTGGCCTCCTCCGCCTCGCTGCCGAGCCCGCCCGCGCCGCGCGCGTAGCGTCGCGCGAGCAGCAGTACGGCCGACAGCACGATGCCGCCGACCACGCCGAGCAGGGCGGCGAGGACGACGGCATCGGTCATGCGACGAGCCTAGATCGCGGGCGTCAGCAGCAGCGGGCGCCCGGGTTGCGGTCCTGGTCGTCCATCTTCTGGCGCCAGAACTGCCGCTCGGTCATCGGTTCCTCCCCGGGGTGCACGCGCCGATGGTGCGCGACGTAGGTCGCGTAGGCCGTGTCGCCCATGAGGGTGGTCATGTACCAGCGGATGCCGCGGCCCGCCCGCACGACGAGGTCGAGCATCGCTCGCATCGGCGAGACCGCGGCATCCGTCCGAGTACTCATTTCCGGGGCCCTCTCAGTGCCGGTTCGCCGCGCGCTCGTCGGCGAGGATCGGCTCCCACTGCTTGTCGAGCTCGCGCTCGGAGGGAGTGGCGATGAAGCCGGCCGGGGCGAAGCGGCGTGAGGGCACCGGCTCGTCCTCGTGGTTCTCGCCGCCGCCGCGGCGGATCGCGGTGATCGTGACCGCCACCGCGGCGATGATCACGATGATCGCGAGGGTCACGAACACGATCGACAGGGTGCCCTGCACGAAGGTGTTGCGGATGACGGCGCCCATGACCTCGGGGGTGCCGAGGGTCGTGTCGCCGGCGGCGAGCGCGTCGCGGTAGCGGAAGTGGTTCGACCAGTATCCGATCGCCGGGTTCGGCGAGAAGATCTTGTACGCCGACGCGGTGATCGTCACGACCGCGGCGAACGCGAGCGGCAGGGCGACGATCCACAGCCACTTCACGAACGACGGGCCGCGCTTGGCGATGATCGCGAGGACCACGGCGAGCGCGATCGCGGCGAGCAGCTGGTTGGCGATGCCGAACAGCGGGAAGAACGTGTTGATGCCGCCGAGCGGGTCGGTGACGCCGAGGATGAGGATCGCTCCCCAGCCGGCGACCATGATCGCCGTCGTGATCCACACGCCCGGACGCCACGAGACGTCGCGGAACTTGGGGACCCAGTGGCCGATCGAGTCCTGCAGCATGAAGCGCGCGACGCGGGTACCGGCATCCACCGCCGTGAGGATGAACAGAGCCTCGAACATGATCGCGAAGTGGTACCAGAACGCCATCATCGCGGGGCCGCCGAGGGCCTGCTGCATGATGTGCGCGAGGCCGAGCGCGAGGGTCGGCGCACCGCCGGTGCGCGAGACGATCGACTCCTCGCCCACCGCGGCCGCCGTGCTCGTGAGCATCTCGGGGGTGAGGTTCACCCCGGTGATGCCGAGCGAGTTCACGAACGCGACCGCACCCTCCACGGTGCCCTGCGTCGCCGCGGCCGACGCGTTCATCGCGTAGTAGATGCCCTGGTCGATCGAGATCGCGGCGACGAGGGCCATGATCGCGACGAAGGACTCCATGATCATGCCGCCGTAGCCGATGAAGCGCGTCTGGCGCTCCTTCTCGACGAGCTTCGGCGTCGTCCCCGACGAGATGAGCGCGTGGAAGCCCGAGAGAGCACCGCACGCGATCGTCACGAAGAGGAAGGGGAAGAGGGGTCCGGCGAACACCGGCCCGGTGCCCTCGAGAGCGAAGTCGGTGACCGCCGGCACGGTGATCTCGGGGCGCACGAGCACGATGGCGCCGGCGAGCATCACGATGACGCCGATCTTCATGAAGGTCGACAGGTAGTCGCGCGGGGCGAGCAGCAGCCAGACCGGGAGGACCGCGGCGATGAAGCCGTAGATGATGATGCCCCAGGCGATCACGGTGCGGTCGAGGTGCAGGAACTCCTGACCCCACGCGGTCTCGGCGACCCAGCCACCGGCGACGATCGCGGCGATCAGGAGGACGAAGCCGATGATCGAGACCTCGGTGACCTTGCCGGGGCGGAGGTACCGCAGGTACAGCCCCATGAACAGGGCGATCGGGATGGTCATCGAGACGGAGAAGACACCCCACGGGCTCTCGCCGAGTGCGTTGACGACGACGAGGGCGAGGATCGCGACGATGATCAGCATGATCAGCAGCGACGCGATGATCGCGGCGGTGCCGCCGATGCGGCCGAGCTCCTGACGGGCCATCTGGCCGATGGTGCGACCGCCGCGGCGCATCGAGAAGAAGAGGACGGTGTAGTCCTGCACGGCGCCGGCGAGGACGACACCCACGATGATCCAGATCGTGCCGGGGAGGAAGCCCATCTGCGCCGCGAGGACGGGACCGACGAGCGGGCCCGCGCCGGCGATGGCGGCGAAGTGGTGACCGTAGAGGACGCGGCGGTCGGTCGGGACGTAGTCCTTGCCGTCCTGCTTGACCTCGGCGGGCGTGGCGCGACGGTCGTCGGGCCGCAGCAGGTGCTTCTCGATGACCTTCGAGTAGAAGCGGTAGCCGATGAGGTAGGTGGCGACGGCCGCGAACACGAACCAGATCGCGTTGACGGTCTCACCGCGGACGATTGCGAGCATCGTCCAGCCGAGACCGCCGGCCAGGGCGATGAGCGCCCAGACGACGATCTTCAGCGGCGTCCAGCGGCCGTCCTTGGTCTTCTGCTCCTCGGTGAGGGCGACGGGGGGAAGGGAGGGATCGGGTTCGAGCGTGGCGGCCTTGCCACGGCGCGACGGTGCAGACATGGGCGACTCCTTCAGGGCGCGTCTTTGCGTACACGACAGGGTAAGAAGAGGGATGCCGCGCCTCCCCGCTCGGACGGGTGCCGCTGCGACGAGCGGCGCGACCGGCGCGACGAACGGCACGGACGGAGGCGCGGGGTCCTGGCGGGAAGGCGCACGGGCCGCATACGGTTGACCCACACGACAGAGGGGGTCCCCGTGGCACACGACGCCGCACCGACGGTCACGCGCAACGACGAGAAGAACCGCTACGAGATCCACGTCGACGGCGCGGTCGCCGGGTACACGCTCATCACGACCGACGACGCCGGTCGCACGGTCATGCCCCACACCAAGGTCGACCCCGCCTACAAGGGCCAGGGTCTCGGCAAGATCCTCGTCTCCGAGGCGCTCGCCGACCTCGCGCGACGCGACGCCGAGGTCGTCCCGACGTGCCCGTTCGTCGCGGGGTACCTCGAGAGCAACGACGTTCCCGGCCTCACCGTCGTCTCACCCGACGCGGAGTGACCGGATGACCCGCCTCGACGCCGATCCCACCGAGACCGTCGACGCCCCGGCATCCTGCGACGGCCCGCGTTCCGTCCTGCTGACCTCGCGCGAGGTGCCCCTCGGCGGGGTGCGGGGCATGCAGGTGCACCGCGCGCTGCCGCAGCGCGAGCTGCCGATGGTGGGCGCCTGGTGCTTCCTCGACCGGTTCGGGCCGCAGGTCACGACGATGCGGGTCGAACCGCACCCGCACATCGGGCTGCAGACGGTGACGTGGCCCTTCGCGGGCGAGACGCGGCACCGCGACACGATCGGCTCCGACGTCGTCATCAAGCGCGGACAGCTGAACATCATGACGAGCGGCGCCGGCATCGCGCACTCCGAGTACTCGATGGGCGACGAGCCGTCCGTCACCGACGCGCTCCAGCTCTGGGTGGCCCTGCCCGAGTCGCGCCGGCACGGCGGGCCGGACTTCGAGCGGCACACCGATCTGCCGATCGTCGAACTCGGCGAGGGCGCGGCGGCCGTCGTCGTGGTCGGCGAGCTCGCCGGCATCCGCTCCCCCGCCACCATGTACACGCCCATCCTCGGCGCGGAGGTCTTCATCCCGGCCGGTGCTCGCATCCGGATCCCGCTGAACCCCGCGTGGGAGCACGCGATCGTCGGGGTCGACGGTGCGCCGCTCGTGCACTCCGCCGACGAGCCCGTCGCCCTCGGCGACAACGACCTGCTCTACCTCGGCGTCGGGCGCGAGCGGATCGAGATCGGCGCGCCCACCGACGTCACGGTGTTCCTGCTCGGCGGCGAGCCGTTCGAGAGCGACATCGTCATGTGGTGGAACTTCGTCGGGCGCAGCCACGAGGAGATCGTCGCCGCGCGTGAGGAGTGGGAGGCGGACACCCCCCGCTTCGGGCACGTCGTCACCCACGGCGACGAGCGCATCCCGGCCCCGCCGCTGCCCACCGTCCGACTGACGAAGCGGCGTCGTCGCGCCTGATTTTGCACGGCCGGGGCCCTCTCGGGCGCGGATAGCCTTGAATCCGTGACCCGCACACTCCTCTCGACGCGCGTGCTGCTGGTGTGCGCCGCGCTCGGAGTCGCGACGGGTCTGCTGGGCGGCGTGGCCGGAGCCATCACCCCGCTCGTGCTCGCCGCAGCCCCCTGGGCCTACGGTCTCGTACTCGGGTCGCACGTGCTGCCCGGGATCATCGCGCAGCAGGTGTTCCGTCTGCCGCTCGTCGCCCTGACGACGCACGTGCTCGCCGCGCTCGTCGCGAGCGCCGTCAACCCGTCGTGGATCTGGCGGTTCCTCGGCACGGCGCTGCTGTTCGGCGCGATCCAGGAGGGCGTCGCCGCCCTCACGCGGTACCGCTCGTGGGGCGCGTGGCGCTTCTTCGCCGCCGCTCTCGTCATCGGGGTCCTCGTCGCCGTCGTCGTGTTCTTCGCGGCGAACCTCGGAAAGCTCCCGGCGTGGGCGCAGATCGCCTACCTCGTCATCGCGCTCGCCGGTCCGGTCGTGTGGACGGCGGCCGGCCTCGGCGTGGGCGAGAGCCTGCGCCGCGCGGGCGTGGCGCGAGGAGTTAGGGCAGGCTAAGCTAAGGCCGACCCGCCCCCCTCGTTTGGACCGTCCGTGAGCCCTGCCGCCTCCGACCCCACCACGGCGCAGGCGCCCCGCGACGACCGGCCGCCCACGCCGCTCCTGCGCGTGCGTGGAGTCGCGATCACCCACGAGGGAGCGGATGCCGCGATCCCGGCATCCGTCACGTTCGACATCGCCCCCGGCGAGGTCGTCCTGCTGCTGGGACCCAGCGGTTCGGGCAAGTCCACCCTCGCCCTCGCGACCAACGGCCTGATCCCGCAGGCGGTGCCGGCGACCCTCACCGGCGAGGTCACCGTGCGGGGGCGCGCCGCGGCCACGACGCCCGTCGCACAGCTCGCGGCGCACGTCGGCATGGTGTTCCAGGACCCGGACGCGCAGCTGATCACGGGCACGGTCTTCGACGACGTCGCCTTCGGCCCCGAGAACCTACGGATGCCGGTGGCCGACGTCCTCGCGCGCACCGAACACGCACTGCGCCAGGTCGGCCTGTGGGAGCGCCGGGGCGAGAACCCGGACCGGCTGTCGGGCGGCGGCAAGCAGCGCCTGGCGATCGCATGCGCGCTGGCGATGGGGTCGGAGCTGCTGGTCCTCGACGAACCCACCGCGAACCTCGACCCGGCCGGCATCGAGGACGTCTACGACGCGCTGCGCGCGGTCGCCGCCGAGGGTCGCTCGATCCTGCTGGTCGAGCACAACCTCGACGCCGCCGTCGGCCTCACCGACCGCGTCGTCGTGCTCGATGCGGAGGGCCGCACGGTCGCCGACGGCACCGTCGACGCCGTGCTGCGCGGGCGCGCCGAGGAGCTCGAGGCGATCGGCGTCTGGCTGCCGGTCTCGACGATGGCCGCCCTCGCCCTGCGGCGAGCCGGGTGGGACCTCCCCCGCACGCCGCTGACCCCTGCGGAGCTGACGGAGGCGCTCGAGGCGGCGGAGGCGCCCGGTCGCGCTCGCGGCGGACCGTTCTCCGGATCGATGGGTCCGTCGGTGTCCGATGACATGCCGACGGCAGCATCCGTCCGGAGTAACGAGCGCACCGCGGTCGAGGTGCGCGGGCTCACCCTCCGGCGCGGGCGGCGCACCGTGCTGCACGGCGTCGATCTGACGGTGCGGGCGGGCGAGTTCGTCGCCGTCGTGGGAGCGAACGGCGCGGGCAAGACCACGCTCGTGCAGGCGATGGCGGGGGTCATCCCGCCGCCGCGCGGCACGGTGCGGGTCGACGGGGTCGACGCGTCGCGCACCGGCCTGCGCGAGTTGTCGCGCCGGATCGGCTTCGTCTTCCAGAACCCCGAGCACCAGTTCATCGCGCACACCGTCTTCGACGAGCTCGCTCACGGCCTGCGCGGACGCGGACTCGGCGAGGCCGAGATCCACGCGCGCACCACCGCGATGCTCGAGCGCTTCGGCCTCGAGGGCAAGGCCGACGTGCACCCGTTCCTGCTGTCGGGCGGCCAGAAGCGGCGCCTCTCGGTCGGGACGGCGCTCATCGCGGGAGCCCCGATCCTCGCCCTCGACGAGCCGACGTTCGGACAGGACCGCGCCCGCGCCGACGAGCTGCTGCGGCTGCTGCGCGACCTCAACGAGGCGGGCACGACGATCGTCGTCGTCACGCACGACATGCAGCTGGTCGCCGAGTACGCACATCGCACGGTCGTCGTCCACGACGGCCGGATCCGAGCGGATGCCGCCACCGCCGACGTGTTCGCCGACGAGACGCTCCTGCGCGAGAGCGGTCTGCGCCGCCCGGCGCTGCACGAGGCGCTGCGGGGCGTGACGCGGCATCCCGGACTCGCCGGCGTGACGTCGCTGCGCGCCCTGGGCGGAGGCGCGTCGTGACCGCCGTCGCCGATCCCTACACCGGCGCCCCCGCCCGGGGCGTGCTCGGCCGCATCGGCCCGCTCGCCAAGCTCGCCGCGCCCCTGCCGGCGATGGTGGCCCTCGTCTTCTCGCGCGATCTGGTCACCCCGCTCGTCTTCCTCGCGATCGCGTACCTCGTGATCCTCACCGGCACCCGCGTATCGGCGCGGGTCGCGGCGCTGCTGCTTCTCGGCATCCCGATCGGAGCGTCCGTGATCGGTCTGTCGCTGGGACTGTGGGTCGACCGGGATCTCGTCGACGGCACCGCGCCGATCCTCTCGGTCGGATCCTGGACCCTCTACTCGGGCGCCGTCGAGGTCGGGCTCGCGACGGGGGCGCGCCTCGCGGCGATCCTCGCGCTCGGGCTCATCGCGGGGCTCACGACCACGGGCCCCGACCTCGTCCGCGCGACCGTGCAGCAGCTGCGGGTGCCGTACCGCATCGGGTACGCCGCGCTCGCGGCGATCCGGTTCGTGCCGCGGTTCGGGTACGAGCTCGAGGTGATCCGGCAGGCGCACCGGGTGCGCGGCGCGCACGGCGGGCGCGGGCCGTTCGCCGCGATCGCCCGCTGGGCGGGTTACGTCGTGCCGCTGCTGGCCGGCGCGATCCGGCACGCCGAGCGGGTGGCGCTCGCGATGGACGCCCGCGCGTTCGGCGCCCACCGCGACCGCACCGAGCGGTACCTGCTGCCGTGGCGGGCGCGCGACACGGTGTTCGTGCTCGTCTTCTGGGTCGCGTCCGCCGCGATCCTCACCGTGCTGTTCCCCTGGGCATGTGACCCCGCGATGGAAGGATGCCGATGGCCCGCGCCAGTGCTCTCGTGAAGCCCGCACACCAGGAATTGCTGCACCTGCGCGTGCTGCGCACCGAGCGGCTCGCGCCCCACTGGATGCGCGTCACGCTCGGTGGCGGCGACGTCGACCGGTTCACCGCGCGCGGCTTCGACCAGTGGTTCCGCCTCTTCCTGCCCATCGGCGGCGAGGCGGGCCTCGAGCGCATCCCCGCGAAGGCGAACACCCTCCTCGGCTACCTGCGTTACCTCCGGATCCCTGAGGGGGAGCGGCCCGTCATGCGCAACTACACCGTGCGCGCATACCGGGCCGCGACGGCGGATGCCGGTGCCGAGATCGACGTCGACTTCGTGCTGCACGGGCACGGCGACGACGCGGGCCCCGCCTCGGGCTGGGCGGAGCGGGCGCAGCCCGGCGAGAGCGTCGTCATCCTCGAGGAAGGGCTCGGGTTCGACCCCGAGCGCGGGGTCGACCAGGTGGTGCTCGTGGCCGACGAGACCGGCGTGCCCGCCGTCGCAGGGGTCCTCGCGTCGCTGCCCTCGACCGCGACGGGCGTCGCGATCCTCGAGGCCCCGACCGCCGACGACGTCCTCCCCCTGGACGCACCGGCGGGCGTCGAGGTGTCCTGGCTCGTGCGCGACGCCGACGCGGCACCCGGCACGGTCGCCCTCGCAGAGCTCGTGCGGCGGCCGGCGGCATCCGGCGCACATCACTTCATCGTGGGCGAGCAGAACCTGCCGACGTCCGCGCGGCGCCACCTCGTCGCGCTGGGGGTCGACAAGTCCGCGATCAGTTTCATCGGCTACTGGCGCAGGACGCCGGCGAAGGAGAAGGTGGGGCGCTGACATGGGCAAGGTGTCGACCGCGTACCTGATGACATGTGCGGCGATCGGGGTTGCGGGCGGGGTGATGCTGGCGTTCGCCTGGTGGCTTTCGACGGCGCTGTTCGCGACCGTGCCGTTCGCCTCGGTCGCGATCGCCGGGCTGTGGATGATGCCGGCGGTCATCGCGCTCCGCCTCATCCGCCGGCCGTTCGCGGGTCTGCTCGTGGGGCTGGTGTCGGGGCTCGTGCTCACGCCGTTCTACACCGCCGGCGCGATCGCGACGACGCTGTTCTGGGCCTTCTTCCCGGAGCTGCCCTTCCTCGTGACGATCTACCGCCGCTGGTCGCGGTGGCTGCACTACGCCGGCGCCGTCGTCGCGGGTGTCGCCTACCCGATCCTCGCGGCGCAGTCGTTCGACCTGTGGGCCATGGCGTTCCCGGTGCTGGTCGTCTTCTTCGTGCTGTGCACGGTGAGCTGCCTCGTCGCCACGTGGGGCGGGATCGTCATCGCCGACCGGCTGGCGGCCGCCGGTGTCGCCCGTCTGGCTCGGCGCGCGGCGCCGCGCTCGGCCTGACACCGGGTCTCGTGCGGCGTGGAACGCCGGTGCTAGGGTGAGGCCACTTCCCGCTCAGGACGGCGACGGCGCCGCCCGGTTACCCGACCGCGGGAGGGCGGATCGCTTTCCCTGAGGAGGTCGGCGTGACCACGACGCCTGTGCATCTGACCCGTCCGGACGGCAAGGGCCTCGCGCGCGGCACCCTGGGCCTGTGGGGCTCGACCGTCATCGGCCTCGCCTCGACCGCGCCGGTGTACTCGCTCGTCGCGACGCTCGGCTACGTCGTCCTCGCCGTCGGGGGGCAGGCGCCGATCGCGTTCGTGATCGCCTTCATCCCGATGCTGCTCATCGCCTTCGCCTACCGCGAGCTCAACAACGACGTGCCCGACTGCGGCACGACGTTCACGTGGGGGACGAAGGCGTTCGGCCCATGGGTGGGCTGGATGGGCGGCTGGGGCGTCGCGATCGCGGGTATGATCGTGCTGGCGAACCTCGCGCAGGTCGCCTCGATCTACTTCTGGGCCCTCCTCGGCCAGGAATTCGAGGAGCCGAACGACTGGCGGATCGTCCTCGTCGCGGTCGCCTTCATCGCCGCGATGACGTACGTGTCGTGGCGCGGCGTCGAGATCGGCGAGCGCCTCCAGAACGTGCTGCTCGGCATCCAGTACCTCGCCCTCATCGTCTTCGTGATCGCGGCGCTCACGCAGTTCTTCTCGGGCTCGGCCCCGAACCCGACGGCGTTCGACTGGCAGTGGCTGAACCCGTTCGCCTTCGGGGAGTGGGGCGGGTTCGTCGAGGCGATCCTGCTCGCGCTGTTCATCTACTGGGGCTGGGACACCTGCCTCGCCCTGAACGAGGAGACGAAGGACCCGAAGCGCATCCCCGGGCTCGCCGCACTCCTCACCTGCGTCCTGCTGCTGGTCACCTACGTCACTGTCACGATCGCGGCGATGATGTACGCGGGCATCGGCGAGGACGGCACGGGCCTCGGCAACGTCGACAACGCCGACGACTTCTTCCTCGCGATCAAGGACGGGCTGCTCGGCCCGTGGGGCTGGCTGCTCGTGGTCGCCGTCCTCATCTCGGCGGTCTCGTCGACGCAGACGACGATTCTCCCGACGGCGCGCGGCACGCTCGCGATGGGCGTGTACCGCGCCCTCCCGGCGAAGTTCAAGGACGTCCACCCCCGCTACAAGACGCCGTCGTTCTCGACCCTCGTCATGGGTGTCGTCGCGAGCGTCTACTACGTCGTCATGACCTCGATCAGCGACGCGATCCTGCAGGACACGATCCTCTCGCTCGGACTCGCGATCGCGTTCTACTACGCCATCACCGGGTACGCCTGCGTCTGGTACTTCCGCAAGGACCTGTTCCGCTCCGCGCGCGACACCTGGTTCAAGGGCGTGTTCCCCCTCCTCGGCGCGCTCATGCTGACCTACGCCTTCATCCAGTCGGCGATCGACATGCTGAACCCCGACTACGGCTACTCGGGCACGCTGCTCGGCGTCGGTTCGACGTTCGTCGTCGGCATCGGGGCGCTCGGCATCGGCGTGATCCTCATGCTCGTGTGGTTCCTCTTCCCGCGCTCGAAGCGGTTCTTCCGCGGCGAGAGCCTCAACCGCGAGACCCCCGTGCTCGTCCCCGACGACACGAGCACCCTCCGCCGCTCCATCGACGGCGGCATCTGACCGCCCGGAAGGACCCCGCATGCGCATCCTCATCATCGGCGCCGGCGGTGTCGGCAGTGCCGCCGCCCGCATCCTCCGCCGCCGCGACTTCTTCGAGGCCGTCGTCATCGCCGACTACGACCCGGCCCGCCCCGAAGCGCTCGTGGCGGAACTCGGCGATGAGCGGTTCGCCGCCGCGCAGGTGGATGCCTCGAGCGCCGAGTCCGTGGCATCCCTGCTGCGCGAGCACTCCGCCACCCATGTGCTGAACGCCGTCGACCCGCGGTTCGTCATGCCGATCTTCGACGGCGCCTTCGCGGCCGGGGCGACGTACCTCGACATGGCGATGAGCCTGTCGCAGCGGCATCCGGAACGCCCCTATGAGGAAGTGGGCGTGAAGCTCGGCGACGCGCAGTTCGCCAAGGAGCAGGAGTGGAAGGAAGCCGGGCGCCTGGCGCTCGTCGGGATCGGCGTCGAGCCGGGCCTGTCGGACGTCTTCGCCCGGTACGCGGAGGACGAGCTGTTCGACGAGATCGACGAGCTGGGCGTGCGCGACGGGGCGAACCTGGTCGTCGCCGGGTACGACTTCGCGCCGTCGTTCTCGATCTGGACGACGATCGAGGAGTGCCTGAACCCGCCCGTGATCTACGAGGAGGGGAAGGGCTGGTACGTCACCGAGCCGTTCAGCGAGCCGGAGGTGTTCGACTTCCCCGAGGGCATCGGTCCGGTCGAGTGCGTCAACGTCGAGCACGAGGAGGTGCTCCTCATGCCGCGGTGGACGAAGGCCAAGCGCGTCACGTTCAAGTACGGGCTCGGCGACGAGTTCATCGAGGTGCTGCGGGTACTCAACAAGCTCGGCCTCGACAAGACCGAGCCGCTGTCGGTGAAGGGTGTGCAGGTCTCGCCTCGCGACGTCGTCGCGGCGGCCCTGCCCGACCCCGCGACGATCGGCGACAAGATGAGCGGCAAGACCTGCGCGGGCGTCTGGGTGACGGGCACCGGCAAGGACGGGAAGCCCCGCTCGACGTACCTGTACCACGTGGCTGACAACGAGGAGACGATGCGCGAGGACAACTCGCAGGCCGTCGTCTGGCAGACCGCGATCAACCCCGTCATCGCGCTCGAGCTGCTCGCCCGCGGCACCTGGTCGGGCAGGGGCGTCCTCGGCCCGGAGGCGTTCGACGCGAAGCCGTTCCTCGACCTGCTCGCGGCACCGAAACCCGAGGGCTACGGCTCGCCGTGGGGCATGCGCGAGCAGCCGCATCCCGTCGCGTCGGAGGCCTGAGCCGCGGGTCGCACGGCGAGGTCCCGATCCGGCCGGGGCGACGACGTCGTCTTCGTGCGCCGGCAGCGCAGCACCGACGGCGTCCCCGTCGCGGTGTTCGAGAACTACCTGCCGTCGGAGTTCGCTGACATCACCCGTGAGCAGCTCGAGGAGCACGGGCTCTACGAGATCCTGCGCGCGCGGGGCGTCACCATCCGGGTCGCGAAGCAGAAGATCGGCGCGCGCAGCGCCCGCGGCGACAGCTTCGAGACGACCCTCGTCGCCAAGTAGGCCCGCCTCACGCCGCCGAGGTCAGTCCGCGAGCCGTTCGAAGGATGCCGTCAGGTCCGCGGCATCCGCGGCGATGACGTCGGCCTCGACCAGGTCGCCGGCACCGGCCACGAGCGCATCCGACCAGGTCTGGAGGATGTCCTCCGCGGCGCCCGAGCCGTAGAAGAGATCCTTCAGCTCCTCGAGCTCGCTCTCGTAGAGCGCGTGGAAGTCCTCGTCGGCGAGAAAACGCGAGGCCAGGGTGTTCGAGCCGCCGCGACCCCCGCCGCCGCCCATCTGCGCGCCCGCGTCGTCACCCGGCAGGGTGGGCCGATCCGCAAGGGCGTCGCCCTCGGGCGCTCCCACATCACCGCGGTCGGGTGCTACCGCGTCGCCGCGGTCGGGCATCGCCATCCCGACCCCGCCGGCACCGCCCGCTCCGACACCGCCCGGCGACGCGCCGAAGGCGAGATTGAGATCCCAGTTGACGACGGTCATCAGGGCGGTGTCGGCGTCGTAGGCGAGGTAGGAGTTGTTCCCCGGCCCGTCGATGTCGTCGAAGTTGTCGACGACATCCTGGAACGCGAGGTAGGTCGCGAACTCCGTGACGTCGAGGTGCTGCGACAGTTCGGCGCTGAACGTCTCGTCGTCGGAGTCGTTGATGAACTCCAGGAAGGAGATCAGCGGGGTGAGGTCGTCGTCGCCCGCCTCCTGATCGAAGACGTCCATGTACGACTCCGGGTCATCGCCGCGGTAGGAGTAGTCCCCGCCCGACTCGGCCTTGTACAGCGCTGTCGCGCCGAGAGTGGAGTCGTTCCAGCTGTCGCCCGGGTTCTCGACGACCAGGCGCAGCGCGGTCGACCCCGCGATCGTGAACCGTGTGGCGGCGGCCTGTTCGCTGGCGAGGCCGGCCAGGTCGAGCAGGTCGAGCGCGACGGCTTCGTTCAAGGCGGTCTCGGAACTGTTCCCCCGGACGACGAACTCGGTGATGCCCTCGTGGTTCTGGCCGTCGACGAACTTGTCGAGCCGGATGATCCACGGGATGCCGCTCGGGTCGTCGTCGCTCGTGACGCTCTTCAACGACGAATTGCCCTTCAGCTTCAGCCCCGCACCCTCATAGACCTCGCCGTCGATCGTGACGGCGGCCTCGATCCATTCCTTGTCCCCGGTGCTCTCGTACGTCTCGAGCAGCTCGGCGAGCGCGTCGTCGTCCACGTCGACCGAGATCGAGTGGACGGTGGAGGAGTCCCAGAAGCTGGCCGTCGAGGTCGAGAGACGTGCGGCATCCGTTTCCCCTCCCTCTCGTCGGTGGTGGGGGCGACGCACCCGGCGAGAACGACGGCACCCGCCGAGACGAGAGCGAGCGAAAGAGCGAGGCGGAGGTGTCGAATGGGCATGCGCCGATCCCACCCCGCCGTCCTTAACCGCGCCTAAGACGCGGCTAACGTCAGCATTCGGGTTCGTCCCCCCGCGCCGCCGAGGTCCTCGGGTCAGCGCTTGCCGGCGATCCGGCGCGAGACGATGTCGCGCATGATCTCGTTCGTGCCGCCGTAGATGCGGTGGACGCGGGCGTCGAGGAAGGCGCGCGCGATCGGGTACTCCATGATGTAGCCGTAGCCGCCGTGCAGCTGGACGCAGGCGTCGAGCACCTCCCACTCGCGCTCGGTGGCCCAGAACTTGACCTGAGCGGCATCCTCGGCGGACAGCTTGTTCTCGCCGTACAGGGTGATCGCGCGGTCGACGTAGGCCCACAGCGCGTCGACGGTCGTGACGAGGTCGGCGAGGGTGAAGCGGGTGTTCTGGAAGTCGATGATCCGCTGACCGAAGGCTTCGCGGTCCTTCGTGTACGCGACCGTCCACTCGACGCCCGCCTGCGCGGCCGCGGCGCCCGCGACACCGATCGACAGGCGCTCGAGCGGCAGGTTCATCATGAGCTGGATGAAGCCCTTGCCCTCTTCGCCGCCGATGAGGTTCGCGTCGGGGACGAAGACGTCGGTGAAGCTGAGCTCGGCCGTGTCGTGGCCGTGGAAGCCCATCTTGTGCAGCTTCTTGCCGTGGTCGAAGCCCGCCATGTCGGCCTCGAGCAGCAGCAGCGAGAAGGCGTCGGGCCGGTTGCCCTCGCCCGTCTTCACGAACACGACGAAGATGTCGGCGGTGGCGCCCGACGAGATGAAGGTCTTCGCGCCGTTGACGATGTAGCCGCCGTCGGTCTTCTTCGCGGTCGTCGAGATGCCGCGCAGGTCCGATCCCGCACCGGGCTCGGTCATCGCGAGCGCACCGATGATCTCACCGGTCGCCATGCGGGGGAGCCAGGTCTCCTTCTGCTCCTGCGTGCCCATGTGCACGAGGTAGGGCACGGCCAGGTCGTCCTGGATGCCGAAGGCGCCGGCGAGCGATCCCGCACCGGCCCGGATGACCTCTTCATTGACGATCGTGCGGAAGCGGTAGTCCTGCAGCATCCCCGCGCCGCCGAACTCCTCCGGCACGCTGAGCCCGATCACACCGGCCTCGCCGGCCGCGCGCATCGTCGCCCGGTCGATCTCGCCGGCGGCATCCCACTGTTCGCGCTTCTCGTTGGTGACGTAGCGCTTGATGAACTCCTTGACGACGTCGCGGAACGCTTCGTGGTCCTCGTCGTAGATGTTCCGCTCCATGTGCGGACCCCCTTCGTGTCGGCGCGACGCTGCGCTCGTGGGCGGCGTCGCCACCCTCCACTGTACGCGCGCCGTGGGATCGGATGCCAGGGTGAGCGCGACTGAGTTCCGCGACGAGCCTCAGCCGTATTCGGGGGCGGGCTCGAGTCCGAAGAACTCCTCGAGGGTGTGGAAGCCGCCGTCGGCGTAGGCGGCGGCCAACTCACGGCCGATGAACCGCAGGTGCCACGGCTCGGCGGAGTAGCCCGTCGTCGCGGTGCGTCCCTCCTCGTAACGGACGATGAAGCCGTACCGCCAGGCGTTCTCGGCGATCCAGTCCGACTGCGGGGTGCCGCCGAAGCCGTCATGGTCGCCGCATCCGGAGTCGCATGCCACGACGTCCACGGCGAGTCCGGTCTGGTGCTCGCTGTGGCCGGGGCGTGCGCTCCGGAGGTCGGCGGCGGCCTTGCCGCGCATCGAGACGTAGCGGTTGTACGTGTCGACCTGGAAGTCGTAGGGGCGGAACCCGCTGCTCACCCCGATGGTGCCCGCCGCGGCTCGCACGTCGGCCGAGAGCTCGTCGAGCGCCGCCGCCGTCTCGTCGAGCAGCCACCCGCCCGCCACGATCCGGGTGTCCTGCGGACGCGCCTGCGGTGTGGGCCAGTAGTCGATCGGATCGAGGGGATGCCGCTTGTTCGCGACCACCCAGAGGCGCCCCGCCTCGTGCAGGTCGACGCAGGGGGCCGCGCCGTCGGCGATCGCCGCGCGGAACGGTTCGGCGCCGCCGAACGCGGCGATCACGTCGCGGTCGGAGCCGTTTTCGAGCGCCGCGGTCACGGCATCCGTCTCGCACAAGGCCGGCTCGGCCTCGGGGGTCTCCGGCGTCGGCGTCGGTGTGCTCGTCGGCACGGACGAGGGCGGAGCGGGGGTGGATGCCGGTTCGGCGACGGCGTCGTCGGGGGCGAGGGCGCGCGGGAGGACGACGACGAGGGCGATGATGAGCGTCGCGACGAGGGCGAGCAGGACGACCGCGCGGCGCTGGCGTCGCCGACGGAGCACCCGCCGCCTCGCGGCGCTCCTCGACTCTGACACGTGATCATTGTCCCAGGCCGGAGAGTGCGTCCTCGATGTTCTACTCTACCGGGCGCGGCATTGACTCTTCCCTCGCAGATGTGTTCGACTGAGGAGATGCGGTGGGAGGGGCAGGACATCTCGACGGTCGATGAGGCCGCCCTGCCCGGGCTCGAGTCGATGGGCGGTCTCGTCCGCTCGGTGACGACGCCGGAGTTCGCCGGGATGACTTTCCACGAGGTGGTCGCGAAGTCCGCGCTGAATCGCGTGCCGAGCGGTTCCGCGATGCCGTTCTCGTGGACCGTGAACCCGTATCGGGGCTGCTCACATCGTTGCGTCTACTGCTTTGCTCGGCAGACGCACACGTATCTCGACCTCGACGCCGGGGCCGACTTCGACTCGCAGATCGTCGTGAAGGTGAACGTGGCGGAGGTGCTCGCGCGGGAGCTCGCCAAGCCGTCGTGGCGGCACGAACCGGTCGCCCTCGGCACGAACACCGATCCCTACCAGCGGGCCGAGGGCCGCTATCGGCTGATGCCGGGCATCATTGACGCCCTCGCCTCGAGCGGCACGCCGTTCTCGATCCTCACGAAGGGCACGCTGCTGCGCCGCGACCTGCCGCAGCTGACGGATGCCGCGACCCGCGTCCCGATCCACATCGCCATGTCGATCGCGATCCCCCACGAACCGTTGCGTCAACTCCTCGAGCCGGGCGCGCCGTCGTTCCAGGCACGGCTCGACACCGTGAAGGCCGCGACGGATGCCGGTTTCTCGGTGACCGTGTTCCTCATGCCGATCGTGCCGCACCTGACCGACGGGATCGACGTGCTCGACGACGCGATCGCGCGGATCGCGGCATCCGGTGCGCGTCGGGTCGTCTTCGGCGCCCTGCACCTGCGGCCGGGCGCGAAGGAGTGGTTCTGGCAGTGGCTGGAACGCGAGTGCCCGGACCTCGTGCCGGCCTACCGCGGTCTCTACCCCGGCGTCTCGGTCTCGGCGCCGAAGGGATACCGCTCCTGGCTGTCCGCGCGGGTGCGTCCGCTGCTGCGTAAGCACGGACTGCACGGCAGGCTCGAAGAGGAGGACACTCCCCCGCGCGGGCTCGGCCCGGTGCGGACCACGGGTCCGGTCATGAAGACGGCGACGCGCGAGCAGGCGGCAGCGATGCTGTTCTGACTCAGTCGTCGGGGATGAGGCGTTTGCCGAGGACGGAGGTCGCGTCGCGCGCGTAGCCGATGCCGTCGTAGAACTCCGCGACCGCGTCGTTGCCCTCGCGGACCATGAGCATGACCTTCGGGCATCCCAGGACCTCGAGCCGGCGCTCCGCCTCGGCCACCAGCATCCGCCCGATCCCCTCGCCGCGCCGGTCGGAAGCCGATGCGAGGTAGTACAACCAGCCGCGGTGCCCGTCGTACCCGGCCATGACCGAGCCGACGACGCGGTCGCCGTCCGCCGCGACCAGAAGGAGGTCGGGCCAGACGGCGCGGGCACGCGCGATGTCGCGGTGCGGGTCGTTCCAGGGGCGGGTCAGGCCGGCGTCGTGCCACAGGGACACGACCGCGTCGACGTCGGGATCACCGAGCGGGCGGATGACGAGCGGCATCCGCCCACCCTAGTGACACCGCTCAGGCGTCGACGTTCGCGGCCTGACGACCCGTGATCTCCTCGAGCACGTCGTCACCGATGCGCGCCTCGTCGAAAGGCGCATCGATCTCGGCGCGCTCGAGCATCTCGGTCATGCGCCGACGACGCTGACGCGTGATCAGCGTGACGACCGTGCCCGCGCGGCCCGCGCGACCGGTGCGGCCCGAGCGGTGCGTGTACGTCTTGTACTCGTCGGGAGCGTCAGCCTGGACGACCAGGTCGATGTCGTCGACGTGGATGCCGCGCGCCGCGACGTCGGTCGCGACGAGCACGTTCACCTTGCCGTCGGTCAGACGCTGCAGGTTGCGGGTGCGCTTGGCCTGGTTGAGGTCGCCGTGGAGGGCGACGGCGGCGATCCCGGCATCCTCGAACTGCTCGACGAGCATCTCGGAGTACGCACGGGTCCGCGTGAAGACGAGCGTCTTGCCGTCGCGGTCGACGAGCGAGGTGAGGATCTCGGCCTTGTCGCGGTGGTCGATCACGAGGACGCGGTGATCGATCGTGCTGGTCTCCTGCGTCTCGCCCGCAACCTCGTAGACGGCCGGGTTCACGAGGAACTCGTCGACCAGAGCAGCGACCTCGCGGTCGAGCGTGGCCGAGAAGAGCAGCTTCTGCGCGTCGTCCTGCACGAGGCGGAGGATCCGCTGCATCGGCTCGAGAAAGCCCAGCTCGCTCATGTGGTCGGCCTCGTCGAGGACGACGATCCCGACCTCGGACAGGTCGAGCTTGCCCTGCTTCTCGAGGTCCTCGATGCGGCCCGGGGTGCCGATGACGATGTCGACGCCCTTTTTCAGCGCGCCGACCTGGCGGCCCTGGGGGACGCCGCCGTAGACCTGCGTCGTGAAGAGGCCGACGCTCTGCGCGAGCTCCTGCACGGTGCGGTCGATCTGCAGCGCGAGCTCGCGCGTCGGCGCGAGGATCAGCGCCTGCGGCGAACGGCCCCACGCGCGGCGCTTGCCGGCCTGGCCCCGCAGCACACGCTCGACGAGCGGAGCACCGAAGGCGATCGTCTTGCCCGAGCCGGTGCGGCCACGGGCGAGGACGTCACGGCCCTCGAGGATCGGACGGACGGTGGCCGCCTGGATCGGGAACGGGCTCGTGGCGCCGAGACCTTCGAGGGTGCGCACGATGTTCTGGCCGAGCCCGAGGTCGGCGAACGACGCCTGCTCGACGGATGCGGCATCCACCGCTTCGGCCTGGAGACGCTCGTGGACGACGTCGACGTGCTCCTGGTGCGCCTTCGACTTCTCGGCGGCGTTCTCCCCACGGCCACTCCACGCGCCGCTGCCGCGCCGCGCGGAGCCTCCGGCCGCGTGGGCCCAATCCGACCGGTTCGCGCGCTCGTCGCGGCGGGGCCGGTCGTCGCGGCGGGGCCGGTCGTCGAACGAGCGCGCGGTGCGGTCGGCGCGGTCGAAGCGCGGGCGCTCGGGGCGGCCAGTACCGCGGAATTCGCGTGCGTCACGGCCGTTTCCGGCGTCACGAGGGGCGCGGGGGTCGGAATCTCCGCGGTCGTTGCCACGGTCGGCGCGGTCGAAGCGGGGGCGCTCGGTCCGGCCGAACCGCGCGCGATCGTCGCGCTCGGGGCGGCCGTAACCGCGGACATCCTGCCCATCCCGACGCGAATCGGCCCCACGGGGGCCCCAACGATCGAAATCTCCGCGGTCGTTGCCGCGCTCGCGGTCGAAACGCGGGCGCTCGCCACCGGCGCGATCGAAACGCGGGCGCTCTGCGCCACCGGCGCGGTCGAAGCGGGGGCGCTCGCCAGCGGCGGCGCGGTCGCCGCGGGCGTGCGAGCGGATGCCGCGGGCCTCGGCCCGGCCGGCGCGGTCCTGCTCGGTCCAGCGGCCCTTCGCGGGTGCCGACTCCTCGGCGGCGCGGAAGCCGCGGTGCTTGGGGCTCTTGCTGCCGGCGGTTCCGGCGGAGGCCTGGCCGGGGCGGCGCTTGGCGTCCTGGTAGGAGGTCTTCTTGCCGTAGCGGGGCTCGAAGTTCTGCGCGCGGCCGCCGGCCGGCTTCTTGTTCTTGGGCATGCGTGTGCTTTCTGGGTTCTCGCACGAAACAGCGCCGTGCGCGCACGCACGGTGAGACCCGGACTTCCGTCGGCCGGGGGCCATTCCAGTTACTGGTTCCGACACCACGGAGCGGGTGTCGAGATCGGCCCCGAGGACTACACAGGATGCCCGCGCACAGCGCGGTGTCCTCCGCCGACGGGTCCACGATACCCGGCCCACCTGGGAACCCGCCGCGCCGATACGCTGACCGCATGGCCGCCGACCCCACCGGAACCCGCTTCACCCTCCACGCCGCCGACGTCTCGGCCGAGATCACCGAGGTCGGTGCCGCGCTCCGGGCGCTGCGCGTCGGCAGCGTCGACCTCGTCCCGGACTACCCCGACGACGCGCCGACACCCGCGGCATCCGGCATCGTCCTGGTCCCCTGGCCCAACCGCATCCGCGACGGCCGCTGGGAGGACGACGGCGAACTCCGCCAGCTCGCGATCACCGAGCCGAAGCTCGGCAACGCGTCGCACGGGCTGCTGCGGTTCGCGTCGTACCGGGTGGAGGAGCAGACGGATGCCGCGCTCACCCTGCGGGCCGACGTCGTGCCGCAGACGGGGTACCCGTACCACCTCGCCACTCGCGTGACCTATCGCCTCGGCGAGCGCGGCATCCGCGTGACCCACGAGATCACGAACATCGGCGACGGCGACGCCCCGGTCGCCCTCGGGACGCACCCGTACTTCCGGATCTCCGACGTCGACACCGCCGACCTGTCGCTGCAGGTCGGGGCGCGGACCTGGTTCCGCCTGGACGATCAGAGCATCCCGGTCGCCGAGGAGCCGCTCGACGACGAGCACGACCTCCGCACGCCCCGGCGCGTCGGCGACCTGTCGCTCGATGTCGCCTTCGCGGGACTCCCCCGCCGCGACGGACGGATCCATGCGCACCTGATCGCCCCGGACGGGCGCCGCCTCACGGTGTGGGCGGGCGAGGGATTCGAGTACGTCCAGGTCTTCACGACCGACCGCTTCCCGGGGCACGACCTGGCCGTCGCGATCGAGCCGATGACGGCGCCGGCCGACGCATTCAACTCCGGCCGGAGCCTGCGACGTCTCGCCCCTGGCGAGAGCTGGACGCTCGAGTGGGGCGCCGACCTCGTCGGCTGACCCTCACTCCTCGCGCCGCGGCTCCTCGTCGGACGCCGCCGACTCCTCGACCGCCGGCGCCTCGACCGCCGGGATCTCGATGTCCGGGGCCTCCTCGATCACGAGCGCCGTGTCGACGGCCGCCGCGCCGGTGACGGCTCCCGCCGAGGCCGCGGCATCCCGCCGCGCGCGACGCGTGAGCGGCTCCTCGGTCGCGGTCGTGGCGGGCACGACGTCGCCGCGCTTGGCGGCGCGACGCTCCTTGGCGCCCTCGACGAGGTTGTAGAGCGCGGGCAGCACGAGCAGGGTCAGCACGGTCGACGACACGAGTCCGCCGATGACGACGATCGCGAGCGGCTGCGAGATGAACCCGCCGTGCCCCGTGATCCCGAGCGCCATCGGCGTGAGCGCGAAGATCGTCGCGAGGGCCGTCATGAGGATCGGCCGCAGTCGGCGCGCACCGCCGGCGAGCACCGCCTCGGGCGTGGACAGACCCTTCTCGCGGTACTGGTTCACGAGGTCGATGAGGACGATCGCGTTCGTGACGACGATGCCGACGAGCATCAGCACGCCGATGAGAGACGCGACGCCCAGCGGCACACCCGAAACGATCTGCAGCAGGATGGCGCCGGTCGCTGCGAACGGCACCGAGACGAGCAGCAGCACCGGCTGCCGCAGCGACTTGAAGGTCGCGACCATGACGATGTAGACGATGAGGATCGCCGCGAGGATCGCGAGTCCCAGCTGCGCGAAGGCGTCCTGCTGCTGCGTCACGACCCCGCCGATCTCGGCGTCGGCACCCTGCGGCAGGTCGACGTCGGCGAGGGCGGTGGTGACGGCCGCGTTCGAGGCGTTCAGGTCGTCGGTGGCCGGGGTGACGGTGACGGATGCGGTGCGCTGACCGCGCTCGCTGGTGATCGACGACGGTCCCTCGGACTGCTCGACGGTCGCCACCTCGTCGAGGCGTACGAGGCCCGACGCGCTCGCGATCTCGAGCGAACGGAGTTCGTCGATCGTCTGCGGGATGTCGGCGGCCTTCAGGTACACGGTGAGCGACGCGTCGTCGATCTCGACGGTGCCGATCTGTCGCGGCTGCATCGTGTTCGACACGAGCCCGCCGACGGCGACCTCCGACAGGCCCAGCTCGGCCGCCTTGTCGCGGTCGACGGCGACCGAGACGAAGGGGAGGGATGCCGAGAGGTTCGAGTCGACCTGCTCGATGCCCTTCGCGTCTCGCAGCGCGGCGACCACCGCGTCGGTCGCGTCGCGCAGCACGCCCGCGTCCGGCGCGGTGACGTCGACCTCGATGTCGGTCGAGCCGAAGCCGCCCTGCGCCGCCGAGACGACGACCTCACCGGCATCCGGCAGGTCGGCGACGGCCTGCTGCACGTCGGTGCGGATCTGCTCCTGGTCGGCGTCGGGGTCGGTCGTGATCGAGTAGGTGATGCCGGTGCCGCCGCCCGAGAACGCGTCGCGGAGGGCGGACCCGCTCGAGCCGATCGAGGTCTGCACCGTCTCGATGCCGTCGACGTCGAGCAGGACCTCCTCGACGCGCTTCGCGGCGGCGTCCTGGGTCTCGAGGCTCGCGGTGTCGCCGACGTTCTGCGTCACGGTGAAGGTGTTCTGTCCCGAATCGCCGAGGAAGTTGACCTTCATGAGCGGGGCGGCCAGGACGGTGCCGCCGAGGACGAGGACCGCGAGCAGCAGCGTCACCACCGAGTGCTTCAGCGTCCAGCGCAGCACCGGCAGATAGGACTTCTGCAGGCGGCTCGGCGGCGCGGCCGGGTCTTCGGGGTCGATCGCCCGACCCGCGGCATCCGTCACCGGCTTGCCCGGCCGCAGGAACCAGTACGCGAGGACGGGCACGATGGTCAGCGCGACGAAGAGCGACGCGAGCATCGCGATGGTGACGGTCAGCGCGAACGGACGGAACAGCTCGCCGGTGAGGTCGCCGACGAAGGCGATCGGCAGGAACACGGC
Source organism: Microbacterium sp. ARD31 (assembly GCF_031844425.1). Classification (NCBI taxonomy): domain Bacteria; kingdom Bacillati; phylum Actinomycetota; class Actinomycetes; order Micrococcales; family Microbacteriaceae; genus Microbacterium; species Microbacterium sp. ARD31. The sequence continues at coordinate 91,482 of NZ_JAUZVE010000007.1, forward strand.
GACGGTCGTGAGGGTGGAGGCCGTGATCGCCGCCGCGACCTCGCGGACGGCGAGGAGGATCGCCTGCAGCTTGTCGGCGCCGCCGACGTAGTGCCGCTTGATGTTCTCGATGACGACGATGGAGTCGTCGACCACACGGCCGATCGCGATCGTGAGGGCGCCGAGGGTCAGGATGTTGAGCGAGTAGCCGAAGGCCTGGATGCCGATGAACGTGATGAGCACGCTCGTCGGGATCGAGATGGCGGTGACGAGGGTCGAGCGCACCGACAGCAGGAAGATCAGGATGACGACGACCGCGAACGCGAGCCCGAGGAGCCCCTCCTGCGCGAGCGCCTCGATGGACTGCTCGATGTAGGGCGCCTGGTCGAAGACGACCGTGATCGTCGCGCCGCTGCCGATGTCGTCCTGCAGCGCGCCGATGGCGTCGCGGACGAGGTGCGAGACGTCGACCGTGTTGGCCGCGGGGAGCTTCGTGATCGACACCGTGAGCGCGGGCTTGCCGTCGACGCGCGAGATCGAGGTCACCGGATCGGTGTCGAGGACGACGTCGGCGACGTCCCCGACGGTGACCTTGCCGACGGCGAACTGGTCGGCGTCCGTGGGGACGAGCGGGAGCGCGGCGATCTCGTCGATGGAGTCGAGCTTCGTGCCGGTCTGCACGGTGAGGGTCTGGTCGCCCTCGTCGATCGTGCCGCCGGGGAACAGGACGCCGTTCTGGTCGAGCGCGTCGGTGATCGCGGTCTGCGTATACCCGTCGGCGGCGAGCGCGGCCTGGTCGGGGGTGATCGTCACCCGCGAGGTCTGCCCGCCGATGATCTGCGCGGCGGCGACTCCGTCGAGGTCCTCGATGTCGGGGACGACGGCGTTCTCGAGCCGTGTCTGGACCTCGGTCGCGTCGTCGTATCCCGTGACGGCGAGCGCGATGACGGGGAGGTCGTCGGTCGAGAAGGCGAGGACGCTCGTGTCGAGACCGTCGGGCAGCGTGTCGTCGATGCGGTTGATGGCCTGCAGGATCTTCTGCTCGGCGGTCGCGAGGTCGGTGCCGTAGGCGAAGGATGCCCGGATGATCGACGCGTTCGTCGTGCTCGTCGACGACGTGGACTCGAGGTCGGGGACGGCCTGGATCGCCTGCTCGATCGGCGTCGAGACGTCGTTGTTGACGACGTCGGGGGATGCGCCGGGGTACGTGGTCAGGATCGACAGCTGCGGCAGCTGGATCGGCGGGATCAGCTCCTGCTTGAGGCTCGTGAGAGCCAGTCCGCCGAAGATCGCCGCGACGATCGTGATGAGCGCGATGAGCGCGCGGTTCTTGAGGCTCAGGACAGCGAGGTTCGACAACGGAGGCCCATTTCCACGGTGCAGGTGAGGGATGCGGGGGTGCGCGTCAGTATTTCACGGCACCCCACCCGCGGGGCTGGGAGGGGTCAGGTGAGGATGAGCGTCCGGATGGCGGATTCGGGCGACACGGTGGTGTCGAGCAGGATGCCGCGACGGTAGCGGTCGAACACGCGCGGGTCGATGTACGAGCTGCGCGCGACCGACGGGGTGTTGCCGAGCGTCTCGGCGGTCACCTTGACCGCGAGGACCTCGGCGCGTTTGAGGTCGGACTTCTTCGTCGAAGGCCCGATGCGGGCGAGGGCGTCGGCGGCGGTGATCGTGCCCCGCAGGGTGCGGAAGTCCTTCGCCGTGAACGTTCCCCCGGTCATCGACCGGACGTAGAGGTTGACGTCCCGGGGCGTGAGGGCGACGCGGCGACGCCCGCGGAGGTAGGCGAGCAGCGGCGAGCTCGGCCTGCCCGCGACGAGCAGCTCCACGGCCGCGGCGAGGTCGGGGTCCTCGACCTCCATCTCCTGGCGCTGGCCGCTCTTGCCCGGGAAGCGCAGCGCGACGACGGTGCCGTCGACGACGGCGTCCCGGCGCAGCAGCGTGGTGAGGCCGCGGCTGCCGTGCTTGACGAGGTAGCGCTCGGCTCCCACGCGCGGCGCGGCGAGGTCGAGCAGCCGGAAGGCGGCGGCGAGCACGCGTTCCTGGTCGATGTCCTCGCGACGGATCGACGTCGTGACGCGTCCGCGCGCCCGCGGCAGCGCCTCGGCGAGCTGCAGCGCCCGGGCGTACTTGCCCTTGTCGCGTCCCGCCGTCCACTGCGGGTGGTAGCGGTACTGCACCCGCCCCGCCTCGTCGACGCCGGTCGCCTGGATGTGCCCGTTCGGGTCGGAGCAGATCCACACGTCCTGCCACGCAGGCGGCAGGACGAGGGCGCGCACCCGGTCGGCCTCCGCCTCCGGGAGGGGGTCGCCGTCCGCATCCACGTACCGGAAGCCGGTCCCTGAGCGCAGCCGGCGATAGCCGACGTCGGTGCCGGGCCGCACCCGCTTGAGCCGTGGCACGTCAGTGCGATCGGAGCATGTCGATGAGGTCGGCCTTGCGGGCGTGGGAGTACCCGCGGATGCCGAGCTCCTTCGCGCGGGCACGGAGGTCCGCCACGGTCCAGTCCTCGTAGTCTCCGGACGCGCCGCCCCGGCGGCCCACGGCGCTGCGGCCGTCGCGCGCGGCGGCGTTGGAGATGCGGGCCGCCTTCTCCTTCGAGGCGCCGTCCTTTCGGAGCTCTTCGTAGAGGTCGGGGTCCTTCAGGCTGTTCGAGCCGCGTCCTGCCGGCATGGTGCATCCGCCTCACGTGATCGATGCGGGCAGGGATCGCCCGCGTCCGGCCACGTTATGTCACCGCCCGCAGCGCCTGTCAAGGCCCTGATCCGCCTGGGAGAACGCTGATAGCAATGTTTACGACGCACACCCGCGTCACCCCCGCTCCGGCGGACAACGGAGACAAACAGAGGGAGCCTCCAATGAACCTTGCACTCATCATCATCATCGTGATCGCCATCGTGCTGGCGATCGTGGGTGGCATCACGGAAGGTCTCCAGTTCCTGCTCTGGGTGGCCATCATCGTGGGTGTCATCGCGCTGATCGCCTTCTTGCTGCGGGTCCTCCGCAAGAACACCTGATCGTCTGACGCGCACCCCCAGGCGCGTCGGCGGCGCTCGCCCCCACGAGCGCATCGAGGCCCCCTCCCGATCTCGGTCGAGGGGGCCTCGTCACGTCCGCTCACGACCGGTCGAGGTGGTGGCGCAGCGCGTCCCGGACGAACGTCGCGCCCGCCGTCCCGCCGTAATTCGCACCGAAGCGGTCGTCGGCGACGTACATGTCGGCGAGGCCGAGCACGTATCCGCGGAGGTCGCCGCCGTCGGCGGCGGGCGTTCCGGGGATGCTCTCGAGCCACGCGATGTGCCGCGCGGCGAGCTCCTGCGCCTCGTCGGAATCGGGACGGATGCCGCGGCCCGCCGCATCGCTCCAGACGGAGGTCAGCTGCGCGCTGCGCTCCATCCAGCCCTTCTTCTCGTCGGCCGACATCCCGCGCCACCACGCGTCGGAGCGCGCGTACGCGTCGGCGCCCCAGCGCTCGGTCACCTCCTCGCGGTGCGCGGTGTGGTCGAAGCCGTCGAACATGTTCTCGGCCATGGGTTCCTCTCCTCTTCTCCTCGCGTCGAGGGTCGATGCGACGGCGGCGATCTGCCGGTCGATGCGCGCGCGTTCGGTCTCGAGCCAGCCCAGGTGGGTGGCCAGCGCCTCGGTCTCGTCGACGTCCTCGGCGAGGACCTCGGCGATGCGGGGCAGACCCAGTCCGAGCTCGCGCAACAGCAGGATGTGCTGCAGGCGGCGCAGGGCGGCGGCGTCGTAGAACCGGTAGCCCCCGGTGCCCGTCCGCGTCGGCGGCAGGAGTCCGACCTGGCCGTAGTGGCGCAGAGTGCGGCTCGTCGTCCCCGCCAGGCGGGCGAGTCCCTGGATCGACCATTCACGCGTCATGACGACCACGCTAGAAGTTGACGCAGCGTCAAGGTCAAGCGCTCGCTGCCCTTCGGTCTCGACAACTCGAGATATATCGTGTTACCGTATCTGCAACGCGATATATCTCGATTCGCGATCGACCGCAGGAGACAACATGACTCTCGAGAAGTGGCTGGTCCAGCCCGGGGAGACCCGCGTCATCGACCTCGACGGCATCCGTCGACTCAAGGTGGGACTCGTCGGCGGACAGATCGACGTCGTCGCCCACGACGAGCCCGGCGTCCGCATCGAAGTGCACTCCGTCACGCAGAAGGAACTGCGCATCGAAGCTCGTGACGGTGCAGTGGAGATCGATCACGCACAGCTGCGCTGGGACAACTTCCTGTCGTCGTTCCGCAACTTCGGCAGCGGCGGACCGCAGGCGGAGGTGAGCATCGCGGTTCCGCGCGAGATCGCCCTCACCCTCGGCGTCGTCAGCGCGAGCGCGCTCGTGACGGGGCTCGTCACCGACGCGAAGCTCAACACCGTGTCGGGTGACATCATCGTCGACGGCCTGACCGGCGACGTGACGGTGAACTCGGTCTCGGGCGACGTGCAGATGCGCGACCTCACCGGCACGCTCAACGCCAACGCGGTCTCGGGCGCGATCACCGCGGCCGGCACGATCCGCACCGCGTACGCCGACACCGTCAGCGGCGCCGTCCTCATCGACTCGGCCGGACCCACCCAGAACGTCTCGTTCAACACGGTCAGCGGCGCCGCGACCCTGCGCCTCGACGAGGCCGTGGCGGCGAAGTACACCCTGCGCGCGGTCAGCGGGAAGCTGAACGTCGACGGCATCGACCGGTCCCAGAGCGGGATCGGCTCGACCTACTCCGGATCGGTGGGCGAGCTCAGCGGCTCGTTCGCGGAGGTCCGCGCCAACACCGTCTCGGGCGACGTCTCCGTCATCCGACGCGTCGCCTCGGCGATCACCGACCCGACCCCCGCGGCAGAGGAGTACTGACATGCCCCCCGTCTTCTCCCACGGCGACCTGCGCCTCTACCTGCTGAGTCTGCTCGACGAGGCGCCGCGCCACGGGTACGACCTCATGCAGGCGCTGTCCGACCGCACCGGCGGCACGTACACCCCCAGCGCCGGCACGATCTACCCCCGTCTCTCGAAGCTCGAGGAGGAGGGTCTCGTCACCAAGACCGTCGACGGCCGCAAGACCGTCTACGAGATCACGGATGCCGGTCGCGCCGAAGTGGCGTCGCGCTCGGGCGACCTCGCGGGCATCGAGGCCGGCCTCGCGGACAGCGTCCGTCTCATCGCCGACGAGGTGCGCGCGGGCGTGCAAGAGGCCATGCGCAGCCTGCGGGCCGACCTGGCCGCGGCATCCGCTGCTCCCCGCCGGGAGGCTGCCTCGACGGCTCCCGATCCCCGGGCCGCCTCGCGCGAGCAGGTGCGGCGGGCCGACGAGCTGCTGGCCGAGTTCCGGGCCGGTCTGCGAGCCGACCTGCGCGGTCACGTCGCCCGCGGCGGCGACCTCGCGGCATCCGTCGTCGACGACCTGAAGACCGCGCTCGACGAGACGGCAGAGGCCGTCCGGCGCGCGATGCGCAGCTGACTCAGCTGCCGGGCCAGAGCTCCTCGGGCCAGTCCTGCCGGTCGCGCCACGGGTCCTCGTCGTCCTTCACGGGCTCCCCCAGGGGGACGACGAGGACGGGGCGCGGCTGCCGATGCGCGAGGCGTGCCGCGACCGACCCCGTGAAGAACTCCCGGATCGAGTCACCGATGCCGCGCTTGCGCGTGCCGACGACGATGAGACGCGCCTCGGTGCGCTCGGCGAGGTCCTTCATCGCCAGCGCCGGGTCGCCCGCCAGCATCTCGAGCGACCACGCGACGTCGATGCCCGACAGCGCCGCCGTGGCCTGGTCGCGCAGCTGGGCCTCGAGCGCCTCGCTCGGGATCGCGTCGAGGTTGATCGGCGCCGTGTGGACGTAGCCGTCGGGATCCTCGTACGAGACGAACCGGGTGATGTCGACGTGGGCGATCAGCAGGGCGGCGCCGTGGAGCCGGGCGTACTGCGCGGCTTCGCGGAGGACGCGGGCCGGCTGCCCGGGCACGATGCCCGCGATCACGGGGCGATGCGGACGGCGGGTCTGCGGCTGCGATACGGCATCGGACATGTCGGATCACCCTTCCTGGATCCCCGCCGCGAGGGCGGTGGGAACGCTCCGTGGTACCCTGAATGCTACTCTTCCCGGCCACTGCCGGACTGTGACTCGTCGGGCTGCCGGACCAAGCCCGCACTCGTGAAATGAGGGGGTTACGCATGGGGCGTGGCCGTCAAAAGGCGAAGAACACCAAGATCGCCCGTGAGCTGAAGTACGACACGTACAGCTTGAACATCAACGCGCTCGAGCGTGAGCTCGGAGCGCCCGGTGACGAGCAGTACGAGGACAAGTGGGCCGACCAGTACGCCGACGAGGACGACGAAGACGACCCGTCGGCCGCGGCCCCGGCATCCTTCGAGAAGGCCTGACCTCTCGCTCGTCCGCTCACCACGAACCGTGGCGCTGTTCCCACTCCTGTTCGACCGTCTTCCGTCGCGCGATCACGACGCCCGCCGGCACGGCGAGCAGTGAGATCGCGAGGAGTATGACCAGCGGCACCGTCCACGACCCCGTCGCATCGTGGATGAGGCCGACCCCGATCGGCATCAGCATCGTCACGCCGTAACCGAGGCTCTGCGCGAACGAGCTCAGCGCGACCGTCGCGTCGTGCGTACGCGTGCGCAGCCCGACGGACGTCAGGACGAGCGGGAACAGCAGCGGCAGGAGGCCCAGGAGCGCGACCCAGAGCCAGGGGGCGGATGCCGGGGCCACCAGCAGTCCGCCGGCGCCGAGCACCCCCGAGGCCGAGGCGACGACGAACAGCGGCAGCACGACCCCCCGCCGGGCGACGAGCACCGGCACGACGAGCGACGCGGGCAGCCCGATCAGCGCGAAGAGCGACAGCAGCGTGCCGGCGACCTGCGGCGTCACGCCCGCCGTGTCGACGAGGATCTTCGGCAGCCACGCGAACGACGTGTAGGCGACGGCGCTCGAGACGAAGAAGGTGACGGCGAGCGCCCAGGCGGTCGGCAACCGCCACATCCGTCCGAACACCCGTGTGCTCACGGGTTCGAGGTCCACCTCGGCCAGGGCGGCGCGGCGGGCGCGCAGCGCGAGCACGATCCAGGGGGCGAGCCCGGCCAGGGCGAAGACCGCCCAGAGCCCCAGCGACGTGCGCCACCCCGCGGCATCCGCCACGGGCACCGCGACCAGCGGAGGCACGAAGGTCGAGATCGCCATCATCGTCGAGTAGACCGTGGTCATCAGGCCGATGCGGTCGGGGAAGTACTTCTTGACCAGCGCGGGCAGGAGCACGTTGCCGACCCCGACCCCGGCGAACACGAGCGCCGAGCCGAGCAGCAGCCCGTACGCGTCGATGGCGGCCGCGCGTGCCGCCAAGCCGAGAGCGACGGCGCCGAGTGCGACGAGCGTGGTCCGCTCGAGCCCGAAGCGACCCTCGAACCCCGAGGCGAGGAGGCCGAACACCGCGAAGCACAGCGGCGGCACGGTGCCGATCAGGCCGAGCACCGCGGCGGGAAGGACGAAGTCCTCGCCGATCGCATCGAACAGCGGCGAGAGCGACGCGACCGCCGAGCGCAGCGAGAACGCGAGCAGGACGATGCCGACGACGGCGAGGATCCGACCACGACGCACGGCGAGGGGATCGGGGGACGTCACCGATTCAGCCTAGGCGGCTCAGGACTCCTGGGTGCCCTCGACCCAGGCGAGGTACTCGTCGCTCACCGTGCCGGTGACGTAGCGACCGTCGAAGCAGCTCATGTCGAGGTCCTCGACGTCGGGCGCACCCTCGAGGATCGCGGCCTTCAGGTCGTCGATCTCCTGGTACACGAGGTAGTCGCAGCCGAGCTCCTCGGCGATCTCGGGGATGGTCCGGTTGTATGCGACGAGCTCGTGACGCGACGGCATGTTGATGCCGTACACGTGGGGGAAGCGGATGGGCGGGGCGGCCGAGGCGAAGGTCACCGAGGTGGCCCCGGCATCCCGTGCCATCTGGATGATCTCGCGCGAGGTGGTGCCCCGCACGATGGAGTCGTCGATGAGGAGGACGTTCTTGCCCCTGAACTCGGTCGACATCGCGTTGAGCTTCTGGCGCACGCTCTTCTTGCGGATCGCCTGGCCCGGCATGATGAACGTCCGGCCGATGTAGCGGTTCTTGTAGAAGCCCTCGCGGTACTCGATGCCGAGCTTGCGCGCGACCTGCATCGCGGCGGGACGCGAGGAGTCCGGGATCGGCATGACGACGTCGATCGAGCCCTCGGGGGTGTACTTCGCGATCGTGTCGGCGAGGCGCTCGCCCATGCGGAGGCGGGCCTCGTAGACCGAGATGCCGTTCATGACCGAGTCGGGACGGGCGAGGTAGACGTACTCGAACGAGCAGGGCACGAGCTTCGGGTTCGGCGCGCACTGCTTCGTGAAGAGGTTGCCGTCGAGATCGATGAAGACCGCCTCGCCGGGCTCGACGTCGCGGACGACCTCGAAGCCGCCGTTCTCGAGGACGAGCGACTCGGAGGCCACGGTCCACTCGTACCGGCCGTTCTCGGCCCGGCGGGTGCCGAGGATCAGCGGACGGATGCCGAACGGGTCGCGGAAGGCGAGCAGACCGTACCCGGCGATCAGGGCGATGGCGGCGTATGAGCCCTCGACGCGCTGGTGCACGCGCGTGACGGCCTCGAAGATCTGCTCGTGGTCGAGCTCGAGCCCCGAGATGACGGCCTGCAGCTCGTTCGCGAGGACATTGACGAGCAGCTCGGTGTCGGAGCTCGTGTTGAGGTGCCGGCGGTCGGTGCGGAAGAGCTCCTCGGTGAGCTCGCGCGTGTTCGTGAGGTTGCCGTTGTGGACGAGGACGATGCCGTACGGGGCGTTCACGTAGAACGGCTGCGCCTCCTCCTCGTTCGAGGCGGTCCCCTTCGTCGCGTACCGCACGTGACCGAGGCCGATCGTGCCGAGGAGCGAGCGCATGTCACGGGTGCGGAACGCCTCGCGCACCATCCCGCGGTTCTTCGCGATGTGGAAGATGCCACTCGACTCCGCTGTCGCGATGCCGGTCGAGTCCTGTCCGCGGTGCTGCAGCAGCAGCAGTGCGTCGTAGACCTCCTGGTTGGCGGGTCCCTGTCCGACGACGCCGACGATTCCGCACATGGGTGTAGCTCAGTCCGTTTCTGCGTAGGAGCCGACGAGACGGACCGCGCCGCCGTCGACGCCCTTCGCGCCCTGCTCGTAGTCGCCGGCCGGCAGTGCCGCATCCGACACCGTCCCGACCTGCCAGGTGTGGATGCCCTCCGCGGAGAGGGTGGATGCCGCGGCGTCGGCGGCCTCGGCCGACACGACGGCGAGGAAGCCGATGCCGAGGTTCCAGGTGCCCTCGGTCTGCTCGAGCGACAGTCCGCCGATGTCGGCGAGGACGCGGAACACGGGCGGCGGCGACCACGTGGCGCGGTCCACGTCGACCCACGTGCCGACGGGCAGCACGCGGGCGAGGTTGGCCGCGATGCCGCCGCCGGTGACGTGGCTGAGGGAGTGGAGGGCGCCCGGGTGCGCGTCGATCGCGCGCAGCAGCGGCGACGTGTAGAGGCGCGTCGGCTCGAGGAGCTCCTCGCCCCACGTGCGACCGAAGTCGGCGGCGTTGTCGCCGTACCCGATGCCGGCGTTCGCGATGATGTGGCGGATCAGCGAGTAGCCGTTGGAGTGGGGACCGCTCGAGGCCAGCGCCAGCACGACGTCGCCCGAACGCACCCGGTCGGCGCCGAGGACGGCATCCGCTTCGACCACTCCCGTCGCCGCTCCCGCGACGTCGTAGTCGTTGACGCCCAGCAGGCCCGGGTGCTCGGCCGTCTCGCCGCCGACGAGCGCCGTGCCGGTCGCGGCGCAGCCGTCGGCGATCCCGCGGACGATGTCGGCGATGCGCTCGGGGAAGACCTTCCCCGTCGCGATGTAGTCCGTCATGAAGAGCGGCTTCGCGCCGACCACGACGATGTCGTCGACGACCATGCCGACGAGGTCCTGGCCGATCGTGTCGTGCTTGTCGAGGGCCTGCGCGATGGCGACCTTCGTGCCGACGCCGTCGGTCGAGGTCGCGAGCAGGGGCTTCGTGTACCCGAGGAGGGCCGAGGCGTCGAAGAGGCCGGCGAAACCGCCGACGCCGCCGAGGACTTCGGGGCCCTGGGTGCGACGGACGGCCGATTTCATCAACTCGACGGCGAGGTCCCCCGCCGCGGTGTCGACGCCGGCAGCGGAGTAGGGATCGGTGGGAGTCGAGGCCACCCGCACAGCCTACCGGCCCCCGGGCGCCGCCTGCTTCCGCCGCGGAGGCGACGCGGAGCGGACGGGGACCACAGGCGAGCCATAGGATGGCGCCATGAGCGGGGCTGAGCGGCCCGAATGGGTGGTGCGGGAGGACGCGAGTACGACGGTACTCGTCGCCTTGTTCGTGCGCCAGGCACTCGGCGTCCGTGCCCCCGAAGAGCTGCCCCACCTGCGGGGAGCCCCTGCGGCACCGCCCGCCGGCGATGACGACGACGCCCGCCTGCTGCAGCGGCAGTGGCTCGCGTACTGGGCGATGGCGGTCGAACCGCAGGCGCACCCCTCTCCCGTGCCTCTCGATCTCGTCGACGGTTACGAGACGCTCGCCGTGCTCCCCGTCGACGGTTTCGACGAGCTGCGCGCCGCCATGGCGCCGCTCGCCGACGATGCCGTCGCCTTCGCGCGGTGGGCCGCCGATCGCTACACGATGCAGGCGCGGGCCGGATCGGCGAGCAGCTACCGGGCCTACGCGAGCGCGATCGCCGAGCACGAGCGCCGCGTCGGCCGTCGGGCGCACTCGTTCGAGCTGAACGTGCAGGTGCTGCCGCTCACGCAGCGCGGCGTCTGGTGGATCGGCTCACTGACGATCGCCGTCACCGACGGCCTGCGCGGCGACGTCGCGGCGTTCGATCCGGCGATCCAGCCGATCATCGCCGAGCTCGCCTGAGGCGGGCTCAGTCCTCGGAGCCCTCGACGCGCTCGCGCTCGATGCGCACGGTGCGGTGCCTCTTGCCGAGTACTCGGTCGAAGACGAGTGCGACGACCGCACCGACCGCGATGCCGGCGGGCACGCACCACAGCAGCAGGAAGCCGAACACCTGGCTCTGCGAGTAGCGCGCTCCCGTGCTCTCGCTGATCGCTCCGTCGCCGAACGCGAACGTCAGGATGAGGGCGACGAGGATGCCGAGGGCCGCTCCGACGGCGAAGAAGGCCGCGAACCGCGGGGTGCGCCTCAGCTCGGCGGACTCGACGTGCGTTTCGGAGTGCTCGGCCATGCTTCCATTGTCCACCCCGTCTCAGGGGAGCGGGTCGCCGACGGTCTCCGGCTGGGCGGCGCGGGCACTGTTGCGCTTGCGCCGCTGGACCGATCCGACGGCGAGGACGACCGTCACGGCCGTGGCGATCCCGACGACGATGAGCGGGACGAGGATGCCGGGGGCCGCGGCATCCTCCTCCTGCTCCTCGACGACCGCGGTGTCGGCGATCGTGGTGCAGTCCGCGGTCACGGTGAGGTCGAGGTCCCCGAGCGTGCCCGCCCAGAGCAGGTCGGAACCGTCGGCGGTCGCGTCGGTCTGCGCGTCGACGCCGTCGAGGTTCATGGTGTCGCCCGATTCCGAGACGGCGACGGCGCGGAGGTCCACCTCGGCGAGCGCAGCTTGGGGGATCAGTTCCGTCCCCTCGGGCTGCACGTCGAACAAGAGGGTGCCCGAGCCGCCGTCGATCACGAGGGTCGGGGCGGACAGCGTCGTCTCCACGCCCGCGGCGCTCGTGTAGGCGACGGTCCCGTCGAAGCTGAGGCTGCCGGAGGGGCGGACCGGCTCGAGCACGCCGGCGCCGCCGTCGAACGTGAGGATGCCGCCCTCCGCCGAGATCGCACCGTCGGTCCGCAGCTCATCGGCGCCGGAATCCCAGACGGCCGTCGCCTCGGAGACGACGCACGTGGGCGCCGCGGCGTTCGCGGGTGCCGTGGGAACGAGGACGACCGCGGCCGCACCGATCAACCCGACGACGAGGGGACGTGTGACGCTCCGGGGGTGCCGTGCCTGCATGGGGATCCTCTCCGCAGGCGATGGTACCGGCGGTGGCGCGGTGCTCAGCGGCCCAGAGGCGCCAGACTCGGATGCTGGGCCACGGCGTCCGGACCGTAGGTCATGAGAACCGTCAGGACGGCAGCGCTCGGAACGTCCGGTCCGTGCAAAAGGAGCGGCGAGGTCGTGTCGAACTGGCACACCAACGACCAGTGCTCGACCTCCGGGTAAACGGCGGTCATTGCGCCGTAGTCGAAGCTCAACCATTGACCGCCGACGAGACAGACCAACCTCTGGTTGGAGACGATCAACCGGACGACCTGATGCTCGCGCCACTGCGCCTGCGCCGCAGCTTCGGCCGCAGAGCGGCGTGCCGCATTTCCGGCCGCGGACAGTGCGACGCCCGCCGCGACGAAGAGGGGGTGACCGTAGAAGAAGCCTCCCGACCGGGAGTACGTCACGTCCTGCCCGTAGAAGCGGGCGTAGCTGGCCGCGGTATCGGAGAAGAAGACCTCGCCCTGCCGGGGGACGACGTCCCACACCTGGATCTGCGGCGGGACGTGCCGAGCCGCGAGCGCCGCCCGCAGCTGCGTGCTCGCTGCCCATGCTCGCGCAAAATGCTCGCGCTGCGCTCGATCGGCGAGCTCAGCGCGGTTGTATCTGCCCGTCGCGTGACGGCGATCCCGGCGCCACTCGCTCACCGTTCTGATGATGCCGACGATGAAGAAGACCAGTGCGACCAAAGGAAGCAGCAGAGCCAGGATCATCAACCCGAATGCCGCGAGGGCGGCGCCCACGTCGCTCGGATCGTCCGAGTCGATGGTGGATGAGATCGCCGAACCCCACGTTCCGAAGCCGATGTAGGCCAGCAGCCCCAGAGTCAACGGCAATGCCCACCTCACATGTCGCCGCCACCGGCCGGACTTCCGCATCCCCTCGAGTTCCGTCACGGTTTCAGTCTTCCATCGCCCGCTGACCCCGCTCCGGCCTTATGCACAAGAGCACTGCCGAGCGCGCGTCAGGGCCGCAGCGGGAGGAGCCCGTCGAGGTTCGCCCGGACGCCCGACGCCCGGACGGTGCCGGCGGTGACGGCGTCGGCCCAGGCGACCTGTCCGGTCGCGAGAGCGATCCAGGTCGCGGCATCCGTCTCGATCACGTTCGGCGGGGTGCCGCGGGTGTGACGCGGTCCCTCGACGACCTGCACCGCGCCGAAGGGCGGCACACGCACCTCGACGGAGTTGCCCGGCGCCTTCTCGACCAGCAGCTGCAGCAGGTAGCGGACCGCCGTCGCCGTCTCGGGACGCGTCGGGGTGCCGGCGGCGACGGCCGCGAGGGCGTCGCGTCCGTCGCCGGTGCTGATCGTGCGGGCCATGGCAGCCACCGTAACGCGCGCAGGCCGGTCGGTAGGCTGGCGGGGTGAAGATCCTGGTCCTCGGCTCGGGCGCGCGCGAGCACGCCATCATCCTCGCCCTCGCCGCCGAAGGCGCCGGGCACGAGATCTTCGCGGCCCCCGGCAACGCCGGCATCGCCGCCGACGCGAGGATCGTCCCCGGGCTCGATCAGAACGACCCCGCGGCCGTTACCGGCTACGCGAACGAGGCGGCGATCGACCTCGTCGTCATCGGCCCCGAAGCCCCCCTCGTCGCCGGCGTCGCCGACGCGCTGCGCGAGCGCGGCATCCCCGTCTTCGGTCCGGGCAAGGCCGCCGCGCAGCTCGAGGGCTCGAAGGGGTTCGCGAAGCGGATCATGGATGCCGCGGGCGTCCCGACCGGTCGCGCGGCGCGCGCGCACACCCGCGACGAGGTCGCCGCGGCGATCGACGAGTTCGGCGCCCCCTACGTCGTGAAGGCCGACGGTCTCGCCGCCGGCAAGGGCGTCATCGTCACGTCCGACCGCGACGCGGCGCTCGCGCACGCCGACACGTACTTGCCGAGCGGTCCCGTCCTCGTGGAGGAGTTCCTCGCCGGCCCCGAGGTCTCGCTCTTCTTCGTCTCCGACGGCGACAGCGTGCGGGCGCTCAGCCCTGCGCAGGACTTCAAGCGCGCGTACGACGGCGACGAGGGCCCGAACACGGGCGGGATGGGCGCCTACTCGCCGCTCCCCTGGCTCGGCGAGCGCTTCGGCGGCGAAGACGCGTTCGTCGCGCAGGTGACCGCCGAGGTGGCCGAGCCCGTCATCCGGCAGCTGGATGCCGAGGGCACCCCGTTCATCGGGCTGCTCTACGCGGGCCTCATCCTCACCGAGTCCGGCGTCAAGGTGATCGAGTTCAACGCCCGCTTCGGCGACCCCGAGACGCAGGTCGTCCTGGCGCGTCTGCGCAGCCCGCTGTCACGCCTGCTGCTGGCGGCGGCCAGCGGCACGCTCGAGTCCGAGCCGGCCCCCGAGTTCTCCCCCGAGGCCGCCGTCACCGTCGTCCTCGCGAGTGAGGGCTACCCGGAGGCGCCGCAGACCGGCCGCGCCATTGAGGGGACGGATGCCGCGGCATCCGTCGACGGCGTGCACCTGGCCCATGCTGCGACCGCCACCGCCGACGGTGCGCTCGTCGCCACCGGCGGGCGCGTGCTCAACGTCGTCGCGGTGGGCGCCGACCTCGCCGACGCGCGCGAGCGGGCGTACACCGCCCTCGAGCGCATCACCCTCGAGGGCGGGCACTACCGCCGCGACATCGCCGCCCGCGCCGCGGGCTGAGCCCCGCAGGCGCCACCGAGCGCTGCGCTCAGCGCTGCGCGAGGTGCGCGGGGCGGCGCAGGAACAGCACGAGCACGACGCCGAGCGCGATCACGGCAGCGGGCAGGAGCATCGCCTGAGCCATCGCGGCGGAGAACCCCTCGGCGACGACGGGAGGCATCCCGCCACCGCCGCCGAAGTCCCCGCCCGTCGCCTCACCGGCACCCGGCAGGTTCGCCTCGAGGCGCGACTGCATGACGGAGGCGATGGCCGCGGAACCGATGACCGACCCGATCGTCCGGGTCGTGTTGTAGATGCCGGACCCGGCACCCGCCTGCTGCGGCGGCAGGTTGCGCGTGGCGGTCGTCGCGAGCGGTCCCCACATGCCCGCGTTGGCGACACCGATGACCGCCGACGGGATCAGCAGCAGCAGGATCGGCGCCTCGGTGTTCATGAGCAGGGAGTACCCGACGAGCCCCGCAGCCATCAGCGTCAGTCCGGGGACCAGCAGCACGCGGGGGTCGACGCGGTCGAGGATGCGGCCCGCGAAGGGGGCGAGCACACCCGAGAGCACCGCCATCGGAATGAGGAGCAGTGCCGACTCGGTCGGCGTCAGCCCGCGGGCGAGCTGGGTGAAGAACGCCATCGGCAGCGCCATGCTCGTCACGGTGAACCCGACGGCGGCGATCGCGAGGTTGGAGATCGCGAAATTGCGGTCGCGGAAGAGCTGGAGCGGCACGAGCGGCTCGCTCGTCGTGCGGCCCTGCGTCCAGATGAAGACCGCGAGGACGACGACGCCGGCGGCGATCATCGCCCACACCCACGCGGCCCAGTCGTAGTGCTCGCCCTCCTGCAGGCCGAAGACGATGAGGAAGAGCGCGACCGCGCTCAGCACGACGCCGAGGACGTCGAACCGGTGCGGGTGCGTCTCGAGCTGCGGCACGAGCCGCCACGCGAGCACGAAGGCGACGACACCCACCGGGATGTTCACGAAGAAGATCCACTCCCACCCGAACCCGTCGACGAGCAGGCCGCCCGCGAGCGGACCGACGAGGGTGGCGACACCGGCGGTCGCGCCCCACAGGCCCATCGCCGCGCCGCGGCGCTCGGCGGGGAAGGTCCGGGTGATGACCGCCATCGTCTGCGGCGTCATCAACGCGGCGCCGAGGCCCTGCGCGGCTCGCGCGATGATCAGGGCCATGAGCGAGCCCGACAGTCCGCACGCGAGCGACGCGAGAGTGAAGATCGCGAGGCCGATCAGGTACATGTTCTTGGGGCCGAACCGGTCGCCGAGACGGCCGGTGACCAGCAGCGGCACGGCGTAGGTCAGCAGGTAGGCGGACGTGACCCACACGACGTTGTCGAGGTTGCTCGTGGTCGGGTCGAGGGCCGCCTTGATGGCGGGGTTCGCGACCGAGACGATCGTCGTGTCGACGAGGATCATGAAGAACCCGATGACGAGCGCCCAGAGCGCGGGCCAGGGGTTCGGAGGGGCGGCGGGTACGCCCGGGGCGCGGACGGTGGACGTGCTCTCGCTCATGCGCGTGCGGCTTCTCTCTGTGCCAGATAGCGGTCGGTGGCGGGGATGTCGACGACACCCCAGACGGTGTCGGGACGACGGATGAACTCGACCGCTTCGTCGAGCCAGGTGATGTCGGCGTCGAGGAGCGCCGCCTGGCGGTGCACCTCGATGAGGAACTGGGGGTGCGATCCGTGCGCGATCGCGCGATCGCGGGCGCTCCGATGGGCGTCCCGGGATGCCGCGAGCAGCTCCCGACGCTGGGCGAGGAGCGCGAGCACCTCGTCGCGGGGCAGGTTGTGCGCTTCGGTCAGGGCGATGCGGAAGCGGCCCGGGTCGTCGACCGACACGAGCTCGCGGCGGATCCAGGCGAGGAGGTCGGCGGCGCCGGCATCCGTCAACGCATACGTCGTGCGCTCGGGACGGTTGCCGTCGCGGCCGCTGCCGACCTCGACGATGCGACCCTGCCGTTCGAGGCGGGCCACCGTGTGGTAGATCGTGCCATGGGTGAGGGCGATCAGCCGGTCGGCGCGGCGCTCGCGCAGCAGGCGCACCATCTCGTACGCGTGCATGTCGTCCTCGTGCAGCAGCGCCAGGAGCATGACGGCGGTCGGCGTGAGCGTCGCCGTCCCGTGCGCCATGGAGCCTCCCGGTGAATTAGTCCATGTGGACTATACGCCGGTCCGACGACACCGGGATCACTGGTCGGGACGCAGCACCGCCCACGCGCGCGACACCTCGTCGCCCGCCATCGAGATCTGCACGCCGACCATCCGGTCGACACGGATCCCGGTCGTCCGTCCCGGCCCGCTGCATCCCTGCGTGAGAGCGATGGGCCCGGACAAGTTCACGGGAGGGTCGTCCTCGCCCACGGCCGGCGACAGGGACAGCGTGATGGTGGCGTCCCGCGGGATGCAGTCGAAGTCGAGCACGTAGTCCTGGTCCCTCACCGCACTACTCGACACGTTCACGACCGTCACGGGGTCGACGCCGACGGCATCGCTCTCGAACACCAGGCGCGAGGCCTCGAGCGGGTCCAGCTCGGGGACGGCGTACGAGGGGTCCACCGATTCCTCGGGTTCGGGCGTCGGGGTCGGGGTCGGCGCGGCCTCGGCCGACCTGGTCGGGGACGACGACGGCGTCGGCGCGGCGTCATCGACCGCGGCGGTCGAGACGCAGCCGCTCAGTCCGAACGACACCGCGAGGGCGGTCAGGGCGAGCAGGGGGCGACGCATCCCGCCACGGTACGCCCTCCGCGCGCCCGACATAATGGGCTGGTGACGGATGCCGCGACCCCCCTGCCCGGATGGACCCACGTGTACTCGGGCAAGGTCCGCGACCTCTACCGACCCTCCGACGGCGCCGATGACGGCCGACTGCTCGTGGTCGCCAGCGACCGTGTCAGCGCGTTCGACCACGTGCTCGAGCCGGCGATCCCCGGCAAGGGCGCCCTCCTCACCTCGCTGTCGCTGTGGTGGTTCGAGCAGCTCGCCGGTGCCGACGGCGGCCGCGCGATCGCCAACCACCTCCTCCCCGGCGAGACGCCGCCGGCCGCGACCGACGGGCGCGGCATGGTCGTCCGTTCGCTCGACATGCTGCCGGTCGAGTGCGTCGTCCGCGGCTACCTGACCGGCTCGGGATGGGTCGAGTACCAGGCCGACGGCACGGTCTGCGGCATCCCCCTCCCCGCCGGCCTCGCCAACGGCGACCGCCTGCCGGAACCGATCTTCACCCCGGCCTACAAGGCCCCGCTCGGCGAGCACGACGAGAACATCTCGTTCGAGCGCACCGTCGAGCTCGTCGGCGCCGAGCGCGCGGGGGAGCTGCGCGACGCGTCGCTCGAGATCTACCGCCGCGCCGCCGCCCTCGCCGAGGCGAAGGGGCTGATCCTGGCCGACACGAAGTTCGAGTTCGGCCTCGACGCCGACGGCGTCCTCACCCTCGCCGACGAGGTGCTCACGAGCGATTCGTCGCGGTATTGGGATGCCGAGACCTGGCGCACCGCCGAGACCCCCGCCGCGCGCATGGCGAGCTTCGACAAGCAGATCGTGCGCGACTGGCTGGCGGCGCATTGGGCCCACGCGCCCGGAGGCTCGGCGCAGCGCAATAGCGATGCGTCGAGCGGGCGTGGGGAGGACAAGCAGGGCACGCCGCCCGTCGTCCCCGACGAGATCGTCGCCCAGACGGCGGCGAAGTACCGCGAGCTGCTCGAACGCCTCACGTCCTGACGGCGTCGCTCCCACGCACTCAGCCGACTCCCAGGTAGCCTGACGCCAGGCATCCCCCCATCATCCGAGGAGTACGCGCATGCCCATCTGGACCCTCCACGGCGACGGCCGTCGCGTCGCCCCCGGTGCCGTCGTCACCCCCCGCGAGCGCCTCGGCTGGGGCAGCACGATCGCCATCGGCGCCCAGCACGTCGTCGCGATGTTCGGCGCCACCTTCCTCGTGCCCCTGCTCACCGGGTTCCCCGTCAGCACGACGCTGCTCTTCTCGGGCTTCGGCACCCTCCTCTTCCTGCTCCTCACCCGGAACCGCCTCCCCAGCTACCTCGGGTCGTCGTTCGCGTTCATCGCGCCGATCACCGCCTTCGGGCCGGGCGAGGGCAAGCCGCTCGACAGCCCCGAGCAGATCGGGCAGGCGCTCGTCGGCGTGTTCGTCGCCGGCCTCCTGCTCGCCGGCATCGGCTTCCTCGTGCAGGCGACGGGGACGCGCTGGCTCGAGAAGCTCATGCCGCCGGTCGTGTCGGGAGCGATCGTCGCTCTCATCGGCCTGAACCTGGCACCCGCCGCCTGGAACAACTTCACGACCGACGCGGTGCTCGCGACGATCACGCTCGTCGCGTGCATCCTGTTCGCGGTGCTGTTCCGCGGCATCCTCGGGCGCGTCTCGATCTTCCTCGGCGTCGTCGTCGGCTACATCGCCGCGCTGATCATGGGGCGGGTCGACTTCACCGGCGTGGCGAAGCTCATCGAGGACCGCGCGTGGTTCGGGTTGCCCGCCTTCCACCTGCCGTCCTTCGGCGACCCGATCGCGTGGGGCCTGCTCCCAATGTTCCTGCCGGTGGTGCTGGTGCTCGTGGCCGAGAACGTCGGACACGTCCGCGGCGTCGCGACCATGACCGGCGACCCCACCGTCAACACGCGGACCGGTCGCGCCCTCGTCGCCGACGGACTCGCGACGACCCTCGCCGGCGCGTTCGGCGGCTCGGGCACGACGACCTACGGCGAGAACATCGGCGTCATGGCGGCCACCCGCATCTACTCCACGGCGGCGTACTGGGTGGCGGGCATCATCGCGGTGCTGCTGTCGTTCTCGCCCGTCGTGGGCGCCGTGCTCTTCACGATCCCGAGCGGCGTGATCGGCGGGGTGACGACCGCCCTCTACGGCCTCATCGGCGTCATCGGCATCAAGATCTGGGTCGACAACCAGGTCGACTTCTCCCGCCCGGTCAACCAGTACACGGTCGCGGTCGCCTTCGTCGTCGCGATCGCGAACTTCACGATGGACCTCGGCCAGCTGCAGTTCGGCGGCATCGTCCTCGGCACTGTCGCGGCCCTCGCGATCTACCACGCTGGCAACGCGATCGCCCGGGCACGCAAGACGGGGGCGGATGACGGCGGTCCCCTCGTCCCGATCGGTCAGCTCGGCGGCGACCCCGACTGAGCCCCGTCGGCGCGGGCGCGGGAACAAACGGGAAGCGGTGACGTTACCGATTCACGTGAATACGCCTACGCCTGCCCGTCTCGCGCCCGACACGTCGATGGGTGCGGTCACGCTCCTGGTCGCAGACCTCGACGGGATGACCCGGTTCTACCGCGACGTCATCACTCTGCAGGTGCTCGATGCGGAGGGCGACACGGTGACGCTCGGTCGCGCGAACCGCCCGATCGTCGTCCTCCGAGCCGAGCCGTCGCTGCGCCACGCCCCCGCAGGTTCCGCGGGACTGTTCCACACCGCGATCCTCTTCGAATCGCAAACGGCGCTCGCGGCGGCCCTGTACTCCCTCGCACGCCACGCGCCCCAGACCTTCACGGGCAGCGCCGACCACCTCGTCAGCCAGGCCTTCTACGCCACCGACCCCGAGGGCAACGGCATCGAGCTCTACTGGGACCGCGACCGGAGCGCCTGGTCGTGGACGCACGGACGGGTGGAGATGGCGACGCTCTTCCTCGACCCGAACGCCTTCATCCGCGAGCACCTGACCGACGCCGCCGCAGCGGGCGCGACCGCCGACGAGGCGGCATCCGTCGGTCACGTCCACCTGTCGGTGGGGGATGTCGAGACCGCCCGGTCGTTCTACGTCGACACCCTCGGGTTCGACGTCACAGCGGAGCTCAGCGGTTCTGCCCTGTTCGTGAGTGCGGGCGGCTACCACCACCACATGGCGATGAACGTCTGGAACTCGCGCGGCGCCGGACCGCGCATGCCCGCGCTCGGCCTCGGCCGCGTCGACCTCGCCCTGCCCGACCGCGACGGTCTCGGCGAACTGAGCGAACGCCTGCGGCACCACGGCGTGCAGGCGGCCGACGACGGTCGGACGGTGACCTTCACCGACCCGTGGCGCAACACGCTGCACGCGACCGCCGTCGCGTGAGCCGCGTCAGGCGGACTCGCGGACGATCAGCTGGGTGTCGAGCAGGGTCTCGCGCGGCGGGTATCCGCCCGACAAGAGGGTGAGGAGGATGTCCGCCATCACCTCGCCCTGCTCGAGCGACGGCTGACGCACCGTCGTCAACGCGGGCGAGACCGACGTGGCGACGGGGGAATCGTCGTAGCCGACGATCGCGACGTCCTCGGGGACGCGGATGCCGGCGCGCGTCAGCTCGGTCAGGACGGCTCCCGCCATCAGGTCGCTCGCGACGAACAGTCCGTCGAACTCGGCACCCGACCGGAGGATCCGCGTGACCGCGGCAGCACCGCCCGCGGCGGTGAAGTCCCCGTCCTCGACCGCGACGGGCGAGAGGCCCGCGGCGTCCAGCGCCTCGTGGAATCCTGTCAGGCGGTCGATGCCGCCCGGCATCGTCGTCGGGCCCGTGACCATGGCGAGCCTGCGCCGACCCCGGTCGAGAAGATGCTGCGTCGCGACACGGCCGCCCTCGACGTTGTCCACGTCGACGTAGAAGTCGCGTTCGCGCTGGCGCACGGGTCGCCCGCCGAACACGACGGGCATCGCGGCGGCGATGCGGTCGATGAACGCGTCACTCGTGTGGTGCGACACGATGATCGCGCCGTCGACCGCTCCGCTGCGGAGGTACTCGGTGGCTTTGTCGTTCGGATCGTCGCTGGCGATGATCAGGTTGAGGACGTACTCCGACTTCGAGATCCGCTTGTTGATCCCGCTGACGATCGCCGCGAAGAACGGGTCGCCGAAGAACCGCGTCGTGTCCTCGGGGACGACGAGCGCGACGGCCATCGTGGCGCGGCTGGCGAGCGAGCGCGCAGCCCGGTTGGGCACGTAGTTGAGCTCATCGATCGCGCGGCGGACAGCGGCGAGCGCGGCGGGGCTGACGGCCGTCGAACCGTTCACGACGCGCGAGACCGTGGAGCGGGACACCCCCGCCGCCGAGGCGACCTCTTCGATCGTCACCGGGGGGTGGAGGACATCGGACACGGTCACCTCGCGGAGTGCAGTCATTCCATCGCTCGGGCGGCGATGACCCGACGATACTCCAGGGCGCTGTCTTTGAACGTCCGTTCCTGCGTGGCGTAATCGACCCGGATGAGACCGAAGCGTTTGTCGTAGCCCCACGCCCACTCGAAGTTGTCCATGAGCGACCAGTAGAAGTAGCCGCGGACGTCGACGCCGGCCTCGGCGGCATCCAGGATCGCCGCGAGGTGACCGCGCAGGAATCCGACACGGTCCGCGTCGTGCACCCGCACAGCGCCGTCCTCGACGACGGTCTCGTCGTCGTAGGCCGCGCCGTTCTCGGTCACGAACAGCGCTGTCCCGGCATCCTTCGCGTACTCGTCCCAGACCCGCTCGAGCAGCACCGTCAACGCCTCGGGTTGCACCTCCCAGTGCATCGCCGTCCGGGGCAGACCGCGCTCGTACCAGTGGATGCCGTCGCCCGCCGGCCACGGCGACCCCACCGCGCGGTCGGTCGGGGCATCGCCGGGCAGCGGCGGGTCCGCGGGCGCCGTGCCGCCGACGAACTCGCCGTGGTAGTAGTTGACGCCCAGCACGTCGAGCCGCCGGGAGATGGTGTCGAGGTCGCCGGGCAGCACCGCCGCCTCGAAGCGCGCGGCCGCGTCCGCGTCGACGTCGCGGATGTCGGCGACGATGTCCTCCGGGTAGCCGCCGCGGAAGATCGGGTCGAGGAACCAGCGGTTGAACTGCCCGTCGATCCGGCGCGCGGCATCCACGTCCTCGGGTCTGGCGGGGTCCGCCGCCTCGGCGACCGTCAGGTTCAGGGTGATGCCGAGGTTCAGCGCGGGGTCGCGACGGCGCAGTTCCTCGACGACGAGACCGTGTCCGCGCAGCAGGTGGTGGGAGGCCAGCATCCCGTCGGCGATGCTGAACCGGCCGGGCGCGTGGATGCCGCCGGTGTAGCTGAGGAACGACGAGCACCAGGGCTCGTTGAGCGTCGTCCAGTCCGTCACGCGGTCGCCGAGCGCGTCGTGGACCGACAGGGCGTATTCGGCGAACCGCTCGCTGGTCTCGC
The DNA here is from genome assembly GCF_031844425.1 of Microbacterium sp. ARD31. Taxonomy (NCBI): domain Bacteria; kingdom Bacillati; phylum Actinomycetota; class Actinomycetes; order Micrococcales; family Microbacteriaceae; genus Microbacterium; species Microbacterium sp. ARD31. Next base: position 114,344 of record NZ_JAUZVE010000007.1, read on the forward strand.
GCGCCGTCCACCCGCCCCGCTCCTCGAGCGCCTGCGGCAGGTCCCAGTGGTACAGCGTGAGCCAGGGACGGATGCCGGCACCCAGCAGCTCGTCGACGAGACGCTCGTAGAAGTCGATACCCTTCGGGTTCACCGCGCCGCCGTCGGGGCGCACGCGCGACCACGACGTGGAGAACCGGTAGGTGTCGAGGCCCAGCTCCTTCATGAGCGCGACGTCGCCGCGGTAGCGGTGGTAGTGGTCGCACGCGACGTCGCCGTTGTCGGCGTTGATGACGGCCCCGGGCACCCGGCTGAAGGCGTCCCAGATCGACGCGGTGCGACCGTCCTCGAAGGCGGCGCCCTCGATCTGGTAGGCGGCGGTCGCCGCCCCGAAGAGGAAGCCGGTCGGGAAGGGGCGGATGCGGGGGGCGGGCACGGGGGCAGAGTACTCCTGCGCGAGGACGTTCACCGGATGACCGTCAGCCCTTGACCGCGCCGGCCATGATGCCGCTGATGAGCTGCTTGCCCGCGACCACGAAGAGCACCAGGAGCGGGAGCGTCGCCAGGATCGCGCCCGTCAGGACGATCGAGTAGTCGACGTAGTAGCCCGACTGCAGCTGGCTGAGCGCCGTCTGCAGCGTGGGGCTCTGCGGCTTGAGCACCAGCAGAGGCCACAGGAAGTCGGTCCATGCCGTCATGAACGTGAACAGGCCGAGGATCGCCATGGCCGGTCGCGCCGCGGGCACACCCACCGTGAGGAAGGTGCGGAACTGCCCCGCGCCGTCGACGCGGGCGGCCTCGATGAGCTCGTCGGGGATGACGTCCACGAGGTACTGCCGCATGAAGAAGACACCGAACGCGGTGACGAGGGTTGGGATGATGACGGCCCCGATGCTGCCGGTCCAGCCCATCTCGCGCATCAGCATGAACAGCGGGATGATGCCGAGCTGCGTGGGGATCGCCATCGTCGCGACGACGAAGACCATGAGGCCGTCACGGCCCTTGAACCGCAGCTTCGCGAACGCGTAGCCCGCGAGGGTGGAGAACGACACGACCGAGACCGTGATGATCGACGAGATGAGGACCGAGTTACCCAGGGCGACCCAGAACGGGATGGCGTCGAGGACCTTCATGGCGTTCGCCAGGAAGTTGCCGCCCGGGATGAGCGGAAGAGTCTCCGCCCGCGTGGCGTTGGTGCCGCTGCCGACGACGAACGACCACCACATCGGGTAGACGCTGCCGACGACGAAGGCGGTCAGCAGTCCGTAGGTCAGGAAGCCGGGGCGGCTGCCGATGCCGGCAGGCCCGCTCTCGCGGGGACGGCGACGGCCGCCGCGGCGCGGACGCTCGGGCTCGACGACGTCGACCTGCTGGACAGGCAGCGGTGCCGGGATCGCGGTGGTCATCGGGTGCCTTTCGTGGAGTCGGAACGACGCGCGCGGCGCGCCTTGCGGTCGGCACGCTCCGCGCCGCCGGCGATGCCGCGCGAGACGAGGAAGTTGATGAGGCCGATCCCGACGATGAGGACGAACAGGAGGATGGCGACGGCCGAGCCTTCGCCGAGGTCGCGGCGGAAGAACGCCAGCTCCCAGAGGTAGAGGACCGTCGTCTGGAACTGCCGGTCGCTGCCGCCGGTGCCGCCGGCGGTCGACACGTCGAACAGCCGGGGCTCCGCGAAGATCTGCAGACCGCCGATCGTCGCGGTGATGATGACGAAGATGAGCGTGGGTCGGATCGAGGGGATCGTGATCGAGAAGAACCGGCGCGCAGGGCCTGCACCGTCGATGGCCGCCGACTCGTAGAGGTCGCGCGGCACCGCCTGCATGGCCGCGAGAAGGATGAGGGCGTTGTATCCCGTCCACCGGAAGTTGACCATCGTGGCGATCGCGATGTGGCTGAGGAACGTGTCGTGCTTCCACTCCTGGTCGGGGATGCCGACGAGGTTCAGCACGTTGTTGACGAGGCCGTCGGCCTCGTTGAAGGCGCTGGAGAAGATCAACGCGGTGGCGACGGGGGTGACCACGAAGGGGATGAGGACGCTCATCCGCCAGAAGGTCGGCGCACGCAGACCGCGGTCCAGGAGGTAGGCCACCAGGAGCGCCACGGAGAGCTGCGGGATCGCCGAGAGCAGGAAGATGCTCAGGGTGTTGCCGATGGACTTCCAGAACGAGTCGTCCTGGAGCACGCTCACGAAGTTGCCCGCGCCGACGAACTCGTCCTGACCGCTCAGCAGATCCCAGTCGAAGAACGAGACGTTGACCGTGTACAGCAGCGGGAAAAGACCGACGAGGGCGAAGAGGAGGAAGAACGGGGCGATGTAGGCGTACGGCGAACCGCGGTACGCGAATCGCGAAAGGCGCTGGCGTGCGCTGAGGCGCGGCGGTCGAGCTGCGCCGTCGGCCTGGGCCTCCGGGCGCACGCGAGGCGGCGGCGAAGCGGTAGTGGTCATGGTGTCCTCTCGTGTGCGCCGGGATGGTGCACGGGTCACCGGCGATGCCGGTGACCCGTGCGGGAGGTCCTAGTCGGACTCGACCTGCTTGGCCAGCTCCGCGAGGGCCTTGTCCCACGCGCCGGCGGTGTCGACCTCGCCCCGGTCCAGCGCGCTCAGCGCGGGCCCGAAGACGTTCTCCTGGATCACCGAGTCGTCCGGTCCCTTGTACTGGGCGACGACACCCTTCGCGCGCTCGGCGAGGATCGCGCCGGTCGGGGCGTCGTTGAAGAACTCGTTGGGCGTCGCGTCGCTCGCGAGGCTCTCCTGCGCCTCGATGGTCGACGGGAAGTTGCCCGCAGCCGCCGACTGCGTGACCTGCTGCTCGGGCTGCGTCAGCCAGTCGGCGAGCTTCGCCGCCGCTTCCTTGTGCTCCGAGGTCTCGGAAACCGACAGCCACGCGCCGCCCCAGTTGGCTGCGCCGCCGGGGAAGACATCCGCGAAGTCCCACCCGGTGGAGGCGTCGCCACCGGCACCCTCGACGCGCTCCTGAACCACGCCGAGCATCCAGCCCGGGCAGACGAAGGTCGCGAATGTCCCGTCGACGAAGGACTTGTTGCCGTTCCAGTCCCACGCCGCCTGCGCGGCGGACTGGCCACCCTCGGTGGCGGCGCCGAGGAGCTCGAAGCGCCGCTTGAGCTCGGCGTTGCCTTCGACGTTCAGCGTCCCGTCGGCGGTGTAGTAACCCTCGTCGAGCTGGTTGACCATGGCGTTCCAGACGAAGCCGGAGTGGTCGTACCACCCCTTGCCGGTGTCGTCGGTGTACTTCTGGCCGATCTCGAAGTAGTTCTCCCAGTCGCCGTCGAGCAGCTCGGCGACGCTCTCGCGGTCGGTCGGCAGGCCGGCCGCCTCGAACGCCGGGGCGTTGTAGCAGATGCCGCTCGGGCCGATGTCGGTGCCGTAGCCGATGACACGACCGTCGGGTGCCGTGGCCGTCTCGTACTTCCAATCGACCCAGTCGGCCTTGCGGTCCTCGATGCCGTAGTCGCGCAGGTCGGCGAAGTTCTCGACGACGCCCTCCTCCATGATCGCGCCGAGCCAGCCCTCCTCGATCGCCACGATGTCGGAGAGCCCGCCGGCGCCGATCTTGGTGAAGAGGTCGGTGCGCGCGTTGCCGCCGGTGTCGATGTTGGTGGCTTCGATCTTCACGCCCGGGTTGGCCTCTTCGTACTCCTTGTAGAGGTCCTCGTAGCCGAAGGTGCCGAAGGTCGTGATGGTGAGGGTGACGTCGTCGCCGCCACCGCCGCTGCCGGTGCCGTCGGTACCGCCGGCCGAGCAGCCGGCCAAGACGAGAGCGGATGATGCGGCCGCGCCGGCGATGATTCCGACGCGTCGCAGAACGCGTGAGTTCACAGGACACTCCTTTGTGGTGTGGACGAGAGCCAGGTGCCGTACTCCGTCTTTGGGAGCGCTCTCATCGGGTTGTGGGAGACGTTATGGGATCGCTCCCACGACTGTCAAGGGAGCGCTCCCACGGCGGGAGTCACGGTTTGGTCACGGACGGCCGCGGTGGAGCGCAACGGCGGCGCGGCGCGGGCTCTAGACTGGTCGCGCACCCTGCCCGCGACATCCCGGAGCTTTCTGATGCCCACCATCGTCGTCGACGTCATGCCCAAGGCCGAGCTCCTGGACCCGCAGGGGAAGGCCGTCGCCGGCGCCCTGCAGCGCCTCGGTCACGCCGGATTCGGCGACGTCCGCATCGGCAAGCGGTTCGAGCTCACGGTCGACAGCGCCGACGAGCAGACCCTCGCCGCCGTCAAGACCATCGCCGACGAGATCCTGTCGAACTCGGTCATCGAGGACGTCGTGGGCATCGAGGTCGTCGAATGACCGTCCGCGTCGGGGTCATCACCTTCCCCGGCTCGCTCGACGACGGCGACGCGCGCCGCGCCGTGCGTCTCGCCGGCGCCGAGCCCGTCGCCCTCTGGCACGGCTCGCACGATCTCGACGGCGTCGACGCCCTCGTCCTGCCCGGCGGGTTCAGCTACGGCGACTACCTGCGCGCCGGCGCGATCGCCGCGCTCGCGCCGATCATGTCCGAGGTGAAGGATGCCGCGGCGAAGGGCATGCCCATCCTCGGCATCTGCAACGGCTTCCAGATGCTCGTCGAGGCGCACCTGCTGCCGGGCGGACTGATCCGCAACGCCCACCAGCAGTTCATCCGCCGCGACCAGCGGCTCGTCGTCGAGAACGCCGACACCGCGTGGACGAACGAGTTCCGCCGCGGGCAGGAGATCGTCATCCCGCTCAAGAACGCCGACGGCGGCTACATCGCCTCCGACGAGACGCTCAAGCGGATCCAGGGCGAAAACCTGGTCGCGTTCCGCTACGCCGGCGTCAACCCCAACGGGTCGATCGACGACATCGCGGGCCTGACGAACGAGCGCGGCAACGTCGTGGGACTCATGCCCCACCCCGAGCACGCGATCGAGCCGGGCTTCGGCCCCGACACCCCCGCCGCCATGCGATCGGGCGTCGACGGTCTGCGCTTCTTCACCGCGGCGGTCTCCGCGGTCGTGCACTCCGCCGCCTGAGCCGTCAGACAGTCCCCGCCGGGGGCCAGACGCCGATGATCACGGCCATGACGAGGACCGTGACGAGCTCGTGCCCGATGTTCATCACCGTGAGCGAGGACGGCCGCCCCTCGAAGGCGTCATGCGTGATGAACCGGGATGCCGTGAACCCCGCCCACAGCAGGATGCCGGTCACGATCGCCGACCACAGGTACGACCCCTCGTAGAAGTGCCAGGCGATCGTCGTGGCTCCCGCGAGGACCCACGCGGAGGCGAAGCTGACGAAGACCGTCACCACGATGGCGACGGTGGCCGAGGCGGCGGGACGATCCATGTCGACACCCGCCAGGCGCGCCCATCGCGTCCCGAAGACCTTCGGGGCGTACCAGATCGACCCGACGATCATGGTCGAGACGGTGGCGAGGATGACGCTCCAGTAGTTGATCTCGGGGACCACGGGGACCTCCTGAGGACGACGGTCGATGTGAGGCGACAGGAGCGCCGCGCGGGCGCCCGCGCGAGATGCCACGGCGTCCGTGTCGGACCGAAGGTAGCGTGAGGGGATGACCCTCGTCGTGACCGTCCCGACCGCGGGTCTCGCCGCGGACCTCGCCCCCGTGCCCGACGGCGTCGAGGTGATCGTCTGGGCGATGGACGCCCCCGCGCCGCGCCCACGGATCGACATCGTCGTGCCGCCCTACATGTCAGACGTCACCTTCGATCGTCTGGCCGGCGTCGAGATCGGCCTCGTGCAGGGACAGGCGATCGGCTATGAGGGCATCGCCGACAAGCTCCCGCCCGGCACCGTCTTCGCCAACGCCACCACGGTGCACGAGACCTCCACGGCCGAACTCGCGGTGGGTCTGGTGCTCGCATCGCAGCGTCGCATCGACAGGTTCGCCGTCGACGGGCAAGAGGGCCGGTGGAACCCCGTCCTCACCGACAGCCTCGCCGACCGCCGCGTCCTGCTCCTCGGCTACGGCGGCGTCGGCACCGCGATCGCCGCCCGACTCGTCCCGTTCGAGGTCGAGATCGTCCCGGTCGCCTCACGGGCCCGCGACGAGGACGGCGTCCACGTGCACGGCATCGACGAGCTGGGGGACCTCCTGCCGACGACCGACATCATGATCGTGTCCCTCCCCGGCGGCGATGCGACGCGGCACATCGTCGGCGACGCAGAGCTCGCCGCCCTGCCCGACGGCGCGCTCGTCGTCAACGTCGGCCGCGGCCCGCTCATCGACACCGACGCACTGGTGCGCCACACCGCGGCCGGGCGCATCCGCGCCGCGCTCGACGTCACCGACCCCGAGCCGCTGCCCGCGGACCACCCCCTGTGGCGGAACGACGGGGTGCTGATCTCGCCGCACGTCGGCGGGGCGAGCAGCGCCATGCGGCCCCGGATGGTCGCGCTCCTCCGGCGTCAGATCGCCCACGTCCTGGCCGGCGAGCGGCCGGAGAACATCGTCATCGGCGGCTGATCGGCTGCGGAAGGTCGGTGTCGGCGCCGTCCCACAGGTCGCCGCACTCCACGACGAGCGCCCCGCGCGCCGCGAGGAGGGGTCCGGCGCCGCGGTCACCCGTCACTGCGGCGGCGAGCTCGGCCCAGTGGTCGCGCCCGATCAGCACGGGGTGCCCCGGCATCCCGTCGAATCCGGCTCGGACGAGCGCGGCCGGTCCGATCGCCGACGCGACGATGCGGCGGCAGACGGATGCCGGGAGCCCCGGCACATCGACGGGCACGACCAGCAGCGCATCGGCCGTCGAGTCCGCCGCTGCCGTGAGGGCCCGCCGCACGGTGGCCGAGACACCGCGTCGCCAGTCGGGGACGACGGTGACGTCGCACCGACGCGGCACTAACGGAAGGGCCTCCTCGGCGCGTGCTCCCAGCAGGACGCCGACCTCGTCGCAGCCGCCGGCGGCGAGCGCCTCGGCGACGCGGGTCACCCACGGGGTGCCGTCGTCGGTGCGGGCCAGCGCCTTGGGATGCCCGTAGCGCGTGCCGGCGCCGGCGGCGAGGACGACGCCCCGCACCCGCATCAGGACACGACCGTCCCGGCGTGGACCGGCCCGGAGCGCCCGGTCAACCGCATCCCGCTGGCTCCGTGCCGGTCGGCGACGATCTCGGCGAGGATCGACAGCGCGGTCTCGGCCGGCGTCCGGCCGCCGAGGTCGAGTCCCAGGGGAGAGCGCAGCCTCGCGAGCGCGTCGTCCCGGACGCCCGCCTCGCGGAGGCGTCGAGCACGGTCGTCGTGCGTGCGCCGGCTCCCCATCGCCCCGACGTAGCCGGCCGCGGAGGCGAGGGCGGCCTGGAGGGCGGGGACGTCGAACTTGGGGTCGTGGCTGAGCACGCAGACCGCGTCGCGCGGGACGAGGCGCTGCGCCGCGAGGTAGCGGCCGGGACGGTCGACGACGACCTCCGCCCCGGGGAAGCGGGCGGCGGTCGCGAAGACGGCGCGCCCGTCGACGACGGTGACCCGCATGCCCGCGGCGACACCCAGGCGCGTGAGGGCGACGGCGAACTCGACGGCGCCGACGACGATCAGCCGCGGCTGCGCTCCCACCACGACCGACAGGGCCGTCGGATCGGGCGCCGAGTCGACGTCGACGATGCGGCCGTGCCCGAGGTGCGCCCCCGAGACGGCGAGGTCGAACCGGGTGGGAATGCCGGCGGCATCCCGCTCCGCGAGCAGGATGAGCTCGCGGGCCTCCGCCGAGGCGGGAAGGATGCGGCGCACGAGCACCTCGACGACGCCGCCGCACGTGAGCCCGATCTCGATCGCATCGGCGTCGCTGTAGCCGAAGCGCTCCACGACGGGCGCTCCGTCGGCGATGACCTCGAGCGCGGTGCCGTAGACGGCGCCCTCGACGCAGCCCGCCGAGACGTTGCCGAACAGGTCGCCGTCGGCCGAGACGACCATGCTCGCCCCGATCTCGCGCGGCGCGCTGCCGGCCACCGCGATCACCGTCGCGACGGCGAATGCACGCCCCGCGCGCGCCCAGTCGGCGGCGGCTTCGAGGATCTCCTGCATCCGGCAACGGTAGGACGGCGCCGGCACCGCCGCGTTGCGCCATCGTTTCGAACGCATGAAACACCGCGGAAACGACCGAGTGGTTCGATCGAGCGATCCCCGGCCGAGCCCCGACCGGGACCCGGGATCGGAGGCCGCCGTGGACATCACGTCCGTCACCTCCTATCGCCGCGCACGCGACCGCGGCGACCTCGCGCTCGCGCCCGGAGAGGTCGTCATCGCCGGCGGCACCTGGCTCATGAGCGAACCGCAGCCGGGCACGACCGGCTTCGTCGACCTGACGACCCTGGGGTGGCCCGACCTCGAGATCGATGCGAGTGGGCTGCGCATCGCCGCCACCTGCACGATTGCCCGGCTCGTCGCCTGGGCGGAGGGCCGCCTCCCTGCGCTGCCCGTCCCCGCGGACTGGCGCGCAGCCGCGATCGTGCCGGATGCCGCGAACGCCCTGCTCGCCTCGTTCAAGATCTGGAACACCGCCACCGTCGGCGGGAACCTCTGCCGCTCCTTCGCCGCCGCCGCGATGGTCTCGCTGTGCGTCGCCCTGGACGGCGTCGCGGAGGTCTGGACGGCGGACGGCGGCGAGCGCCGCATCCCCGTCGCCGAACTCGTCACCGGCGACGGCACGAACGTGCTCGCCCGCGGCGACGTGCTGCGCGCGGTCCGGCTGCCGGCCGAGGCGCTGCGCTCGCGTGCGCTGCTGCGCAAGATCGCCCTCGCCGAGCACGGCCGGTCGGGCGCCGTCGTCACCGGGCGGGTCGATCCCGGCGGTGCGTCGGTGTTCACGATCACCGCCGCGACCTGGACGCCCACCGTGCTGCGCTTCGCGGAGATGCCGGATGCCGCAGCCCTGGCCGCCGCGGTGGCCGCGGCATCCGGGTACTACACCGACCCCCTCGGGTCGGCCGACTGGCGACGGGGCGTGAGCGGGGTGCTCGCGGAGCGGATCCGCGTGGAACTGATCGAGGGGGGCGCATGAGGTTCGAGGTCGACGGCGAGCCGGTGGAGGCGGAGCCCCGCCCCGGCCAGTGCCTGCGGACCCTGCTGCGCGAGGCCGATCGCACCTCGGTGAAGAAGGGCTGCGATGCGGGCGACTGCGGCGCGTGCAGCGTGCTGCTCGACGGCGACCCGGTGCACTCCTGCCTCATCCCGGCGGTCCGCGCCGAGGGCAGGCGCGTGACCACCGCGGCGGGACTCGCGCCGGGCGATGACCTGCATCCGGTGCAGCAGGCGATCGCCGACGGTTTCGGGTTCCAGTGCGGCTTCTGCTCGCCGGGGATGAGCGTGACCGCCTCGACGCTGTGCGCGAGCGACCTTCCCGACCTCGATCGCCGGATGAAGGGCAACCTGTGCCGGTGCACGGGGTACCGTCCCATCCGCGAGGCGATCACGGCCGCGGTGCTCGGGCCCGTGCGCGAGACCGGCCCCGCCTGCGAGAGCGGCCCCGCCCCGGAACGGGTGGGGCACTCGACGCGGCCCGAGGCCGCCGCCCGCGTCGTGCAGGGCACCGAGCCGTTCACCTTCGACCTGCCGCCGGGGCATCCGGCATCCGGCGCGCTCGTCCTCCGGGTCGTGACGAGCCCGCATGCGCACGCCCGCATCCTGTCGATCGACACGGCCGCGGCCCTCGCCGTTCCCGGCGTCGTCGCTGTGTTCACGCACCGCGACGTGCCCGACCGGCGCTACTCGACGGGACGCCACGAGCACCGTGAGGACGACCCCGACGACACCCGCATGCTCGACGACGTCGTGCGCCACGTCGGGCAGCGCGTCGCCGCAGTGGTCGCCGAGACGGCCGAGGCCGCCGACGCCGCACGCGCGCTCGTGCGCGTGCGGTACGAGCTGCTCGACGCCGTCTTCGACCCCGAGGCCGCCCGGCGCCCGGGGGCACCGCTCATCCACCCCGACCGCACGCCCGCCGACAGGGTCGACGACGCCGGGCGCAACGTCGTGCTGCGGGTCGAGTCCGGCGACGACGTCGACGACATCCTCGCGGCGAGCGCCGTCGTCGTCGGCGGCACCTGGCGCACGTCGCGCGTGAGCCACGCCCAGCTCGAGACGCACGGGGCCGTCGGCTGGCTCGACGACGACGGCCGGCTCGTCATCCGCGCGTCGACCCAGGTGCCCTTCCTCGCCCGCGACGAGATCGCGCGGCTGTTCGACCTCGACCGCGAGCAGGTCCGTGTGCACACCGCCCGCGTGGGCGGCGGCTTCGGCGGCAAGCAGGAGATCTTCGCCGAGGACCTCGTCGCCCTCGCCGTGCTGCGCACCGGGAGACCCGTGGCGTACGAGCTCAGCCGCGCGGACGAGTTCCAGCGCACCTCCGTGCGGCATCCGATGCGCGTGCGGGTCGACCTCGGGGCCGACGCGCACGGCATGCTGACGGCGCTCAAGCTCGATGTCCTGAGCGACACCGGCGCCTACGGCAACCACTCGCGCGGCGTGCTCTTCCACTCGCTCGCGGAATCCACGACGATCTACCGCTTCCCCGCCCGGCGCATCAAGGCGGAGGCCGTCTACACGAACAACGTCCCCTCCGGCGCCTTCCGCGGGTACGGGCTGGGGCAGGTGATGCTCGGCGTCGAGTCGGCGATGGACATGCTGGCCGAGCGGCTGGGCATCGATCCGTTCGACCTGCGGCGGCGCAACGCCATCCGCCCCGGCGACGACCCCGGCCACGACGACCTGGTCTGGGGCAGCTACGGCTTCGACCAGTGCCTCGACCTCGCCCAGGACGCGCTCCGACGCGGCAACGGCGTCGAGGCGCCCGCCGGCTGGCGGGTCGGCGAAGGGGTGGCCGCCGCCATGATCGCGACGATGGCGCCCTTCGGCCACATCGCGCACTCGAGCGCCACCCTCCGACCGGACGGTACGTACCTGCTGCGCACCGGGACCACGGAGTTCGGCAACGGCACGACGACGGTGCTTCGTCAGATCGCCGCGACCGACCTCGCGGCATCCTTCGACCGCCTCGAGCTGTGGACGGCCGACACCGACGCCGTCGCGCACGACACGGGAGCGTTCGCCTCGGCCGGCATCACCGTCGCCGGCAAGGCCCTGCACGCGGCGTGCCTCGCCCTCGCGAGGCGGATGCGGGAGCGCGCCGCCTCGCTCACCGGCACCGACCCCGACGAAGCGGTGCTGACGGAGACCGGCGTGTCCACGCCCCGCGGCACGGTGGGCTTCGCCGCGCTCACCGCCGACGGCGAGCTCTCGGCGCACGGCGGGGAACTGGGCGAGCAGCGCTCGCTCGCCTTCAACGTGCACGCGGTGCGCGTTGCCGTGGATCCCGAGACGGGTGTCGTGCGGATCCTGCAGTCGGTGCACGCCGCCGACGCGGGCTTCGTCATGAACCCCGCGCAGTGCCGCGGCCAGATCGAGGGCGGCGTAGCGCAGGGGATCGGCAGCGCCCTGTACGAGGAGGTCATGGTCGACGCGGACACGGGCCGCGTGACGACGCCGGTCCTCCGGCTTTACCGGATGCCGCAGCCGGCCGACATCCCCGAGACCGAGGTCCTCTTCGCCGACACGAGCGACGACCTGGGGCCGTTCGGGGCGAAGTCGATGAGCGAATCGCCCTACAACCCCGTCGCCCCGGCGATCGGGAACGCCATCGCACGGGCGCTCGGCGCCCGCCCGTTCGTGCAGCCGTTCTCCCGCGACCGGGTCTGGGAACTCGGCCGTCACACGTCGGAAACGTGACTGACCGTCAGCCGGAAATACGAGCGGTCTAGCGTCATGACTGCACCTCTCACAGATGGAGTCCCGATGCACGCACGTCACCTCACCCGCCGCCGCGGCGGAACCGTCCTCGCCCTGGCCGCCACCGCCGCCCTCGCCCTGTCCGCCTGCGCCGGCACGAGCGCCGAAGAGGCGTCGAGCTCCGGCGAGGCCGCCGACTTCGGCTCGATCAGCGTCCAGTACTCCTGGATCAAGAACGAGGAGTTCGCGGGCGAGTTCTACGCCTACGACAACGGCTACTACGACGAGGCCGGGTTCTCGGAGGTCACCGGCATCGCCGGCCCCGACACCGGCGTCGCCAAGCTCCTCTCCGGCACGGTCCAGGTCGCGCTCAGCGATGCGGCATCCATCGGCGCGGCCGTCGCGACGGAGGACGCACCGCTGAAGATCGTCGGCGCGACGTTCCAGAAGAACCCCTTCACGATCCTCTCGCTCGCCGACGGCGGCGACATCGAGACGCCCGAGGACCTCAAGGGCAAGAAGATCGGCGTGCAGGACTCGAACGCCTCGGTGTTCCAGGCCCTCCTCGCCGCCAACGGCATCGACGAGAGCGAGGTCGAGATCGTCCCAGTGGACTTCGACCCGACGCCGCTCATGAACGGCGAGGTCGACGGCTTCATGGCCTACCTCACCAACGAGGCCATCACGGTCGAGATGGCCGGGTACGAGGTGACGAACCTCGCCTACGCCGACAACGGCCTGCCCTACGTGGCCGAGGCGTTCTCGGTCACCGACCAGTACCTCGCCGAGAACCGTGAGCTCATCAAGGCGTTCCTCACCGCCGAGATCAAGGGCTGGACCGACACCTTCACCGAGCCCGTGGACGACACGGTCGCGAAGGTCATCGAGCACTACAACGAGTCCGCCGCCGCCGGCGACCTGACGTTCGGCGAGCTGGACCCCGCCAAGGTCGAGGCGGGCCTCGCCGCTCAGGCCAAGCTCATCTCGACCGAGGAGACCGAGGCGAATGGCCTGTTCACGATCTCGGACGAGCTGAAGGAGCAGACCCTCACGTCGCTCGCCGCGTCGGGCTGGGAGCTCGAGGCCGACGACCTGTTCGACACGACGATCATCGACGAGATCTACGCCGAGAACCCCGACCTGAAGGAGTACCTGCCCTGAGCAGGCCGACCCGTCATGAGCACCACTGACACCCTGGATGCCGGTTCCCTCGCGGGAACCGGCATCCGGATCACCGGAGTCTCCAAGACCTTTCCGCTGCGCGGCGGCAAGACCCTGACCGCGCTGCAGGACACCGATCTGCACACCGAGAAGGGCTCCTTCCTCGCGCTGCTCGGTCCGTCCGGATGCGGCAAGTCGACCATCCTTCGGATCCTCGCCGCGCTCGAGCACACGTCCTCGGGCGTGGCGCTGGTCGACGGGCAGACGCCCGACCAGTTGCGGGCCCGCAGCGAGCTCGGGATCGCGTTCCAGGACCACGCCCTGCTGCCGTGGCGCAGCATCCGCAAGAACATCGAACTGCCCTTCGAGGTCGCCGGCCGCAAGGTCGACAAGGCGTACGTCGACGAGCTGATCGAGCTCGTCGGGCTCGCGGACTTCGCGAACGCGAAGCCGGCGCAGCTCTCGGGCGGCATGCGCCAGCGCGCCTCGATCGCCCGGGCGCTCGTCCTCAAGCCGTCGGTACTGCTGCTCGACGAGCCGTTCGGTGCGCTCGACGACATGACCCGGCAGAACCTGAACCTCGAGCTGCTGCGCATCTGGACCGAGAAGCCCGCGACGACGCTCCTCGTGACCCACGGGATCAGCGAGGCGATCTTCCTCGCCGACCGTGTCGCGGTGATGTCGCCGCGCCCGGGGCGGATCAAGGAGATCCTCGAGATCGACCTGCCGCGTCCCCGCACGCCCGACATGATGCGCACCCCCGAGTTCCACGCCTACGTCGACCGCGCCTCCGAACTGCTGTTCGGGACCGACGGGCGCGCCGAAGCGGAGGCGTGAGCGTGACCCGCAGGGGCCTCCCGGGCTGGGTTTCGGGGATCCTCGGCGGCGGCGCGCTCGTGCTGCTCTGGTGGCTGTTCTCGGCGACCGCCTTCCGCCCGCAGGAGGGGACGAGCTTCACTCCGGTGCCCTCGCCGGGGGCGGTCTTCGATTGGCTCATCGTGCAGGGCAACATCGCCGGCGCGTGGAACGTGTTCCAGCCCACGGTCACCGCCGCGGCCGTCGGCTACCTCTGGGGCAACGGCATCGCCCTGCTGCTCGCGGCCCTCGTGCTGCTGTTCCCGCGCCTCGAGCTGCTCGTGTCGCAGATCGCCGTCGTCACCTACTGCCTGCCGATCGTCGCCGTCGGCGGCATCTCGATCGTCGTGCTCGGCGGAGCCAAGAACCCCGGCGACCCGTCGCCGACCGCGATCTTCCTGGCCGCGCTCGTGTGCGTCTTCACCACGGTGGTCGGCTCGATCCTCGGGTTCACCTCGGCCGACAAGGCCTCGCTCGACGTCGTCCGCGTCTTCGGCGGCGGCGCGTGGACCCAGCTTGTGAAGGTCCGCTTGATCGCCGCGCTCCCCGCGATCCTCAACGCCCTGCAGATCGCGGTGCCGAGCGCGTTCCTCGGCGCGGTCCTGGGCGAGTACCTCGGCTCCATCACCGCGGGCGTGGGGCCCACGCTCATCCGCTTGCAGGGTCAGCTCGACTCCGCCGGCGTCTGGTCGGTGTTCCTGCTCACGGCCGTCTTCGCGCTCGTCGCGTACGGCCTGTTCGGTCTGCTCGTACGGCTCGTCACGCCGTGGGTCTCGGGGAAGGCACGCTGATGGTCGACACCACGCATCCGACGGGCGCGGCGCCCGCGGCCGAGGACGCCGCCCACGCCGCCGCGCAGGCGCGACTGCGTGCCGAGCGCCGTCGCGCTCTCGGGAGGACGCTGCTGCGCTCACTGGGAGGCGCCGCGCTCACCCTCGCCGTCCTGCTCCTGCTGTGGCAGGCCGTCGTCAGCTTCACCGGCATCTCGCCCTTCGTCGCCAAGGGTCCGCTCGACGTGTGGGGATTCCTGTTCACCGACGAGGATGCCGCCGAGCATCGCGATCAGATGTTCCCGCTGGTCGCGGTGACCCTCGCGGACGCGGCCATCGGGTTCGTCGTCGGCATGAGCGTCGCGATCGTCGCCGCGATCCTGTTCAGCCTGTCGCGGTCCATCGAGGCCGGCGTCATGCCGCTCGTGCTGCTGCTGCGGACGATCCCGCTCGTCGCGATCGCGCCCGTGATCATCCTGGTCACCGGGCGCGGAACCCCGGCATCCGTCGCGGTCATCGGCACCATCGTGGTGCTCTTCCCCGCTCTCGCCAACGTGCTGTTCGGCCTGAGCCGGGCGAGCCAGCAGAGCGTCGACGTCGTGCGGGTGTTCGGCGGCGGTCGGTTCACCACCCTCCGCAAGGTCAACCTGCCGGGGGCCCTGCCCAGCGTCTTCGCCGCAGCCCGCGTCTCGGTGCCCGGCGCCGTCACGGGAGCACTGCTCGCCGAGTGGCTCTCGACCGGCACGGGGATCGGCGGGTCCATCCTCAAGTTCAACGCGCAGGCCCAGTTCACGCAGGTGTGGGCCTCGATCGCGCTGATCACCGTCATCACGCTCGTGCTCTACAACCTCGTGCAGATCCTCGAGAACGTCGCCCTCACCCGCATGGGCATGACCGGCTCGCGCTGAGCCGACCCGCCCGCCGCTCAGTGCGGGTGGCCGCGGTGCGGCACGAGCGCCGCCGGCAGCTCGTGCACCTTCGCCGAGGCCTCGGCCGCCAGCGGGTTCGTCGAGACACCCGCGGCGTCCACGAGTCGGCCACCGACGTAGACCGCCTTGAGGTTCCGCGGGCTCATCGCGAGCACATACGAACGCACCGGATGCCACAGCGGACCGACATCCGGCATGCGCGGATCCACCACCACGAAGTCGGCGAACTTGCCGACCTCGAGACTGCCGACCCGGTCGTCGACGCCCATGATCTCGGCGCCGCCGAGCGTGTGCAGTCGCAACATCTGCTCGGGCATCATCGACAGCGGGTCCTTCGTGCGGGCACGCTGCATGTAGATGCCCATGCGCATGTTCTGCCACGGGTCACTCACGTCGGTGCACGCCTGGTCGTCGAGCCCGACGCCCACCTTCATTCCCATCGCGAGCATCTCGGGCACGCGCGCCACGCCGGATGCGAGCCGACCATTGGATGCCGGTTGCCACGACATCGACGCACCGCCGGCGACCGCCTGCTCGATGATCTCGGGGGTCGTCTGGATGAAGTGCCCGAACATGAGGCCGAGGCCCAGCGCCCCGGCATCTCGGTACAGCGCGAACTTCGACTGCTGGTGCTCGATCGCCTCGGGCGACTCGAGGAAGTGCGCCTGATTCGTGACGTCGAACCGGCGCATCGCCTCGGTCTCGAGCTCGGCCGCCTCGGGCCGCGGCGACCACTGCACCTGGCCCATGATCGAGCAGCCGAGGGCGTAGTCGGGGTCGAACGTGCGGGTGTGGGCGACCTCTGCGGCGAACCGGTCGAAGATGTCCTGGTCGGTGCCGACGGTGACGTCCATGCCGGTCGCATCGACGAAGCGGATGCCGGCGTCCCGCGTGCCGTCGGCCTGTCGGAAGTGGTATTCGAGGTCGCGGATGCCGGCGGTGCCGGCGCGCTTGCCGTCGACCATCGACTCCCAGGCCTGCAGCGGGTCAGTGAAGTTGTAGGCCGTCGTGACGCCGTTGCCGAGGAAGTCGAGGCAGCCGTGCAGGGTCGACCAGTACATCTGCTCGGGCGTCATGTGCGCCGTCGTGCCGAGCATCGAGTCGCACCAGCCGTAGAGCGTGTCGGCGACGCCGAGCCCTCGCAGCCCCGACGTGAACAGGTGCGAGTGGCTGGAGACGAACCCGGGGGCGACGAACTTGCCCGCCACGTCGAGGACCTCGTCGGCGGTGACATCCGGGGTCCCGGAGCCGATCGCCGCGATGCGACCGTCTCCGATGAGCATCCAGCCGTCCTCGATGTACCCGGGGTCGGCGGTGCCGGCGGGGATCGTGATGAGACGCGCGTGGGTGACCAGAACAGACATGCTCGTCACGGTATCCGGGCGATGTTTCCGCGCTGTCACGGCCTGGAAACACGCAGGCACGCCCCGGAAACACGCGAGTTCTAGCGTCTATCCATGGAACGGTTCACAGTCACGGTCTTCTGCGGATCCTCGCCGGGGTTCGACCCGATCTACGTCGACGCCGCCCGCGCGGTCGGCACCGCGATCGGCCGGGCCGGCATGAACCTCGTCTACGGCGGTGGGCACGTCGGGCTCATGGGCACGGTGGCGGATGCCGCGGTGGCAGCCGGCGCGCACGTCACGGGCGTCATCCCGCGCGCGCTGCAGGCGCGTGAGGCCGTCAACCACAACATCGCCGAACTCGTCATCGTCGACACGATGCACGAGCGCAAGATGATGATGGCCGACCGGGCCGACGCGTTTCTGGCCCTCCCCGGCGGGCCGGGCACGCTCGAGGAGCTCACCGAGCAGTGGACGTGGGCGCAGCTGGGCATCCATCAGAAGCCCGTCGGCCTGCTCAACATCGACGGCTACTTCGACCCGCTGCTCGCGTTCGTCGCGAACATGCGCGACCGCGGCTTCACCCACCCTCGCTACACCGACATGCTCGTCGTCGCGACCGAGGCCGACGAGGCCCTCGCCCGGTTGCGCGACTACGTGCCGCCGGCGCGGAGCGAGGCATCGCCCGGCGCTGAGATGACCGGCGCGCTGTCGCTGCCCGTGCGGCCCTGACGCGGCGGGCGCGGGCCGCGGGCTGCACGGGCAGCGGGTCAGCGCGGCTCGGCGGCGAGGTGCAGGATCGATTCGGCGAGGGCGCGGATGCCGTGGGCCACGTCACCGGCCGAGACGAACTCGTCGGGGTGATGACTGATGCCGTCGGGGTTGCGCAGGAACAGCATCCCCACGTCGGTGATCGCGCCGAGCGCCATGCCGTCGTGGCCGGCCGGGCTGAAGAGGACCGGCGTCGCATCCGAACGCACGGGCAGTGTCGCGCGGATGCCGGCGGCCACGACATCCTGCAGCAACGGCGCGCAGAACACGGCCGGGGCGCTGTGCACCTCACGCGCCGACCAGCGCAGGCCGCGGCGACCCATGATCTCGTCGAGGTCGCGCGAGAGCAGGTCCCACACGCGGTCGCGTTCGCCATCGAACTCGCCGCGCAGATCGAGCGAGAACCGCACTTCGCCGGGGATCACGTTGACGGCACCGGGGAAGGCCTCGAACCGGCCCACCGTGCCGATGATGTGGTGCTCCGCGGCGCACACGCGCTCGACGGCGAGCGCCGCTTCGCTTGCGCCCAGCAGGGCATCGCGGCGCATGTCGTAGGGAGTGCCGCCGGCGTGCCGCGCCTCGCCCTCGACGACGAGCTGGAACCGGCGCGCCGACGCGATCGACGACACGACCGCGAGGGGCTCGCCGGCGCGGTCGAGCGCGGGGCCCTGCTCGATGTGGGCCTCGAGGTAGGCGACGAGCTCATCGGGGCGGCGAGCCGCCTCGCCGATGCGCGCGGGGTCGAGTCCGAACTCGAGGAACGCCTGCCGCAGGCTCACGCCGTCGGCATCCGTCAACGTCCACCACGCGTCGTTCCACGAACCGGCGACCGCCGACGAACCCAGCAGCGCCTTGCCGAACCGGGTGCCTTCTTCGTCCGAGAAGGCGACGACCTCGATCGGGAACGGTAGCGGCACGGCCCAGCCGGTGTCGGCCGGCACCCGCAGCAGCCGCACGACCTCGAGCGCGATGAGCACGCCCGCGATGCCGTCGAACCGGCCCGCGTCGATGACCGTGTCGAGGTGGGACCCCAGCAGCAGTGCGGGAGCGTCGGATGGTCTCGATACGCCCGGCACTCGACCACCGGGGGACGCGTCGCTCCGCGACGGCACTCGACCACCGGGGAAGGCGTCGCCGGCCGCCTCGATCCGCCCGACCTGGTTGCCGGCGGCATCCTGCCACGTGCGCATGCCGACCTCGCGCATCCATTCGGCGGCGAGGCGGTTGACGCGGGCGTGCTCGGGCGAGAGGTAGACGCGCTCGATGCGCCCCGGCGTCGCGGTGACGCGGGCGAGCTCGTCGCAGCGCGCCATGACGCGGCGCGCGGCTGCCGCCACGGCATCCGGCGACGCGGTGAGCAGGCGGGACGCAGCGCTCACGCGGCCCCCGCGTAGACGTCAGCGGCCGCCTCGACACCGCCACCGGCGGGCACGGAGGCCCCGAACCGCCGCAGCACGGCCTCGAGCGCGGCGAGCGTCGTGAGCACGGCGTCCTTCCGGGCGTTGTAGCCCATCGTCCCGATGCGCCAGACGCGGCCGTGCAGGGGTCCGAACGAGGTGCCGATCTCGATGCCGAAGTCCTCGAGCAGGGCCGAACGCGCGGCATCCCCCGGCACGCCCTCCGGGATCTCGACGGCGACGACGTTGTTCATCTTGTGCGCGACGTCGCCGAAGACGCCGAGGCCGAGGCCCCGCACGCCCGCGAGCATTGCGCGCCCGGCGAGCTCGTGCCGGGCGATGACCTCGTCGCGCCCCTCGAGCAGCAGCACGCGTGCGCACTCGCGCGCCGCGTACAGCATGCTCGTCGCCTCGGTGTGGTGGTTGAGCCGCCGCGGCCCCCAATAGTCGAGGATCATGCCGAGGTCGAAGTAGTTCGACAGCACGAAGTCGGATGCCGCGACATCGCCCGCCTCACGGATGCCCGCCTCGACGCGGCCGCGCGAGCGGATGACCTCGACGGCGCGCTCCGACAGCGTGATCGGCGACGAGCCCGACGGCCCGCCGAGGCACTTCTGCAGTCCGGCGGTCGCGGCATCCAGCCCCCACGCATCCGCATCGAAGGCGTTGCCGCCGAGCGATGCGGTGGCGTCGGAATAGAACAGCACGCCGTGGCGGGCGCAGATCGCGCCGATGTCCTCGAGCGGCTGGTTCATCGTCGTCGAGGTGTCGCCCTGCACGAGGGCGAGCAGGGCGGGCTTGACGCGGATGATCGCCTCCTCGATGACGGATGCCGGGAACACCTGCCCCCACTCGGTCTCGATCGTGTGCACCTCGGCCTGCGCGCGCTCGGCGATCTCGGCGAGCAGATGCCCGAACCGGCCGAAGACGGGGACCAGCACGCGGTCGCCGGGGCGCACGAGCGAGACGATCGCCGCCTCGATGCCGGCGCGGCTCGTGCCGTCGACGAGCAGGGTCGCGTCGTTGGTGGTGTTCCAGACGACGCGGTAGAGCTCCTGCGTCTCGGCCATCGCCGTCGTCATGAACGGGTCGTACTGCCCGACGAGGGGTGCCGACATCGCGCGCAGCACGCTCGGGTAGGCCGAGATCGGGCCGGGGCCCATGAGCAGGCGCGCAGGCGGGTCGATGGGGCCGGGGATGACGGTGGTCATGGTGCTTCCGTTCCGGTGGTGAGTGCGTGCAGGGCGAGGCCCTGCCGCACGAGGGCGATGTCGGTTCCGGAGCGCGCGACGAGGCAGACGCCGACGGGGGCCGGCCCGAGGGGCGAGGCGACCGTCAGGAGCGGCACCGAGAGGGCGGGCAGCCCCGCGACGGCGGCGGGGGTCGTGAGCCGCAGCGTCGCCTGGCGCACGGCGTCGATGCCCTCGCCGCCGGCCGTGCGCGCGGGGGCAGGGCCGGGCGCGGTCGGCAGGATCAGGACGGCATCCGTCACGAGGTCGGTCAGCCGTGCGCGCAGCGGGGCGAGGGCGGTGCGGGCCGCGGCCTCGTCGGCGGCCGTGACGGCAGCGGCCGCGCGGAAGCGGTCTGCGACGGCGGGACCCGTGGCGCCCGGGTGCGCGCGCAGCCAGTCGCCGTTGTTGCGCCAGGCCTCCGCGCCCTGCACCGTGCGGAACGGCACGAGGTAGTCGTCGAGGTCGCCGATCGAGGCGGTTTCGACGGGCAGAGCGGATGCCGCGACGAGGGCCTCGAACGCGGCGCGCGTGGCGGCATCCGCGGCATCCAGCGCCTCGGCCGGGATGACGAAGCGCCAGGGCAGGTCGGCGCCGGACTCACCGAAGACCGACTCGGTCGAGTCCGACCCGTCGTAGCTGAGGCACCAGTCCGCGACGCGCTGCAGGGTCGCGCCGTCGCGCGTCAGCCAGCCCACGGTGTCGAAGCTCTGCGCGAGAGGCAGCAGACCCTGCCGCGGCACGAGGCCGTGCGTCGTACGCAGACCCCACAGCCCCTGGTACGACGCGGGCACGCGCACGCTGCCGGCGGTGTCGGTCGCGAGGCCGATGTCGGCCTGGCCTGTCGCGACGGCGGTCGCCGGTCCACTCGACGAGCCGCCGGGCAGGGCCCCCGGGAGGGCTCCGTTGGGCGGGGTGCCGTAATGCGCGTTGTCGCCCGCGATCGAGTACGCGAACTCGTCGGTGCGGGCGATGCCGCGCAGCGACGCGCCGCCGCGGAGCAGGTCGCCCACGGCGGGAGCCGTCGTCGTCTCGGCGCGCGCCGAGTCGAGGTAGGTGGGGTTGCCCGCGCCGATGCGGTAGCCCTTGATGGCGAAGAGGTCCTTGACGGCGACCGTGAGGCCCTCGAGCGGACCCTCCCACGCGCCCTGGAACAGCGGGCCACCGACCGATCGCCAGACCGACCGGTCGAGCGCCTGCGCGCGCGGCGTGACGTGGGCGGCCGTGATGAGCCAGCGCCCGTCGAGGCGCTCCCAGACCTGCGTCTGCAGTCCCGTGCCACCACCGCGGAAGCGCGAGACCGACACGAGCAGCGCGACGCCGTCTGCCAGCGGGCGATACTCGATGCGCTCGATCGTGCGGGGCGGAACCCCAGCGCGCACGCCGCGGAACGCGCTGATCGTGTCGTGCCCGACGAGCAGGCCCGCGCCGTCGCCGCGCATCGTCTCGGCGCCGGGCGCGAACGCGGCATCCAGCGCATCGAGGTCGTTCGCGAGGATCGCGGCCTCGTACGCGTCGAACGCCGCGCGCAGGTCGGCGGGGATCTCGGTCACGCGTCGCCCGCCCTCGCGACGCCGGCGAAGTCGGCCTCGCGGATGCGGGCGTGCACACCGCACACGATGTCGACGACCTGCGAGATGTCGAAGTCGGTGGCCGCCGACAGGTACGCGTAGGCGAGGTGCTCGGCCATGCCGTAGCGGGCCGCGAGCAGGTCGAGCGCCGCGCGCACGGCCTTGCGCATCGCCTCGTTGAGGTCGGGGTCGAGTCCCGTCGGCACGAGGTACTCGTCCGTCCGCACGAGGGGGCCGGTGACCTCGCCGAAGGCGGCGAGCGCTTCGGCGCGCGGCACGACCTCGAAGCGCAGCGTCGCGCGCAGGGATGCCTCGAGCGCCGTCAGCGCGACTTCGCCGTCGCCCTGCGCGAAGTGCGGGTCGCCGACGTAGGCGAGGGCGCCGGGCACCTGCACGGGCAGGTACAGGACCGTGCCCTCGACGAGCAGGTTGATGTCGATGTTGCCGCCGTGCGAGCCGGGCGGCACCGAGTGGGGGCGCTCCGGCCCCGCGACGGCGACGCCCATCGTGCCGAGGAACGGCGCGAGCGGGAAGCCCACGACGCGATCGCCTCCCTCGACGAGCGGCAGGCGTCCGGCGCCGCCGGCGACCGGCGTGAAGACGCTGACGTTCTCGGGGCCGCGCGGCAGCGTGCCGGGCAGGGCCCCCTTGCCGTGCCGGTTCGAAATGACGCCGTACGGCACGCGCGGTGCGAGATCGACGACCGTGATCTTGAGCAGGTCGCCGGGCTCGGCTCCCTCAACGAAGACGGGACCCGTGACGACGTGCGGACCGTCGGCGACGGCGTCGCGGGGGACGGATGCCGCGATCTCGATCGCGTCGGTGAGCACGGCCTCGGGCGCGACCCCGTGTCCCGTGAAGTAGGCGAACGGATCCTGCCCCTGATCAGGCAGGATGCCTTCGTGGCTGACGGTGTCGAACGTGACGGTCGCCCCGGCCGGAACGGCCAGCACCGGGGCATCCGTCTCGCACGGCAACCTCCCCCACATCACCGTCTGCGGCGACGCGGCGACGTAGTGGTCGCCGGGGATGGGCCCGACTCCGGGCTGCAGGATCTCGCTCACGCCGTTCCTCTCGACAGGAGGCGGCCCGCCGGTGGGCGCCTCAGCCACGGCGCCTCGCCGGCGTCGCCTTCGCTCGCGTCGTACACACTCTGCCCGCGCAGCCACGTGCGGCGCACGCGTCCGGTGAGGACCTTGCCGTCGTAGGCCGAGATGGGGTTGCGGTGCTGCAGGGCGCGCGCCTCGATGCGCAGGGTGTCGTCGAGGCCGAACACCGCGAGGTGCGCGGACGCGCCGACGACGATCTCGCCGACGCCCGTCAGCCCCGCGACGCGCGCGGGACCGGTCGTGAACAGCGGCAGGAGGGTGTCGAGCGGGATGCCGCGGCGGCGCGCCTCGGTCCAGACGGCCGAGAGCCCCACCTGCAGGCCGGCGATGCCGCCCCACGCGAGACCGAAGTCGCCGTTCCCCGACCGCTTGAGGTCGACGGTGGAGGGCGAGTGGTCGCTCACGATCGCGTCGATCGTTCCGTCGAGGATGCCCTGCCACAACAGCTCCTGATTGCCCGCTTCGCGGATCGGCGGGCAGCACTTGAACTCGCTCGCGCCGTCGGGGATCTCTTCGGCGGTGATCGTCAGGTAGTGCGGGCAGGTCTCGACGGTGAGGTCGACGCCGTCGGCCTTGGCGGCCGCGATCGCGGGAAGGGCGCGCGCGTCACTCAGGTGCAGGATGTGGGCGCGTGCGCCGTGACGCCGCGCGGCGGCGATGACGGCGTCGATCGCAGCCTCTTCGCTCGCCGGCGGGCGCGACGCGAGGAAGGCGGCGTAGCCGCGCCCGAGCGACCCGTCACCGGAGAGGAGGTCGGGGTCTTCCGCGTGGACGATCAGGCGCGAGCCGATCGCCGCGACCTCGGCCATCGCCCGGTCGAGCTGGGCGCGATCGAGGTGTCCGAACTCGTCGACGCCGCTGGGCGCGAGGAAGCTCTTGAACCCGTACACCCCCGCGTCGTGGACCGGCCCGAGCGCACCGAGGTTCTCCGGAACCGCGCCGCCCCAGAACCCGATGTCGACATAGGCGGATGCCGCGGCAGCCGCCCGCTTGATCGCGAGGGCCTCCGTCGTCGTGGTCGGCGGGATCGAGTTGAGCGGCATGTCGACGAGGGTCGTCACGCCGCCCGCGGCGGCGGCGAGGGTCGCCGAGCGGAAGCCCTCCCACTCGGTGCGGCCGGGTTCGTTGACGTGCACGTGCGAGTCGACGAGACCAGGGAGGAGGACCGCGTCTTCGGGCACTTCGACGGCTCCGCGCGGGGCACCGTGGGGCACCCGGACGTCCGCGATGACTCCGCCGCGCACGACGACCTCGGCGGGGCGGAACGCACCGTCGATCCACGCGCGCTCCGCACGGATCACGAGGTCCGCGCCATCCACCTGCTCTTCACCGGTCTTCACGCCTCTAAAGCTATTGCTTAACGTGACGCGAGCGATTACCCCCACGTAACGGGCGTGTGAAACGCCGCAGGGTTCAGACGCCGCGCGCCGGGAGGATCGTCAGCCAGATCGCCGAGGCCACCTCCGCCGTCTGGTTGACGACGCGGTGCGGCCGAGACGCCGCGAACGAGAGCGACCCGCCTGCTCCGAGCCGCACGGCGCCTTCCGTGAACTCGAACGTGAGCTCGCCCGAGCGCACGTAGCCCGACTCGAGACCGTCGTGCACGAGCATCGCACCGTCGGCGCTCGACGCGGAGCCAGGCGGGTAGATCGACTCGAAGAAGTCCACGCCGGGAAGAGGCGCCGGCGACAGTCGTCGGTAGACCACGTCCTGGTCCAGCTGCGCGGGGGCAGCCTCGCCCGGCCCGGTGACGAGGACCCCCGGGAGGGGTTCGGCGACGTCGCCCGCGGCGTGATCGAGGTCGGGTGCGAACAGATCGAGATCATCGAAGATCGCCGACACGGGAGCGCCCAGCACGGCGACGAGCTCGACGAGCCGGTTGACCGAGGGACGCATCGTGCCCGTCTCGATCTGCGACAGCGCGCTCGACGAGATGCCGAGCTGCTGTGCGACCGACGCGAGGGAGCGGCCCGAGGCCGTCCGCAGCCGACGCAGTCGCGCACCGATCTGTGCGGGCAGGGGGCTCTCTTCCACGGCATCCTCCGGTCCTCGTGCGCGACCCATCGTATGCGCGACCGACTCCGCGCGTGTTCAGTCATGACTTAACACAACCGTTACACCGCCTTCATGGCGAGCGCGACCGCGCTCGCTTTACTGGGGCCACACAGCACCTCGCACCGTCCGTCGGCCGTGTCGTCGGCGGACCGAACCCGGGAGTCCTTCACATGGCACGATTCCGTCCTCGCATCGCCGCCGCGCTGGCCGTGGCATCCGTCCTCATCCTGTCCGCCTGCAGCTCGGGTGACACGACACCCGCGTCGTCGGATGCCGCCGAGACCGTCACCGTCAAGATCGGCACCCTGCGCGGCCAGCCGCACTTCTACCAGCCGTTCCTCTACGACGACCACGCCGTCGACGGTGTGAAGTTCGAGGTCGTCACGCTCGACACGACGCCCGCCCTCTCCGACGCGCTCGTGTCGGGGTCGATCGACTTCGCGATCTCGGGTGTCACGCCGACGATCTCCTCGATCGCGCAGGGCCGCGATCTCAAGATCATCGCGAGTGCCGCCGACGGCGGATCCGGCTTCATCGGCAACGGCGAGTCGAGCCTCGACGAGCTCGTCGGCAAGAAGATCGGCATCGTCCAGGGGTCGGCCCAGGAGGTCGCCCTCCGCCTGCTGATCGACGAGGCCGGTCTCACCCCCGAGGACTTCGAGCTGTCGGTGATCCCCGTGCCCGAGATGGCATCGGCGTTCATCGCGGGCGACATCGACGCGTTCATGGGCGTCGAGATCGGCGTCTCGATCGCGAAGAACGCCGGCGGCACCGAGGTCGTCGACCCGTACTCGACGCCCATCGGCAAGGTCAACATCGGCCTGGTCACCACCGGCAAGCTCATCGAGGAGAACCCCGAGCTCGTGCAGAAGGTCGTCGACACGCACGCCGCGACGACCGCCTACATGGCCGACAACATCGAGGAGTGGCTGCCCGGCATGGTCGAGGAGTTCGGCGGTGACGAGGACGTGTTCACGTCGGCGCTGGCGAACTTCTGGCTGCGCTCGGATCTGTCCGACGAGTACGTCGGACAGCTCTCCGCCCTCGCCGAGGCGATGGCCTCGATCGGGCTCATCACCACGACGCCCACGGGCGACGACATCGTGGACACCTCCTTCACCTCGTGATCGCGCGTGCGGGGGCGGCTGCGGCCTCCCCCGCACGCCAGAAGGGCGGCCGCATGGCCACGCAGACGACGGCGCGACCCGTTCGCCGACGCCCTCCCGCGCAGCGACCCAATCAGCGCGCACTCCTCACGCGGATCCTCCTCGGGATCCCGATCCCGTTTCTGTTCCTCGTCCTGTGGCAGGTGGGGCGCGACCAGGCGTGGGAGATTCCCCTCATCGGCATCCGGATGGGGTACCTGCCCGCCCCCGGCGACGTCGTCGCGTCGCTGTGGGACTACGCATTCGGGGGCATCCACGACGACGCCTTCTCCGGCGACCTGTGGGTGAACCTCGGGGCGTCCTCGCTGCGGGTGCTCATCGGCTTCCTCATCGCGTCGGTGCTGGCGATCCCCCTCGGCATCCTGATGGGCCGCTACTACAAGATGGACGCGATGTTCGATCCGTTCATCAACCTGTTCCGGCCGATTCCGGCGACGGCGTGGGTGCCGCTCGTCGGCCTCCTCATCGGCTGGGGCGACCAGGCGACGATCTTCCTGATCGCCCTGTCCTCGTTCTTCCCGATCGTGCTCGGCGCGATCAGCGGATCCAAAGAGGTCCCGGGTCGGCTCATCGAGGCCGGGCAGATGCTCGGCGCCAGGCGGTGGGAGATCCTCGGCCAGATCGTCGTGCCCGCCTCGGCGGCAGCCGTCATCAACGGAATGCGCGTCGGGCTCGGGCTCGCCTGGGTCGTGCTCGTGCTCGGCGAGAGCGTCGGCGTCAATGTCGGCCTCGGCTCTGCGATCATCCTCGCCCGCGACGTGGTGCGCACCGACATGATCGTCGTCGGCATGATCGTGATCGGCCTCGCCGGCTTCCTCTCCGACCGCATCCTCGTCGGAGCCTTCCGCCTGCTCACGCGCGGGCGCCCCCTGGTGAAGTGACGGGAGCACAGCACATGACCGATCTGACCACCGCCGACGTCGTCCTGCAGGATCTCGGCAAGCGCTACGGTCCGGAATGGGCCGGCGTGCAGGCCGTCGCCGACGTCGACATCGACATCGCGGCGGGCGAGTTCATCGCCGTCGTCGGCGCATCCGGCTGCGGCAAGAGCACCGTGCTGCGCATCCTCGCCGGATTCGAGCCCGCCACGAGCGGCAGCGTCACCGTCGGCGGGCGGCCCGTGACCGCCCCCGGTCCGGACCGCGGGGTCGTCTTCCAGGACTACGGGCTGTTCCCCTGGCTCACGGTGCGCGAGAACATCGCCTACGGCCCGAAACGGCGGCGCCTGCCGCGCGCACGTGTGCGCGAGCTTGCGGACCGGTTCACCGAGACCGTCGGGCTGAGCCGCTTCGCCGACCGTTACCCGGGCGAGCTGTCCGGCGGCATGCAGCAGCGGGTCGCGATCGCCCGCGTCCTCGCGAACGAGCCGAGCGTGCTGCTGATGGATGAGCCGTTCGGCGCGCTGGATGCGCTGACGCGGTCGGATCTTCAGGCCGAGCTCAAGCGCATCCACCTCGAGACCCGCACAACCGTCGTCTTCGTGACGCACTCGATCGAAGAGGCCGTGTTCCTCGCCGACCGCGTGGTGGTGATGACCGGTGGGGCCTCGCACGGCGTGCCCGGGCACATCGCGCGCACCGTGCCGATCGACCTGCCCGAGCCGCGGGATGTCACGACCCCCGCGTTCAACGCGTACAAGCGCGAGATCTCAGACCTCGTGCACGGCGCAGGCGATCACGCCTGACACCGGCCCCGGCCCCGGCCGCGGGGCAGCGCCTCACACGGCGACGAGGCGGGGCGGGCTCGCGTACTCGCTGCGCTTGCTCGTCTTCAGCCCCATCCGCACCATCGCGGTCGCGAGGCCCACACCCGACGCGACACCGTCGACGACGGGGACACCCGCTGTCGCGGTGAGCATGCGGCACAGATCCGCCATCCCGGCGCAGCCGAGCACGATGACGTCGGCCTCGCGGCGCACCGCTTCGTGGCAGAGGCGGGCGATGGATGCCGCGGCCTCCGACCCGGTGTCCTCGAGCTCGAGCACGGGGATCTCGGCGGCCGTCAGCCAGACGGCCGCGTCACCCATGCCGTAGCGGGCCACGAGGTCGCGGGCGCGGCCGAGCGTGCGGCTCAGGGTCGTGACGACGGCGAAGGTGCGTCCCGCGAGGGTCGCGGCGTGCATCGCGGCCTCCGCGATGCCGATGACGGGAACGTCGACGAGCTCCCGCGCGGCATCCAGCCCCGGATCCCCGAAGCAGGCGATGACGTACGCGTCACTGCCCCCCGCCTGCTGGTCCTGCCGGACGAGGTCGACCACCGCCGCGGCGGCGAGGACCTCGTCGACGTGCGACTCGATCGCGGCGGCGCCCGTTTCGGGGCAGACCGCGTCGATCACGACGCCGGGCCCCGCCGCCTCCCGGGCGGCGGCGGCGATCTTCGCCGTCATCGCCCGGGAGGTGTTGGGGTTGATGAGGAGGATCCTCATGCGGTGGCCGGGACCGTCGCCGGGGCTTCCTGCTCGATGCTGCCGTCGGAGATGCCCTCGGTCTCGCCGTCGAAGGTCGGGACCTGCGGGTCGATGCGCTCGAAGACGACGAAGGCGGCGAAGGCGAGGCCGCAGCCGATGAACCACGTGAAGTTGCCGATCCACGACACGTCGAACAGTCCGAGGTCGGCGAAGGTCTTCGGTAGGATCGCGATCAGCACGGTGGGGATGCCGGCGACGAGGAGCGTCTTCATCGCGTTCGGGTTGTAGCCGCGCCGGTACCAGTAGGCGCCCTGCTCGCTCATTGTGAACATGTCGTCCGTCTTGATCCGCTGCCGCGCGGCGATGTAGTAACCGGCGACGAGGAGGCCGAAGAGGGGCCCGATGAGCGCGGCGAGGATGCCGAGCGAATAGTGGATGGCCGTGGCATCCGAGTACCAGTTCCAGGGCGTGAGGAACACCGAGCCGACGGCGGCGATCATGCCGCCCATCCGCCACGAGATCCTCTGCGGAGCGACGTTCGAGAAGTCGAACGCGGGGGCGATGAAGTTGGCGACGATGTTGATGCCGACCGTCGCGGTGACGAAGGTGAGTCCGCCCAGGAGGATCGCGAACGGGGTGTCGATCGCCTCGACCGTGTGGATCGGGTCGAGCAGCAGCTCGCCGAAGACCGGGACGGTCGCGGCGGCCGTGAGGACCGTCAGAATCGAGAAGAAGAGGAAGTTGACCGGCAGACCCCAGAAGTTGCCCTTCTTCACGTCGCGGAATGAGCGGCCGTAGCGGGCGAAGTCGCCGAAGTTCAGCATCGGTCCCGCGAAGTAGGCGACGACGATGCCGACGGCCATGGCCATGAGACCGAGCGTGCCCCAGAAGTCGTGCGGGGCTGCCTCGGGGTCCGACAGGTTGAGGTCGATGTTCTCCCAGCCGGCCTGGCTCACCAGGTAGATCGCGAGCACGATCATGACGACGTAGACGGCGGGGCCTGCCCAGTCGATGAAGCGGCGGATGACCTCCATGCCGTTCCAGAACAGCGCGACCTGCGCGACCCACAGGATCGAGAAGGAGATCCAGCCGAGGGCCGAGAGTCCGAGGAACTCGATGTCGAGGAGGACCTCGGAACCCGGGATGAACTTCAGGAAGATGATGTTGAGCGACTGCGCCGCGAGGAACGTCTGCACGCCGTACCAGGCGATCGCGATGATGCCTCGGATGATCGCGGGGATGTTCGCGCCGCGCACGCCGAAGATCGCGCGGTTGATGACCGGGTAGGGCACACCCGTCTTCTGACTGGGCTTCGCGACCAGGTTGGCGAAGATCTGCACGATGACGATGCCGACGACGAGCGCGACGAGCACCTGCCACGCGGCGATGCCGAGCGCGAACAGCGATCCCGCCGTCACGTAGCCGCCGACGGAGTGCACGTCCGACATCCAGAAGGCGAAGATGTTGTACCAGGTCCACTTCTGCTTGCGAAGCGGGGCGAGGTCCTCGTTGGCGAGGCGGGGGTCGTATCCGGGCTTGACGTTCCCCGATCCGGTCGGGTGGCCGGCGGCCTCGACGAGGTCGTGCGGCTTCGTCGTCACCGACAGCTCCTGCGATGTGGTCATTGGTGGGCTTACCTTCCAGGTGGGGCCGATACGGCCCGCGGATGAGGGGACCACGACGTGGAGTCCGCGGCCTGGTGGTACGTGAAATGAAGCTATTGATTCACGGGATCGCGGCGGTTTCGCTCATGTAACAGCCGTGTGAAGTCGTCGCTTCACATTCACCGGACGGGATCGACCGAGAGTGGATGACGCGGATGCGCTCCGACCCGCCCGTAGGATCGGCGGTATGTCAGAGCTCGCTGCCGTGGGGACGGTGCCCGAAGTCGGACGCCGCCTCCGCGAGCTGCGTCGGGCCCAGCGCATGTCGGCGCGTGCACTGGCGGAGACGCTCGGCATCAGCCCCAGCGCGGTGTCGCAGATCGAACGCGGCGTCCTGCAGCCGAGCGTCTCGCGGCTGATCGCCATCACCGACGCACTCGGCGTGCCCCTCGCATCGGTGTTCGAGGCCGATGCGGAGCCGGGTGACGCGGTTCCCGACCCCGATGCCGACGGCTTCGTCCTGCAGCGCGCCGGCCACGGATCGACCGTCGTCCTCGACAGCGGGGTCGCCTTCCGCCGGCTCACCCCCGGACGGACGCCGGGGGTCGACTACTTCGAGTCGATCTACCCTCCGGGTTCGAGCGCCCACGCCGATACCGAGCTGTTCCGCCACGACGGGTACGAGATCGGCACCGTCCGCTCCGGCGAGCTCACGATCGACTTCGAGTCCGAGCGGGTCGTGCTGCGGCCGGGCGATTCGATCAGCTTCCCCTGCTCGAGGCCGCACCGCATCCACAACGCGGGTGCCGAGATCGCCGTCGCGCAGTGGCTCATCGTGCACCCGCCGCACTGACGCGACATCCCGGCGAAACCTCGGACCGCTAGCCTCGCGGCATGCAGCTCAGCGCCTTCAACGCGGCACCGGATGCCGAAGCCGCCCGCACCGTCGCAGTCTTCGCCGCGGTCCCCGACTGGGTAGACGCCGTCGTCGCCGGGCGCCCGTACGACAGCGTCGACGAGCTCGCGCAACGGGCGGCCCTGCTGTCGCAGGAGTGGGATGCCGACGACCTCGCGGCCGCGCTCGCCCACCACCCTCGCATCGGCGAGCGACCGGCCGGTGCCGGAGCCGAGGCGGACCACTCCCGCACCGAGCAGGCGGCGATGAGCGCGGCATCCGACGATCTGAGCGAGGCGATGGCCACCGCGAACGCCGCGTACGAGGCACGGTTCGGACGCGTGTTCCTCATCCGCGCCGCGGGCCGATCGGCCGAGGAGATGCTCGCGGAGGCGCGTCGCCGCGTGGGGAACGACGCCGTGACCGAGACCGACGAGGCCCTCACCCAATTGCGCGAGATCGCCCTGCTCCGACTGCGCGCGACTCTCGTCGACGACGACGACGACGAGGAGCGCACATGAGCCTGCTGACCACTCACGTCCTCGACGCCGTGCGGGGGGCGCCGGCTGCCGGCGTCGAGGTCGTCCTCCTCGGCCCCGACGGCGCCGAGGTCGCTCGGACGACGACGGATGCCGACGGCCGCGCCGCGGTCGGACCCGACTCGCTCGAGCCGGGCGAGCACGCCCTGCGCTTCGGCACCGGCGCGTACTTCGCGCGCAGCGGGACCGAGACCTTCTACCCGACGGTGACCGTCGCGTTCGTCGTCGGCGACCGCCCGCACTACCACGTGCCGCTGCTGCTGAGCCCGTTCGCCTACTCGACGTACCGGGGCAGTTGAGGTCCCACGAAACGAGGCCGTGACATGCGAGCCGTAGCGTGCTCGGCATGAAGGTCATCATCGTCGGCGCCGGGATCGGCGGCACGAGCGCGGGGATCGCGCTGCAGCGGCTCGGGCACGAGGTGGTCGTCTACGACCAGATGCGCGAGAACAAGCCGGTCGGCGCCGCGCTCTCGCTCTGGCCGAACGGGGTGAAGGTGCTCAACTGGCTGGGCCTCGGCGACGAGGTCGCGCGGCTGGGCGGCGACATGGCCGACCTCGTCTACGCCGACGGGAGGACCGGCGAGACCCTCTGCGACTTCTCGCTCGCCCCGGTGACGGCCCAGACCGGCCAGCGCCCCTACCCGGTCGCGCGCGCCGACCTGCAGGCGCTGATGATGCGCCGGCTCGGGGGCGACAGCATCCGCCTCGGAATGCGACTGGTCGGCATCGAGGACGACGGCGAGACGGTCACCGCGACGTTCGCCGACGGCACGACCGACACCGCTGACCTGCTCATCGGGGCGGACGGCGCCCGGTCGATCACCCGCGCCTACGTGCAGCCCGATGGTGCGGCGCCGATCGAGCGCGAGTACGCGGGTTATACGAACTTCAACGGGCTCGTGCCCGTCGACGAGTCCATCGGGCGTGCGACGGCCTGGACGACCTACGTGGCGGACGGCAAACGCGCCGCGGTCATGCCGGTCGCGGGCGACCGCTTCTACTTCTGGTTCGACGTGCCGCAGGCGTCGGGACTGCCCTACGACCGCTCCGAGGGCACCGCGCCGCTCCGGGCCGCGTTCAAGGGCTGGGCCCCGGGCGTGCAGGCCCTCATCGACGCGATCGACCCCGAGTCGTCACTGAACCGGGTCGAGATCTGGGACATCACCCCGTTCTCGACGTGGGTCAAGGGTCGAGTCGCGATCCTCGGCGATGCGGCGCACAACACCGCCCCCGACATCGGTCAAGGAGCGTGCTCGGCCCTCGAGGACTCGTTCGCCCTGGGCATCGCGTTCGCGACGAACACGGTGAGCGTCCCGGACACCCTGCTGCGCTACCAGGACATCCGCGTCGAACGTGCGGGAGACCTCGTGCTGCGCGCCCGCAAGCGGGGCCACGAGACGCACGCGTTCGACCCCGCGGTGACCGCCGCCTGGTACGAGAGCCTGCGCGGCACGGACGGCGCCGGCATCATCCGCGGCATCGTCGGCAACGTCGACGGCAGCCCGGTGAACCTCGGCGGTCCTCTGCGGGCGTGAAGCCGCTCAGACGGTGAAGACGCTGTGCACGTCGCCGCAGACGGTGCGGCCCTGCAGGGCGGTGAGCTCCATCAGCACCGAGGTGCCCGCGAGCGTGTAGCCGAGCTGCTCGAGCAGCTGCTGCCCGGCGCGCAGCGTCCCCCCGGTGGCGAGCACGTCGTCGACGAGCAGGACGCGGGCGCCGGCGGTGAGGTCGTCGGTCATCTCGATCGTCGCGCTGCCGTACTCGAGGTCGTAGCTGACCGACCCCGCCGGACGCGGCAGCTTGCCCGCCTTGCGGATCGGTGCGAGGCCGGTGCCCGACGCGACCGCGATCGCCCCGGCGAGCAGGAACCCGCGCGCCTCGACGCCGGCGACGACGTCGAACGAGCCGACGTACGGCTCGGCCATGGCCATCGCGATCGTGCGGAGGGCCGCGGCATCCGCCAACAGCGGCGAGATGTCACGGAAGAGGATGCCGGGTTCGGGGAAGTCGGGGATCGTCGCGATGAGCGATTCGGCTCGGGCGAGGGCGTCGGGATTCACTGGGTCGAGGTTACTCGCCTCGCCTGACGACAGCGGATGCGGGTGCGCAAGCGCTTGCGCTAGGCTGGCGCGCATGACTTCGACCCCCGTCTCGATCGTCACCTCGACGCTGGCCCCGATCGGCGAGAGCCGCCCCGGCGCCGAGTGGTGGCGCACCGCCGTGATCTACCAGATCTACCCCCGCTCCTTCGCGGACGCCTCGGGCGACGGCATCGGCGACCTGCCCGGCATCACCGCGCACCTCGACGACCTCGCGTCGCTCGGCGTCGACGCCGTCTGGCTGAGCCCGTTCTTCACCTCTCCGCAGAAGGACGCCGGCTACGACGTCGCCGACTACCGCGACGTCGACCCGATCTTCGGCACCCTCGACGACTTCGACGACATGCTCGAGGCGGCTCACGCCCGCGGCATCCGCGTCATCATCGACCTCGTCCCCAACCACTCGTCCGACGCGCACGTCTGGTTCCAGCAGGCCCTCGCCGCTGCGCCCGGCAGCCGCGAGCGCGCGCGCTACATGTTCCGCGACGGCACCGGCGAGAACGGCGAACTGCCCCCCAACAACTGGGAGTCCGTCTTCGGCGGGCCGGCCTGGACCCGGGTCCCCGACGGCCAGTGGTACCTGCACCTGTTCGACAGCTCGCAGCCCGACTTCGACTGGAACAACCCCGAGGTGCGCGCCGAGTTCGAGACGACGCTGCGCTTCTGGCTCGACCGCGGCGTCGACGGCTTCCGCGTCGACGTGGCGCACGGTCTGATCAAGGCCGACGGCCTGCCCGACTACACGCCCCCGGCCGAGGCCGACTCGATGGGCGGCGCCGAGCCGGTCCCCTACTGGGGTCAGGACGGTGTGCACGAGGTGTGGCGCGAATGGCACCGCGTGCTCGACGAGTACGAGGGCGACCGCGCGCTGTGCGCCGAGGCGTGGCTGCCGACGGTCGACGAGACGGCGAAGTGGGTGCGCCCGGACGAGATGCACCAGGCGTTCAACTTCCCCTACGCGATGAGCGAGTGGGATGCCGCGCAGCTGCGCGAGGTCATCAGCGAGTCGCTGCGGGCCTTCCCCGCCGTCGGCGCGCCGGCCACCTGGGTCCTCTCGAACCACGACGTCATCCGCCACGCGACCCGCCTCGCGATGGCGGGTCACCCGCAGGGGCACGGCGTGGGACCGGCGACCCCCGGCAAGCCCGACCCCGCGGCGGGCCTCCGTCGCGCCCGCGCGGCGACCGCGCTGATGCTCGCCCTGCCGGGCTCGGCCTACCTGTACCAGGGCGAGGAGCTCGGCCTCCCCGAGGCGATGGAGCTGCCCGACGACGTCCGTCAGGACCCGACCTGGTTCCGCACCGACGGCGAGCGCTACGGCCGTGACGGATGCCGCGTCCCGCTGCCCTGGACCGCGGATGACGGCGCCTTCGGGTTCAGCCCGACCGGCGAGAGCTGGCTGCCGCAGCCGGCCGAGTGGAAGGCGCTCGCCCGCGACGTGCAGGAGGACCAGCCCGAGTCGACGCTGTGGCTGTACCGCACGCTGCTCGCCACCCGTCGCGCGCACGACCTCGGCTCGGGCGCGCTCGAGTGGCTCGACGGCTACGGCGACGACGTCATCGCGTTCCGCAACGGCGACGTCACCGTCATCGCGAACGTCGGGTCGACGCCGGTCGCCCTGCCGAAGGGCACCCTGCTCATCGAGAGCGACGCGTTCCTCGGTCGCGAACTGCCCGCCGACACCACCGTGTGGATCGCCGCGGACTGACGTGACCGGGATCGACGACGTCGCCCGCGCCGCCGGCGTGTCGGCGGCGACCGTCTCCCGCGCACTCAGCGGGCGCGGGCGCATCTCGGATGCGACCCGCGCCCGCGTGCGCGCCGCCGCCGCCGACCTCGGCTACGTCGTCTCGGCCGCGGCATCCGCTCTCGCGACGGGCCGCGCGGCGAACATCGGCGTCGTGGTGCCGCTGCTGGACCGCTGGTTCTTCGCGAACGTGCTCGACGGGATCGCCAGCCGGCTCACCCCGCGCGGGTACGACATGACGCTGTACAGCATGAGCACGGACCGCGCGCAGCGCGACGGGGTGCTCGACGTGTCGTTGCGCCGCGGGCGCGTGGACGGGCTGATCGTGCTGTCGCTCACGCTCGCCGACGACGAGGTCGACCGGCTGCTGGCCCTGGACCTGCCGGTCGTGGGTCTCGGCTCCACGAACCGCCGGCTGCCCGCGCTGCGGATCGACGACGTCGCCGTCGCGCGCCTCGCGACCGAACACCTGCTGGCGCTCGGGCACCGCCGGATCGCGCACCTCGGCGCCGGGTACCCGGGAGACCCGGGCCTGGACATCCCGTCCCTGCGCCGCCACGGGTTCGATGCGGCGATGGCGGATGCCGGCATCCGCGACGCGCGCTTCGTCGCCACCGACTTCACGATCGACGGCGGCTACCGCGCCGCTTGCGCCCTGCTGCAGGAGGCGGAGCCGCCGACGGCGATCTTCGCGGCATCCGACGAACTGGCGTTCGGTGCGCTCTTCGCGGCGCGGGACGAGGGCCGGGACGTCCCGCGGGACCTCTCGGTGATCGGCGTCGACGGCCACGAGATGAGCGACTTCTTCGGCCTCACGACGATCGCGCAGTTCCCGCACGAGCAGGGCGAACGGGCAGCGGACGCGGTCCTGGCGGCCGTGGACGGACGCACCGAACTGCGGGAGCTCTCGTTCCGGCTCGTCGAACGCACCTCGACGAGCGCCCCGCATGGAGGACTCGCTGAGAAATCGGGGGCTCCCGCGCCGTAGGCTCGAAGGTATGCCCCTCGACCTCGAAGCGATCTACACCGATCTGCACCGGCATCCGGAACTCTCGTTCCAGGAGACCCGGACGGCCGGCGTCATCACGCGCGAGCTCGCGGCGCTCGGTCTCGAGTACGAGGAGGGCGTCGGCCGCACGGGTGTCGTCACCGTCGTCCGCAGCGGCGACGGCCCGGTCGTCTGGCTGCGCGCCGACATGGACGGCCTCCCCGTCGCCGAGCAGACCGGACTCCCCTACGCCAGCACCGCCCGCGGCGTCGACCCGGCGGGGCAGGACGTGCCCGTCATGCACGCGTGCGGACACGACATGCACGTGACCGCGCTGCTGGGTGCACTCGAGAAGCTGCAGGCGACCCGCGGCGAATGGTCGGGCACCGTCGTCGCCGTCTTCCAGCCCGCCGAGGAGTACGGCGCCGGCGCGCAGGCGATGATCGCCGACGGCGTGTTCGACCGGTACCCGAAGCCCGACATCGTCCTCGGTCAGCACCTGACCCCGCTGCCGGCGGGAACGATCGGCGTGCGTCCGGGCACGCAGATGGCGGCATCCGACGGCATCACCGTCACCCTGCACGGCCGCGGCGGACACGGCTCGCGCCCGCACGCCACGATCGACCCCGTCGTCATGGCGGCGGCCACCGTCATGCGCCTGCAGACGGTCGTCTCGCGCGAGGTCGACCCGCGCGAGATGGCGGTCGTGACCGTCGGCTCGATCCACGCGGGCCTGAAGAACAACATCATCCCCGCTGAGGCGACCCTCGAGCTCAGCCTGCGCTACCCCAACGACGAGGCGCGCGCCGACATCCTCGCGCGCGTCGAACGCGTCGTCCGCGCCGAGGCGGCGGCATCCGGTGCCGAGCAGGAACCCACGATCTCCACCCTCCATTCCCTGCCGCCGACGATCAACGACGCCGAAGCGACCGCGCGTCTGACCGCCGCGCTCGACCGCGCGTTCGGCGAGGGCACGGTCGTCGACCCCGGCATGTTCACCGGCAGCGAGGACGTCTCGTGGTTCGCCCGCGAGTCCGGCGCGCCGCTTGTCTACTGGTTCTGGGGCGGTGTCGACCCGCAGCAGTACGCGGATGCCGCCGCTGCCGGCACGATCTCGCGCGACATCCCGACGAACCACTCCCCCTTCTTCGCCCCCGTGCTGCACCCGACCATCGAGCGCGGCGCCGACGCCCTGACCGTCGCCGCGCGGGAGTTCCTCTCGTGAGCAACGACGACTGGCTGCCTTTCGCCCCCCTCGACCCGCAGGAGCACCGCGAGCCGGAGCGCCCCGAGAACCCGAACCGGGTGCCGATGATCCTCGGCGCCATCGCCGGCGTGCTGCTCGTGGCCGTGATCGTCGTGGTCAGCGCCTACCTGCTGCGCGCGACCGAGCCGACCACAGCGGCCCCGCCCGCGGCGAGTTCACCGGCCGCGCCGCAGCCCGCGCCCTCGACGCCGCAGGAGCAGCCGCAGCCGTCCGAGACGCCCACGCCCGAGCCGCCGGCGGCGGCTTCGACGATCGCGCTGAACGGATCGGGCTTCATGATCACGTCCGAGGACGGCGAGTTCACGCACCGATGGGCGGATGACGCGGCCCCCGCGATCGCCGCGCTCACCGAAGCGTTCGGCACGGCGCCGGAGGAGGACTTCGTCAACGGCGACGCCGAGAACTGGGCGTACGACATCTACGTGTGGCCCGGCTTCCGCCTCTACGACGTCTTCCTCGGTGACGGCGGACGCTCGCGCAGCGAGGTGCCGGCGCCGACCTGGGTCACCGTCGGTGCCGGTCTGCCGGCCGACGTGCAGGTCACGAACGAGTTCGGCGTCGCGGTGGGTGACACGATCGACCAGGCCCGCAGCAAGGGGCCGTTCGACGAGTTCGCCCTCACGAACGGGCGCCTCCGCCTGACCTACGGCGAGGGCCGCGGCACGTTCTACAACAACGGCGAGCGCGTGTTCAGCGCCTTCGTCGAGTCGGACGAGTCCGCGCAGAAGGTCGCGACGATCACGTACACGTTCCGCGCCCGCGGTCAGTGACCGTCGGCGCGGGCGGACGTCGGTGAGGGCCGCGCCGTCCGCGACCGCGCCGACGACATCGTCGACGGTCGGCGCGAGGCTGAGCACCGCGCCCGCGCAGCGATAGTCGTCCGAGGTCGGAAGCGGCAGCAGGGTGTACGTCCACAGCGCCATGAAGTAGAAGAGGGATGCCGCCCAGAAGGCCAGCCTGCCGAGGGTCAGGCGCCCGCGGCGCCGGTAGCTGACGGCCACGAGGGGCACGGGCCGACGACGGCGCCGAACAGGACCGCGACACCGCGGGGAAGAGCTGTCCGGTCATGCGTGGAGTCCAGGGACAGCGCGGCATCCGCTTCGCGTTGCACTGCGTTCGCGGGAGGCGTAATGTCGCCCGCCGTGACCAGTGACAGCCGCGATCCGAACGCGGCCCCCTCCCCCGCCGTGAAGCGCATGCTGATCGGCGAACCCCTCGACACCGAGAAGCTCGACGGGCAGCTCCTGCCCAAGAAGCGGGCGCTGCCGATCTTCGCCTCCGACGCACTCTCGTCGGTGGCCTATGCGCCGCAGGAACTGCTCATGATCCTGCTGCTCGGCGGCACGGCGTTCATGGCCTTCGCGCCGCCGGTGGCGGCGGCCGTTGTGGTGCTGCTGGTCGTCGTGGTCCTCAGCTACCGCCAGCTCATCAAGGCCTACCCCTCCGGCGGAGGCGACTACGAGGTGGCCCGCACGAACCTCGGCGAGAAGGCCGGTGTCGTCGTGGCATCCGCTCTGCTCGTCGACTACGTGCTGACCGTCGCCGTGTCGGTCTCCTCCGGCGTGGACAACATCATCTCGGCGCTGCCGGCACTCGATCCGTGGCGCGTCGAGCTCGCGGTGGGCTTCGTCATCCTGCTGGTCATCGTCAACCTGCGCGGTGTGCGCGAGGCATCCCAGGCGTTCGCGATCCCCACGTACGTCTTCATCGGGTCGGTCGCCCTCATGATCGTGACCGGTCTGTTCCGGTGGGCGATGGGGGACGCCCCCGTCGCCTCGAGCGCCGACTTCACCGTCGAGGCCGAGAGCCTGTCGCAGGTCGCCTTCATTCTGCTCCTGCTGCGCGCCTTCTCGAGCGGATGCTCCGCCCTCACCGGTGTCGAGGCGGTCAGCAACGGCGTCCCCGCCTTCCGCACGCCGAAGATCAAGAACGCGCAGACGACCCTCGTCCTCATGGGCGGCATCGCCATCGCACTGTTCGCCGGGCTCACCGCCCTCGCCCTCATCGCGGGCGTGCATTACGCCGAGAACCCCTGCAAGCTGATCGGGTTCGACTGCGAGGCGGGACCCCAGCCGAGCCTCATGGCCCAGGTGGCCGCGGCGACGTTCGGCGGCGACTCGATCTTCTTCTACGTCATCCAGGCGGCGACCGCGTGCGTCCTGCTGCTGGCGGCGAACACCGCCTTCAACGGGTTCCCGCTGCTCGGATCGGTGCTCGCGCGCGACAGCTACGCACCGAAGGCGCTGAACTCCCGCGGCGACCGCCTCGTCTTCTCGAACGGGATGCTGATCCTCGGCGGCGCGGCGATCGCGATCCTCGTGGTCTTCCAGGCCAACCTGACCACCCTCATCCAGCTCTACATCATCGGTGTGTTCGTGTCGTTCTCGCTCGGACAGATCGGCATGGTGCGCCACTGGCGGCGCGAGCTGCGGCTGCTCAAGACCCGGCCCGCCGCGGCGCGACGCGAGGCGACGGCGGGACTCGTGATCAACTCGATCGGGGCGGCGTTCACCGTGGCCGTGCTCGCGATCGTGACGATCACGAAGTTCACCCACGGCGCGTGGCTCGTCTTCCTGGCGATGCCGGTGCTCGCGTTCCTCATGATCGGCGTGAACCGCTACTACCGCGACGTCGAGCACGAGATCGAGATGGACGACTCTGTGAAATTCGGCTCGTCGGGCGACCTCGCCATCATCCTCGTGGGCAAGCTGCAGAAGCCCGTCGCCAAGGCGATCGACTACGCCCTCGCCGCCAAGCACGAGAAGACGCTCGCCGTCCACGTGGCCGTCACGACCGACGACATCGCCGAGCTGAAAGCCGATTGGGAGTACCACCGGATGCCGGTGCCCCTCGTCGTCGTCGACTCGCCCTACCGCCACTACGCCGGGCCGCTCATCGCCTTCATCGAGAAGTACCGCGAGAAGCACGGCCCCTCGGTCGTGACCGTCTACCTGCCGCAGTACATCGTCGGGCATTGGTGGGAGACACCCCTCCACAACCGCCGGGCCCGCCGCATCGCGCAGCAGCTGATGATGGTGCACGGCGTCACGGTGACGCTCGTGCCGTGGCTGCTCGACTCGTCCGAGATCGTCTACGGACGGCGTTCGCGCCCCCTCCCCGGCGACGACCGCGGCGGCCGCGTCGAACAGCGTCATTACGGTTTGGTAGAGCATTCCGAAAGCTGATGGATGAAAGTCGGCGGGCTGCCATGATGTGCCCATGGCAGAGTCCCGGCGTCCCCGCAACCTCATCCCGCTCCTGACGTTCGCGGGTGTGCTCGCGATCGCGGCCGTCATCGCGATCGTGCTCCTGCTGAACCGCGCGCCGGCCCCCGCCGCCGCGCCGGGAGCAGGCTCGCCGACGCCCGAGGCATCCACTCCGTCCCCGGCGGCGCCCACGCCCGCGCCCTCGGAGACGCAGACCGAGGACCCGACGGCGAGCGCGGTCCTGCTGGGCGCGGACGGCTTCACGATCGTCGCGGATGACGGGTCGGAGCTGTACGCCTACGGGTGGCGCGACGACGCGGAAGCTGCCGTCGCGGCGCTCACGGACGCGTTCGGCTCCGAGCCGTCGGAATCGGTCTACGAGGGCGACGGCTCGCACTTCCCCGATTACACGTCGTACGACTGGGAGGGGTTCATGTTCCGCGACATGATCGTCACGGAGGACGGCAAGCCGCGCGACGAGTACTTCGTCCCCTCGTACGTCTCGGTCACGGCGAACGA
Organism: Microbacterium sp. ARD31; assembly: GCF_031844425.1. Taxonomy (NCBI): domain Bacteria; kingdom Bacillati; phylum Actinomycetota; class Actinomycetes; order Micrococcales; family Microbacteriaceae; genus Microbacterium; species Microbacterium sp. ARD31. Next base: position 155,681 of record NZ_JAUZVE010000007.1, read on the forward strand.
GGTGGGCGACGTCGCCGTCACGCCCGAGTTCGACCTCGCGATCGGTCTCACCGCCGACGACGTCCGCGCCCTCGGACCCGACGAAGAGGTCGAGATGCCCGACGGCGAACCGCGTTTCTTCTTCGCGATCGATCGCGCCGACGGACCCGAGGACGACGCCGAGCTCGACGGATACTCGCCGTGGGTCAACACCGACCCCGCCGACGAGACGGTGGTCTCCATCACGTACCGCCCGTGGTCCGAGCTCTGAGCCGGGGCGACCGGCCCCGGAACCCCGCACCGGCGTAGCCTAGAGGGGTGACTTCTCCCGCCCTGTCCGAGACCGCGACGCTCGACGCTGCCCGGCTGCGCGCGGACTTCCCGATCCTGCAGCAGGAGGTGAACGGGCACCCGCTCGTCTACCTCGACTCCGGTGCGACGAGCCAGAAGCCGCGTCAGGTGCTGCAGGCCGAGTACGACTTCCTCACCCGCAGCAACGCGGCCGTGCACCGCGGCGCCCACACCCTCGCCGCCGAGGCGACGGACCTGTTCGAGGATGCCCGGGCCACGGTCGCGCGCTTCGTCGGCGCCCGCGAGGAGCAGCTCGTGTGGACGAGCGGCGCGACGATGGGACTGAACCTCGTGGCGTACGCGATCGGCAACGCGACGCTCGGGCGGGGGGCACCGGCATCCGCTCGGTTCGCGCTGCAGCCCGGCGACGAGATCGTCGCGACCGAGGCGGAGCACCACGCGAACCTCATCCCATGGCAGGAGCTCGCCGCGCGCACCGGCGCCGTGCTGCGCCACATCCCCGTGCACGACGACGGCCGCCTCGACCTGGATGCCGCCGCGCAGATCATCGGCGAGCGCACCCGGATCGTGGCGTTCTCGCACGTGTCGAACGTGCTCGGGATCGTGAACCCCATCGCCGAGCTCGTCGCGCTCGCGCAGGAGGTCGGCGCACTGACGGTGCTCGACGCGTGCCAGTCCGCTCCGCACATGCGACTCGACCTGCCCGCGCTCGGGGTGGACCTCGCGGTCTTCAGCGGGCACAAGATGCTCGGCCCGTACGGCGTCGGCGGTCTCTACGGCCGCAGCGACGTGCTCGAGGCGCTGCCCCCGTTCCTCACCGGCGGGTCGATGATCACGACCGTGACGCTGGACGAGGCGGGATACCTGCCGCCGCCGCAGCGGTTCGAGGCGGGGACCCAGCCGATCGGTCCCGCTATTGGACTCGCCGCCGCGGTGTCGTACCTCGAGGATGCGGGCATGGCCGCCGTGCACGCGCACGAGGTGCGCCTGGCCGCGCGGATGCGCGAAGGGCTCGTCGACATCCCCGGCGTCCGCCTGCTCGGAGACGCCGAGGGCGCCGAGCGCGTGGGCCTGTGGAGTTTCACGGTCGACGGCGTGCACGCGCACGATGCCGGTCAGTTCCTCGACGCGCAGGGGATCGCCGTGCGCGTCGGGCACCATTGCGCCGCGCCGCTGCACAAGCGGTTCGGGGTGACGGCGTCCGTCCGGGCGTCGGCCTCGCTGTACAACACCGACGACGACGTCGATGCGCTGGTGGATGCCGTGAGCGGCATCCGTTCCTACTTCGGAGTGGACGCATGAACGGTCTCGACTCGCTGTACCAGGAGCTCATCCTGGATCACTCGAAGCACCCGCACGGGCGCGGTCTATCGCCCGAGGAGGGGCGGACGGCGAGCTCGCACCAGCACAACCCGATGTGCGGCGACGACATCACGCTGCGCGTGCGCGTCGACGACGCGGGCGAGCGCATCACCGACCTGTCCTGGGAGGGGTCGGGCTGCTCGATCTCGCAGGCGTCCGCCTCGATGCTCGCGGCGCTGATCGAAGAGGACGGCGGCGACGACGGACTGCCGCGGGAGGATGCCGTGAAGCTCATCGACGGCTTCCGCGAGGCGCTGCGCTCACGCGGCGCGATCCCGCTCGACGAGGAGACCTTCGCGGACGCGGCGGCGCTCTCGGGGGTCTCGAAATTCTCGGCGCGCGTGAAGTGCGCGATGCTCGCGTGGGTCGCGCTCGAGGACGCCCTCGCCCGCGCCTGAGCCTGACGATGCCGCGGCGCGCCCCGCCGGAGGTCCCGATCAGGCCGCCTGCAGCACCTCGCGCTCGAGGCGGGCATAGGAGGTCTCCATGCCGTCGGCCATGCCGGTGGCGAGGATCATGTCGCGCGTCTCCTTGTCGGGGTACTCGATGAGGAGCGTCAGCAGGGTGGCGCCGTCCTCCTCGTAGAACTGCAGGTCGTTGGTCGTCGACGGGCCGTCCATGCCGATCATCTTCTCCGTGCTGACCGAGCGGCGGGGTTCGTCGTCGAGGAGGGTCTCGCCCTCGAAGCCGAAGCGGCTCTCGGGGTTTCCGCGCTCCTCCCACACGTACCGGTAGGTGTCGCCGACGACGCATTCGACCATCGACCAGCCGTCGGGGCCCAGCATCCACTTCTTCAGGAGTTCCGGATCGTGGTGGGCACGCCACACGAGATCGCGGGGGCCCTCGACGAGGCGCGTGATGCGCACGTGGGTGTCGTCGAGGAGCTCGACGTTCGTGCCCTTGCCCTGGAACCACTCGCGCAGGCTGTGGAGCACCGTGTCGAGCTGGTCCATCGCCATGCGGGAGCCTTCGACGGCGCCCATCGCGACGACCTGTTCGAGCGCCTCGGCCGAGGTGAAGTAGGTGACGTTCGAGAGGCGCGAACCGCCGGCGGTCTCGGTGAACGAGAAGACCATCCGCATCGACGGGAACTCGGCGATCGGCTGTCCGTCCTCGTCGGCGAACGCGTCGAGCACCTCGAAGCTGCGGCCCTCGTCGATGGCGAGGAACTCCCACGTGCCACGGGATTTCTCGCCCTGCGGGCTCGTCATCGCGTACCGGGCGCGACCGCCGACCGTGAAGTCGAACTCGGTGAAGGTCGCCGGCCAGCCGGGAGGGCCCCAGAACCGCTCGAGCTGACGCGGCTGGGTGAACGCGCGCCACAGCCGGTCGACGGAGGCGTCGACGTCGGCGGTGAGCGTCATCGTGAGGTTCTCGGTGTCGGTGGTGATGTCGGTGACGGGCATGTCCTTCTCCTCCGGTGGACGGTCGGTCAGTTCTGGGGTTCGGGTTCGGCCAGCAGCGCATCGAGGCGGTCGATGCGCGCGCGCCACAAGTCTTCGTACTGGGCGAGCAGCGCGCGGGCGCGGGCGATCATCGCGGGATCCGCTCGGACGAGTCGCTCGCGACCCTCGGCGCGTTTGACGACGAGCTCGGCCGCCTCGAGCACCGCGATGTGCTTCTGCACCGCCGCGAACGACATGTCGTAGTCGGCCGCGAGTGCGGAGATGGACTGCTCGCGCTGCAACGTGCGGCGCAAGATGTCGCGCCGCGTCGCCGTCGCGAGGGCGTGGAAGACACGGTCGATCCGATCGTCGCTGAGCTCAGTTTGTGCAACCATTTGGTTGTACGTTAGGGCAGCGGATGCCGAGCGTCAAGGGGCGGCGGCGACGGAGCCGATGTCAGCCCGCCGCCATCGCCTCAGCGACCGAGGCCGACTCGATCGATCTTGCGGTGGTAACGCATGCCGGCGAGGCCCCCGAGGATCGCGCCGATCAGCGTGATCGCTGCGGCACCGATGGCGGTCAGGATGCCCGTCGCGGTCGCGGCCTCGGGGTCGACGGGGATCCGCGGGAAGCTGTCGAGATTGCCCAGGACGTCCCACTGGCTGCCCGCCACGGCCGTCACGACGGCCACGATGATGGCGATGGCGATGGCCCAGATCCAGACCGCGATCCCTTGCTTCGCCCCGCTGAAGCGGGCCATCCGACCGGCGACGTACCCACCCGCGAAGTACGAGACGAGCAGGACGATGCCGAGGAGGACAGCACCCAGGATGCTGGCGGTTCCTGCATTCTGGGTGGCGGTTTCGGCGGCCTCCTCAGGGGCGGTTCCCGTACTCGCACCGACCCAGGTCCCGGTCGCGGCGACGAGAGCGGTGAGCAGCACGGCCGTGCCCGTGGCGGTGAGCCAGCCGAAGAACGCCGACCCGAACTTGAAGCCGCCGAACTCCGCCTTCTCGCGCTGGAGGACGTCGTGATGGAGCGTGCGTCCGGGTTCGGACGCCTCTGCCGCAGCCGGGGCCGTGGCGCTGTGGGCGGAAGGGTTCGCGTCGTCGCGATCGCGATTCTCGGTGCTCATGGGGCGAGGATCCACGCGGCTGCACCGCGGATGTCCAGGCTTGCGTGGTCCGCGCTTCGGGCGTACTGTTCCGCCACCCTGCTGCCTCGCGTCGTCGCACGCGCAGCGCGTCGGATACCACCGCGAGGAACCCGCGGGCAATCCCTGCGGCACGTCCGACCCGTGGCAGCACACTTGTGCGTCAGCAGCGGACTTCGCCGCACCACACCCCCGGAGAGTGTGCGCACTGAGGGCGCCCACTCGGTCGCCGGCATCCGCAGATGCCGATGACGATCGTGAAAGGTCACATCATGAACATCGGCAACGCACTGGAGAACGGGCTCGCGGCCGTGGTGACATTCGTCCCGCAGGTTCTCCTGTTCCTCCTCATCCTCATCGTCGGACTCATCGTCGCCAAGCTGATCAGTAAGGCCCTCGAGAAGCTGCTCGAGAAGGTCGGGTTCGACCGCCTCGTGGAGCGCGGCGGTATCAAGAGGGCCCTCGCCAAATCCAAGCTCGACGCCTCCGACATCGTCGCGAAGATCGTGTACTACGCCCTGGTCCTGTTCGTCCTGCAGTTCGCCTTCGGCGTCTTCGGCCCGAACCCCGTCAGCGACCTGCTGGAGGGCATCATCGCCTTCCTGCCGAAGATCATCGTCGCGATCATCATCATCGTGATCGCGTCGGCCATCGCCGCCGCCGTGAAGGGGCTCATTCAGAACACCCTGAGCGGGCTCTCCTACGGCAAGGTCCTCGCGAACATCGCCGCCGTGTTCATCATCTTCCTCGGCGTCACCGCCGCGCTGAATCAGATCGACGTGGCCACCTCGGTCACGACCCCCATTCTGATCGCCGTCCTGGCCATCATCGCGGGCGTCATCATCGTCGGCGCCGGCGGCGGACTCATCAAGCCGATGCAGCAGCGATGGGAAGCCATCCTGACGAAGGGCGAGGAGGAGGCTCCGAAGATCGCGCAGCACGCGAAGGGCGCACCGTCCGTCGCTGCTCAGGCGGAGGAGGCCACGCGCACCCTCCGGCAGCAGACGCAGCCGGCGGCCCCGACGCAGCCGGCAGCCCCGACGCGCCCGACCCCGCCGGTTCCGCCCCGGCCGTGAATGCTGAGGGCCCTGCCTCCCGGGCAGGGCCCTCAGGCTTTGTCGCGTCGGGTGTCCCGGCGCAGGCGACCTGAAGACGCGGCGTCGACGGAGGCGAGGATCCGTCCTGCCGGGCGAGGATCCGTCCTGCCGGGAGTGGTTCCGTCAGGAATCGATGTCGGTGGTCCGTGGCAGAGTGCAGGTATGACGGATGCGGCGGAAACCCCCGGTGGCAAGGACTATCTCGCCGCCCTGGCGGGCATCGTCGCGGACGTCGACTCGGTGGCTCGGCGGATTGCCGCCGCGCAGATCGACGAGCTCCGCGTGCTGGCCGCAGCCGGCCGGCTCGCGGAGGCGCAGACCGCGCAGCGGAACGCCCGGGTGCAGGTGCATGACATGGCGTTGCGGTCGATCTCGGCGGAGGTCGGCGGGGTGATGCGCGTGACGGATCGGACCGTGCAACGGCGGATCGGTGAAGCGCGGACTCTGGTCGAAGGATTCCCCGCGACGGTCGAGGCATGGGAGCAAGGGCGGATCGTCCGCGGGCACGCGATCGCGATTCTCGAGACCGGGACGAGTCTGCCTGCGGAGATGTGGGCGGAGTTCGAACAGGTGGCGATCAGCCGGTGCGAACGGGACACCCCGAACCGGGTGCGGGGAGAGCTCGAGATCCTCGCGCACCGGATGCATCCTCGCTCGTTCGCGGAACGGCACGAGGAAGCCGCCGCTGGCAGGTGCGTGCGGATCGTCCCGGGGCGGGATGGGATGAGCGATGTGGTCGCGACCCTCCCGACGGTGATCGCCGAGGGCATCCACGACCGGCTCACGCAGCAGGCACGGGCGATCATCGACACCCGCGACGAGCGCGCCGCCGCGCGCGGCGGGGCAGGTGACGCTTTCGGGGAAGCCGCCGCGACACGCACTGTTGACGGCGACACTGACGGCGACCGCGACGATGACGCCGCCACGATTATTGCCACCGACCAGCGCTCCACCGATCAGGTCCGCGCTGACGTGCTCGCCGATCTCCTCCTCGCCGGGACCCCGGCCCTGGATGACACCCGCGACACCACCGCCGGCCCGCTCGGTGCGATCCGCGCTCGCGTGCAGGTCCTCGTGCCCGCCGCCACCCTTACCGGAGAAGACGACGGGCCATGCGACCTCACCGGACGCTCCCCGATCGACCCCGCGACGGCCCGCGCCCTGGCCGGTGGCACACACATCTGGGAGCGCCTGTTCCACGACCCGACCACCGGGGTCACCGTGTCGACCGACTCGTACCGTGTGCCGTCGGGGATGCGACGGTTCCTGCAAGCCCGTGACCAGCACTGCCGATTCCCCGGATGCCGCGTCGCCGCGATCCGCTGCGAGGTCGATCACACCCACGATCACGCCCTCGGTGGCAGAACCGAACTGTCGAACCTCGCCCACCTGTGCCAGAGGCATCACTCCATGAAGCAGTTCACCGCCTGGAGAGTGCGACAACGCAAGGGTGGCGTCCTGGAATGGATTTCACCCCTCGGCAGGATCTACAGAGAAGACGCACCGACACCGGCCGTCGCCTTCACCCCTGCCGCACCACCACCGCCACCGCCGACCACGTCAGCGGAACCCGCACCCTTCTGACGTGACCACCGACGCGCCCTGTCGCGGCAGCGGACACGCAACGAGCTCCGGTTCGGTTCGGATCGGTTCGTCAGGCGTACCGCGCGGCGATGCAGCAAGATCCGCACGCGGTCACGGTCGCTCAGGACCCGCATGCCGGCGCGACGGCTCGAGACCCGCGTGCCCGCGAACCCACGGAACCCCGCGATGCGCCGACCAGCGAACGCGGCCGTCCTCAGCCGATCGACGCGCACGCGACGCACATCGTCGCCTGCGGGCGCACCTCGAGCCGCGCCTCGGGGATCGGTCGTCCGCAGCGGTCGCAGACGCCGTAGGTCCCGGCATCCACCCGCGCGAGCGCCGTCGCCACCTGCGTCAACTCGTCGCAGGTCGAGGCCCGCAAAGCGTCGACACGCTGCCACTCACCCGACAGCGTCGAACCCTCGGGGTCGTGCTCGTCATCCGCCGTCGCGTCCGACCGGTCGACCCGCAGCGCCGCATCATCCGCATCGAGCCGGGCGAGCTGCGCGCGCAACTCACGCTCACGTTCCCGCAGACGCCCGATCGGATCCATCCGGTCAGCGTAGACCTACCCACCGACACGAGGGCCGTCAAGACCGTCGCGACCGCGGCATCCCACCCGCACAGTAAGACCAACGGAAGGAGCCGCCATGGCCGACAACGAAGGCACCGAGAACGAAGGCACCGATCAGGAAGGCACCGAGCACGCCGACCCCGAGGAGATGCCCGACACCGACGAGCTCGAGGAGCCCAGCGTCGCCAAGGAGCCCGGCGAAGAGCCGAAGGCTCCCCCGCAGCAGGATGAGGAACCCAGCCACCACGCCGTCGGCATCGGCGTCATCGACTCCGACCCGAGCGAGACGGACGAGCCCGGCGCTGAGGACTAGGACGACTCCGCCCCGCTGCCCTCGGCGCTGCCGGTGAGCATCCCGTCCTCGTCGAAGACGACGCAGAGCACCCGACGATCGTCGTACTTCCACGACGCCTCGGTCGGGGTGTACGACCAGAACTCGAGGAACGAGTCCTCGTACGTTTCACCGACGTAGTCCTCGAACGCCGAGTAGCAGACGGTGTCGGCAGCGTCCCAGACCGCCTCGTCGCCGGGGTACTCGCCCGCGGGCAACAGCGACTCCGGGATGTCGGTGTCGGCGTACAGCTCGAACATGTGCGGGTCGTCGCACGACACCGGATAGACCGCCGAGCTCCACTCGGGGGTCGACTCGTCCGGTTCGGGCTCGTCGAAGCAGTCCCCCACCTCGAGCCCGCTCACGCTGACCTGCAGGTGCGACGCCGGGTCATCGTCCTCCGGCGCTGCGGTCGGGCCCTTCTCCGCCTACGACGGGATGCGGGTGCCCCGCCGATAGGATGGGGGCGTCCCCCGGCATCCCGAGTCTTGGAGCCCAGCCGCGTGAGCACCCCCGTCGCAGACACTGTCCAGAACGCCGTCGCCACGCCGGAGAAGGAGCAGCCGTACGCGGCGCTCGGCCTCAAGCCTGACGAGTACGACAAGATCCGCGAGATCCTCGGCCGCCGCCCCACCTCGGGCGAGCTGGCGATGTACTCCGTCATGTGGAGCGAGCACTGCTCCTACAAGTCCTCCAAGATCTACCTGCGCCGCTTCGGTCAGAAGGTCTCGGACGAGATGAAGGAGCGGCTCATGGTCGGCATGGGCCAGAACGCCGGCGTCGTGGACGTCGGCGAGGGCTGGGCCGTCACCTTCAAGGTCGAGTCCCACAACCACCCGAGCTACATCGAGCCGTTCCAGGGCGCCGCGACAGGCGTCGGCGGCATCGTCCGCGACATCATCTCGATGGGCGCGCGCCCCGTCGCCGTCATGGACCAGCTGCGCTTCGGCGACATCGACGACCCCGACACCGCCCGCGTCGTGCACGGCGTCGTCAGCGGCATCAGCTTCTACGCCAACTGCCTCGGCCTGCCCAACATCGGCGGCGAGACCGTCTTCGACAAGGTCTACCAGGGCAACCCGCTCGTCAACGCGCTCGCGGTCGGCGTCCTCCGCCACGAGGACATCAAGCTCGCCAACGCCACCGGCGCCGGCAACAAGGTCGTCCTCTTCGGCGCCCGCACGGGCGGCGACGGCATCGGCGGCGCCTCGATCCTGGCATCCGACACCTTCGCCGACGGCGGCCCCACCAAGCGTCCCGCCGTGCAGGTCGGCGACCCGTTCGCCGAGAAGGTGCTCATCGAGTGCTGCCTCGAGCTGTACCAGGGCGAGCTGGTCGAGGCGATCCAGGACCTCGGCGCCGCCGGCATCTCGTGCGCGACGAGCGAGCTGGCCGCCAACGGCGGTTCGGGCATGCGCGTCGACCTCGAGAAAGTTCTGCTGCGCGACCCCTCGCTCACGCCCGAGGAGATCCTCATGAGCGAGAGCCAGGAGCGCATGATGGCGATCGTCGCTCCCGAGAAGCTCGACGCCTTCCTCGCCGTCGTGCAGAAGTGGGATGTCGAGACGAGCGTCCTCGGCGAGGTCACCGGGGACGGCCGCCTGCAGATCTTCTGGCACGGCGAGCAGATCGTCGACGTCGACCCCTCGACCGTCGCGGTCGACGGCCCCGTCTACGAGCGCCCCGTCGCCTACCCGACCTGGATCGACGCGCTGCGCGACGACTCGGCCGCCGCGCTCGAGCGCAGCGACGACCCCGAGGTCCTGCGCACGCAGTTCCTGCAGCTGCTCGGCAGCCCCAACCTCGCCGACACGTCGTGGGTCACGAACCAGTACGACTATTACGTCATGGGCAACACGGCCCTCAGCTTCCCCGACGACGCCGGCATGATCCGCGTCGACGAGGAGTCCGGTCTCGGCTTCGCGATCGCGACCGACTGCAACGGCCGCTACTGCCAGCTCGACCCGTACGCGGGTGCGCAGCTCGCCCTCGCCGAGGCATACCGCAACGTCGCCGTCACGGGCGCCCAGCCCACCGCGGTCACCGACTGCCTCAACTTCGGCAGCCCCGAGAACCCCGAGGTCATGTGGCAGTTCGGGCAGGCCGTCGACGGTCTCGCCGACGCCTGCTTCGAGCTCGGCGTCCCGGTCACGGGCGGCAACGTCAGCTTCTACAACCAGACCGGCGACCAGCCCATCTTCCCGACCCCCGTGGTCGGCGTGCTGGGCATCATCGACGACGTCGCCCGCCGCATCCCGAGCGGCTGGCAGGATGCCGGCGAGAACATCTACCTGCTCGGCACGACCTCCACCGAGCTCGACGGCTCGGCCTGGGCCGACACCGTCCACGGTCACCTCGGCGGTCGTCCGCCGAAGGTCGACCTCGCCGGCGAGAAGACGCTCGCGGGCCTGCTGCAGGCGGCGCGCGACGAGATGCTCGTCTCGAGCGCGCATGACCTCTCGGCCGGCGGTCTGGCGCAGGCCCTCGCCGAGGCGACGACGCGGTTCGGCGTCGGTGCCCGCGTGTGGCTGCGCGAGATCATGGAGCGCGACGGGGTGGATGCCGCGACCGCCCTCTTCAGCGAGTCGACCGGCCGCGTCATCGTCTCGGTCCCGCGCGAGGAGGACGTGAAGTTCCGCGGCCTGTGCGAGGGTCGCGGTTACCCTGTGCTGCGCATCGGCGTCACCGACTCGGCCCCCGAGGGCGAGCAGTCGTCGCTCGAGATCCAGGATGTCTTCTCGATCCCGGTGCCCGAGCTGCGACGCGTCGCGAAGGCGACGCTGCCCGCCGCCTTCGGCCCGATCGTCGACGAGGTCCCCGCGTGAGCGACGACCCGGAGTACGCCGATTTCGTCGGGCGCAGGCGCGCCCGCACGAAGGTGATCGCGTGGACCGTGATCATCTCGATGGTGCTCGTGGGCGGCGGCGCGACCGTGCTCACGCTCCTGTTCGGCTGACCCGGGTCATGGACGCCACCGCTCCCGCCCTTCCCGGGCGTGCGGTGCTGCAGCAGCGTTGGAGCGGGGCGTGCTTCCTGCACTGGCGCGTCGACCCGTCGCAGGTCGCGCCGCTGCTGCCGCCGGGCACCGAACCCGACGTGTTCGACGGGTCGGCGTGGGTGGGCCTCATCCCGTTCGTCCTCAGCGAGTTCCGGTTCCTGCCGCTGCCCCCGGTCCCGTTCGTGGGGCGGTTCGTCGAGATCAACGTCCGGACGTACGCGCGGGATGCCGACGGTCGCCGCGGCGTCGTCTTCCAGACGCTCGAGGCCGAGCACCTCCTGCCGGTCCTCGGCGCGCGCGCCGTGTTCGGGCTCCCCTACCGCTGGGCGAAGGCGGCGACGCGCACGGACGGCGACGCGATCGAGTACGCGTCGCGGCGGCATCCGGGATTCGGGGATCGGGTGCGCACCCGCATCCGCGTCACCCCCGGAACCGAGGCCGTCGACGACGAGCTGAGCCGGTTCCTCACGGCGCGCTGGGGCTTCCACGAACGGCACCTCGGCCGGACGATCTGGGCCGCGAACGAGCACGAGCCGTGGCCGATCGTCCGCGCGACGGTCGACCGTCTCGACGACGGCCTGCTCGCGGATGCCGGCTTCCCCGGCCTCGCGGACCGCGCACCCGACTCGGTGCTCGCGATGCCGGCCCGGCACCCCGGGGTGGTCACCCGGTTCTCGGGCGCACGCCGCGTGCGCTGAGCGCGACCTGGGAGCGCGCCCACCGGTCGCGGCTAGCATGGCGGCATGCAGCTCTGGGTCGTCGCGATCGGGGCCGCGGTGGCGGAGTTCTGGTGGGTCGCGCCCGCCGCGGTCGGCGCCGGCGCGGTCAGCGTCCTCGGCGTGCGCCGCGGCCGGACCACCCGCGCGCGACGCCTCGGCCTGGCCGCCGCGCAGCGCGAACTGCAGCAGGCCCGCTCCGACGCGGTCGGCGCCCGCGCCGCGGCGCGCGTCGCGCAGGCCGAGCTCGTCCGCGCCGAAGCCGAGCGTGCCGCCGGCCGCGCCCGCCCCGACGACGTCCGCGCCGCGCGCCGCGCGCTCGAGACCGCCCAGCGCGCGAAGGCCGCGGCGACCGCGACCATCCGCGTCGCCCGCGCCCGCGTGGGCGCCGAGCGCGCCGCCGTCCCCGCCCGCGGCACCGACCCGAAGCACCTCCCCCTCGCGCGCCTCATGGCCGCCCACGACGCGATCGCCGCGCGCTGGATGGAGTACGAGACGGATGCCGCCCGCCGCCTCGCCTTCCCCGCGATGAGTGACGTGCGGGTCCCCGCGACGGCCGAGTTCCTGCGCCTCGAGGGCGCCGCCCGTGAGCTGCGCCCGGCATCCCCCACCGCGAAGCTCACCCCCGAGCAGTTCACCGCCTACCGGTCCGCTGTCGACGAGGTGGGCCGTGCCTTCGCTGCCGCCGAGCAGGAGGCGTGGCGCCGCGCCGGGCACCGCCCCGACGACGCCCCGACGGACGGACCCGCGGCGCCCGTGTGGACGGTCATCGCCGGTGAGGCGATCGCCCGCTCGGTCGACGGCATCACACGCGCGGCGGAGGGCGCGGCATCCGCTCTCGACGCCTACCGGTCGCGCCGCGGCGGGCGTGATAACCGGCCGCACCCGTAAGGTGTAGCGGGTGGACGGATTCTGGGCCTTCGCCGGCAACTACTGGTGGCTCGTGTTCCCGCTCTTCGGACTCGCCTCGGCCGCCAGCGGATCGTTCGCCGCCGCCTCGAAGCGTCGGCACAAGCACCGTCTCGAGATCATGAAGGCGAAAGCCGAGCTCACCGCCGCCCGCGCCGCCGCCAAGCGCGGCGTCGGCTCGGCCTCCGCGGCCGAGGTCGAGGCGCCGTCGCAGTCCCTCGCCGATCAGCTCGACGACCTGCGAGCCGTGCACGACGAGGTCACGCATCGCTGGCTGGACTACGAGCTCGACGTCGCCAAGCTCATCGCCTTCCCGTCGATGAGCGACGGCCGCGACCCGCTCACCGCCGGGTTCCTGCGCGCCAAGAAGGTCGCCGACCGCGCGCGACCGGCCGACAGCGTCAAGCCCTCGGCCGACCAGGTGCGCGAGTACCGTCGCGCCGTCACCGACTTCGAGGTCGCCTTCGACCTCGCCGAGCGCGAGGCCCGTCGGGTGCGCGACTCCGGGTTGACCGACGCCGAGCGCAAGCGCCTCGCGACGGCATCCCGCATGCTCGCCGTCGCGACCGACGAAGCCGCCACCCCGGCCGAGCGCCACCTCGCCTACCAGCGCGTGCGCGAGGAGGTCGACGGGCTCATCGCCCTGTCGGACGAGGCGGTCGAGGTGCTGGAGAAGAAGGTCGCCCAGCCGCTGACGCAGCGTCCGAACGACGAAGGGGACCCGGCCGCAGCCGGGTCCCCCTGACGTCGCCGACGGTCAGTCGGTGACGATCGTGTCGTAGGCGTCGGGGTTGGCCTCGAGCCAGGCGTCGACGGCCTCGGCTTCCTTGCCCTCGCCGTACTCGTTGACGACCATGTCCTCGAGGGCCGCGTACTGCTCGTCGTCGAGGGCGATGCCGGCGATGTACTCCGCAGCCTCGGGGTACTCCTCGGCGAAGCCGTCCGTGCCGAGGAAGTGCAGCGCCTCGGCCTCGCCCATTGCACCCTTCGGGTCCTCGAGGTCCTTCAGGCCGTACCGGTCGTTGGCCCAGAACGGCCGCCACGAGGTCACGACGATGTCGCGCTCGGCAGCGATCGCGCTGTCGAGCTCGGTCAGCATCGCCGCGGTGGACGAGGTGACGAGCTCGTAGCTGTCGCCGAGGTCGTACTCGGGGATCATGGAGTCCTGCGTCTGCGCCGTCAGGCCGGCCCCGGGCTCGATGCCGTAGATTTTGCCGCCGAAGCGGTCGGCGTTCGCCTTCAGATCCTCGATCGAGTCGATGTCGACGTACTCGGGTACAGCGATGGTGAGCTTGGCACCGTCGTAGTACGAGCCGAGGTCCTCGATCTGGTCGCCGTACTCGTCCATGTAGGACTTGTGGGTCAGCTCGGGCCAGGCCGACGGGTAGATGTCGACGTCGCCCTGCGCGAGGCCGGCGTACAGCGGGCCCGCCTCGGTGAGCTCCTGCATCTCGACCGTGTAGCCGATCTTCTCGAGCTGGTCCTCGAGCAGGTACGCGGTGCTGAGGCCGTCGGTCCACGACGGGAGGTAGCCGAGCGTGATCGTGCCGAGGCTCTCGTCACCTCCCTCGTTCGAACCACCCTCGGCCTGGTTGCCGCTGGCGCAGCCGGCCAGCGCGAGGGATGCCGTGGCGCCGATCGCGAGGATGCCGGTCAGGTGTCGCTTGTTCATGAAGTGCCTTCCGTATGTGATTGCTGGTTCCGTATCGTGCAGGTCCGGGTGCAACCGGACCGTGCGACCGAGGCCGCACGTGTGTGGGGTCAGAGGCCGCCGGTGGCGATGGCCGCGCGTCGCGGCGACGCCGTCTCGCGCTCCGCCTCGGCTGCCGCGTCCTCGGCGTCGCCGCGAGGAGCACCGTCGCCGCCCGATCCGCGGCGGCGCCGCGCCATCGCTCCGAGCAGCGACCCGCGCTGGTTCTTCAGATCGCCGAGCGCGCCGGTCAGGCGGTCGAGATACACCGCGAGGATCACGACGCTGAGGCCGGCCTCGACGCCCTTCGCGATGTTGACTGTCGACATCGCCTGGACGATCTCCTTGCCGAGACCGTCGGCGCCGGCGATGCCGGCGATGACCGCCATCGACAGGGCGAGCATGATGAGCTGGTTGACGCCCGCCATGATGCTGGGCATCGCTAGCGGCAGCTGTACGCCGCGCAGGATCTGGCCGGGCGTCGCACCGAAGGCGTGGCCGGCCTCGACGGTCTCGTTGTCCACTCCGCGGATGCCGAGCTCGGTGAGTCGCACGCCCGGGGGCAGCGCGAAGATCACGGTCGCGATCACGCCGGGTACCACGCCGATGCTGAAGAAGACGATCGCCGGGATCAGGTAGACGAACGCCGGCATGCTCTGCATGAGATCGAGCACCGGGCGGATGGCGGCGCTGAACGCGTCGCTGCGCGCCGCCGCGATGCCGATGGGCACCGCGATGACGACGGCGATGAGCGCCGCGACGAGCACGAGAGCGAGGGTCTGCATCGCGGTCACCCACTGACCGACGCCCAGGACCAGCACGAAGCCGATCACGGTGCCGATCGCGAAACGCCACGAGCGCAGCAGCCAGGCGAGTGCGGCGAACAGCACGATCGCGACGACGATGGGCAGCGCGAGCAGCGCGTCGGCGAGCGTGTCGACCAGCCAGCCGACCACCGTCGAGATGAACGAGAGCAGCCATCCGAGCGTGTCGCGGATCCAGTCGACGGCGGCGTCGGCCCATTCGCCGACGGGGATGCGGAAACCATCCATCAGCGCACCACCTCCGCGTCGGATGCCGGGCCTTCGCCGGCGGCACCTGCGAGGGCTGCGTCGATCTCGGCGCCCGGCACCGGGTCGAGGATGACAGGGATCTCGGTCGTCTCGGTCGTCGAGGGGCCGAGCGCGGTGAGCAGCGTGATGCGCGGGATGACGCCGACGAGGCGACCCTCGGCATCCGTCACCGCCAGCGGCAGCGGCGACTCGGCGGCGGGGACGAACAGGTCCATGAGGACGTCGTCGCGGCCGACCGCCTGCGGCACGGGGCGCAGCAGCGACGAGATGGTCGTCTCGCCGCGGCGGACGAGCTTGAGCGCGTCGCGGTCGGTGATCATGCCGAGGAGCTTGCGGCTGCGGTCGGTCACGTAGACGGCGGCCATGCGGGCGTCGCGCATCGTGCGCAGGGCGGTGCGGGGACCGGCGGCCACGGTCACCGAGACCGAGCCGGGACGCTCCATGACGTTCGCCGCCGTGAGCACGCGCGCACGGTCGACGTCCTGCACGAACTGCTCGACGTAGTCGTTGGCGGGGTCGGTGAGGATGTCCTCGGGGGTGCCGATCTGCACGATGCGCCCGTCGCGCATGACCGCGATCCGGTCACCGAGGAACATCGCCTCGTTCAGGTCGTGCGTGATGAAGATGATCGTCTTCTGCAGGGTCTGCTGCAGTTCGAGCAGCTGCTCCTGCATCTCGCGGCGGATCAGCGGGTCGAGCGCGCTGAACGCCTCATCCATCAGCAGGATGTCGGTGTCGGCGGCGAGCGCGCGGGCGATGCCGACGCGCTGCTGCATGCCGCCCGACAGAGCGGACGGCAGCTTGTCCCCCCAGCCCTCGAGGCCGACGAGGGCGAGGATCTCCTCGGCCTTGGCGAGGCGCTCGGCTTTGGGGGCGCCCTGCAGCTCGAGCGGGTAGGCGACGTTGGCGGCGACGGTGCGGTGCGGCAGCAGGGCGAAGTGCTGGAACACCATCGCGATGCGCTCACGACGGATGCCGCGGAGCTTCGCGGCCGGGATGCCGGTGATCGGCTCGCCGTGGACCAGCACCTCCCCGCCGGTCGCGTCGTGCAGGCCGTTGAGCATGCGGATGATGGTGGACTTGCCCGACCCCGACAGGCCCATGATCACGAAGATCTCGCCCTTCTCGACGCGGAAGCTCGCGTCGATCACGGCGGCGGTGCCCGCATCGCGGACGGCGTCCCGGCGTTCTCCCGCCTGCAGGCGCTTGACGGCCTGGGCGGGATTGCGTCCGAAGACTTTGAACAGATTCTTCGCTTCGACAGCGGCAGTTGTCACGTGCTTCCCTCGGCGGGCGCGCACGCGTCCGCATAGGTAGCGCCCGGGTGGCGATCACCGGCATCCGCACGAGCGAAAACGTCACTCGAGTGCAGCGCTCCGACGACGAACATCGGGCTCGTCATCCAGACCGCCGACCATACGCCCGCTCGTCATCGACACCTCAGGATGTCGGTTCGAAGGGGCGCGGACTGGTCGTCGAGGGCGCGAGGCCCTTCTTCGACGGTAACGAAGATCGTTGACCGGGATCAAATCGATCCATCGGGTTGCATGAATCGCCGACGGTCGGTATCACGCGCGCGCCGGGGCGACGACACGGCGTCGGGGATCCGCCAGAATCAGGAGAGCCCGAGAAGAGGAGCGCCATGAGCGGGTTCGCACGACGGATCGACGGCACGACGATCGAGCAGTTGCGCTCGACGGGGGCCACCAAGTGGTCGGCGGATGACGGGACGCTCGGCGCGTTCGTCGCCGAGATGGACTTCGGGATCGACCCGACGATCACGGCCGCCCTGCACCGCGCGGTGGATGCCGGGTCGTTCGGCTACATGCCGCGGGGGATCTCGGCGGATCTCTCGGCGGCGACCGCCGAATTCGTCGCGCGTCGGTACGGGTGGCAGGTGGCGGCATCCGACGTGCAGCCGATCCCCGACGTCATCATGGGTCTCGAGCTCGCGATGGAGCACTGCTCCGCCGCCGGATCGAAGATCATCGTGCCGACGCCCTCGTACATGCCGTTCCTCTTCGTGCCGCCGATGCGCGGGCGCGAGGTCATCGAGGTGCCGCTCGCCGTCCGCGACGGTCGGTACGAGTTCGACCTCGACGCGCTGCAGCGCGCCTTCGACGACGGCGGTGGCCTCCTTCTGCTCTGCAACCCCTACAACCCGGTGGGGCGCGTGATCTCGCGGGACGAGCTCGTCGCGATCTCAGAGGTCGTCGAGCGCAACGGCGGCCGCGTGTTCTCGGACGAGATCTGGGCGCCCCTCGTCTACGGCGGCGCCACCCACACCCCCTATGCGACCGTCTCCCCCGCCGCGGCGCAGCACACGATCACGGCGATGAGTGCGTCGAAGGCGTGGAACCTGCCGGGGCTCAAGTGCGCGCAGCTCGTGCTCACGAGCGACGCCGACCGCGAGACCTGGGCGAAGCTCGGCCCCTTCGCCGGTCACGGCACCAGCAACCTCGGCGCCATCGCGAACGCGACGGCCTACCGCGAGGGCGACCCGTGGCTCGCCGACCTCGTGCCCTACCTCGAACAGAACCGCGACACCCTCCTCGACCTGCTCGCCGAGGAGATCCCCGGCGCCTGGATGCCGAAGCCCGAGGGGACCTACGTCGGCTGGATCGACTTCCGCGCCGTCGGGCTCGGCGACCGCCCCGCCGACTTCTTCACCCGCGAGGCCCGCGTCACCCTCACCGAGGGGTCGATGTGCGGCGTGGCCGGCACGGGCTTCACCCGCCTGATCTTCGCGACGCCGAGGCCGATCCTCGAGCAGATCGTGCGCCGGCTCGGGCAGGCCGTCCGCTCCGCCTGATTCCGGCCGCAGACCCCTCTTGACACTCCTCGGGTTCAGTGGTTACCTACTCATGTAACTAACCAACGAACAACGCGGAGTCGGAATGGTCGATGAAGGACGCCCGCTCTTCCTGCAGATCGCGGAGAGCATCGAGGACTCGATCATCGACGGCAGCCTGTCCGAACAGGACCAGGCCCCGTCGACGAACGAGCTCGCCGCCTTCCATCGCATCAACCCAGCCACCGCGGCGAAGGGGATCACGATGCTCACGGACAAGGGTGTGCTGGTCAAGCGACGCGGCATCGGCATGTTCGTCGCCGACGGTGCGCGCGAGCTCCTGCTCACCGAGCGGCGCTCGGCCTTCGCCGACCGCTACCTCGACCCGCTGATCGCCGAAGCCCGCAAGCTCGGCCTCGGCCCCGACGACCTCGCGCGCCTGCTGGCGGAGCGCGCCACCGCATCCGGAACGAAAGGAACCGCACGATGACCGCCGTCATCGAGGTGAAGAACCTCACCAAGCGCTACCGCGACACCACCGCCGTGGACGACATCTCGTTCACCATCGAGCGCGACTCGATCTACGGACTGCTCGGCCGCAACGGCGCCGGCAAGACCACCGTCATGTCGATCCTCACGGCGCAGAACTTCCCGACCGCGGGCGAGGTCCGCGTGTTCGGCGAGTCGCCGTACGAGAACGCCGCCGTGCTCAGCCGCATGTGCTTCGTGCGGGAGAGCCAGAAGTACCCCGACGACGCGACGCCGCTGCACGCGTTCCGCATCGCGCGGCTGTTCTACCCGCACTGGGACCAGGCGCTCGCGAACAAGCTCATCCGCGAGTTCCGGCTGCCCGTGAAGGCGCGCATCAAGAAGCTGTCCCGCGGTCAGCTCTCGGCCGTCGGGGTCATCATCGGCATCGCGGCCCGCGCCGAGGTCACCTTCTTCGACGAGCCGTACCTGGGGTTGGATGCCGTCGCCCGCCAGATCTTCTATGACCGGCTGCTCGAGGACTACGCGGAGCACCCGCGCACCATCATCCTGTCGAGCCACCTGATCGACGAGGTCTCGAATCTGCTCGAGAAGGTCATCGTGATCGACGGCGGGCGGATCGTGATGGACGAGGACACCGAGTCCGTGCGCGGCCGGGCCGCCACGGTCGTCGGCGATTCGGCGGCCGTCGATGCGTTCGTCGCCGGCCGCGAGGTGATCCACCGCGAGACCCTCGGCCGCGTCACGAGCGCCACGGTGATCGGCGAGCTGACCGCTGCGGATCGCGCCGAACTGGCGGCATCCGGCCTCGACGTCACCCCCGTCTCGCTGCAGCAGCTCATCGTGCGGCAGACCCAGAACGCCGCCACCACCGACGAAGGAGCACTCCGATGAACCGCACCCTCAACGTCGTGCGCATGCAGCTGGTCAACCGCGCCACCTACATCTGGGTGCCGTTGATCATCCTCGGCGGCACGCTCCTCATCAGTCTCGCGATCTTCGGGCTCATCTCGAGCAGCGGGGCCGACGCGCAGATGTTCGGCGGCGGCGCGCAGGCACCGCTGTGGTACTTCGGCGTCGTCGGCGTGCAGGCCCTCACCCTGACGTTCCCGTTCTCGCAGGCCATGAGCGTCACCCGGCGCGAGTTCTACCTCGGCACCCTGCTGACCGCCGCCCTGACGTCGTTCGTCCTCGCCGCCCTCTTCATCGTGGGCGGGCTCATCGAGCAGGCGACCGGTGGCTGGGGCATCGGCGGCTACATGTTCTACCTGCCGTGGGTCTGGTCGCAGGGCCCCGTCGTCGCGGGACTGTTCTTCTTCGGGCTCGCGATGCTGTTCTTCGTCGTCGGGTTCTGCGCGGCGACCGTCTACAAGCGGTGGGGCAACCTCGTCCTCACGGTCGTGCTCGTCTCGCTGGGCTTCGTGCTCATCGCCGCGATGTGGCTCGTGGGGCAGCTTCGGGCGTGGGGCGATCTGTTCGCCTTCTTCGGCTCGCTGACACCCATCGCGGTGACCGGTGGGATGGTGCTGGTCGGCGCCCTGCTGGCCGCCCTCTCGTACGGGATGCTGCGACGCGCCATCGCGTGATGGAGCCCTCGTGACCGGCGCGGCCGGGGATCGCACTCGCGGTCCCCGGCCGCACTACGATGCGGAACACCGACCCGACGCTGGGAGCACCATGGCACGTTTGAGCCCCGATCCGACGACCGACTTCGAGGCCGCAAGGGCTGCGGTCAGGTCCGAACTCGGCGGACCGGATGCGTCGTTCGACGCCCGCCTGCAGGAGTCCCTGCCCGTGCTGCACGACCTGTTCCGGCAGCTCTACGGCGAGCGCGAGGACGGCCGCGAGGCGCTGGCCGCCGTCGTCGCATCGGCCGCCGCGAGCTGGCGCGACCGGCCCGACGACCTGAAGGCGCTCGACCGTCGGCGCACGGCCGACCCGGGGTGGTACTTGTCGGAGCGGATGCTGGGCGGCGTCTGCTACGTCGACCGGTACGCGGGGTCGCTCCGCGGCATCCGGGATCGCATCCCCTACTTCCGCGAACTCGGGCTCACCTATCTGCACCTCATGCCGCTGTTCGCCTCGCCCGAAGGCAACAACGACGGCGGGTACGCGGTGTCGAGCTACCGCGCCGTCGACGAGAAGCTCGGCACGATGGACGACCTCGCCGAGCTCGCCGCCGACCTGCGCGAGGCGGGGATCTCGCTCGTCGTGGACTTCATCTTCAACCACACGAGCAACGAGCACGAGTGGGCGCGGAAGGCTGTCGCGGGTGAGCCGGGGTACGAGGACTTCTACCTGATCTTCCCCGACCGGACGATGCCCGACCGGTACGAGGAGACCGTCCGCGAGATCTTCCCCGACGACCACCCGGGCGCGTTCGTGCAGCTCGATGACGGCCGGTGGATCTGGGCGACGTTCTACCACTTCCAGTGGGACCTCAACCATGCGAACCCGGCGGTGTTCCGCGCGATGGCCGGCGAGATGCTGTTCCTCGCCAACCAGGGCGTCGAGGTGCTGCGGATGGATGCCGTCGCCTTCATCTGGAAGCGGCTCGGCACGACGTGCGAGTCGCTGCCCGAAGCGCACCTGCTGCTGCGCGCCTTCAACCAGGTGCTCTCGCTCGGTGCGCCGTCGGTGCTGTTCAAGTCCGAGGCGATCGTGCACCCCGACGAGGTCATCACCTACATCTCGACCGACGAGTGCCAGCTCTCCTACAACCCGCTGCAGATGGCGCTCGGGTGGGAGGCGCTCGCCACCCGCGACGGCCGCCTCCTGCAGAAGGCGCTCGACGAGCGTCACGCCCTGCCCGCCGGCACTGCGTGGGTGAACTACGTCCGCAGTCACGACGACATCGGCTGGACCTTCGCCGACGAGGATGCCGCGGCCCTCGGCATCGACGGCTACTCCCACCGCCGGTTCCTCAACGACTTCTACGTGGGCCGCTTCCCCGGCACGTTCTCGCGCGGGGTGCCCTTCCAGGAGAACCCGAAGACCGGCGACGCCCGGGTGACGGGGACGACGGCGTCGCTCGCCGGCGTCGAGGCGGGTGACCCCGGCGGCGAGGACCGCGTCATCCTCGCGCATGCGCTCGCGCTGTCGACCGGCGGCATCCCCCTGCTCTACCTCGGTGACGAGCTGGGGCAGCTCAACGACTACAGCTACCGCGACGACCCCGCCCACGCGGGCGACAGCCGGTGGGTGCACCGACCGGCGGCCGACCCGGTCGCGTTCGCGGCGCGACACGACCCGACGACGGTGGCGGGTCGCATCCACGCCCGGCTGACGGCGCTGATTCAGGCGCGGCGGCGGACGCCGGAGTTCGCGGACATCCCGCTGACGCCGTTCCACACCCCGCATCCGTCCGTCGTCGGCTTCCAGCGCATCGGCGAGGGCGTCGTGCTCGTGCTCGCGAACGTCGGCGATGACGCGGTCGTCGTCGAGGCCGAGACGCTCTCGGGGTTCCGGGCCGACGCCACCGACGTCGTCACCGGCGAGGATGTCGACCTGTCGGGCGGGCTCGAGCTGCCGGCGCACGGGTTCCGCTGGCTGCGGGTGCGGCCGGTCTGACGCGGTTTGCGTCATCGGATGCAACGGATGCCGCGCGGCGCGCCGCGGCATCCGTTCATTCACCGGCGTGTCGCCTCGGATCCATTGCATCCGTGAACGCCGGCGGCGCAGCCGCGGGTTCAGCTATCGGGCGTCCGGGAAGTCGCGATAGTTGCTCCTTACGAATGATGGCCTCCGTGGCGTTCAATCGCACGCCCTGCGCCACGAAAGTTGCGCAAGTGTAGAGCGAACGCCGACCTCCAGAAGATCACAGGTAGACGCGCAGGGAGACTCGCGTTTCGACCGCGCCCAACCTTCTTCCGGGGGATCCTGACCCCGTTTCCCGGACGGTTCTTGTGTGTTGATCATGCCGCGATTTCGGTGGTGGTGTGAAGGGCTTCGTAATCGGCGGGGCTGAGGTCTCCGAGGCTGGTGTGCCGGCGGTGCGGGTTGTAAAAGCCCTCGATCCACTCGAACATCGCCGACGCGAGCTGGGTCTTGGAGTCCCAGGTCGTGCGGTCCAGAAGCTCGCGCTGCATTGTGGACCACAAGCTCTCGATGAGCGCGTTGTCCACGGACGACGCGACTCTGCCCATCGATCCGAGCAGCCGGCTTGCCGGAGCCGGTGGCCGAACAGCCAGCTGGTGTATTGGGCTCCGCGGTCCGCATGAACAACGGTTCCGGGCTCGGGACCGCGCCGCCACCGGGCCATCTCAAGCGCGCCGACGACGATCTCTGCGGTGATCCGGTCGCTCGGGAGCCACGACCGTCTCGAAGTCCTCGGCGGTGGTGATGCGCGGACCGCAGGGCGCGACGCGCTGTCGGCGCTCCCCCTCGGACTCGCCCTCGGCAGCCGGGATCTGGGTCAGCAGTCCGTCGGGGCCCTCCTCGAGGGTGACGCCGATCGGGCCCCAGCTCGTCTCGGCGAACATCACCGGGTCGAAGACCCGGTGAGCCCAGCGCATGGTCGCCGCCGGGTACTCATTCGCGCGGGTGATCGCCATCGCCCCACGGCTGATCTCATGGTTGTTGGCGACACTGGTCAGTCGCTGTTCGTCGACGCCCTCGAGCACACCGAGCAGCGCGTAGTCGTCGATGCGATCGGCGCCGGCCATCTCCTTGAGCTCCCACCGGAAGAATGAGCCGAGCACCGGCACGTCCGTCTTGCCCTTAGAGAGGTAGGCGACGTCGTCCCGAGCGAAGGCCTCGGGATCGATCAGGCCGCCGGCGTGCCACTCGCCGGGGGCTTCGACGCCGGCGCGGTGGCCGTCGGTGTTGGCCGTGAACTCCACCTTCCCGTCCCGGACGATGCGGTGGTCGTTGTTCTCGGGCTGACCGCCGAGCGCCGCGATCAGATCGTGCGGGTTCGCGCAGAAGGAGTCGGTGCGGAACGACAGCGGGATCTCGTCCGCCTTGCCGTTGCCGTTCGGGTCCTCCGTCGCGAACGCCTCGAGCGCATCGCGGTACTCGTCGATGGTCGTGGGCATCGGGATGCCGAGCTCGTCCACCCAGGCCTTGTTGACGAACAGGAAGTTCGGGTATTCGAGGAGTGGATCGAAGAGATGACTGCACCCTGGACGGCGCGGGTGGAGGCCGCGTTGCGCGGGAGACCTGAGGTGGAAGGAAACAGGATCTTCGTCCGGTGGCCGGTCACGGACGATTCGGAAACCATCCTCGCTACGGGAGGCATCTTCGTGATGCTGTCGGGGTCCCGCGCTGAGTAGATCTACGCCGCCTGACAATACTGCGGCGAGAACGCGGCGATGCGACTTCCGCGCGAGCTCGCCTCATCCGTTCGGTTTAGAGCTTCCCGCACGTCCGCTTGTTGTACGGTCGCTCGAGCTGCGACACACTGATGGCATGGGCGCGATCGAGAACTCAAAGGTCACCATCGTCGGCGCAGGCAGTGTCGGGTCCAGCGCGGCCTACGCCTGCTTGATTCGCGGATCCGCCCGCCACATAGCCCTCTATGACATCGCTGCAGAACGTGTAGACGCAGAAGTGCTGGACCTGGCGCACGGATCCCAGTTCACGGGCGCCAGTGACATCTCAGGCGGAAGTGACCTGTCGGTGGTGGCCGGTTCCCATGTTGTAGTCATCACCGCCGGCGCGAAGCAGAAGCCCGGGCAGACGCGAATCGAGCTCGCTGCGGTCAACGCCCGCATCGTCGCTGACCTAATGCCTCAGCTCCTGAGCGTGGCTCCGGATGCCATCTACGTCATCGTTTCGAACCCGTGTGACGTCCTCACTGTTCTGGCTCAGGAGCAATCCGGGCTGCCCGCGGAGCGGATTTTCGCATCGGGCACAGTGTTGGACACGTCCCGCTTGCGGTGGAAGCTGGCGCGACGGGCAGGCGTGTCCACCTCAAGCGTGCACGCGTACATCGTCGGCGAGCACGGCGACACCGAGTTCCCTCTCTGGTCCACCGCCACTATCGGTACTGTTCCGATCCTGAATTGGGTCGGCCCGGACGGGCATCGGTTCACGCCGGACGCGCTGGATGCGGTCGCCGTCGATGTGCGCGACGCGGCGTACACCGTCATTAAAGGCAAAGGGGCTACCAACTACGCGATCGGCCTTTCGGTCGCGCGCATCGTCGAGGCGATCCTTCAAGATGAACACGCCGTCATGCCGGTCAGCACCGTCCTCCCGGGCTTGCACGGAGTGGGCGGTGTTGCTTTGTCTGTCCCATCCATCGTGAGCGTCAAAGGTGCTCGTCCCGTCGATCAGACGGTCTTCTCTCCGAGCGAGCTGGCACTGTTCCGCCGTTCAGCGGACGCGCTGCGCGCGGTGACGGACTCCCTCCGCTGAGGGGGAGGGTGCTCTCAACCGCGCGATCACGCCTCAAAGGGTGTGGCTGAGAAGGGTTATCCGCACCTTGGCCTGACTTCCCGCGGTCGATGCGACATGCTTGCAACGCCTCGCCCCACCGCCGCTTGGTTGCGCTGCTTCTACCGCGGGCCGCCGCCGTAGGCCAGCGTGACTGTCCATCTGTCTCGCGACAGGTCGACGAGTCGGTAGTGGACCCTGCGGTCGGGAGCCCAGCCCGTACTGCTGACAGGGTCGAGGATCACGTGCTCGAGCTGTACTCGAAGTCCGCGGCCGTCAGCTTCTCTTACGGCTAAAGCTCTTGTCCAGTGCTCTCTCATTGCGCGTTCGCTGGTGTCGGGCAGCAAGTGCGAGTGTCGTCGGATCTCAGCGATGTCCGCGTCATCCAGTTGGTTGGGACGAACGTCGAGGCCTATCGGGACGGCGAGGTCCGCGAGCGCCACCACGGTGACGTCTCCCCGGCTGGCCGCCTTGATGGAGACAGGGATCTCGTCCCCGCCGACCGCCGCATACAGGTGTGACCGGTAGCCGAAGGGTCCCGGCGGTTGGCGTCGCAGTTTGATGTCACGGTGCGTGACCCCGAAACGCCGGGCGATCAGCTCACGGGTCAAGAAGTGGCGGCGCTCGTGCTCGGTGCGCTTCTCATCGTGTCCGAGAATCACGTCGATACCGTCGGGGCCGGCGAGAGGTGTCGAGTTCATGGTCCTCCAGTCCGCCGCTTACCGGCGGATGTTCGGTCTATTGGAGTTGCGTTGCGGTGTTGTGTTCCCCGAGGTGGGTGATCGACGGTCACCGCATGAGTGAGAGCAAGAACACCCAGACACACACCCATGCCAGCATGCCGAGGCTGTACTTGATAGAGGCGCGGAGGATCTCGCCCTCACGTCCACTCAGACCCACCGCACCTGCGGCGATAGCGATGGACTGGGGAGACACCACCTTCGCGACGGTGCCGCCGGCGGTGTTGGCTGCGACGAGGAGAGTCGGATCGACCCCGATTCGCTGCGCGGTGACAGTCTGGAGGTGAGCGAAGAGGGTGTTGTTGTTGACGACGGAACCGGTCACGAAAACACCGAACCACCCGATGATGGGGGCCAACAGCGGGAACAGCAGTCCCACCGCGGCCAGGGCGTTCCCGATCGTGGCCGACCCGCCGGAGAAGTTGGCGATGTTCGCGATGACGAGGATGAGCGCGATCAACACGATCGGCTTCCCGAGGTCACGCACGGTCCCCGCCAGTTGACGGCCCAAGTCGCGCGTGCTCACCCGCGGCATTGTCAGGAAGGACACGATCACGGCGATGAGGATCGCTGTGCCGGTGGCGTTGACGGGTGTGAAAGCCCAGGTCGCCGCAACGGGGGCATCGGCCCCAGATGGGACCACCACACCGGTGATCCCCGGGATCGGGACCGCGAAGGTGAGCCTGGCGAGCGGTCCATCAGCAGCGAACAGCGCCTTGAACCAGGGAATGCTCCACACGAAGATGAGACCGGTGAGGATGTAGAACGGGCTCCAAGCGACGACGACGTCACCGAAGTCCTGCCGCACCCGCTCGGGGATCTCGCTTCCGCCTTCGCGGTACACCCGGCGAGGCTGCCAGACGCGCGAGACCCCGAAAACGACCACCATTCCGATCAGCCCAGGGACGATGTCAGCAAGCTCCGGACCGAGGAAAAGCAGGATGACTGCCTGAGAGGCGGCGTAGGCAACAGCCACCGAAAGAGTAATGGGGAGTGTCTCTCTCACTCCGCGCAGGCCGTCGAGGATCATGACGAGGATGAACGGCACACTGAACGTCAGCAGTTGCAGAACCAGCACCATGTCCACGGACAGGTCACCGAGGGGAACCTCACCGATCTGCGCTCCGACGATGACCGGGATACCAATGGCCCCGTATGCGCCAGCAGCAACGTTGGCCACGAGCGACAGCATGGCCGCCTTGACGGGACCGAATCCGAGCTGCACGAGGAGTGCCGCACAGATCGCGATGGGCACACCGAATCCCGCCGCACCCTCGAGGAACGCTCCAAAGCAGAAGGTGATGAGCAGGACCTGGATCCGCTGGTCAGGGGAGATTCCGGAGATGCTCGCGCGAATGACATCGAACCGACCGCTGGCCACGGTGATTCGGTATAGCCACACCGCCATCAAGATGATGTAGGCAATCGGCCAGATCGCGGTGAGGATGCCGAGTAGCCCTGCGCCGGCAATCGATCCGAGCGGCATCCCGAACGGCCATAGGGCCACCACTATTTCGAGGATGACGGCGATCGTCGCAGCGAGCAGGCCGCTGAGCTTGAAGACGAGCAGCCCGATCAGGAAGACGACGATGGGGAGAACTGCGATGAGGGCGGACAGCCAGAGCTGTCCGGTCGGGTCAAGGGTCTGAGTCCACATCAGTGGCTCCTCTGCGTTTGAGGTCCGGGCCATGCTATCGACGCTCAAGCGCCTGGGGCGAGCCCAGAATGCCGCTGCGGACAGTTCTCCTGCACGGAGGCGGGAAGAGTCAGGACGTTCGCGCTCGCCCAGTACTTCGACCCGCCCATCCGAGTCTCGCTATCGACTGGTGATGTGTGGGGCCGGGCGACGAAGGATCCCCGCGGAAGTCTCGGTGGACAGCAGTTGGTGCAGACACGCTAGGGTCCTGGACACCGCGCAGTTGCCGGGGGTACTTGCGAGAGAGGGCACGTGCTGATGCTCGACGAGCCGGTCAACGGCCTGGATCCTGAAGGCGTGCAATGGGTGCGCCAGCTCGTCCGATCGCTAGCCGACGGCGGCATGACCGTTCTGATCTCGAGCCACCTCATGGCTGAGATGGCCCTCTCAGCCGATCACCTCGTCATCATGGGACGTGACCGGTATCCTCGACTCGTCGCATCCCGACGGCAACCAGGGGCGCCGACCAGGACATCGGACAGCCGCGACACGGAGGACGACAAGGTCGCACGCGGGCACTCGTAGCCGCCGACCACATCACTCATCTGCGACGAAGTGGATATCCCCGGCCGCATCATCAACTCTCGATACCACGGGTCGAGAGCGCGTCCATCTGACCCGTCAGTCTGCGGGGCTGTCGTAAAGCGGCCTCTCGAGCGCCGCTTCGATCAGCGCGATCGAGTAAATGTCAGTCCAGCTCGAACCGGCGAGCAGCTTGCGGATCGTCGCCTCGTCTACACCCGACTTGCGTTCCAGCGCTCGCACGCTCAGCTCCAGAGCGTTCAGAGACGCTCTCAAGTTGACTGCAAGCTTCCTGGCCGCTTCGGCGGCGATGTGTGGACTCTGCTTGTCTGGCCACCCCGGCGCTAGCTCGTTCGGGCGGTCCCTCGACGTACGGGTCATGCAGCCCTCGCTGGAGAACGAAGTCCGGACGATCGGCGCGATCTCCTGGCGCAACTCGGTCGACCTGACGCAGATAGAGCGACCCGGAGCATGTTTGAGTGTTCAAAAGCGCACGATGTTGGACGTCTTACATCAGCGCTCCTCGGCGGCCTCGGTGTGGTGGCGGATCACCTCGGCGACGACGAAGTTGAACCACTTCTCGGCGAACTCGGGGTCGAGGTCGGCCTCGAGGGCGAGACGGCGCAGACGCGCGGTCTGCTGCTCCTCGCGGGAGGGGTCGGATGCCGGCATCCCGTGCTCGGCCTTGAGGACGCCGACCTGCTTCGTGCAGCGGAATCGCTCGGCGAGCATGAAGACGAGGGCGGCGTCGATGTTGTCGATGCTGGATCGCAGGGTCCGCAGCTGGGCGTTCGGGTCGGTCATCATTCCTCCGGCGTCGAGCGTATCGCGGGCGGCGCAGCGGCTCAGCCGTGCAGGAAGTCCTTGCGCGCCGGGACGTGCTCGGGCTCGAGCCACACCTTCACGACCGCACCGACCTCGGACGTCGGCGTCTCCGGCGATCAGAGGTCTACGCGTCGACCGAAGCGACGCTCTCCCCGCGGCCTCGGCGAGCACGTCGCCGCCGCTCGTAAGCGGACGATCTCGTGCGGCTGCAGCCCCGCCGTCTCGCCGAACTGCTCGAGCGATACGAACCCGTTCTCCTTCGTCCGCGCCCGCACGGCCCGTCGCGCCTTGCTCCGGTTCATCCCGGGCAGCTCGGCGAGCTCGTCCGCGGACGCGGTCTGCACATCCACCGGCTCGACCGCCTCCCGCGGCTGCAGCAGATCCGCCGACGTCGCCCCGACGGACTCCGCCGCACGGGTCGTCTCGCGCTCGGGCGCGGGCTTCGACGCCCGCTTCGAGCCCCGGCGACTTCTCCGCGACGGACGAGCGGATGCCGCCGCGGCAGGCTCCGCCGCGCGCCGCCACACGGCGGGTCGGTTCTTGTCTTTCCCGGCGACGCGACGCTCCCACAGAGTCCGCAGCCACGCCGGGTTGAGCGCGAGTGCGACCACGATGCCGGCGAGGTGCACGATCGCGGCGACGATGTCGGTGAACCCGCCCCAGACCTCGACGCCGATCGTGAACCCCAGGACGCCGCTCGCGAGGGCCGCGACGTACGCGGCGCCGCGCTGCGAGACGGCACCGACGATGAGGAAGCCGATCCACGCGAACCCCGGCCCGAAGAACACCGGCACGAGCCAGGTGCTGACCCCCAGCATCCAGCCCCACCCGGGCACCGCCTCGCGGGTCGGACTGCTCACGCGTTCTCCCGCACGTTCAGCACCATCGTGACGGTGTCGTCCTCGTCGCGGGTTTCGGAGAC
The DNA here is from genome assembly GCF_031844425.1 of Microbacterium sp. ARD31. Lineage (NCBI taxonomy): Bacteria > Bacillati > Actinomycetota > Actinomycetes > Micrococcales > Microbacteriaceae > Microbacterium > Microbacterium sp. ARD31. The sequence continues at coordinate 185,207 of NZ_JAUZVE010000007.1, forward strand.
GAGCTCGAACCCGGCCTGATCGGCGCGGGCGCGGATGCGCTCGGCGACCGCCTGCTGCACGTGCCGCGCGTAGGCGGCATCCAGTCGCGTCATGAGCTCGGCCGCGTCCGCCTCGGTCACCTCGTGCCCGTCGAGGCGCGACAGGTGCGCGCCCCAGACGTCGTCCTCGGTGCGGGACATGACGAGCTCGAGCCCGTCGATCGTGGCGGTCAGCTCGCCGTCGACCAGCGACGTGTCATCGGCGCCGAGGTCGGCGAGGGCCGCCGCGAGCAGGTTCGCATCCTTCATCCGCGTCTGCACGGCGATCGGCACGGCCGCGGGCGGCGCCCCCGGCTCGGTCGTCGCGTCCCGGTTCTGCGCGACCGCCCCGAGCACACCGGTGCCGCCGAGGGCGGCCGCGGCGGCGAGGGCGGCGGGGACGAGGATCAACGAGATGCTCATCGGGAGGGTTCCTTCCTGAGGGATGCCGCGCGGTCGCCGCGCACACCCAGATCGTCCAGCAGGGCGGCGAGCGCCGCATCCGTCGCCCACCCGTTCACGGCGACGGTGCCGTCGGCGGCGATGCGCACTTCGAGGGCGTCGCCGCCGCCGTCGCGCGCGATCCGCTCGACCTCGGCCGCGTAGCGCGGGGTGAGGGCGCGGATCGCCTGGTTGCGCGACCCGATCCACGGCCGCCGCGTGTCGGGGAGGTCGGCGAGGTAGGGCCCGTCGCACAGCAGGTCGGTCGCCGCGAGCAGTCGCGCGATGTCCGGGCGGTTCCGGCTCCACTCCTTCAGCCGGTCGAACGTGTAGCCCGAGAACGCCATGACGCCGAGGCCGGCGCCGCGGAACGCCTCGGCGACGACGGCGAGCGCGTCGGCCTGGTCGAAGGGCTCGCCGCCGAGGAGCGTGATCCCCTCCGCGCCGGCCGCGACGGCGGCATCCACCCATTCCGCGGCCCGTTCGGCCGGAACGTCCAGGCGGGCGCCGCGTGTCGCCCAGAGGTGCGGGTTGAAGCAGCCGGGGCACCGCACGGCGCAGCCCTGCACCCAGACCGCCGCCCGCACACCCGGACCCTCCGCCGCCGTCGCGGGCACGAACCGCGACCAGCGCAGCTCCGGCTGCCCGGGCGGGGGCGGCGTCGTGCCGAGCAGGCTCGCCCGCCCGCCGACGCCGCGCGATTCGACGAGGGTCATCGGCCCCGGTCCTCCTGCCGCAGCTCGTCCTCGGCCGTGGCGGCGACCCGCGTGTAGTCCTCGGTGAACTGCGACGAGGCCGTCTCGGCGTCGAGCAGCGCCTCGAGCTGCTCGATGTAGTCGAGGCACTCGGGCCCCGTCATACCGAACGTCTCGGCAGCGACAGATCCGTCGGCCCGCAGCTGCACGACGAGCTTCTTCATCCCGGTCCTCCTCAGTAGTCCACGGTCCGGCCGCCGCGACGCGACGACAGGATGCCGTCGGCATCGTCCGCGCCCGCGGGGGCGTCGTGCGCGTCGAGGTCTTCGGCCCCGGTCGCGCGGACGGCGCGCTGCGCGGCCCAGGCGCGGATGCGCTGGACCTCTTCGGCCTGGGTCACCGCGAGGGGGATCATCGTCTCGACGACCCGGTTCACGACGTCCGCCGTGATCGCCTGCCGGCCGCCGAAACCCTCGTACAGGGCGGCCACGACGGCCTGCTCGATCTCGGCGCCCGAGTGGTTCTCGCTCGCCGCGACGAGCGACGAGACGGCACCCCGGTCCTCGGCGACCGCGCGCAGGCCGTTCGCGGGCGTCGCGTGGGCGGCGAGCTGCAGCGACCAGATCGCCTCGCGCTCGACGGCCGTGGGCAGGTCGACGAAGAAGATCTCGTCGAACCGTCCCTTTCGCATGAACTCCGGCGGCAGGGCGTCGATGTTGTTGGCCGTCGCGACGACGAAGACCGGATGCCGCTTCTCCTGCATCCAGGTCAGGAAGGTCCCGAACACGCGGGCCGTCGTCCCGGAGTCGCCCTGCCCCGTCGTGTTCGAGAAGCCCTTCTCGATCTCGTCGACCCACAGGATGCAGGGCGCCACCGCCTCGGCGGTCGCGATCGCGGTGCGGAGGTTCTGCTCGCTCGAGCCGACGAGACCCGAGAAGATGCGTCCGATGTCGAGGCGCAGCAGCGGCAGCCCCCACGAGGCCGCCGTCGCCTTCGCCGTCAGCGACTTGCCGCAGCCCGGAACACCCGTGATGAGCACGCCCTTCGGAGCGGGCAGGCCGTACTCGTGGGCGCTCGGCAACCATGATCCGTTGCGGCGCTCGAGCCAGCGCTTGAGGTTGTTCAGGCCGCCGACGTCGTCGAGGTCGATGTTCGCGGTGACGAACTCCAGCACCCCGGACTTGCGCACCACCTGACGCTTCTCGTCGAGGACGACCCCGATGTCGTCTGCGCGGAGGCGTCCGTCGTTGACCATCGCGCGCGCGAAGGCGTTCTCGGCTTCGGCCATCGTGAGTCCGAGCGCCGCCTGGACGAGAGCCTCGCGGGCCGCGTCATCGGCGGCGACGCGGATCTCGCGGGCGTTGTTGTCGATCATCGTGTCGAGCAGGTCGCGGATCTCGTCGGCCGTCGGCAGGGGGAAGTCGAACAGGTGCGTGAGCTCGTCGAGCTCGGGCGGGATCACCCGCACGGGCGCCGTGATGACGAGCGTGCGCGAGACGTCGCCGTGCCGGAACTCGAGGGCGGTCTCGCGCACCGTGCGCACGATCGCCGGATCGCCCTGCCGGTGCTCGCCGCCGAAGTAGGCGTGCAGGTCGCAGAAGATGAACACGCTCGGGTCGGTCACGCCGGCGGCGTGCTGCAGCGCGCGGGCGGGGTTCGTCGTGTTCGAGACGCTCTTGCCGTCGGGGCCGATGAGCCCGAGCGCCGAAGTCCACGTCCACACCGCGCGGCGGTTGCGCTGCGCGTGGGCGGCGTCGGTGATCGCGGCGATCGCGCGGACCTCTTCGCCCGTCTCGAGGTACAGCAGCGGCAATCGCGCCTTGAAGGCGGCGTCCAGCGTGGCGTCGAAGGTCACGTCCGTCCCTTTCGTTCGGTGGTCATGGTGTGTCGGATGCCGGTTCGTCCAGCGTGATCGTCCATCGCCCGGCGCCCTCGTCGGTGTCGACCCGCAGGATCACGCGCCCCTGCGCGGGCCAGGATGCGCGGGTGTCGACGTCGTCGACGCCCTTCACGAGGTCGATGACCTCGCCCGGGAAGGCGGCGTCCACGGTGAAGAAGCCGTCCCCCTCGAAGGCGAAGCGGGCACTCAGCGCGTCGCCGTCGTACGACAGCAACGCCGGACCGTCGCCCGTCGCGGACCCGCCCTCGATGGGTGTCGGCGTCTCTCGACTCACGCTCGCGGTCCAGTCCGTGAGGCGCGGCGCGAACCAGAGCCGGCCGCCGGTCGCGGCCGACACGACGGCGATCTTCCGGCTCTCGCTCACCAGCCCGATGTAGTCGGGGCGTTCGTCGTCGAGACCCACGGTGGCGTCGACCTGCTGGTAGACGTTCAGGTAGTCGTCCGTGCCGCTCGTGAGCGGGCCCACGACCCAGACGTCGTCGCCCGGCGGCAGCTCGACGAAGCCGCTCGCGGCCGTGCCGCTCAGCTCGTCGCCCTCGAGCCGCGCCTCCTGCGCGTCGGGGTCGTCCCACGGTTCGTACTCGTAGCGGTTCGGGTCGGTGAGGACGAGGTCCCCCGTCCGCGGATTGACCCCGACGAAGGGCACGAGGATGAAGGCGAGCACGACCGCGACGGCCGACCCGGCCAGCCAGGTGATGGTCGAGAAGCGCCGGATCCGGGCATCCGCGGTACTCACGGCGTCGCCCCGGGTGACGGTGACGGTGACAGCGTCGGTGTCGGTGTCGGTGTCGGCGGGAACTCGAGCTTCCAGCCCACGTCGTCCCAGGATTCGACCGAGAAGACGACGAGCGGCGCGTCGGGCCACGCGATCGACTGGTCGAGGGGCGCCTCGCCGTCGAACGTCCTCTCACTGCCGTGGGGCGTCACGATCTGGATCGCGATGCTCCCCTCGCCGCGCGCGCTCAGCCGGGCGGTCGACGCCTCGCCGGCGTGGGTGAAGACGGCCGACTCGAACCCGGAAGCGACGTCGTTCGTCCACCCGAGCCCGCCCGTGGTCACCCGCGCGCGCCACGCCTCGTCGCTGAACCCGTCGACCCACAGCTCGACGTCGGGCTGCTCGACGAGCACGACGACGCGGCCGTCGGCGAGGGAGGAGAATCGCGGCGGCTCGCCGTACTCACCCTCGGTCACGATCCGGCCGCCGGGGCCTGTGACCCGCACACCGCCGAGGTAGGTCGAGTCCTGGGGCGTCAGGACGACGGGAGCGTCGACGTCGAGACCGCTGAGACGGATGACCGCACCGTCGGAACCCTCGTACACCCCGCCGCCGCGGTCGTCCGCGACGATCGGGTCCGGGCTCGTCCACGGCTCGCTCGCGTAGTCCTCGTCGACACCGACCGCACCCACGTCGAAGCCGCCCTCGTCCGCGTAGACGAGGGCGACGATGCCCGCCACGACCAGGCCCGCGATCCAGACGAAAGCGGTGAAACCGCCCAGCCGCGCGATCGCCGTCCGGCTCGCGCCCGTCTGCCCGCCCGCGCTCATGTTCCCCTCCGCCCCGACACGTTACCGGGCACGGGAGTCAGGACGAGATGGCTAGGAGCGCCGTCGGCGACGGTGCTATTGTCCGGTGCCGGACGCGGCCGGGGACCCCCGTGCGATCCTCGATCGCGAGCGAGACGACCTCGTCGGCCCGCTCACCCGCGACGAGCAGCGTGTCGCGCGCGACCACGTGGTGACGCGGCCAGACCGTGCCCGCCTCGGCGAGCGCGATCGGCTGCAGGGCCTCGCCGCCGCCGCGCACCTTGACGGTCGCGATCGTGTCGCTGCCGCGCAGCCCCGCGTAGAGGAAGACACCGTCGGCGGACATCGCGAGCTCCGCGCCCCTGTCGCCCGGGAACGCGCCGAGCTGCGCCCCGCCCACCAGGCGCCATTCGCCGGCGGCATCCGCCGCGAGCGCGAACACCTCGCCCGAGTACTCCGTCACGACGTACACGTGGCTGCTCGGGTGCGCCCGCAGGTGGCGCGGGCCGGTGCCGGTCGGCAGGGCGAGGCGCTGCACCTCGCGGCCGCCGCGCCAGAAGCGCACGAGATCGAGGCCGAGGTCCGTCGTCGCGATCACTCCGCCGGGCAGCGCGGCCGCCTGGTGCGCGTGCGACGGCCGGCCCGGCGCGGGTCTGGCCGCATCCGTCTCGTCGTCGGTGTGCGGGATGAGGTGGGCGTACTCCGCGCCGGCGGCGGCACGCAGCGCGCGGGCCGCCGCGGTGAGATCGGATGCCGGTCCGCCCTCGGCGGCGGCCGTCCACGCGCGGGCGGACCCGGGCCGCCCGTCGGGAGCGAGCGCGACGCGCACCACCGCACCGTCGCCGTAGCAGGAGACGATCAGCGCGTCCTCGAGCGCGAGCACGTGGCAGGGGCTCTCGCCCACGGCCACCTCGGGTCCGAGCGGAGCGAACGTGCGCTCCCCCGTCTGACGGTAGGCGCGAACGGTGCCGCGGCCCTCGAGCGTCGCGTAGACGACGTCGAGGGACGGGTGCCGCGCGATCCACGATGGCGACTCGGCCGCGACGACGTCGCCGCCGAAGCCGAGGGGCCCGCTCGCCAACGGCGATGCGGCGCTCCCGGCATCCAGCAGTCCGATGCCCGTCGCCGACCCGCCCATGTCGGCGGAGTACCCGCCGAGCAGGAACCGCACGGGTCAGTCGAGCAGGTCGTGGCGCACGATGACCGCGTCGCGCGCGGGCCCGACGCCGATGACCGAGATGCGCGTGCCGCTCATCTTCTCGAGGGCGAGCACGTAGTCCTGCGCGGTCTGCGGCAGGTCCTCGAAGGTGCGGGCGGTCGAGATGTCCTCGCTCCAGCCGGGGAAGTTCTCGAGGATCGGCGTCGCGTGGTGGAAGTCGGTCTGGTTGACCGGCACCTCGTCGAAACGCTGTCCGTCGACGTCGTAGGCGACGCAGACGGGGATCTCCTTCAGGCCCGTGAGGATGTCGAGCTTGGTGAGCACGAGGTCGGTGATGCCGTTGATCCGCGTCGCGTAGCGCGTGATCGGGGCGTCGTACCAGCCGACGCGGCGGGGCCGGCCGGTCGTCGTGCCGAACTCGAACCCGCGGGAGCGCAGGAAGTCGCCGTCCTCGTCGAACAGCTCGGTCGGGAACGGACCCGAGCCGACACGCGTCGTGTACGCCTTCACGATGCCGACGATGCGGTCGAGGCGGTTCGGCCCGACGCCCGATCCGGTCGATGCGCCGCCCGCCGTCGCGGAGGACGACGTGACGAACGGATACGTGCCGTGGTCGATGTCGAGCATCGTCGCCTGGCCGCCCTCGAAGACGACGACGTCGCCGGCATCGAGCGCGTCGCTCAGCAGCAGACCGGTGTCGCACACCATGGGCCGCAGGCGCTCGGCGTACGAGAGCAGGTCGTCGACGACCTCGTCGACGGTGATGGCGCGGCGGTTGAAGACCTTCACCAGCAGGTGGTTCTTCTGGTCGAGGGCGCCCTCGACCTTCTGGCGCAGGATGTTCTCGTCGAACAGGTCCTGCACCCGGATGCCGGTGCGGTTGATCTTGTCGGCGTAGGTGGGGCCGATGCCGCGACCGGTCGTGCCGATCATGCGCTTGCCGAGGAAGCGCTCGGTGACCTTGTCGAGCGTGCGGTGGTACTGCGTGATGATGTGCGCGTTGGCGCTCACCTTCAGCCGCGAGACGTCGACGCCGCGGGCCTGCAGGGCGCCGAGCTCGGCGAAGAGCACCTCGAGGTCGATGACGACACCGTTGCCGATGACGGCGTTGACGCCCGGCGACAGGATGCCGCTGGGCAGCAGGTGCAGGGCGTACTTCTCGTCGCCGATCACCACGGTGTGGCCGGCGTTGTTGCCGCCGTTGAACTTGACGACCCAGTCGGTGCGCTCACCCAGGAGGTCGGTGGCTTTGCCCTTGCCCTCGTCTCCCCATTGAACGCCGACGATCACGATGCCTGGCATGGGCTCTCCCCCGTTATCGGACGGTTACACCCCATCCTATCGGGCCGGGTCCGCGGCCCGAACCGCGGCATCCGCCCCGCAACGCGACGTCACACGATTTGTCGTCGTCGGCACGGGTTGGGTTGCATCGAGGGGACTGCGCGCGGAAACCGCGCCATCGTTCCCCCACCCCCACCATCCGAGAGGACGGCCGTTGATCGCGCTCGATCGGGTCTCGAAGCACTACGGCGGTGTCCCCGCCGTAGATGACGTCTCGCTGACCATCCCCACCGGCGAGGTGTTCGGCATCGTCGGTCAGAGCGGCGCCGGCAAGAGCACCCTCGCCCGCATCGTCAACCTCCTCGAACGGCCCGACCACGGCACCGTGACCGTGGACGACGTCGAGCTCACGGCACTGGGCGAGACGGAGCTGCGTGCGGCCCGCCGCCGGATCGGCATGGTCTTCCAGCGGTTCAACCTGCTCAGCAGCCGCACCGTGCGCGGCAACGTCGAGCTCGCCCTCGAGCTCGACGGCGGCTCCCGCGCCGCCCGTCGCGACCGCGCGCAGGAGATGCTCGACCTCGTCGGCCTCGGCTACCGCGGCGACGCGTCGATCCACGAGCTGTCGGGCGGTCAGCAGCAGCGCGTCGGCATCGCCCGCGCCCTCGCCTCGCGGCCGAGCGTGCTGCTCTCGGACGAGGCGACCAGCGCCCTCGACCCCGAGACGACGGACTCGATCCTCGAGCTGTACCGCCGCATCAACGAGGAGCTCGGACTCACGGTCCTCCTCATCACGCACGAGATGGACGTCGTGAAGTCCACCTGCCACTCGGCCGCCCTCCTCGAGCAGGGGCGCGTCGTCGAGCAGGGGCGCCTCGTCGACGTCATCCGCACGCCCGGCTCCCGCCTCACCTCGCAGCTGTTCCCGCTCGGCCCTGTGCCCGACGGCGTACCCGCCGACGCGACCGTCATCGACATCACCTTCGCGGGCGGCACCGCCGACCGGCCCGTCATCGCACGGCTCGCACGCGACCACGACGCCGACGTATCGATCCTCGGCGCCGTCGTCGAGCGCATCGCCGGAACCCAGGCCGGCCGCACCCGCCTCGAGGTGCCCGGCCACGTCGCCGCGGCCGTCATCGCGGACCTCCGCGCGCAGGGCCTGCTCATCGAGGTCCTCCAGGGGGTGGCCGCATGAACCAGCAGCTGATCGACGTCCTGCTGAAGGCCACCGGCGAGACGCTCTACATGGTCGGCGTGGCCCTGCTCGTCACGATCGTCATCGGGCTGCCGCTCGGCGTCGTGCTCGTCGGCACCGAGGCCGGCCGGTTCCTCGAGCGTCCGTTCGGGTCGCGCGCCGCGGGTGTCGCCATCAACCGGGCGCTCGACTTCATCGTCAACTTCGGCCGGTCGGTGCCGTTCATCATCCTGATGGTCGCCCTCATCCCCGTCACGCGCGCCCTCGTGGGCACCTTCATCGGATCGACCGCGGCCATCGTCCCGCTGTCGGCCGTCGCGATCCCGTTCTTCGCCCGCATGGTCGAGATCGCGGTCAAGGAGGTCGATCCCGGTCTGCTCGAGGTCGCCTCGTCCCTGGGCGCGAGCCGGTGGCAGCTGGTGACCAAGGTGCTGCTGCCCGAGGCCGCCCCCGCCGCACTCCTCGGCCTGTCGACCACGGTCACCTCGATCATCAACTTTTCGGCGATGGTCGGCACGGTCGCCGGCGGCGGACTCGGCGACGTCGCGATCCGCTACGGCTATCAGCAGTACAGCTGGATCCACATCGTCGCGGTCATCGTCATCATCTTCGCGATCGTCATGGTGCTGCAGAGCCTCGCCGCCTGGGGCGCCCGGCGCCTCGGCCGACGCAGCACCCGCCGCAGCGCGCGAGTCGCCGCGGCATCCACCGTCTAATCCGCCCCTCCCTCCTCCGGCCGTCCCGACGCCGGTCCCCCGCACCACCGACGAAAGGCATCACGATGTCCCGCACCCTCCGTTCCGCCCTCCTGGCCACCGCCGCCGCCACCGCGCTCCTGCTCAGCGGCTGCGCCTCGACGCCCTCCGCCGGTGGTGAGGGCGACGGCGACGGCCTCGGCACGCTCAAGGTCGGCGCGCTGCAGACGCCGGCCGGCGACATCCTCAACCACATCGCCGAGACGAGTGCGAAGGAGGCGGGACTCACCATCGAGTTCGTGCCCTTCACCGACTACAACACGCCCAACACCGCGCTGGCCGACGGGTCGATCGACGCGAACCTGTTCCAGAACGCGACCTTCCTCGAGACCTTCAACGAGCAGGCCGGCGGCGAACTGGTCAGCCTCGGCGAGGCATACCTGCCGAGCGCAGCGTTCTACTCCGACAAGGTGTCGAGCCTCGACGACCTCGCCGACGGCGCGAGCATCGCGATCCCCAACGACCCGACCAACGAGGGACGGGCGCTCAAGCTGCTGGCATCCGAGGGCCTCATCGAGGTCACCGACGACGTCGTCGACCTGAGCGGTGTCACCGCCAACCCCAAGGACTTCGAGTTCCGCGAGATCGAGAACGCGACGCTGCCGCAGGCGCTGCCCGATGTGGATGCCGCCTTCGTCACCATCTCGTTCGCCCTGCCCGCCGGCCTCACGAGCGACAAGGCGATCCTGCTCGAGGGCGAGGACAGCCCGTACTACAACGTCCTCGCGACGCGCCCCGAACTGAAGGACGACGCCCGCGTGCAGAAGCTCTACGAGCTGCTGACCTCGCAGGAGACCGCGGACTTCGAGAACGAGACCTGGGGCGGCCTCGTCGTCCCCGTCGTCAAGGGCTGATCTCTCCCGTTGCGCGCGGTCCGCACCGCCGGGCCGCGCGCTAGGGTTCGGTCATGCGTACCCGAACGTGGCCGACGGTGTGGTCGGTCGTCAGGCTGCTCGCCGCCGCGGTCCTCATGACCGCCGTCGTCGGGCAGTTCGTCACCACGGTCCGCTTGGCGATCGCAAACGACCGCGACGTGACGACCACGATCGCGAACTTCTTCAGCTTCTTCACGGTCCTGTCGAACCTCGTCGGGGCCATCGCCCTGCTGGCGGCGGTCATCTGGTTCTTCATGCGACCGCCGCACGAAGACCGCGAACCCCGGGGGATCGCCGTCGCCCTGGCCGCAGCCACGACCTACCTCACGATCACCGGCGTGGTCTACAACCTGCTGCTGCGTGGGTTGCCCACGGCCGACGACCACGTCGCCTGGGCCAACGAGATCCTCCACGTCGTCGCGCCGCTGTTCCTCGTGATCGACCTGCTCGTCGCGCCCACCCAGCGCGCTTTGCGGCGGCGGTCGGTCCTCGTCATCCTCGCCGTCCCGATCCTCTGGATCGTCTACACCCTGATCCGCGGACCGTTCGTGACCGACCCGGTGCGCGGCGTCGCGTTCTGGTACCCGTACCCGTTCCTGAACCCGAACGGGGTCGCCGGGTGGGGCGGTGTCTGGGCGTACGTCGCCGGGATCGCCGTCACCTTCGTCGTCGTCGGCACGATCGTCGTCGCCGTCGGGCGCCTGCGCACCCGCGGGGCGCGTTCCGCCCTCACCGTCTGAGGCGGTCGGGCGCCGCTCCGATCAGCTGCGCCAGGCCGCGAGCTTGCGCCGCAGGGGTGTCACCTGGCGCAACTTGACGAGGACGTACTCGAGCGCTGCGGATTCCGTGTCGAAGGTCTGCAGCGTACGGCCCATGACCCCGCCCCGCTCGTCCGACACCCACGCCTGCCACTGTCCGTCGGTGCGGGTGAGCAGCACGGCATTCATGTGGACGTCGCCGACGCCGTAGAGCACCGGCGCGTCGAGGGACTCCTCGCGGACGATCTCCATCAGTTCCTCGACGCTCATCAGTGGACCTCCCGGATCATGCCCAGGGTACCGAACACGTCGACACTCGTCGGCAGCAGGTCCTGCGTCGCGCCGCCGGGCGTGTTCCACTCCGGAATCGCCGCCGCTTCGCCACGGGCGACTTTCTTCAGGTCGTCCAACGTCATCCCGTAGGTGCTGAGGGCCTCATCCACGATCTCGCGACGGGCGGGGCTGAGATCGTCGTACGCGGCCTGCACGTCGGCGGGCGACCTCGTCCATTCGTACTGGTGATACGCCGCCTGGTTCTCGTAGTACGGCAGGGACCGACTCTCGTACGAGAACGGACCGTCCTCAGGGATCGGGGACACGAATCGGCCGTCCGGCGGCCCGTAGCGGTCGAATCGATCACCGGCGGCGGGGACGTGATCGTACCGGATCGGGTTGCCGTCGGCATCCAGCGTGAAGCCGTTGTGCGGCGCCGGGCTCCAGTCGATGTTGCCGTCCGGACCGAGCGTCTCGGGACGCGGGACGAGGCGGTCCGAGCCTCCCGGAGCATTCACGTCGATGTGATCCTCGCCCGTCACCCGACGGACGATGCCGTCGAAGTGGTCGTCGAGATTGTGGAACAGCATGTGCAGGCGGCCCCGCAGGTCCGTGATGCCGTGGAGCGCGGCCTCCCGCATCTCCCGAATGACGGGCTTGATACCGGACACGTCAGTCCCCTCCGAAGTTGAGAGCGGAGAACTCCGCGAAGAACGTGGTGGTGAGCGTCTCCACGTCCGACCCCTGGAGCTTCATCGTGCTGCGCGCCTCTTCGAGCGCCGCCAGATCGGTGTAGAACTCGTCGGAGTCGCCGACCTGCCCCTCGACGAGCGGTGCGTTCAGGATCGCGTCGATGACGGCGGGCAGCTGCTCCATCATCGGCTCGATGAGCGTCGGCGCCACCTGATTCAGGAGCTGTTCGACGGCGATGTCGACGGCGGCGTTGAGAAGCTTCTTCTTGATGATGAGCATCGGGCCGGCACCCGCCGCCGTCAGCGGGTTCGTCAGCATCGGGATGAGCATCATCAGTGTCGTCGTGACATCCGCGATCACCTTGATCTTGAGCGCAACGATCGCGCCCGCTCCCACATCCATCGCCGTCGCCGCCGGGGACATCAGGTCGATGAGCTTCTGCAGGTTCTGCGAGCGGTTGGCCGTCCACGCCGCCAGTGTGGACGGTCCGGTCTGGCCCCTCATGGCCGCCGCGATGTCGCCGTTCATGCGGCTGTCGACGGACTGGATGACGCCCTCGAGATCGTAGCCGAAGGTGCGCAGCAGATGGGCACCCTTGGACACCTCGTCCTCGTCGATGTCGGGCCACTCGAAGCCGAGCTTCTCGAGCACCCAGACGAGTTCATTCGGGAGCATCATTCCCATGCGACCACCTCCGACCACAGAACGTAACGGGTGCGGGGCACGCCGCGCCATGGGGACCGCTCCCCCTTGCGTCAGCGCCGCGAGGACTCGCACACGATCAGGTGGGTCGGGAGCGGGGTGTCCTCGGTGAGTCCGTCCGGCTCCTCCACGGCGAGGAGGACCTTCTACATCATGAGCTCGCCGAGGGCACGGAAGTCCTGCCGCACGGTCGTCAGCGGCGGCGACAGTCAGTGCGATGTGAGCATTCACATAAGGCGCACCGACCCGCCGAGCGGAGATCCTCGCCGACACACCGGCCCCCGGCATCCGTTCCCCCGCGTGTCGCCCCGCATCTCCGCCGCAACCGCCCGCGCGTAACCGCGCCGGGGGCCGGACCGCCCGCTCGATAGGATGGAGGCCATGTCGAAGGTCCTCCAGTCCCTGCCCGTCGGCGAGCGCGTCGGCATCGCCTTCTCGGGGGGTCTCGACACCTCGGTCGCGGTCGCCTGGATGCGCGACAAGGGCGCCGTCCCGTTCACCTACACCGGCGACCTCGGCCAGTACGACGAGGACGACATCGCATCGATCCCCGGGCGCGCGCTCCAGTACGGCGCCGAGGGTTCCCGCCTCATCGACTGCAAGCCGATGATGGTCGAAGAGGGCCTCGTCGCCCTCTCGTGCGGCGCGTTCCACATCCGCTCCGGCGGGCGCACCTACTTCAACACGACGCCGATCGGCCGCGCCGTGACGGGCACGATGCTCGTCCGCGCCATGAAGGAGGACGGCGTCGACATCTGGGGCGACGGCTCCACCTACAAAGGCAACGACATCGAGCGGTTCTACCGCTACGGATTGCTGGCGAATCCGGCCCTGCGCATCTACAAGCCGTGGCTGGATGCCGACTTCGTCACCGAGCTCGGCGGCCGCACCGAGATGAGCGAGTGGCTCGTCGCGCACGGCTTCCCCTACCGCGACTCCGTCGAGAAGGCCTACTCCACCGACGCGAACATCTGGGGCGCGACCCACGAGGCGAAGACGCTCGAGCACCTCGACGTGTCGCTCGAGATCGTCGAGCCGATCATGGGCGTCCGCTTCTGGGACCCCGAGGTCGAGATCGCGACCGAGGACGTGTCGATCACGTTCGAGGCGGGTCGCCCCGTCGCGATCAACGGTGTCGAGTACGCGGATGCCGTGGCCCTGGTCATGGAGGCGAACGCGATCGGCGGGCGCCACGGCCTCGGGATGAGCGACCAGATCGAGAACCGCATCATCGAGGCGAAGTCCCGCGGCATCTACGAGGCCCCGGGCATGGCGCTGCTGTTCATCGCGTACGAGCGCCTGGTCAACGGCATCCTCAACGAGGACACCCTCGCCACGTACCACGAGCAGGGCCGGCGTCTCGGCCGGCTCATGTACGAGGGCCGCTGGCTCGAGCCGCAGTCGTTCATGCTGCGCGAGTCGATCCAGCGCTGGGTGGGGTCCGCGATTAGCGGCACGGTCACCCTGCGTCTGCGCCGCGGCGAGGACTACACGATCCTGAACACCGAGAGCCGCAACCTGTCGTACTCGCCCGAGAAGCTCTCGATGGAGCGCGTCGGCGACGCCGCCTTCGGCCCGACCGACCGCATCGGCCAGCTGACGATGCGCAACCTCGACATCGCCGACTCGCGTGCCCGCCTCGAGCACTTCGTGTCGCTCGGCCTCATCGGCGGTGCGACCGGCGAGCTCGTGGGCGACCTCGAGCGCGGCGGCGCGGCGGCGATCACGGGTCACGCGCAGCCCTTCGATGAGCAGCGCGAGGGTCTCGCCGAGGCCTTCGACGAGGCCGGCGAGTCCGCCTCGTTCGACTTCGGCGCCGACTGAACCTCAGCCGCGGGGCGCGCGGTACGCGACCCGGGCACGGGTCTCGCCCGGGCGGCGGACGAGCCACGTCCCGGTAGTAGTTGACGAGCGAGCCGCTGTGGGTTCGCTGAATTATCTTGCACACATGTGTGCAGGATAATTACACTGGCTCCGTGACCGACTCCCCTACTCCCCGCCGCATCCGCCGTGACGCCGTCGCCAACCGCGCCGGCCTGCTCACGGCTGCGGCACAGACCCTGGCGGCCGACCCGAACGCCTCCGTCGACACGATCGCGCGTGCCGCGGGCCTCAGCCGCCGCGCCCTCTACAGCCACTTCGACGATCGCGACGCGCTCATCCGCGAGATGATCCACGCCGGCGCCGAGCGCTTCAACGCCATCGCCGACACGGTCGACGACGACGGCCCCGCGCCGCTCGCCCTCGCCCGGCTGGCCCTCGCCCTCTGGGACGGCGCCGCGCACGTGCAGTTCGCCGCCGCCCTCACCCTCGACGACTCCCACGTCGGCGAGACCGCCGCCATCCTCACGCCGGTCCGCCGCCGCGTGCTCGAGATCGTCGACCGCGGCCGCTGCGAGGGCACCCTCCGCGGCGACCTGCACGTCACGACGGTCGCGCGCCTCGTCGAAGAGGCGGCACGCACCGTCATCACGCGGCTGGATTCGAATCGGCCGGATGCCGCCGGTGTGGCCGTCCGCGCGATCCTCGGTGTTGCGGGGCTCGGGTGGCGCGAGGCCGACGCCGTGCTCGCGGAGGCTCGCGCATGAGGATCGCCCTCGACGCCGTCGCGAAGGGCAAGGACGGCGGCATCCTGCCCCCCACCTCGCTCGTCCTCGAGACGGGACGGGTCACCCTCGCCACCGCCGAGACGGAGCAGCGCCCCTCGGTGCTCGGTCTCATCGCGACGGGACGGATGCGTCCGGATGCCGGCACGGTGACCCTCGGCGGACACCGCGGCGCCCGTCGGCTCCGCCGCGTCGCCGCGCTCGTCGACGCCCCCGAGGTCAACGACCCGGCCCCCGATGTCGCCGTCGTCGGTGTCGTCGAGGAGGAGCTCATGTTCGCGGGGCGTCGCGCCGATCCCCTGTCGGCTCGGCACTGGCTCGACGACCACGGCTGGCGCGACCTCGCCCGCACACCGTTCGGCCAGGTCCCGGCGGACGACCGCATCCGCATGCTGCTCGAACTCGCGGCGCTCCGCCGCGGCATCGAGGCTCTCGTCCTCGTCTCGCCCGACCGCCACGGCGGCGATCCCGTGCACTGGCAGCGGATCGCCGAGGAGTTCGCCGCCCGCGGCTTCGCCGTGCTCGTCATCGCCGGGACGGCCGCGGCGAGCGCGCTCACTCCGAGCGCGCCCGCGGCGCCCGCGCACGTCGGTCGGCCGCGGATCCGCGCCGGCGCCGCGCTGCGCCGCGCGCGCCGCCGGCCGGCATCCGTCACCGCTCGCCCTTCGACCGGAGGCATCCGTCCGTGAAGATCCCCGCCCTGTTCGCCGCCGAGCTGCGGCGGCTCACCTCCACGCGCATGCGGGTGATCGCCCTCATCGCCCTGATCCTCGTGCCCGTCCTCTACGGCGGGCTGTACCTGTGGGCGAACCAGGACCCGTACGGCAACCTGTCGCAGGTGCCGGTCGCGCTGGTCGTCAGCGACGAGGGCGCGACGCTCAACGGTAGCGCCCGAAACCTCGGCGACGAGGTCGCGGACTCGCTGCTCGAGGACGGCAGCTTCGACTGGCACGAAGTGGATGCCGCCGGTGCCCGCCGCGGCCTCGATGACGGCGCGTTCGACTTCGCCGTGACCCTGCCCGCCGACTTCACCGCAGCCGTCGCCTCGATCTCGTCGGCGGACCCGCGTCAGGCCGAGATCGACCTGACGACGAACGACGCCAACAACTACCTCGCCTCGACGATCGGCACGCAGGCGGTCGAACGCATCCGCACCACCGTGAGCGAGAAGGTCGTCCGCGAAGCCGGCCTGACGATGCTCGACGCGCTGAACACCGTGCGCGTGAAGCTCCTCGACGCCGCCGACGGCGCCGGCACCCTGACCGACGGCCTCACGACGGCCGGCGACGGTGCCGACACCCTCGCCGACGGCGCGGGCACCCTGGCCGCGGGCACGACGAAGCTCGAGGGCGGGGCGACGAAACTCGCGTCGGGTGTCGACACGCTCGCCGACGGCCTGCGCTCGCTCTCCTCCGGGGCCGCGCAGGTCTCGGGCGGCACCGCGAAACTCCGCAGCGTCGCCGACCGCGTCGGATCGGCCGCCGACCGGGTGAGTTCCGCCGTCCCCACCCTCCGCAGCGACCTCACGAGCGCGCTGACCGACCAGGGACTCGACGACGCGCAGATCGCGAAGGTGCTGGACGTCCTCGACCCCATCGGCACCCGCGTCGACGACCTCGACACCCGGGTGCGGCAGGCCGTCTCGCAGATCGACGCGCTCGACGACGGCGCGTCCCAGGTGGCCGCCGGCAGCTCAACGCTCGCGAAGGGGGCGGCGACGGCGGCGACGGGGGCGCACACCCTCGCCGACGGCATCGCGACGGCGGATGCCGGGGCCCACGAACTCGACACCGGCGCGCACTCGCTGGCCACCGGCATCCATCGGCTCGAGGACGGTGCGGGCACGCTCCGCGACGCCCTGCGGGCGGGCGCCGAAAAGCTGCCCGACGACAGCGCCGAGACCCGCGCCGCGCAGGCGGCGACCCTCGCCGACCCGGTGGGTGTCGCCGAGGACTCGCTCACCCAGGCGCAGAACTACGGCGCCGGACTCGCCCCGTTCTTCGCCGCCCTCGCCGGGTGGATCGGCATCTACGCGCTGTTCCTCATCGTGAAGCCCGTGTCCCGTCGCGCGGTGACCGCACTCCGCTCCCCCGTCCGCGTCGCGATCGCGGGTTGGCTGACGCCGGCCGCCCTCGGCGCGGTGCAGATGGTGACGCTGTTCGGCGTGCTGTCGATCGCGCTCGGCTTCTCGTTCACGCATCCGCTGCCGACCCTCGGCATCCTGCTGCTCGCGTCGGCCACCTTCGCGGCCATCATCCTCGCGCTGAACGTGTGGCTGGGGTCGGTCGGGCAGTTCCTGGGCCTCGTGTTGATGGTGCTGCAGCTCGTGACCGCCGGCGGCACGTTCCCGTGGCAGACGCTGCCGGCGCCGCTGGCGGCCCTGCACCACGTGCTGCCGATGGGGTACGTCGTCGACGCGATGCGGCAGGTCATGTACGGCGGTGTCGCGGGCCGCGCCTGGGCGGATGCCGCGGTGCTCGCGACGTGGCTCGTCGGCGCCCTGCTGCTCGCCGTCGCCGGGGTCACGCGCATGACGTTCCGGCGGACGATGCGCGACCTGCAGCCGAGCCTGATCGGCTGAGACTCAGCCGCCCGCGCCGGGCGGGGTCTCCTTAGCGTCGGCGAGCTCGTCGACGTGCAGGGTCCGCCGGTCGATGGTGCCGTTGCGGTACGCCTGGCGCCCGACCATGTGGGCCGACAGCGGCGCCGTCGCGAACTGGATGACGAGCACGGGCACGAGGAAGGCGACGACCGCCCACGACTGCAGCTCGATCCCCACCGCGATGGCGATCAGCAGGAGCCCGAGCACCTGCGGCTTGGTCGCCGCGTGCAGGCGGGTCGGCACGTCGCGGAGGCGCAGCAGTCCGATCGCGGCCGTCAGGCACAGGAGCGCCCCCGCGAGGATGAGGACGAGCGACACGACGTGCAGGATCTCGGTCATCGCTCGGCTCCGTCCCGGCGGGCGACGAACCGCGCGATCGAGACCGACCCGAACACGCCGACGGCCGCGACGATCAGCAGCACGGGAAGCGTCCGCGTGTGGTGGTTGATCGCCATCTCGGCGCCGAGCGCGCAGATGAGGAGCGTCAGCAGGACGTCGGAGGCGACGGCGCGGTCGAGGATCGAGGGCCCGACGATGATCCGCCAGACGGTGAGCAGGGCGGCGACACCGAAGACGGCGCAGATGACGACGATGAGGGCGGTGGTCACGAGCGCTCCTCCTTCACGCGGGTGCGGATCTCGGCGCCGCCGGCGCCCGACGCGCGGATCGCCTCGAGCTGGACGGGCGAGCCGACGGCCCGCACGATCCGCGCCTCCCAGCGCTGCACCATCCGCCGCTGCGCGTCGACCTCGGCATCCGTCGCGGCGCCGAGGACGTGCAGGTAGAGGATGCGGCGGTCGCGGTCGGTCTCGAGGACGAGCGAACCGGGGATGAGGGATGCCGTGACCCCGACGTGCGCCATGATCAGGTCGTCGTCGGTCACGAGCGGCACCGCGACGACCGAGGCGCCGGGCTGCCGGCCGGGCCGGACGACCTGCCACGCCACGACGAGCGAGCCCTTCACGACGGCGCCGAGGAACTGCACGAGGAAGACGAGCAGCCACCACGGGTTGAGGCGTCCGGAGAGCTCGACCGGAGGCAGACGGAAGACGCTCGTCACGAACACGGCGACGACGGTCCCGGTCAGGAGGGCGAGTACGGTGAACTGACCCCACAGCAGCATCCAGAGTGCGATGAGCCAGAGGAAGAACGGCAGCTGCCGCCAGATGCCGGTCAGCGCGCTGCGCTTGACGTCAGTTCCCATCGTTCACCTCGTCCTGCAACTGGGTGAGGCTCACGGGGTAGGGAAGCGCCGCGCCGATGCTCGCGCAGAGGTTGTAGAGCGGCCCGGCGAAGAGGGTCAGCGCCACGGTGACGGCCACCATGCCCGCCGTAGAGGCGGTCATGATGCGCGGGATGACGCGGCGCTCGGTCTGCACACCGGCGGCGGGGGCGTCGCCCAGGTACGAGATGCGGTCGACGACACCGGACTCTTCGGTGTGGTCCTCCTCCTCGCGCCAGAACGCGAGGTTCCACGCGCGCATCAGCGCCAGGAGCGTCAGGAGCGAGGTCACGATCCCCGCGACGATGAGGGCGTACATGATCGGCGTGCCGACCTCGGCGGCCGCGTTGAACAGCGCGTACTTGCCGATGAAGCCCGAGAACGGCGGCAGACCGCCGAGGTTGATGGCGGGGATGAAGTAGAGGACGGCGAGCACCGGCGCCGCCTTCATGAGCCCCTTCACCTTGAGGATCGACGTGGACCCCGCCCGGCGCTCCACGAGCCCGACCGCGAGGAACAGGGTGGTCTGCACGACGATGTGGTGGACCATGTAGTAGATCGTGGCGCCGAGGGATTCCGGTGTCGCGATCGCAAGGCCGAAGACCATGTAACCGATGTGGCTGACGAGTGTGAACGACAGGATGCGTTTGAGCTCGGCCTGCGCGACGGCGCCGAGGATGCCGACCACCATCGTCGCGAGCGCCACGATCAGCAGCAGCTGGTTGACGTCGTTCTCTCGGAAGATCTGCGTCTCGGTGCGGATCATCGCGTAGACGCCGACCTTCGTCAGCAGGCCCGCGAACACCGCCGTGACCGGCGCCGGCGCGGTCGGGTACGAGTCGGGCAACCAGAACGACAGCGGGAAGACCGCCGCCTTGATGCTGAAGGCGAGCAGCAGCATCAGGTGAAGGACGAGCTGCACCTCGTCGGGGAGCTCCCCCATCCGGTCCGCCAGCTGGGCCATGTTCACGGTGCCGAGCGCGCCGTAGATGGCGGCGATCGCGGCGAGGAAGAGGATCGACGAGACGAGCGACACGACGATGTAGACGGCGCCGGTGCGGATGCGGGACTCGGTGGACCCGAGCGTGATGAGCACGTACGACGCGACTAGCAGGATCTCGAAGCCGACGTAGAGGTTGAAGAGGTCGCCCGCGATGAACGCGTTGAAGATGCCCGCCGCGAGGATCAGGTACGACGGGTGGAAGATCGAGACCGGGGTCTCCTCGTCGCCATCGGCCGCACCCTGGCCGACCGAGAAGAGCAGGACCGCGAGCAGCACGATGCTCGAGACGAGCACGAGCAGCGCCGCGAGGCGGTCGACGTACAGCACGATGCCGAACGGGATCGGCCATCCGCCGACCGACACCGCCAGCGGCATCCCGCTCACATCCACGTAGTACAGCAGCACGGCCGCGACGGCGGCGGCGACCGTGAGGGTCACGATCGAGACGCCCACCTGCACGCGGCGGCGGCGGCCGAAAATCAGCGCGATCCCCGCGCCGAGCAGCGGCAGGGTGACCAGGAGCGGGACGAGCGCGGTCATCGCGGGCCTCCCGGGGTGTCCGTCGGGGCGTCGTCGCGCAGTTCGGCGATGTCCTGCGCGTGGAGGATCACGATGGGCGAGGTCTCCGTCCCGATGAAGTCGGTCGTGGCGTCGTCGTCCTCGTCCGTGATCTCGTCGTCCATCGTCTCCTCGTCGCGGGCGCCGCGCTCGCGCACCTCGCGGTCGGCCTCGTCGTCGGTGACGGTGTCGGCCTGACCGAGCTGCCAGGAGCGGTAGATGAGGGCGAGCAGGAAGGACGAGATCGCGAACGTGATGACGATGGCGGTCAACGAGAGCGCCTGCGGCAGCGGGTCGCTGAAGGACTCCCCCTCGCCGGCGCTGCCGTAGAAGGGTGCGACACCCGGGACGCCCATGACGACGAGCAGGAAGAGGTTGGCGGCGTTGCCGAGCAGCAGGAAGCCGATGAGGACGCGCGTGAGGCTGCGCTCGAGCATCGCGTACACCCCGGCGGCGAACAGCACCCCCATGATGATGACGAGGACGAGCGAAACGGTCATGCGGTCACCCGCTCCCGCTGCGCCTGCGTCTGCCGGTCGACCTCGGCGCCGAGCGACCGCAGCACGTCGAGGACGAGCCCGATGACGACGAGGTAGACGCCGACGTCGAAGATCGTCGAGGTCACGAACTCGACCTCGCCGAGGAGCGGCAGTTCGGCCTTCCAGTAGGTGCTGGTCAGCGGTGCGGCGCCGAAGAACAGGGGCACGATCGCGCACGAGAGCGCGAGGACCATGCCCGCGCCGAGCAGGCGACCGGCATCGGTGGGCGCGGCGGCACCGAGCTCCCAGCGTCCGCCCGCCACGTAGCGCATCACGAGGGCCATGCCCGCGACGAGGCCGCCCGCGAAGCCGCCGCCGGGCAGGTTGTGACCGGCGAAGAGCAGGTAGACCGACACGACGATGATCGAGTGGAAGAGGATGCGGACGATCACCTCGAGCAGCAGCGATCGGTTCTCGGGCTTGACCTTCAGCCCGCCGACGAGCCAGGCCTGCCGGGTCGAGCCGGGCGCCGTCGAGCGCGGGCGCGGGCCATCGGCCGTCTCGACGAGCGGACGGCGGCTGCGACCCGTGCTGGTCGGCATCGACGGCAGGACGCGGCTGTCGGAGCGGTTCGTGACGAAGACGAGCGAGGCGACACCCGTCGCGGCGAGGATGAGCACCGAGAGCTCCCCCATCGTGTCCCAGCCGCGGAGGTCGACGAGGGTGACGTTGACCACGTTCTTGCCCTGTCCGATCTCGTAGGCCAGGTCGGGGAACGGACCCGAGACGGGGTCGGCGACGCGGGCCCCCGTGGCGATGAGGGCGATCGCCGCCATCGTGACGCCGACACCGATGCCGATGACGGCCCGGACCACCGGCAGCACCGAGGCGTTGTGGTCGCCGAGACGGGCGGGGATGCGGCGCAGCACCAGGGCGAAGGCGATGAGGGTCACGATCTCGACCAGGATCTGCGTGAGCGCGAGGTCGGGGGCACCGCTCGTCGCGAACAGCAGCACCATGCCGAGCCCCGTCACCGAGACGAGCACGACCCCGGTGTAGCGCTTACGGGCGCGGATCGCGACGAAACCGGCGAGGATCATGACCGGTGCCGCCAGCAGCTGGGCCGGGCTCTGCCACGCGTCGACCGCGATGCGCCATTCCGTACCGGCGAGCAGCGCCGTGGCCTCCGCCGCGACGAACACGACGAAGATCGTGCCCACGTAGAACGGCAGCGAGCCGCGCTGGGTGAGCGAGGTGGTCCAGACCGAGATGCGGGCGATGCCGCGCAGGGACAGGTTGTAGACGTCGTTCGCCGTGAACGGCATGACACGCGCCTTCAGCGGGCGCCGCTGGGTGAACCAGAACAGCAGCGCTCCGAGCGCGATCGAGCCGAGCGACAGGAACAGCGCCGGCTCCCACCCGTGCCAGAGTGCGAGGTGGGACTCCTTGCCGCCCTCTTCGAGCGGGATGCCGTCGGCGTACCCGGCGATCGCCGCGTCGACCAGCGGCGCCGCGACGCCGGCGACCATCGTGAGACCGCTCAGCACGACGGGGGCCACGAGGAAGCCGATCGGCGGGTCGGGCCACTCGGTGCGCTCGAGCGGGGCGCCGGCGGCATCCTTCTTCGTCCAGAACGCACCCCACACGAAACGGATGCCGTACGCCGCCGTCAGAGCCGAACCGAGGAGGATGCCGATGAGCGGGATGAGGGCCGCCGGCTCGGTGCCGCCCTCGAGGAACGAGGTGAGCGCGGCCTCTTTCGCGACGAAGCCGACGGTCGGGGCGACCCCCGCCATCGAGGCGATCGCGATGATCGAGAAGGTTGCGAGGGTGGGCGCCTGCCGACCGACACCCGAGAGCTCCGCGATGTCACGGGTGCTGAGCTGGCGGTCGATGACGCCGACGACGAGGAACAGCGCCGACTTGAAGAGGGCGTGCCCGACGAGCAGGGCGAGACCGGCGAGTGCGCTGTTGCGTTCGCCGTACCCGAGGACGACGGTCATCATGCCGAGCTGGCTGACGGTGCCGAAGGCGAGGATGCGCTTGAGGTCGGACTCCCGTAGCGCCTGGAAGCCGCCGAGCAGCATCGTGAAGACACCGAGTCCGATGACGATGGGACGCCAGGGGTCGGTGTCGGCGAAGGCCGGGGCGAAGCGGGCGATGAGGTAGATGCCCGCCTTCACCATGGCGGCGGCGTGCAGGTAGGCGCTC
This sequence comes from Microbacterium sp. ARD31, assembly GCF_031844425.1. NCBI lineage: Bacteria > Bacillati > Actinomycetota > Actinomycetes > Micrococcales > Microbacteriaceae > Microbacterium > Microbacterium sp. ARD31. Next base: position 208,160 of record NZ_JAUZVE010000007.1, read on the forward strand.
ACCGGGGTCGGCGCGGCCATGGCGCCGGGCAGCCAGAAGTGGAACGGGAAGATGGCCGACTTGCTGAGCGCACCCACGAGCAGCATCACGATCGCGGCATCCAAGGCGACGGCCTGGCCGCCCTCGAAGATCGGGCCGGTCTCGAGCATCGTCGCGATGCTCGTCGTGCCGTAGAGGACGACGAGCATGACGACGCCGATGAGCATGACGAGCCCGCCGAGGGTCGTCACCAGGAGGGCCTGCAGCGCGGCACGACGGCTCGCGCCGCGCCGGTGGTAGAAGCCGATGAGCAGGTACGAGAGGACGCTCGTGACCTCCCAGAGCATGATGAGCACGACGATGTCGTCGGTCAGCACGAGCCCGTACATCGCCCCGGCGAAGGCGAGCAGCACCGCCGAGAACGTCGCGAGGCCCTCGGTCTTGCCGGCGAAGTACCAGCGGCAGTAGATCATCACGAGCGCGCCGACGCCGCTGACGATGAGGGACATCACCCACGACAGGACGTCCATCCGCATCGACACCTGCACCGCGAGATCCGGGATCCAGGTGTATGTCTCGAACGGGATATCCCCGGCGAGCACGGCGGGGCTCTGCCAGGCCGTGTGCACGAAGGCGGCGATCGGGACGATGGCCGCGACGAGGAAGGTGCGTGACCCGAGGCGCGCGACGAGTGCCGGAAGGAGGATGGGCACGAGCGCGAACGCGGCGAGGAGGATCAGCAACCTGGCCTCCTCTGTGCACTCGCGGGGGTCGAGGACTCCAGTCTACCGGCTGACGACCAGCCGGCGCCCGGCGGGTTCCCAGGTCAGGCGGGTACCGGACCGGTCGTGTTCCCGCGTCGGAATGTGCAGGTGAGGGTGAGTGATGCCGGGTCCCGCCCCTCGAGCATCGCGACGACGGCCTCGCCCGCGGCGCGCCCCTTCGCGATCGCGTCCTGCACGAGCGTCGTCAGGGCGTACGGCGCGAGCCCGTCGACCGTGATGCCGTCGAAACCCGTCACGCTGAGGTCCTCGGGGACACGCAAACCTGCCTCCTCGGCTGCGCGGATGACGCCGGCGGCGAGCAGGTCGCTCTGCGCGATGATCGCCGTGGGCCGCTCCCCCTGCAGCAGGACGCGACCGGCGGCGAGTCCCTCGTCGATCGAGCTCGCCCCGACGGCGTAGGCGGGCGCGTCGGGGTAGACCTGCCGCGCGCCGCGCAGGCGGTCGCGGGTGACCTCGACGGCGATTCGGCTGGGGTCGTCGATGAAGCCGCGGGGGCGCGTGGCATCCTTCGTCAGCGTGACGAGGGCCACCCGCTCGTGTCCGAGCGAGCGCACGTGCTCGGCGGCGGTGCGCTGGGCTTCGACATTGTCGAGCAGGATCTGCGGCACGTCGGGTCCGGCGTCGCCCTCGACGACGACGACAGGGATGCCGCGGCGCCCGAGGACGTCGACCGAGGACTGCAGGATCTCGTTGCACCCGAGCAGGATCGCGGCGTCGACCGGCGCCGTCGTGAGCGTGGGCGCCGACTCAACGGGTCCCTCGTCGTGGAGGAGCAGGACGCCGGCGCCGATGGGGGCGAGCGCATCGGTGAGACCGTCCATCATCGCTGCGGTGACGGGGTCGCGGAACGCGGACGCGAGGCGCTCGCGGAAGAGCACGGCGACGACGCCGGCACGTCCGGTGCGCAGGGACGCGGCCCGCGGATCGGGGCCTGTGTACCCGAGGGCCTCGGCCGCTTGCAGCACTTTGGCGCGGGTGGCGTCCGACACGGACACCTTGCCGCTGAAGACGACGGATGCCGTCGATGCCGACACCCCGGCTTCACGCGCGACGTCGGAGATCGTCGCTCGGCGGCTGCTCATCTTTCGATCGTAGCCGCACGGATCCGATTCTCGAATCGATTCGGAGATCCCGCTAGAGTGACGCCATGACGTTGCAGCTCACCGCCTCCCGCCTGTGGACCTGGCGCCTCGCCGTGTTCGCGATCTTCACCGCGAGCGGTCTGAGCATCGCGACGTGGGCGTCGCGGGTGCCCTCGATCAAGGCCGCCCTCGGCATCGAGAACTCGACGATCGGCCTGCTCCTTCTCGGCATGGGCGTCGCGTCGATCCTCGGCCTGTCGGTGTCCTCCGTCATCGCCGCCCGCATGGGGACGCGTCGCGGGATGCTGACGGTCATGCTGGTCCTTGCCGTGGGGCTGTTCCTCATCGGCCTCGGCACCGACGTCGCGCCCTCGCTCCTGCTCGTCCTCATCGGGCTCGCCCTCTTCGGGTTCGGAAACGGCGCGCTCGACGTGCTCATGAACGTCGACGGTGCGGCGATCGAGGTCGAGGTGGGCAAGACGATCCTGCCGCTGTTCCACGCCTTCTTCAGCCTGGGCACCGTCATCGGCGCCGGCATCGGCGCGCTGGTGGCCGGTGCACGCATCGGCGTCTTCCCGCACACCGCCGTGATCGCCGTCGCGATCGTCGTCCTCGCGGTCGTCGCCTTCGCGTACGTGCCGCAGCGCGACTTCGGCGCCCCGGACGCGGCACCCAGCGGGTGGCGTTCGCGGCTGGCGGCCGCGCTGTCGGCGTGGCGCGAACCGCGCACCTACGTGCTGGGCGTGGTCATGCTCGGTATGGCATTCGCCGAGGGCGGCGCGAACGACTGGATGGCCCTCGGCGTGAGCGAGGACCACGAGGGCGGGGTCGCGCTCGGCGCCGCGGCGCTCACGGTCTTCTCCGTGGCGATGACCGTCGTGCGGGTCTTCGGCGGCCCGCTCGTCGACCGCTTCGGCCGCGTCGCGACGCTGCGGGTGCTGGCGGTCACGGCCGTGGTCGGCATCCTGCTGTTCATCCTGGCGCCGAACCTGCCGCTCGTCTTCGTCGGCGCGGCGCTGTGGGGCGTAGGCGCCTCACTCGGCTTCCCGCTCGGGATGTCGGCCGCCGCGGACGACCCCGAGCACGCGGCTGCGCGGGTGAGCGCCGCCGCGACCATCGGCTACGTCGCATTCCTGTGCGGCCCGCCGATCCTGGGTGTCATCAGCACGCACATCGGCCTGCTCAACACGCTGTTCATCATCGCCGCGCTGGTCGCGGCGTCGGGGTTCGCCTCGGGCGCCGCCAAGCCCCTGCCGGGCACCCGCGGCACCAGCCACTGAGGGGCGTCAGAACAGACGCGGAGCTCCCGACTCGATGCCCTTCATCTCGTCGTAGTCGAGGGTGACGCAGCGGATGCCGCGGTCCGCCGCCAGAACCTTCGCCTGCGGCTTGATCTCCTGAGCGGCGAAGACCCCGGTGACCGGCGCGAGGTGCGGGTCGCGCCCGAGCAGTTCGAGGTAACGGGTGAGCTGCTCGACGCCGTCGATGTCGCCGCGCCGCTTGACCTCCACCGCCACGGTGCCGCCCTCGGGGTTGCGCAGCAGCAGGTCGACCGGTCCGATGGCGGTGGGGAACTCCCGGCGCACGAGCGTCAGGTTGTCGCCGATGACGCCGACCTGCTCCGCGAGCAGCCGCTGCAGATCGGCCTCGACACCGTCCTTGACGAGGCCCGGGTCGGTGCCGAGCTCGTGCGACGAGTCGTGCAGCACCTCGTAGATCCGGATGGTCAGCTCATCGCCCGACTTGGCGTGCGTCACGCGCCACTTCTCGACGACGTCGACGTCGTCCTCGCCGGGCTCGATGACCGTCAGCGTGCACGGCGGGCTCATCCAGTTGAGCGGTTGGTGCTGGATGTCGCGGTGGAACGCGACCGTGCCGTCGGCCTTCACCATGATGAGGCGGGTGGCGGGCGGCAGGTGGGTGTTGAGGCGACCGGTGTAGTCGACGGAGCAGCGGGCGATGACGAGACGCACGGCGACGAGCCTACCCGCGGGCCCGTTCGGGATCGTCCGGGAATGGGCTCCGACGCCCCGTCCGCGGCTGACGGCTCGTACCGTGGACGGCGAGCAGGTGCGCCGGTGGCGGTCCGTCTCCGGGGGGAGAACGAGATCACCACGTCACCGGGCGCCGTCGCTGCACGCGGATTCGGGCTCGCGTGCCGCTCACCGCGGTGGTGCCGTGTCGGTGACCCGGGGTCCGACTCGGCACCTCCGCGGCTCCCGGCCGATCGCGGACCACGTCGGACGCTCCGACCCGCCCCGTAGGCTGGGGTCATGACGACACGCTCCCCCTGGTCCTGCATCCTCTGGGACGTGGACGGCACCATCGTCGATGCATCGGACGGCATCCTCAGCCGGCTCGACCGCTGCCTGAGTCACTTCGGGTACCCCGCCCCGACGCGCGCGGAACTGGTCCACTGGATCGGACCGCCCATGTACGACTCGTTCCAGAAGAACGTGGGGATGACCCCGGCGCAGGCGTCCGAGGCGGTCACCTACTACCGCGCACTCGGCAAGCAGGACGGGTACACGGCCCGCACGCGGCTCTACCCGGGTGTCGGGGAGCTCATCGCGGACATCTCGGCCGCCGGCATCCCGCAGGCGACGGCGAGCTCGAAGCCGGAGGTCCAGGTCGTCGCGCTGATGGAGCACTACGGTCTGGCCGAGCACATGCAGGCGATGGCGGGCGCGACCCCGGACGAGAAGACCCTCGCCTCGAAGGCGGACATCGTGGCGGAGTCACTGCGGCGGCTGCGCTCGATGGGGGTCGACACGAGCCGACCGATCCTCATCGGGGACCGCCATCACGACATCGACGGGGGCGCGGCGAACGGCGTGCCCGTGATCTTCGTGCGGTGGGGCTTCAGTTGGCCCCACGAGTCAGAAGGAGCGCAGGCGGCGGTCGACACGATGGTCGAACTCCGCCGCCTGCTCCTCACTGAAGAGGTGTGAAACCTCAGAGGGGACGGATGTTCTCCGCCTGAAGACCCTTGGGGCCCTGTGCGATGTCGAACTCAACTCGCTGGTTCTCTTCCAGCGAGCGGTAGCCCGACGATTCGATGGCCGAGTAGTGGGCGAAGACGTCGGCGCCGCCTTCATCGGGAGCGATGAACCCGAAGCCCTTCTCCGAGTTGAACCACTTGACGGTACCGCTGACGCTCATGAACTGCCTTACTGATTGTTGCCGGCGACACGTCCGCCGGTCGTTCCCCAACCTAGCCCTCGCAGCCTGTGCAGTCACCCCCCACGTGCGAAGGTGACACAAACGTTGCCGGGCGTACACCCGGCGTCTGCCCATCCGGCGACCGCAGCGATACCCCCCGGGGTATCATCGGGACATGCGGACCATCATCATCGGAGGTGTCGCGGCAGGGATGTCGGCGGCCACCCGCCTGCGCCGTCTCGACGAACAGCGGGATATCGTCGTCTTCGAGCGCGGCGCGCACGTCTCCTTCGCGAACTGCGGACTCCCTTATTACATCGGCGGCGTGATCGCCGACCGGTCGTCGTTGCTGCTGCAGACCCCCGCATCGCTCGCCGCGCGCTTCGCGCTGCGCGTGCACGTGCGGCACGAGGTGACGGCGATCGACGCCGCGTCCAAGGTCGTCACGGTGCGCGACCTCGATGCCGGCACCGAACGGGACGAGCCGTTCGACGACCTCGTGCTCGCCATGGGAGCGGCGGCGACCAGCGGCATCCCGGGCGAGGGCGTTCCGGTCGCGACCCTGCGCAGCGTCGACGACGTCGATGCGATCACCGAGGTCCTCGCGGGGCTGCGGACGCCGCGGACGGTCGTGGCCGGTGGCGGGTTCATCGGCGTGGAAGCCGTCGAGAACCTCGCGCACCGCGGCGCGCAGGTCACCCTCGTGCAGCGCGGGGCGCAGGTGCTGAGCGCCCTCGACCCCGAGATGGCCTCGCCTGTCCACCGTGCGCTGTCGACCGCCGGAGTGGACGTCCGCACCCGGACCACCATCGAGCGCCTCGAGGCCGGCGCCGTCGTCCTGTCCGACGGCAGCCGCGTGCCCGCCGATCTCGTCGTCGACGCGCGCGGGGTGCGTCCCGACGTCCGGATCGCCGAGGCCGCGGGCATCGCACTCGGCCCGACCGGCGGCATCGCCGTCGACGACCGGCACCGCACGAACATCCCGGGCGTGTGGGCCGTGGGCGATGCGGTCGAGAAGACCGACCACCTCGACGGCGCCGCGACCCTCGTCACCATGGCGGGCCTCGCCAACCGGCACGGCCGAGCCGCGGCCGACGACATCGCCGGCGTCGCCACCGCACCCGCGACCCCCGCGCTCGGGACGACGATCGTCGGCATCCTCGGCCTCACGGTCGGGCTCGTCGGCTGGAGCGAGCGCCGGCTCGTCGCGGCGGGCCGGGCACGCCGCGTCGTGCACACCCACCCCTTCTCGCATGCGACGTACTACCCGGGTGCCGAGCAGATGGCGATGAAGCTGCTCGTCGACCCCGAGACCGACCTGATCCTGGGGGCGCAGATCGTCGGCGGAGCCGGCGTCGACAAGCGGCTCGACGTCCTCGCCGTCGCCATGACGGCCGGGCTCACGGCATCCGCTCTGTCCCAGCTCGAACTCGCGTACGCACCGCAGTACGGATCGGCGAAGGACGCGATCAACATGGCGGGGTACGTCGCCGAGAACCTCGCGACGGGAGCCGACCGCACGATCCAGTGGCACGAAGTGGATGCCGCCCGCGCGGTCGGCGCCGTCGTGGTCGACGTCCGCACAGCTGAGGAGAACGAGGCCGGTGCGATCCCCGGCGCCGTCCTCCTGCCGCTCGACGAGATCCGCGAGCGTCATTCGGAGCTGCCCGACGCGCCCCTCATCGTGCACTGCAGGGTCGGACAGCGCGGGCACACCGCGAGCCGCCTGCTGCAGCAGCTGGGGCACGATGTCCGCAACCTCGACGGCGGCTGGCTCACGTGGACCGACGGCCTCGAGGCCGCGGCGCGCGAGGAGGTCTGACGGTGTCGACGGCGCTCCGGGACGACGAGGCCGTTCGCCGCATCGCGAACCGCCTCAAGCGCGCGCAGGGTCAGCTCGCCGCCGTGATCGCCGCCGTGGAGGACGGCGGCGACTGCCGCGCGGTGGTCACACAGCTCTCTGCCGTGTCGAGCGCGATCGATCGGGCCGGGTTCGCGGTCATCGTCGCCGCCATGCAGCAGTGCCTCGGCGAGGACGACGCCGAGCTGCAGATGGCGGACCTCGAGAAGCTCTTCCTCTCGCTGAGCTGATCGGCGCGTCATCAAGGGACGGGCACCGGCATCCGCTCTGGTCACGCGGGTGACGGCGGTCTACGGTGAGCGGATGACCGGACTCACCCCGTATCTGACGTTCCCCGGCACGGCGCGCGACGCACTGACCTTCTATCAGGGGGTGTTCGGCGGCGACCTCGTGCTGAACACGTTCGCCGAGTTCGAGCGCGTCGACGGCCCCGGCGGTTTCATCGCCCACGGGATGCTGACCGGCCCGGTCGCGCTCTTCGCCTCGGACGGTGGGCCCGGGGACGAAGCGCTGGAGCTGCGCGGAGTGATGTTCGCCCTGCTGGGGGCTGCGGAGCCGGCCGTCCTCGAGACGTGGTTCGCCCGGCTGGCCGACGGAGGCCGGATCGTCGACGATCTGCAGCTGCGCGCCTGGGGCGACCACGACGGAACGGTCACCGACCGCTTCGGGGTCACCTGGCTCATCGGCTACCAGGGCTGATCCGGACGACGGGACGGAAGGCGCCGGGCCGTCTGGCAGCAGGAAGCTGGGCAGGCTTCGCAGGATCATCGGACTGGCCCAGGGGGAAGGATCTTCACGCGGCGGCTGTTCAGCGGCAGCACGCCCCACCGATACGTCGGATTGTCCTGCGGGAACCCGATGCTGACGCCTTCGAGTTGGGCGAACCGCATGTTGAGAAGCTCGCCCCGGTCGAGTGCGTGGAATCCGCTGCGTGTGTAGAACTCATATAGGCCGGGCTGTGAGTCGTCGAAGATCACCGTCACAACGGACGCGTCTGAGCCGCGGGCGTCGTCGATTCCCGCAGCGATGAGTTTCGCGCCGAGGCCGCGCCGTCGATGGGCGGGCGCTACGGCGACTTCATGGATCATCAGCATCTCGTCGGCGATGACTGACGCGACACGCATCTGCCCTCTGTAGCGCCACCGAAGCACATCCTCGGGGTTGCGGGAGGCGAACATGGCCGCCTGGATCGTGCCGTCCTCGTCTTCGGCGACCCGCAGAATGGATGGAATCCCGATCTCCGCATCCAACGAGCGAGGCGGGATCGGGTAGCCGGTCTGATCGGCGAGGTTCTCGGCGAAGAATGACCGAACTCGCTCCCGATCTTTCTCACTGCCCACTCGACGAAACTGCATCCCATTCCCTTCATCCGCAGAATCGGCCCCGGCGCGTGACCCATACTCAAGGGTCCGAAGCCTAGTCAGCGCCGCTCGGTGGCCCGCTCATGGAAAGCACAACCGCCTGCGGTCCGTCCCCCCGCCGAGTAAGTCCATGGCGTACGGGGCCGGTAACGGGGGCGACATCAGGGAACGGATCATGGCGCGAGTCGTGGTTCACTGCGCCGTGTGCAGCCTCAGGGTCCTCTTGTGGAACCTGTGCCGCGACCGTCTCGATTGTTGGCATCGCCCAGAAACGACGAAGCCGGTCGGGGTTCTCACCACCGACCGGCTCCGTGTCGCACTGTCTGTGCGCGAGGGGGGAGTTGAACCCCCACGCCCTTTCGGGCACTGGCACCTGAAGCCAGCGCGTCTGCCTATTCCGCCACTCGCGCGAACCCGTGTCGCCACGGGATCAACTTTCCGAGGATATCATGGCGCGAGCCCGCCGGAGAAACGGCCGCAGCTGTGTTCCCCAGACCCTGCCAGGGTCGACAACTAGCATGTGAGCACCGGTCCAGACTGCCTGAGGAGCCCCGTGGGACTACTTGACAGCTTCGAGAAGGGAATCGAGCGCGCCGTGAACGGCGCGTTCGCGAAGACCTTCCGCAGCGGTGTGCAGCCTGTAGAGATCGCCTCCGCACTGCGTGCCGAACTCGATGCGAAGGCCGCCGTCGTCTCGCGCGACCGCATCCTCGTGCCGAACACGCTCGTCGTCCGGCTCGCCCCCGCCGACCACGAACGCATGGGCGCCCTCGGCCGCACACTGCACGACGAACTCGTCCAGCTGGTCGAGGGCCACGCCAAGGCGCAGAAGTACAGCTTCGCAGGCCCCGTCTCGCTCGCGATCAACCCCGACGAGTCCCTGACGACCGGCACCGTCCGCGTCGACTCGCGCTCCGCCTCAGCCGAGGAGGTCTCGTGGCACGGCGTCGTCGAGATCGACGGCACGCAGCACCGCCTCACCGGCAGCCGCACCGTGATCGGCCGAGGGACGGATGCCGACATCACGATCCCCGACGCCGGCACCAGCCGTCGCCACGTCGAGATCCTGTGGGACGGTCGCCGTGCGATGGTCCGCGACCTCGGCTCGACCAACGGCACCCAGCTGAACGGGCAGAAGGTCTCGGAGGCCGCCCTCGAGCCGGACTCCGTCGTCACGATCGGCCGCACGCGCATCACGTTCCGCGTCGTCGCGCAGGCGGCATCCCGCATCCCCCCGCGGCCGCAGGATCCCGCGACCCGCTTGTTCGACCTCGGAGGCCAGGCATGAGCGAACTGACACTCCTGCTGCTGCAGATCGGATTCCTGATCCTGCTGTGGTTCTTCGTCTTCGCAGTGGTCTACTCGCTGCGCGCCGACCTGTTCGGCGTCAAGGTGCGCAAGATGCCCGAGCCGGCACCGGCCGCCGCGGGCCCCGTCGCGACGGCCCCGGCCAACGCCGAGACCTCCATCGTCTCGCCGGTCATGACGCGCCCGGCGGCACCCTCGGGCCCCCAGAAGGCGACGGTCAACACCGTGTCCCGCATCGTCATCACGAGCGGACCGAAGGCCGGACTCGAACTGCCCCTCGGTGACGAGCCCCTGACGATCGGCCGCTCCAGCGAGTCGGGCCTCGTCATCCGCGACGACTACACCTCGAGCCACCACGCCCGCCTCGTCCTCTGGGGTGAGCAGTGGATGGTGCAGGACCTGGACTCGACGAACGGCACCTGGCACGACGGCGAGCGCGTGGCATCCCCCGTCCCCGTCATCATCGGCGCTCCGATCAAGGTCGGCGCCACGACGTTCGAGCTGCGGAAGTAACGGCCCGCACCGATGGTCTTCGAGGGCTCGAGCGCCGCCATCTCGCATACCGGGAAGGTCCGCTCCAACAACCAGGACTCGGGCTTCTCGGGCTCGAACCTGTTCGTCGTCGCCGACGGCATGGGCGGGCACGCCGGCGGTGACATCGCCTCGAGCATCGCCGTCCACCACCTCGAGGGCCTCGACCACGGGTTCCCGACGCCGGCCGAAGCCGAGCGCGAGCTCCGCGAATCGATCGTCGACGCCGCCCACGTCCTCGTCGACACGGTCGCCGAGCGCCCCGAGCTCGCCGGAATGGGCACGACGGTCAGCGCCGTGCTCATGGTCGACGACTACGCCGTCATCGCCCACATTGGCGACTCCCGCGTCTACCTCTTCCGCGACGGCGTGCTGACGCAGATCACGACCGATCACACCTTCGTCCAGCGCCTCGTCGACTCGGGCCGGATCACCCCCGAAGAAGCGCGCTACCACCCGCGCCGGTCCGTCCTCATGCGCGTGCTCGGCGACATGGGCACCGATCCCGAGGTCGACGCGTTCATCATGCAGACCCAGCCGGGCGACCGGTGGCTCATTTGCTCCGACGGCCTGTGCGGCGTCGTCGACGACGCGCAGACCGCCAAGGTCCTGCGCCAGGACCTCGCCCCGGGTCGCACCGCCGACATGCTCCTGAAGCTGGCGCTGGATGCCGGTGCCCCCGACAACGTCACGATCGTCCTCGTCGACGTGGGCGGGCGGCATCCGATGTTCAGCGGCACCGCGACCGTCGTCGGGTCCGCGGCCACGCCGAAGGGCATCGAGGTCCCCGTGGCGCGCCCCGCCCGCACGGGCTGGTTCCAGACCGGACGCCAGGCGGCGAACGAGCCCAGCCACTTCGAGCCCGCGGCCGAGTACCTCGAGGAGCTCATCGAAGAGGACCGGCGCCGCGCGCGCCGGCGCCGCGTCTGGTGGTTCGTCGGCTTCATCGCGATCGTCGCGGTGCTCGCCGCGGGGGTCTTCGCCGGGTACGCCTGGACCCAGACGCGCTACTTCGTCGGCCCCGACGACGACAGCGTCGTGATCTACCGCGGCATCCAGCAGGACATCGGTCCGATCTCGCTGTCGACGCCGTACGAGGACACCGACATCCTCCTCGCGGACCTGCCCGCGTATCAGCGGCTGTCCGTGGAGCAGACCATCTCCGCCCGATCCCTCGCCGACGCCGAGGCGATCGTCGACAACCTCCGCCAGGGGACCCCATGACAGCCGCGGTAGAAACCGACACGACGGTCATCAAGGCACTCCGGAAGCTCCGGATGCCGGCGACGCAGCGCAACCGCGAGCTCGGCCTGCTCGTGTTCGCCATCATCGTCTCGACGGTCGCCGTGCTGCTCGTCCAGCTGGGCACCCGCGACGAGATCGACCCGACGTTCCTCTCGTACTGCGGATGGCTGGCGGGGCTGTCGCTGGCGCTGCACATCGTGACGCGCATCTGTGCCCGCGACGCCGACCCGTTCGTCCTGCCGATCGCGACGCTCCTCACGGGCATCGGCGTCGCGATGATCTACCGCCTCGACATCGCCGAGGACCGCGTCGGCTGGTCCTCGCTCGGGTTCCGCCAGCTCGTCTGGGCGGCGATCGCGATCGCGGGCGCCATCCTCATCGTCATCTTCCTGCGCAACTACCGGGTGCTCTTCCGGTACACGTACGTGTTCGGCCTCAGCGGCATCCTGCTACTGCTGCTCCCCTTCGTTCCGGGACTCGGCATCGAGGCGGGCGCCGACGTCTGGGTGTCGGTCGCCGGTGTCTTCTCGTTCCAGCCCGGTGAGCTCGCGAAGATCTGCCTCGCGATCTTCTTCGCCGGCTACCTCGTCCGCACCCGCGAGGCCCTCACCTCGGTCGGCACGCGCTTCCTCGGGATCACCTGGCCGCACGCCCGCCAGCTCGGGCCGCTGCTGATCGTGTGGGGTGTCTCGCTCGGGATCATCGTCCTTCAGCGCGACCTGGGTACCGGCATCCTCATCTTCGGCATGTTCATCGCGATGCTCTACGTCGCGACGGGCAAGGCGAGCTGGGCGATCCTCGGCGTCCTCCTGGCCGTCGCGGGCGCCCTGGCCGCCTCGCAGGTCCTGCCCTACGTCGCCTCCCGGTTCTCGAACTGGCTCGACGCCTTCAACCCGGACTACATCAACGGCAGCAGCTACCAGCTCGTCTCGGGCATCTTCGGCCTCGCCCACGGCGGACTCATCGGCACTGGCTGGGGCTTGGGCCGACCCGACCTGACGCCGCTCGCCCACAACGACTACATCCTCCCGAGCCTCGGTGAGGAACTCGGCCTGGTCGGCGTCTTCGCGATCCTGGCCCTGTACATGGTCTTCGTCAGCCGCGGCATCCGGATCGGCATCGCGGGTCAGGACGACTTCGGAAAGCTGCTCGCGACGGGGCTGTCGTTCACCATCGCGCTGCAGGTGTTCATCATGGTCGGCGGCGTCACCCGTCTCATCCCGCTGACGGGTCTGACGATGCCGTTCCTCGCGGCCGGCGGTTCCTCCCTCATCGCGAACTTCCTCATCATCGCGATCCTGTTGAGGATCTCGGATGCCGTCCGCTCCAGGCCCCGGGTGGTGATCGGATGACCAAGCAACTCCGTCGACTGAGCGTCGTGGTGCTCCTCATGTTCCTCAGCCTGTTCGCGGCGACGAGCGTGATCCAGGTGGCCCTTGCCGGTCAACTGAACGAGAACCCCGACAACCGGCGCACGCTGTACGACTCGTACGCGGTGCAGCGCGGCACGATCTTCGCCGGCAGCACGGCGATCGCGTCGTCCGTGCCGAGCGACGACGTCTACAGCTGGATCCGCACGTACCCGGATGCCGAGATGTGGGCGCCCGTGACCGGGTTCATCAATCCCGTCCTGCGCTCCTCGACCGGGCTCGAGTACGCGATGAACGCGGCCCTCGCCGGCACCGGCAGCCAGCAGTTCCTGACCCGACTCGACCAGATCGTGAGCGGCCAGCCGCCGCGCGGGTCGAACGTGCTCCTCTCGCTCGACCCCGCGGTGCAGAAGGTGGCGTACGACGCGCTGGACGGACTCGAGGGCGCGGTCGTCGCGATGGAGCCCGACACGGGCCGCATCCTCGCGATGGCCACCAGCCCCAGCTTCGACACCAACAAGCTCGCCTCGCACAACAGCTCGGCGGTCAACGCCGCCGATCAGGAGCTGCAGGCGGATCCGCTGCGACCGCTCACCAACCGGGTGACCCGCGAGACGGAGCCCCCCGGATCGACCTTCAAGCTCGTCGTCGCGTCGGCCGCCCTCGCCTCGGGGAAGTACACCCCCGACTCCGAGTTCGACAACCCGGCGACCTTCACGCTCCCGGGAACCAACAACGTCCTGCACAACTTCGACCGCGGCACGTGCGGACCGGGGGAGAAGACGACGCTCGAGACCGCGCTGCGGCTCAGCTGCAACATCCCCATGGCCGAGCTCGCGCTCGAGCTCGGCACCGACGCCATCCGCGAGCAGGCGCAGAAGTTCGGCTTCAACTCGGCCTTCGAGATCCCCCTCGACGTCGCCGCGTCGAGCTACCCCGAGGGCTTCGACGCGCCGCAGACCGCGCTCAGCGGCATCGGTCAGACCGACGTGCGCGCCACCCCGCTGCAGATGGCGATGGTCGCCGCCGGCATCGCGAACGACGGCGTTGTCATGAACCCGCGGATGGTCGACCGCGTCGTCGCGGCCGATCTGACGGTGCAGGAGGAGCCCGCGAACACGCAGTTCGGCGAAGCGCTGACCCCCGAGGTGGCCGAGACGATGACGACCCTGATGATCGGCAACGTCCAAAACGGTGCGGCGTCGGGTGCGAGAATAGACGGCGTCGACGTCGCCGGGAAGACCGGAACGGCGGAGCACAATCCGGGGGACCCGTACACGCTCTGGTTCACCGGTTTCGCGCCCGCAGAGGACCCGGAAGTGGTCGTCACGGTGATGGTGGAGAACGGTGGTGGGCTCGGCCAGAACGGCACGAGCAACGGGATCGCGGCCCCGATCGCGAAGAAAGTGATTGAGGCGGTGCTGAGCGAATGAGACCGACGCAGGGTGTGAGCTTCGGCGGACGGTACGAACTGGACTCGCGGATCGCGATCGGCGGCATGGGCGAGGTCTGGGAGGCCACCGACCACGTCATCGGCCGCACGGTCGCCATCAAGATCCTCAAAGACGAGTACATGGGCGACCCGGGCTTCCTCGAGCGCTTCCGCGCCGAGGCCCGTCACGCCGCGCTCGTGAACCACGAGGGCATCGCCAGCGTCTTCGACTACGGCGAGGAGAACGGCTCCGCCTTCCTCGTCATGGAGCTCGTCCCCGGCGAGGCGCTGTCGACGATCCTCGAGCGCGAGGGCGCCCTCTCGACCGACAAGACGCTCGACATCGTGGCGCAGACCGCGTCGGCGCTGCAAGCGGCCCACGCCGCGGGGCTCGTCCACCGCGACATCAAGCCCGGCAACCTGCTGATCACCCCCGACGGCCGCGTCAAGATCACCGACTTCGGCATCGCCCGCATCGCCGACCAGGTGCCGCTGACCGCGACCGGCCAGGTCATGGGAACCGTCCAGTACCTCTCGCCCGAGCAGGCGTCGGGGCACGCGGCATCCCCCTCCACCGACATCTATTCGCTCGGCATCGTCGCCTATGAACTGCTCGCGGGTCGTCGTCCGTTCACGGGTGAGTCGCAGGTCGCCATCGCGATGGCGCAGATCAACGACACCCCGCCGCCGCTGCCCGACACGGTCGCCGAGCCCGTGCAGCGCTTCGTGATGAGCATGATCGCGAAGAAGCCCGAGGACCGTCCCGCCTCGGCCTCCGCCGTCGCGCGTGCCGCCGGCGCGCTGCGTCGTGGGGACGTCGCCGGTGCCGCGGCCATCGTCCCCGCGATCGGCGGCGCCGCCGACGCGGACGCGTTCACGCAGCTGCTCACCCCGACCACGGGATCGGATGCCACGACCCGCCTCCTGCCCGCCGGCGCCGCCGCTGCGGCCGGGGCCGGTGCGGCCGCCGCCGTCGGTACGGGCACGGCCGCGCTGTCGACCGACCAGGCCTCGCCCGCGGGGACGCAGCGCAAGAAGAAGCGCAGCCCGTGGACGTGGCCGCTCGTCGCGCTCATCGTGCTGCTGACCATCGTCCTCGTGGGCTTCCTGATCACGCTGTTCATGCCGCAGGGCAACACCGCGGCTCCGAGCGACACCCCCTCGAATCCTCCGTCGAGCGCGAGCGTCCCGCCCTCCTCACCCGCGCCGACGCCCACCGAGACCGAGCCGACGACCGCGAACCCCGCGACCCTGGGGCTCGAGGGGAAGACGTGCGAGGAAGCCACCGCGATCCTCAACGACAACGGTTTCGACAACGTCGTCTGCGAGCGCGGTGCCGAGGCGGACACCGACGCGGAGGCCGGTCAGGTCTACAGCGTCGACCCGACCGGCAACGTGCGCTTCGACCGCGAGATCACGCTGCTGTACTACGCCGACGCCGCGGCGCTCGGAGTGCCCGCTGCCCCCCGCATCGAGGGTGGCAACGGCGACGGCACCGTCACCGCCGGATCGACGGTCCAGGTCATGTGGGACAGCTACACCTGCCCCGCGGGCGCTCCCACGGCGTCGAGCTACACGATGACGCTCTCGGGTGGCATCTTCGACACGAACGGCGAGTCGACGGCGAGCTTCGGCATCGACCAGCGCCCGGCGAAGATCGTCGTCGACGAGAACAGCCAGGCCCTCTCGGTGACCTACACCGTCACGTGCACGGGCGAGAGCACCGAGCGCGAGTCGGGGAGCTCCCCCGAGGCGTCCGCGTCGATCGTGCCCGCGCCCGAGGAGACCCCGCCGGCCGACGGCGAGGGCGACGGCTGACCACGACCGCTTTCAGCGGGCTTTCGAGCGGGGTCGGATAGGCTGTCCGGGTTCCATTCCGGGGAGTGATGTGTCCGTTCAGCAACGCGTGCTTTCGGGCCGCTACCGCGTCGATGACCTCATCGGCCGAGGCGGCATGGCTTCGGTGTACCGCGGGCAGGACCTCACCCTCGGGCGCGACGTCGCCATCAAGATCCTCGAGCCCGATCTCGCCGCCGACGGCGCGTTCCGCACGCGGTTCCGCCTCGAGGCGCAGTCCGCGTCGCGCATGTCGCACCCTGCGATCGTCCGGGTCTTCGACGCCGGTGAGGAGACGAGGACGGATGCCGCGGGTCAGCCGCATCCCGAACCGTACATCGTCATGGAGCTCGTCTCGGGGCGCCTGCTGAAGGACATCATCAGCGAGGGTCCCGTCCCGATCGAGGACGCCCTGCGCTACACCGACGGCATCCTCGAAGCCCTCGAGTACTCCCACCGGGCCGGCGTCGTCCACCGCGACATCAAGCCCGGCAACGTGATGGTGACGGATGCCGGTCAGGTGAAGGTCATGGACTTCGGCATCGCGCGCGCCGTGTCGGACTCGTCGTCGACGGTCGCCGAGACCACCGCGATCATCGGAACCGCGTCGTACTTCTCGCCCGAGATGGCCAAGGGCGACCCTGTGGACGCCCGCGCCGACATCTACTCGGCCGGCATCGTCCTCTACGAACTGCTGACGGGGCAGCCGCCGTTCCGCGGCGAGAACCCGATCGCGGTCGCGTATCAGCACGTGTCCGAGGCGCCCGTCCCGCCGTCCGAGGTGGTCGAGACCGTGCCGCGGTCGCTCGACGCCCTCGTGCTGCGCGCGCTCGCGAAGGACCCGTTCCAGCGGCCGCAGACCGCCGTCGCCTTCCGCGACGCCCTCGCCGCCGCGACCGGCCGCAAGGCGCCGAGCAAGCGACGCGTCGAGCACCTCAGCAACGAGCTGTACGGACCCGACCCGAAGCAGGCGGCCGAGACGGCGCGGTCGCTGCGCCAACTGACGAGCGACGACACGATGCGCCGCACGCAGGCCGGGCCACCCGTCGCGTGGGTGTGGGCCGGCATCGCGATGCTCGCCGTGCTGCTCGTGTCGGTCTTCATCTGGGTGAACACGATCCGCCCGGAGGAGGGGACCGTCACCCCGAACGCGCTCACCGTCCCCGACGTCGTGACGATGACCTGGGACCGCGCGCAGGAGGTCCTCGGCAAGGACCAGCTCGAGCCGCTGCAGGTCGGCGAGACGAGCGCCGACGTCCCCGAGGGCGCCGTGGTGCGCACCGACCCCGCGGCCGGCACCACCGTCGCACCGGGAGACCAGGTCACCGTGTACGTCTCGGAGGGTGTCGAGATGGCCGCCATCCCCACCCTCGCCAATCTGACGGTCGACGAGGTGACGACCGCCCTCGAGCAGGAGGGCCTCACGCTCGGTTCGATCACGCGACGCAACGACCCCGCCCTGGCGGCCGATGTCGTGATCAGCGGATCCGTGGACGGCGCGCCCGTGACCGCTGGCGAAGAGGTCCCCCTCGACACTGCCGTCGACCTCGTCGTCGCCACCGGCACCGTCACCGTCGAGGACTTCGCGCTGAACTACACGGTCGACAAGGCCGCCGAGATCCTCAGCTCGGACGAGTACCGCCTCGAGCCCGTCGTCCAGGAGGATGCTTCGTGCCCGGCCACCGACCCGCGGATGGTCAAAGTCCAGTCGGCGATCGGCGAGGTGCCCGTGGGCTCTGAGATCGTCCTCACGACCTGCAGCGGCTGACCCGGTCGATCACACCACGCTCCGGTGCGGCGAGAGCCCGGCGCCTCGCGCCGCGGCATCCGTCACTCCGACGCCCTCCAGCCACGTGCCCAGCAGCTGGTAGCCGCCCTCGCTCAGCACGCTCTCGGGATGGAACTGCACACCCTCGATCGGCAGCGACCGATGGGCGAGGCCCATGACCGTTCCGGACGCGGTCCACGCCGTCACGCGCAGCTCCGCCGGAACACTGCTCCGCTCGACTGTGAGCGAGTGGTACCGCGTCGCGGTGAAGGGATCCGGCAACCCGGCGAACACGCCCGCCCCCTCGTGGTGCACGGCCGACGTCCGCCCGTGCATGAGATCGGGTGCGTGAGAGACCACGCCGCCGAACGCCGCGGCGATGGCCTGGTGTCCGAGGCAGACGCCCAGCAGGGGTGTCGCCGTCCTCGCACACCGGCGGACGACCTCGATCGATGCGCCCGCGTCCTCCGGCGTGCCGGGGCCGGGAGAGATCACGACGCCGTCGGCATCGTCCATCCGGGAGAGGACGTCGGCGGCATCCGATTCGACCATCTCGACGTCGGCACCCAACTCGGCGAGGTACCCGATCAGGGTGTGGACGAAACTGTCGTGGTTGTCGACGACGAGGACACGGATGCCGCTGGTCACCCGCCGCCGCCGACGGTGGACTCCTCGTTCGGCCACAGCGTCTGGAAGACCCATGGAAACGCGTAGTAGAAGAGCAGGTACAGGATGATCGCGGCCAGCACGATCAGGATCAGCACCCGCACCCACCACGGACCGGGCAGCACACGCCAGAGAGCCGCGTACATCAGGCGCCCACCCCGCCGGTCAGCGACGCCGGCGGTCCGTCGGCGGTCGGGGTGAACTCGTCGAACACGGCGTAGGCGATGATGCGCTCCAGGGAGTTCAGTTTCGGCGCGCAGCTGGTGAGCGTCAGGTATCGGCCGTTGGCCTCGACGTCCGGCTGATTGGGGACGGGGAGCAGCACCTGCACCTGCGTCTCCTGCACGTACTCGAGCGAGCGGAACCGGTAGGTGTACCAGCCCGCCTTCGTCTGGATGACGATCGCGTCGCCGATGACCAAGCGGTCGATGGGGTCGAAGGGGGCCCCGGAGGTCCAGCGATGCGCGGCGTACGCGGTGTTCCCGACCGCGCCGGGCATCGCGGTGTCGGGGTAGTGCCCGATCTCCCCGCGATCGAGGATGTCGGGCCGCGTGATGCCGGAGGCGATCTTGAACTGCCAGTTCGCCCCGAACCGCGGCACCTTCATGATCCCGAACACGTCACCGTGCGACTGGTCGCCGAGGACGGGAATCGCCGCCGGGGACCCGGGCTCGGCCGTCGCGTCGGGCGCGGGTGTCTCGGACGGTGCCGGCTCCTCCTGCGCCTCGTTCGCCCATTCGTCGGCGAGCGCCTGCGCCGCCGCGTGCTGCTCGCTCTGCACGATGGCGTCACCGATCCAGGTGTGCCAGGAGACGTAGAGCAGCGTCAGCACGCCGAACGTGAGGAGGATCTCGCCGAGGACGCTCGCAACCGTGGCGCGACGACGAGGACGCAGGCGACGGGAACGTCGGGTGGGATGCTCCGTGGGCGAGGAGTCGGTCACGATCGGAGTTTAGCCAGCGAAGGCTGAATCCGGGCTGGCAGGTAGACTTCCCTCCATGGCACGTGGAGACAAGGACGACGACCGACTCGTCCAGACCGAGGGCGAAGCCGCCCCCAACCCCGTCTGGTTCAAGCCGATCATGCTCGGGCTGATGCTCATCGGTCTGATCTGGATCATCGTCTTCTACCTGAGCGGCCAGGCCTTCCCGATCCCCGAGATCGGACCGTGGAACCTCGCGATCGGCTTCGGCATCGCGTTCATCGGGTTCCTCATGACAACGCGCTGGCGCTGAGCCTGCGGCATCCCTCTGCCCCGGCGGGAATTACACCCGTGTGATTCATCCCCACCTGGGGATGAACCTGTGGATAACTCAGAGGTAAAGCAGACCGGGTACCGTGACCGCCAGGGCGACGAGGCCGAGGCCGATCACGACGAGCAGGAGCGCCTGCAGCTTCTGACGGTTCTGCGCGCGGGTGCGTGCGAACACGAACCCAACCAGCAGGCCGACGAGGCCACCACCGATGTGGGACTGCCACGAGACCCCGGCGCCAACGAACGAGAACACCAGGTTGATCCCGAGCAGGATCGCGATCGGCAGGATGTTCGCACCGACGTGGCGGCCGATGATGAGCATCGCCGTCAGCAGTCCCCACACGGCACCGGACGCGCCGACGACCGCCGAGCCCGGCGCGATGAGCGCCACGAGGACCGACCCGCCGATCGCACTCAGAACATAGAGGGCGAGGAAGCGGGCTTTGCCGAGCAGGGGCTCGAGGCTGCGTCCGAGCGCCCACAGCGCGAGCATGTTGAGGGCGACGTGGAACGGCAGCGGTGTCGAGTGCACGAGGGCCACCGTCACCATCCGCCAGGGCTCGAAGGGCGCACCGGTGCCCGGCACGACATACGGCGGGGCGAAGGCGAGTGCACCCGTGACCGCACCGCCGACGACGGGGATCAGCTGCACCAGGTAGACCGCGACCGTGACGATCATGATGGCGTAGGTGACGATGGGGCGGTCGCTGCGCATCTTGCGTGCGAACCGCCCCGGCATCCGCCTCACCTCGGCCGACCGCGCGCCCTTCTGCTGCTCCGCCAGGCACTCCGGGCAGATGACCCCCACCGGAAGCGGGGTCTGGCACTCGGGGCAGATGGTGCGGAGGCATCGCTGGCAGAGCACGAAGCTCTGACGGTCGGGATGCCGGTAGCAGAAGTTGTCCGGATTGGTCCGGGGGTCGGCCGAGGTCACGAAGGGATCAGGCCTCGGCGATGTCGATCGACGAGATGACGACGGGCTCGAGCGGACGGTCCTGCGCCCCGGTCGGGACGGCGCTGATGGCGTCGACCACCTTGCGGGAGGCGTCATCGGCGACCTCGCCGAAGATCGTGTGCTTGCCGTTGAGCCACGGGGTCGGGTCGGTCGTGATGAAGAACTGCGACCCGTTGGTGCCCTCGGCCTTGCCCGTGATGGCGTTGCGGCGCAGGCCCGCGTTCGCCATGGCGAGGAGGTAGGGCTTGCTGAAGGTCAGCTCGGGGCTGATCTCGTCGTCGAAGTTGTAGCCCGGTCCGCCGACGCCCTGACCGAGCGGGTCGCCGCCCTGGATCATGAAGCCCGGGATGATGCGGTGGAAGATGACGTCGGTGTAGAGGGGACCCTCGCCCGGCTTGCCGGTGGCGGGGTGCGTCCACGCCTGGGATCCGTCGGCGAGGCCGATGAAGTTCTTGACGGTGCGCGGCGCCTGGTCGCCGAACAGGTTGACGACGATGTCGCCGTGGGTGGTGTGCAGGGTTGCGACAGCGGAGTGAATCGGCATACCCATCATCCTCTCACTTGCAACCCCCCTCACAGCCTGAATGCGTCTGGCAGTATGGACCCACTACGTCCCCGGATGAACCCCGAAAAGGGAGGGCCCCGTGAGCCTCAACCGCAAGACCAAGAAGGAACTCCGCAAGCTGCAGAAGCAGGCTGCGAATCTCTGGGAGTCCCAGCAGGTGCTGGTCGGCCAGGCCGGTGAGGTCGCCCGCGAGGCGGGTCGCCAGCTCGGCAAGTACAACCACGACCACGTGGTGCCCGCCGCCAAGCACTCCTACGAGCGGTACGCCGCTCCCTACGTCGACCGCGGTGTCGAGACCGGACGCAAGGTGCTCAACGGCGCCCTCGTCCCCGCCGCGGGAGCCGTCGTCGGTACCGCCCTGTCGGTGTGGGACGTCGCCAACGACAAGCGTCTCCGTCTGGCGAAGGGCAAGGGGCTCGGCGGCTTCGACGCCGACGACTTCCGCAAGAAGGCGAAGAAGGCCGGCAAGAAGGCGACGAAGAAGCTCAGCGTCCCCGAGAAGAAGAGCGGCCCGAGCGCCGGCGGCGTCCTCGCCCTCATCCTCGGCATTGCCGCGGCCGCCGGTGTGCTCTACGCCGCGTGGCAGACGCTGCGTGCCGACGACGAGCTGTGGGTGGCGGACGACCCGCTGCGTGCACCGGATGCCTGAATCCACGCCCGTACCGTCGGAGCGCGTCGCTGAAGCGGCGCGCTCCCGGTCTTTGTCGGTGGAGTTCGTCGCCCGGCCGGCCGCGGGGAGTCTCGAGGAAGCCGCACGGCTGCTGGGTCTCGCGGCATCCGACATCGTGAAGACCCTCGTCGTCAAGCGCAGCGACGACACCTACCTGTTCGCCCTCATCCCGGGCCATCGCGCCATCTCGTGGCCGAAGCTGCGGGCCGTGGTCGGTGTGAACAAACTGCGGCTGCCCGAACCGGAGCTCGCGCTCGCGGCGACGGGGTTCGAGCGCGGCACGATCACACCGATCGGCAGCACGACGGACTGGCCCGTCTACGCGGACGAGACCATCACGGGTCGACGGATCGCGATGGGAGCCGGCGCCCACGGCTTCAGCCTCTTCGTCGACGCCGACGACCTCATCCGTGCTTACGGCGCGACGGTCGCCGACATCTCGCAGGCGATGGGCGAGCGTCAGGCCTGAGGCAGCAGCCCCGCCATCCGCAGGGCGGTGTCCACGAGACCGACCCGGGTCAGCGCCGGGACGTCGCTGAGCGGGAACCACGCCGCCTCGTCGGTCGATCCGTCCTTCTCATTGCGGAGGTCGCCGCCGACGATGTGCGCGCGGTAGAGGATGCGGAGCGCCTGGATGGGCCCTTCGCCGTGCAGCCGGTCCTTGGCGGCGATCACCTGCGAGTCGGTGCCGAGGATGCCGTCGAGTTCCACGTGGAACCCCGTCTCCTCGAAGACCTCGCGCACCGCGGCATCCTTCGGATCCTCGCCGGGATCGATGCCCCCGCCGGGCATGGTCCACGCGGGTCTCGTGGGGCTGTTCCAGTGAGCGAGCAGGATGCGGTCCCCGTCGGTGATGACGGCGTACGCGGCGACGCGGATGTCCACGCGTTCACCCTACGCGCCACCTCGACGCGGGGGGACTGCCTGGGGTGCGAGCTCCCCAACCACGCACCCCAGGCCCTGTCGCGCAGAGCCCCCAGAAACTCCGCGTCCCCCAGCGGAGTTGCTGCTCACGATGGATCCGAGCTTCGGGTGGTCGTCTCCAACGGCGACACCATTCATGGTGTCGGGTGCGGCGCAAGCGAAGCGCAACATCACCTCAAGATCAGCGCAAGATTCCTCACACCTCGGCGTGGTGACGCTGCGCAACCCCCGTCTGAGCCTCGAGTTCGCGCACCAGAGGGATGACCTTCTCGCCGAACTGCTCGAGCTCCTCCTGGAAGTGCAGGAAGCCGAGGAGGAGGAGGTCGACCCCGCGCCGGCGGTACTCGACGATGCGTCGGGCGACCTGCTCGGGTGTGCCGATGAGCTGCGTCCGGAACCCGTCGTTGTACTGGACGAGGTCCTCGAAGCTCGAGTCCGCCCACATCCCCTTGCGGTCTGCGGTCGCCGGACCCGCCTGCTGGACCGACGTCCGGAAGCCCTCCACGGCCTCGGTATCGGCCTTGGCGATGATCTCGCGCAACTGCTCGCGCGCCTCGGCCTCGGTGTCGCGCACGATCGCGAAGCCGTTCAGGCCGAACCGCACGCGGCGTCCGTGCTCCGCCGCGATGCGGGTGACCTCGTCGTACTGCTCGGTGAAGCCGTCGAAGTCCTTGCCGTTGGAGAAGTACCAGTCCGCGTAGGCGCCGCCGTTGAAACGCGCCGCCGTCGAGTTGCCGCCCTGGAAGATCTCCGGATGCGGTCGCCCGGGCACCGGGTAGGGTCCGGGCCGCAGAGTGAAGTCGTTCACCCGGTAGAAGTCGCCCGCGAACCGGACGTTCTCCTCGGTCAGCAGTTTGCGCAGGACCTGCAGGAACTCGCCCGACCGCCGGTAGCGCTCGTCGTGGTCGAGCCAGGGGAGTCCGAGCTTGGTGAACTCGTCCTTGAACCAGCCCGACACGACGTTGACGGCCGCGCGACCCTTCGAGAAGTTGTCGGCCGTGAGGAGGAACTTCGCGAGGACCGCCGGCTCCCACAGGCCCGGGTGCACCGCCGCGATGACCTTCAGCTTCTCGGTCGCAAGGAGCAGGGCGAGGCTCGTCGACGTCGACTCGTGCTGCTGCGCCGCGCCGTAGCTCGACAGGTACCGCACCTGACTGAGCGCGTACTCGAAGCCGACGCGCTCGGCCGTGCGGGCCAGTTCGATGTTGTAGTCCAGGTCGAACGAGGTCCGCTGCTGGATCGAGGACACCACCAGTCCGCCCGACACGTTGGGCACCCAATACGCGAACTTCGTGGGCTCGAAACCCGCCGTCGTCTCCGTCATCATCCGCTCCGTTCCGCCTCGCTCCGAGGACTGTGCGAACGAATCTCCGCCATGGCCGCAGGGGTGTCAAAGAAGACGACGATCCGTGTCGCGGCGTGACGGGATGTGACGACCGGGGATGCGCGAGACGCCGGACCCCGTGGGGAACCGGCGTTTCTGGAATGTGGAGCCTAGGAGATTCGAACTCCTGACATCCTGCTTGCAAAGCAGGAAAACCGCCTCGCCCGATGCCTCAGATTCCCGCGGAACCGTGCGGATCCGGGTCCTCGTTCGTACAACCAGAGACAACCGAAATAAGGCACGTACAACCCCCTAATGGCACGACTCTGGCACGAGAATGAGCCCGAAGAGCGATCGCCCGTGAGCCTCGACGCGACGCCGGAGAGGGGGCTCAGCCGCCGGGTCGGAGGAGCACCCGCACCTCGTCGGGCGTGATCCATCGTCCGCGGTGACACATGCGGTGACAGTTGGCGCAAAGGAGTGCGAGATCCTCGAGCCGGGTCGTCGTCGCCCCAGTCACATGCAGGGGACGGATGTGGTGAACCTCCACATATCCCTCCCCACGCTCGCCATAGGTGACGCCGAAGTCGAAGCCGCAGACCTCGCACGCCGTGGTGCCTCCAGCGGCGAGCACAGCGCGAATCTTCCGAGAGCGGAGGCCACGGTCACGCTCTCGCCTGCGAGCGAGATGCTCCAGGATGCCGCCCTCGCGGGCTTCGGGCTCCTCCTCGTCGTTGGCCGCTGGCAGAGTCTCGCCAGCCTCAAGGGCTGCGCGGATAGCCGCCGCGCGTGCCTGCATCCCTGCGGTGTCCTCGCGGAATGCGGCGATGATGGGAGCGTCGAGACGACCGCCTCGGGTCGGTGTGCCCTCGTAGTGCTCGTCAGCGGTGGACAGGTCGTAGGTCTTCCGCTGGATACTCGACGGGCTCCGAAAGTTCGCCGGGAGATCCTCGCCCTCGTGAAGTTGGCCGCGGCGAAGGAGAGCGGATAGGGCCTGAGCATCCGGGGATGCTGCGCGCACGCCGGTCCAGCCGTTCCCGCTCACCAGGTCAGCAGCGAGCACCAATTCGTCGTAGACCCAATCGACCATCAGACGGCCCGGTCGAGGGGGAGATCCGCAATGTCTCGGAGCCGCATGCCCACCCAACCTTTCCTCGCTCACGAGGTTACCGGCCCCCCTCCGACACTCGCCTGACCGACATGGACGGTTGGGCCTGACGATCGGCTCGTGGCCCCTGGCTCTTGCAAGATGGCGCACCTAGGGAACAAAGATAGGATTCTCCTAAGCCCGCGATGCTCTCAGAGCCGTATGCACGATCGAATCCGTCTTCGGGGCACGAGGAGGCACCAGAGCGAGGAAACTCTCTCAGATGGCCGCTGAGAGCCGTTCCGGGGGCGATCGAGGCGTCTAGCCACGTCGCCCCCGGTCGTCGGATCGCTCAGGCGTCCACAGGCGTACGCTCCAGGGCCTCCACGAGACGGGGGATCATCCCCGACTCCGGCACCGGGGCGTGCGTTGCATCGCCGTCCACGAGGAGGTCGAACGCGACCGGGTCCGCCTGGCGCAGGAGAACGAGGCCCTCGAACGGGATCTCGCCCGTCGCGCTCAGACCTTCCAGGATCGTCCGCCATGCCACGGCCGGCGCGTTCGCTCGCTCGATGACCGCGACCCGCTCAGCAGCAGGGTCCACCTCGACGAGACGATCCCACACTGCCCCCCGGACGAAGTCCACGACCTCCTCAGGCCGCGAGTCGTTCAGGACCTCGGGCATCGTTTCCAGTCCGTCGAGGATCGCAGCGAGGCGCGCGCGGTCAGCGTCCGCGATGATGCGCGGCAGATCGCGGCCCGCGTCGAGGAGAGCCCGCACCTTCGACCACTGATGAGCCTGAAGTGCGATGTCGTCGGCACTCTTCGGGGCGAGCGCGTCGAGGACGGGCTGACGGTCAGGAGCAGTGGGCTCCGCGGGCATCAGCCCTGCGAGACGCTCCCGGATCGCTTCGATCTCCCGTCGCTGGCGAGCACGGAGGCCCTCCGGCGTGAGGTGCGGGTCCCGGATGAGCGCCGTCGCGAGGAGGTCGGCGCGAGCCTGGACGGTGGACTGGATGAGCGTCGCGGTAGTCACGAGCGCCCCCTTTCGGTGTTGTCGGTGCTCACGATGTGAGCGATGGACCCCACCCGCAGGTGGGAGGTGTTGCGTCCGAGGCGGTTGCAGCCTCGGCAGGTGCCCTTCGAGTCGGTGCCCCAGACAGCCCGGACATGTCCGTGAGGGCAGAGCGTCCAGTTGCCGCCGTGGTCGAGTTGCGCGTTGTGCCGTGCGCACGCGGGGCCGTAGGCGTCGAGGTCGGTGCTGAGCCTCACCGGCTTGCCGTGGGAGTTGACGACGATGTGAGTGGGGTGGTCAAGGAGTGCCCAGCCTGACGACGGACGTTCGCATGTCGGGTGCGAGCACGGGAGGCCCACCGCAGACCCGCGGATCTTCACGAGACGGTGATGCACTCCGTCGTAGGTCACAGTCATCGCGGCCCCCTCTCTCCGTCTCGTGCGCTGATCCGGCGCGCGCCCGCTTCCATGCGGACCGCAGCCACGTACCCCTCCACGACATCCCGCTGATCCGGGGAGAGTGAGGAGAGGGCGGCGAGGTAGGCGTCGTGGAGATCCCGCTGGCGCTGCTTCGCCAGGGCCAGGGACGCGTGTTCGCGGGGTGGGCTGTAGACCATCGGTCAACCCTCCGGGCTCTCAGCGTCACCGAAGACGAGACGATCGAGGAGCCCGCCCACCTGCTCCAGGCCCTGCGCGCGGGCAGCATCGAGGTTGAGGAGTCGCGCACGGCGCTCCATCACCTTCAGGCACGTCTCGGCGGAACGCACGTCGCCGCTCACCGCGGCATGGAAGTGGCCGCGGAAGATCGCATCGAGTCGGTCGAGTTCGAGACTGCGCAGTTCGTCGGCGTCCTCCCGTGGGATCGCGGCGATGGCGTCCTTCATCCACGCGTACACGGTCGAGGGGTGCACCTTTAGCCGGGTAGCGATGGCGTCCACACCTACGCCTGCGCGGCGGAGAGCGATCGCTTCCTGGCGCCGGGTGGCACGCTCGATCGTCGTCGCACGTCGTGGACGGGGAAGGTCGCCCAGCAGGTACTCGTTGGGGTCGGGGGTCATGGCGCTCACAGCGCCTCCTCTCGGTGGTGATGTACTCATGCGGGGATCTCCCGCACGGGCCACTCGGTCACAGGCGCAGCCGAGGGTGAGGAGTCCAACTCGTCGGCCAGATCGCTGAGGCGGCGGAAGCGCTCATCGGGGCTCTCGCGCAGCGGGCGGCCCTCGCGCGCGCCCACGCGCGTACTTCCAGCGTTGTCACCAGAGGTCCTAGCCGGTCCTGGCCTAGCCTCAGCCTCAGCCTCTCCTCTCCTATGTGACTTCCCGGTCACGTAACCGGTTACTCCATCGCGCTCTCGGGCCCGCTGACGATGCGCCTGCTGCTTCAGCCGGTTGCGTTCGCGCTGGTGCTCCACATCCGCTGCAAGAGACTGCGTGCGCTCCCAGCCCTTGACCCGGTAGTCGTCACCTTCGGCCTCCCACAGCCCGACGCTCACGAGCGCCTCCGCATTCGCTACGGTCCCGCCGTTCGGATGAAGGAGCGTGAGCATGTGACGCGGGATCAGTCCGTCCGTCCCCTGCTCAGCGCTCCACATGAGAGCCCACGAGAAGACGGTCCAGAGATCGGCGCCGAGCGCGCGGACGGCGGGATCCATCAGCCATCGGCCAGGGAGTCTTGCATCGGTCATCGGTGGCTCAACCTCCTTAGCGTCAGCGTGCGGTGATAGCGAGCACGTCCTCGGTGCTCGTTCCTGTCGCCGCTGCATAAGCGCCGAGGATCGCGGCCTCGCTCGCGGGATCCGCGCCCGCAACAAGGGTGGGCGGGGTCAACGGGAATCCCATCGACTCCAGGAGAGGTGCCACGAGGACCTGCAACTTGCGACCGTCTCGCTGGACCTCAACGCGCCCCTCGTTGACGTTCGCGTAGGCCCTCGGGCGGGATACGCCGATGAGGAGTGCGTAGTCGTCAACCGAGATGGTCGGGATCGGATAGGTCCGCAGGGACGCGAGCAGGGTAGCGCGCTGGACGGTGCGTGAAAGATCGGGCATCGGAGCCTCCGGGGTCGCAAACGGATTCGTCTGGTCCACCGGACGCCTGGCCCTGTAGTGGGAAAGGACGCCTGGCCCTCTCGTTGCACCCCAAGATACACACTTCTATGCCACTACACTTCATTACACGGCAGAGGATTTTGCATCCGACCTGCGCAAAAGTGCCATCTTGTCACCCTGACTTTGGTGACAGAGTGTCACCGGCACCGCGATGAAGGAGCCCCAGATGGGTGAGCAGAAGCAGAAGAAGAATCGGGCACCGTTCGGCAGTGTCCGAAAGTTGCCGAGCGGCCGGTGGCAGGCCCGATATCCCGACCTCAGCGCTGGGCGTGTCATGACCGCTCCGAGCACATTCGCCACCAAACGAGAGGCTCTCGACCACATCGCCGGGGTCCGAGCAGACCGCATTCGGGGCACGTACCGAGATCACCGTGCCGGGTTGACGCCCTTTGGCGAGTATGCGCGTGAGTGGATCGCGAACGGCGGCACGAGGGGACAGTTTGCCCCCAAAACGAAGGCGAATAACGAGGACCTCCTGGCAGGACTCCTCCTCCCGTTCCACGACCGGGCGCTCTCAGCGATCACCCCCGCGGACGTACGCACCTGGTACACCCGCAGCCGGAAAGAGTTGGCCGATGCTGGGCGCGAGCGCGCCGCGGCATCTCACGCGCGGGCCATCGCTGACGCGCGGAAGCGGGGCCTACCGCTCCCACCCGCACCCGTCGCGCAGACCGGCGAATCCCGACTCCGCCAGGGCTACACGCTCCTCCGCTCCATCCTCGCCACCGCGGTCAAGGACGGGCTGATTGGCTCTAACCCGTGCCAGATCGGGGGCGCCGGATCTGTGAAGCACCCGGAGCGTCCCCTTCTCACGCCCGACATGCTCGGCACCATCGTGGAGGAGATGCCCGACCAGTGGGCGCTCCCCATCCGTGTCATGTTCGGTGCTCACCTGCGTCTCGGGGAACTCATCGCCCTCCAACGGGGTGACTATGCAGATGGAGTGCTGAAGGTCGAGCGTCAGACGACGCTCGTGAACGGCAAGCCCGTGACGACCAAGACGAAGACGGGGAATGTGCGCCGTGTGAAGTTGCCGCCGCGCATCGCAGCGGAGGTCGAGGCGCACCTGGCTGCATCGAAGGGGTTCGCTCGTTCCCCCATGTTCCTACGGGCCGATGGAGAGCCGATCACGAACCACGCATTCGGGCAGGCGTGGAGGAGAGCGGCACGAAGGGTTAGCCTCGGGCAGTTTCACCCGCACGACGTCCGTCACGCGGGGCTCACGATGGCGGCGCAGAGCGGAGCGACGACGCGCGAACTCATGGCGCGCGCTGGGCACTCGACAGCGCGGGCCGCGCTCATCTACCAACACGCGGCCGAAGAGCGGGACGCATTCATTGCAGCAGCGCTGGACGGGCCAGTTGGCGGCGTCAGCGCCCCCGAGGACACGGTGTCAGAGCAGCCGCAGGTGGCCGGTGTCGCGGGTCACGCCTGATAGATTCAGGCGACAATACGGAAGGCGAACGGTGTCCACCGAGGCGTTGCCGCAGAACTATCTCCAGCACCTGATTGGTGAGTACAGGCAGGCTGGATGGAGAGTGTCCGGAGTGCGTCCGATACTGAAGGCGATCTGCCCTTGCTCAGAGGTTCACATCACCTACTTACGCGCGGGGAATTTAACGCGTGAGTATGTGATGTACAAGATCCATTGGCTCTTCAACGAGTCCTGCTACAGTCGCGCTTAGAGGTGAGGAACACCATGAAAATTCGAGTTACCTCCCAGTTCACAGTCACAACGGACGACGACCTCGCTAACCATCTGGACGCGCTCATTAGATCGCTCGTCGAGATCGAGGGTCGCAACCGCGACGTTTCGGAGTCGGACGTATCCGCTGTCCTGTCACGCGGCGTCGTTGAGATGAGTACGGTCATCGCGACCGACTCATGGGAGTCTGCGGACCTTCGTGCAGAGGGAGTCTTCGAAGAGGCCATCCGTCTGGCTGGGGGTCGAATTGACGGCTCCGGCAGCGCCGACGCCGACTTGACCGCCCGAATCCGCAGCACTGAGATGGTCCCTGCCTGACGTGGGAGCAGGTGGCCGATCGGCGACCAAAGCCGTCGACCGATTCGGGGTTCGCGCTGAGCGGTGGTTCAACGAGTTCTGGCCCGACGTCGCCAACTACCTGGGGACGATCGCACTTGCCGCGGCCGGAGTTGTTGGAGTCATCTTTCCTGAGCCACCCGACAGTGAGCAGGCGACGGCCTCGACGGCCGCGCCGACGCCGTCACCTTCAACCGGCGAGGTAGAAGCCGCAGCGATCTCGTGGCCCTTCTCGGCCGTAGCAACGTGGACCGTCGCGCTGCTGGTGAGCGGCGCGATTCTGGTTCTGATCGGATACCTCGGCTCGCGAAGGCGTAGAACTACGGCCCACAAACTCTCTGGACGCGCGGAGACGGCCGAGGCTGACCTAGACGAGCACGCGGCGGGCCTTGAGTCCGTGCTTCGAGCGATGCTCGTAGGTCTCCTCCACGAACTCAACATCTACCGAGATGACACTCGCGCCTCGATCTATGCTCGCGACGGCGAGTCATTCGTTCGCCTTGCTCGGGTCTCGAAGAACCCAGTGCTAAAAGCCGGAGGACGTCCTTCTTACCCGGCCGATCAGGGAGTAATTGGGCTCGCTTGGCGTGAGGGGAAGGCGAGTCTCACAAATCTTCCCGAAGACCGCGCCGACTGGGAAGCGAAGATGGTCGAGTATGGATTGTCGGCCGAGGACGCTCAGGGCCTCCGTATGCACTGCAAGAGCATCGTCGCTCTGCGAGTTGATGGCCCCGGTCCCGAATTCGATTCTCTCGCGATCGTGGTTTACGAGAGCGAGGCGAAGCGCGGCGTCCACGGAACCACGATCGATCACACGCGAGAACTCGATGGGTGGAAGATCCTGACCGCCGCGATAGCGAACATGCGCGATTCGATCGATGCGGTCGCCCGAGTGAAGCACGCAGCCGACGACAGCAATCGACGTTGAGCGGATCGAACAGGGCAGTCAGTGATGTCATCAGCGTGCCGTCGTCAGAGGCTAATGGCACGCCGATGGCACGAGAGGTCACGCCGAGACCGAGAACATACCCCGACCAGGTGACCCGAAGAGTCGTCTGATCAGGATAATTTTTCCTGTGGAGCCTAGGAGATTCGAACTCCTGACATCCTGCTTGCAAAGCAGGCGCTCTACCAACTGAGCTAAGGCCCCCGGTGCGGTGACGGTGGGGCTACCAGGACTTGAACCTGGGACCTCTTCATTATCAGTGAAGCGCTCTAACCGCCTGAGCTATAGCCCCGTCGTTGCCGGCTCACACCTGCAACCTCCAAGACTTTACCCGAAGAGGGCGCCGTTTGACGAATCCGCGGCGGCGGCGGCCCGCGGCATCCGTTCGATCTGATTCACTGGCCTCATGAGCACGACCATCCCCCGTGAGCCCGGCCACCGCGAACCGCAGGGCGCCGGCCTCGGCCAGCGCTTGAACTGGCTGCGCGCCGGTGTCCTCGGCGCGAACGACGGCATCGTCAGCGTCGCCGCCGTCGCGGTCGGCGTCGCCGGTGCGACGAGCGACCTCGGACCGATCGTCACGGCATCGTCCGCCGCTCTCGTGGGTGGGGCGATCTCGATGGCGCTCGGCGAGTACGTCTCGGTGAGCAGCCAGCGCGACACCGAGCGCGCGCTCATCGAGAAGGAGACGCGGGAGCTCGCCGAGATGCCCGACGAGGAACTCGGCGAACTCGCCGAACTCTACGAGGCGAAGGGGCTGAGTGCGGAGACCGCGCGGAAGGTCGCCGAGGAGCTGACCGCGCACGACGCGCTGCGCGCGCACCTCGACATCGAGCTCGGCATCGACCCCGACGAGCTGACCAGCCCGTGGCAGGCTGCGGTGTCGTCGGCGATCGCCTTCACGCTCGGCGCGCTGCTGCCGTTCCTGGCGATCCTGCTGCCACCGGCGGAATGGCGGGTGCCGACGACGTTCGTCGCCGTCCTCATCGCGCTGGGTCTGACCGGTACGATCTCGGCGACCCTCGGCGGCGCCGGCAAGCGGCGGGCCGTCGTGCGTCTCGTCGTCGGTGGGGCGCTCGCCCTCGCCGTCACCTGGGCGCTGGGTCTGCTGCTCGGGACATCCGTCGCGTGAGCGGATGCCGCAGCATCCGACTCAGTTCGAGGTGAAGCCGACGAGCAGGCCGCCGGTGACCTTGACCATGAGGTTGTAGATCCCCGCGAGGACCGCACCCAGCACGGTCACGACGATGAGGTTCAGGATCGCGACGACCGCGGCGAACGCCATCACCTGGGGCAGGTTGAGGATCGAGGCGAGCGTGAAGGTGTTCTCGCCGTTGACCGCACCCAGCAGGGCGTCGACCTGGCCGACGAGACCGGTCGAGCTGATCACGAGGTAGACGAGCAGCGTCGAGACGACCGTGACGATCGCGAGGGCGACGGCCGCCAGGAAGGACAGCTTCACGGCCGACCAGAAGTCGACGTAGACGAGACGGAGGCGGACCTGCTTCGCGGTCGTCCGGCTCGAGGACTTCTTGGCCAGCTTGTCGGCTACGGAGCTCATGCGTCACTCTCTTCGGTGGTCTCGGGAGCTGCGGCGGCCTCCTCGGCCCCCGCACTCTCAGCCAGACCCCGCTCGCCGTTGCGGGCGATCGCGAGGATCCGGTCGTCGTCATCGGGGCGAGCGAAGACGACACCCATCGTGTCGCGACCCTTCGCAGGCACCTCAGCAACGGCCGAGCGTACCACCTTGCCGCTGGCAAGAACCACGAGGACCTCGTCGTCCGCGCTGACGATCAGACCGCCCGCGAGCTCGCCGCGGTCGTCGTGCAGCTTGGCGACCTTGATGCCGAGACCACCGCGGCCCTGCACGCGGTACTGGTCCACCGAGGTGCGCTTGGCGTACCCGCCCTGGGTGACGACGAAGACGAATCCCTCGTCACGGACGACGGATGCCGAGAGCAGGCTGTCGCCGTCGCGGAAGGACATGCCCTTCACACCCTCGGTCGAGCGGCCCATCGGACGCAGTGATTCGTCGTTCGCCGTGAAACGCAGCGACATGCCCAGGCGCGAGACGAGCAGGAGGTCGTCGGTCGAGTCGACGAGCATCGCGCTGACGAGCTCGTCGCCGTCCTCCTCGTCCTGACCGCGCAGGCGGATCGCGATGATGCCGCCCTGCCGGTTCGTGTCGTACTCGGTGAGCGCCGTCTTCTTGATCTTGCCGTCGCGCGTCGCGAGGACGAGGTACTCGGCCGCGGCGTAGTCGCGGATGTCGAGGATCTGCGCGACGTCCTCGCCGGGCTGCAGGGCGAGCAGATTCGCGACGTGCTGCCCCTTCGCATCCCGTCCGCCCTCGGGGAGCTCGTAGCCCTTCGCGCGGTAGACGCGCCCCTTGGTCGTGAAGAACAGGAGCCAGTGGTGCGTCGTCGAGACGAAGAAGTGCTCGACCACGTCGTCGGCGCGCAGCTGCGCACCCTTCACACCCTTGCCGCCGCGGTGCTGCGAGCGGTAGTTGTCGCTGCGTGTGCGCTTGACGTAGCCGTTGCGCGTGACGGTGACGACGATCTCCTCTTCGGGGATCAGGTCCTCCATCGACATGTCGCCGTCGTAGCCGTGCAGGATGTGCGTGCGACGCTCGTCGCCGAACTTCGCGACGATCTCGCCGAGCTCCTCGGCGATGATCCCGCTCTGGCGGTCGCGCGAGACGAGGATGTCGTTCAGGTCCGCGATCTTGAGCTCGAGCTCGGTGGCCTCGTCGACGATCTTCTGGCGCTCGAGGGCGGCCAGGCGGCGCAGCTGCATCGTCAGGATCGCGTCGGCCTGAGCGTCGTCGACGTCGAGGAGCGACTTCAGCCCTTCGCGCGCCTCGTCGACCGTGGGGGAGCGGCGGATGAGGGCGATGACCTCGTCGAGCGCGTCGAGCGCCTTGAGGTAGCCGCGCAGGATGTGCATGCGCTTCTCGGCCTCGCGCAGTCGGTACCGGGTGCGGCGGACGATGACCTCGAACTGGTGCGCGAGCCAGTAGCTGATGAACCCGTCGATCGGCAGCGTGCGCGGCACACCGTCGACGATGGCGAGCATGTTCGCGCCGAAGTTCTCCTGCAGCTGCGTGTGCTTGTACAGGTTGTTGAGGACGACCTTCGCGACGGCATCGCGCTTCAGGACGACGACGAGTCGCTGACCGGTGCGGTCGCTCGTTTCGTCGCGGATGTCGGCGATGCCGCTGAGCTTTCCCTCGCGCACGAGCGAGGTGATCTTGGCGGCGACGTTGTCGGGGTTGACCTGGTACGGGAGTTCGGTGATGACCAGGCAGGTGCGGTTCTGGATCTCCTCGACGTTCACGACGGCGCGCATCGTGATCGAGCCGCGACCCGTGCGGTACGCCTCACGGATGCCCTTCGTGCCGAGGATCTGCGCGCCGGTGGGGAAGTCGGGCCCCGGGATGCGCTCGATCAGCGCATCGAGGAGCTCTTCGCGGGAGGCATCCGGGTTCTGCAGGGCCCACATGACGCCGTCGGCCACCTCGCGGAGGTTGTGCGGCGGGATGTTGGTGGCCATGCCGACGGCGATACCGACCGAGCCGTTGACCAGGAGGTTCGGGAAGCGCGAGGGCAGGACGACGGGCTCGCGGGTGCGGCCGTCGTAGTTGTCCTCGAAGTCGACGGTGTCCTCGTCGATGTCGCGCACCATCTCGAGGGCGAGCTGAGCCATCTTGGTCTCGGTGTACCGGGGGGCCGCGGCGCCCATGTTGCCGGGGGAGCCGAAGTTCCCCTGACCGTCGGCCAGCGGGTAGCGCAACGACCACGGCTGCACGAGACGGACGAGTGCGTCGTAGATCGCGCTGTCACCGTGCGGGTGGTACTGACCCATGACCTCGCCGACGACGCGGGCGCACTTCGAGTAGCTCTTGTCGGGACGGTACCCGCCGTCGTACATGCCGTAGATGACGCGGCGGTGCACGGGCTTGAGGCCGTCTTCGACGCGCGGCAGCGCGCGACCCACGATGACGCTCATCGCGTAGTCGAGGTAGCTCCGCTGCATCTCGACCTGGAGGTCGACCTGGTCGATGTTGCCGTGCTGGTAGCCGGCGTTCGGGTCGGGACGCTCTTCGTCAGCCATGTTCTCTCAGTCTTCGTTCGTCGTCGGAGTGCCGGGGCGGATGCGGTGGACTCAGATGTCCAGGAACCGCACGTCCTTGGCGTTGCGCTGGATGAACCCGCGCCGCGCCTCGACGTCCTCGCCCATCAGCACGGAGAAGATCTCATCGGCCGCGGCCGCGTCGTCGATGGTCACCTGACGCAGCGTGCGCGTCTCGGGGTCCATCGTCGTCTCCCACAGCTCCTTGGCGTTCATCTCGCCGAGACCCTTGTAGCGCTGCACGCCGTTGTCCTTCGGGATGCGGCGTCCCGCCGCGGCCCCTTCGCGCAGCAGCGCGTCGCGCTCGGCGTCGCTGTAGACGTACTCGTGCGGCGCGTTGGACCACTTGAGCCGGTACAGCGGCGGCTGCGCGAGGTAGACGTAGCCCGCCTCGACGAGCCCGCGCATGTAGCGGAACAGCAGGGTGAGCAGGAGGGTCGTGATGTGCTGGCCGTCGACGTCGGCATCCGCCATCAGGACGACCTTGTGGTATCGGGCTTTCTCGATGTCGAAGTCCGGCCCGATGCCGGCGCCGAATGCCTGGATCATCGCCTGGATCTCGGCGTTGCCCAGGGCACGGTCGAGCCGCGCCTTCTCGACGTTGAGGATCTTGCCGCGCAGCGACAGGATCGCCTGACGCTCGGGGTCGCGGCCGGACACGGCCGAGCCGCCGGCCGAGTCGCCCTCGACGAGGAAGATCTCGCTGATCGACGGGTCCTTGCTCGTGCAGTCCTTGAGTTTCTCGGGCATGGATGCCGACTCGAACACGCTCTTGCGACGCGCCGTCTCGCGCGCCTTGCGCGCCGCCATGCGCGCGGTCGCCGCTTCGATGGCCTTCGTGATGATGAGCTTCGCCTGCTGCGGGTTGCGGTCGAGCCAGTCCATGAGCTGGTCGCCGACGACCTTCTGCACGAAGGCCTTCGCCTCGGTGTTGCCGAGCTTGGTCTTCGTCTGGCCCTCGAACTGCGGCTCGGAGAGCTTCACCGAGATGACGGCGGTCAGGCCCTCACGGATGTCCTCGCCGGCGAGGTTCTCGTCCTTGTCCTTGAGGAGGCCCTTCTCCTTGGCGTAGCGGTTGATGTACATCGTCATCGCCGCACGGAAACCCTCTTCGTGCGTGCCGCCCTCGTGCGTGTTGATCGTGTTCGCGAAGGTGAAGACGTTCTCGGTGTAGCCCGAGGTCCACTGCATCGCGAGCTCGAGCGAGATGTGACGGACCGTGTCCTCCGACTCGATCTCGATGATCTCCTCGTTGATGACCTCGGCCTTGCGGACCTTGTTGAGGTACTCGACGTAGTCGACCAGGCCACGCTCGTACAGGAAGTCGTCGTGGCGCTGCGTGGTCTCGGAACCACCCTCGGGCAGATCCACGACGTCGAGGGCCTCGGGGCGCTCGTCGGTCAGGGTGATGCGGAGACCCTTGTTGAGGAACGCCGTCTGCTGGAAGCGCGTGCGGAGGGTGTTGTAGTCGAAGTCGGTGGTCTCGAAGATCGCCGCGTCGGGCCAGAACGTGATGGTCGTGCCGGTCTTGTCGCTCTCCTCGCCCTTGACGAGCGGGCCCTCGGGCTTGCCGCCACCCGAGAACGTCTGACGCCAGATGTGCCCCTGACGCGCGATCTCGACCTCGAACCGGGTCGACAGCGCGTTCACGACGGACGATCCGACACCGTGCAGACCACCCGAGACCGCGTACCCGCCGCCGCCGAACTTGCCGCCCGCGTGGAGGACGGTCAGGACGACCTCGACCGTCGACTTGCGGGGGTCGGAGGAATGCGGGTCGACCGGGATGCCGCGGCCGTTGTCGACGACGCGCAGGCCGCCGTCGGCCAGGATCGTGACGTGGATCGTGTCGCAGTAACCGGCGAGGGCCTCGTCGACGGAGTTGTCGACGATCTCGTAGACCAGGTGGTGCAGACCGCGCTCACCGGTCGAACCGATGTACATGCCGGGGCGCTTGCGGACGGCCTCGAGGCCCTCGAGGACCTGGATCTCGTCTGCCCCGTACTCCGCGGGGATCCGGGGTGCGGCGGGCGGGTCGAGATCCTCGGGAGTGTTGTCGGGGGTATCTGACGTCATCGGTTTCGCGCGCTCCACATCCATCGTCTGGGCTTGATCCCAGTCTAGTGCCTCACGCCCTCCCTACGCGGCTGAACGCCGCTGTGGCGGCACGAAACCTTTCCTAAGCCTCCGGGACGTCGGTCAGCCGTAGGTATCGCGTGGACCCCGCCCTGGAACGGCTCTGGGGCCCCATTTCCAAGAGGGGACGTCCGGCCCCACGAAACGCACGGACTCGACGCCGGCCTCCGGGAACCGCCGGATGAGCTCGGTGACGATCGTCGCGCGCATGAGGTGGAGGTTCTTCGCCCACGCCGTCGAATCGCACTGGACGGTGAGCACGCCGTCGCTCAGGGCGACCGGATCCGCGTGACGCGCGGTCTCCTCGCCGGCGACCTCGGCCCACTGGAGCACGAGGTCCTCCTTCGCGAGCTGCGCGTCCCATCCCGACTGCCGGGTGAGGTCGGCCAGCAGGTCGCCGACGCCCTTGGGATCGCGACCCGGCGTGAACGGCTGGTTCTCGTCGTCGTCGTTGCGCCGCTTGCGGCGGCGCTTCTTCGCGGCCGACGGCTCGAGTCCGCGCAGCCGAAGGTAGGTCGCGACCGTTTCGGGGATGCCGGTGGTGTCAGACATCGGCATCCGTCACGATCGTGCCCGCCTCGACACGGACGGTCCGGACCCGGAGCGACGCCGGGACGTCGCCCTCGACCGCCGCCGTGACGATGACCTGCTCGAAATCGGCGACGACGCCCGCCAGACGGGCGCGCCGGTCGGCGTCGAGCTCGGCGAAGACGTCGTCGAGGATGACGATCGGGTCGCCGAGGCGCAACTGGTCGCGCAGCAGCTGCGCCGACGACAACCGCAGCGACAGGGCCGTCGACCAGGACTCGCCGTGCGAGGCGTACCCCTTCACGGGGAGTCCGCGCAGGCGCAGGAGGAGGTCGTCGCGGTGCGGTCCCACGAGGGTCACCCCGCGCTCGAGCTCCTGGGACCGCTTCGCCGCCAGTCCGGCGCGGAAGGATGCCGCGACCGCGTCGGCCCCGACGGCGGAACCCGTCTTCGCGACGGGTGCGGCGTCGTCCTCCGGGTCGGACCCCTCGACCGTGAGCACCCATTCGAGCTGCGGGTCGTGGTCGGCGCCGGCGATGGCCTCGTACGCGTCGCGCATCGGCTGCGCGAGATCCTCCGCCAGGCGCAGGCGGGCCAGGATGATCTCGGTGCCGAGCGAGATGAGTTTGTCGTCCCAGACGTCGAGCGTCGTGAGCTGCTCGGCCTTCAGCCCCCGCGCCCGCGCCGACTTCAGCAGCGCCGTGCGCTGCTTGAGCACGCGGTCGTAGTCGCCGAGCACGCCCGACATGCGGGGCGCGCGCTGCACGAGGAGCTGATCGGCGAACCGGCGTCGCGCGGACGGGTCGCCGCGCACGATCTGCAGGTCCTCGGGGGCGAAGAGCACGACCTGCGCGTAGCGCGGGAGCTCCGAGGTGCGCACCGGCGACCCGTTGACGCGCGCCTTGTTCGAGCCGGACCGGTTCAGCTGCGCCTCGAGTTGGATGCGGCGGTCGCCGTACCCGAGCCGGGCGCGGACGAAGGCGGCATCCGCCCCGTACCGGACCATCGGCGCATCCTGCGACACCCGGTGCGAACCCAGCGTCGCGAAATAGCCGATCGCCTCGGCGAGATTCGTCTTGCCCTGGCCGTTGCGGCCGACGAACACGTTCGGACCGGCGACCAGACTCACGTCGGCCGCCGCGTAGTTGCGGAAGTCGACGAGACTCAGGTGCTCCACGATCACCAGATCACCCTCCCTCGAGGCTCCGACACGCCTCGATGTGGACGGACGCCGGGGGTCAGCGCAGCAGGAGGTTCGGCTGCAGCAGGTACTTGAAGCTCTCGGGCGTGCCCGAGGTCTGCGGCGTGATGAGGACCGGGCTCAGCTTGTTGGCGTTCTCGCTCGAGGTGAACGTGATGCGCGTGAACTCGCTCTTCACGGCGCCGAGCGCCTCGAGCAGGTACTGCGGGTTGAGCCCGAGGGTCACCTCGTCGCCGGCGAGGGTCGCGTCGACCGACTCGGTGGCGCGGGCCTGCTCGGTGCCCGCGGCATCCATCGACACACCCTCGTCCGAGAACGTGAATCGCAGCGGCGCCGACCGGTCGAGCACGAGCGAGACGCGGCGGACGGCCTCGGCGAGCTCCGCCGTGTTGACGACCGCATAGTGCTCGGTCTGCGCGGGGAAAAGCCGCCGGACCGGGGGGAAGTTGCCCTTGATGAGCAGGGAGGTCACGGTCTTGTTGCCCGCCGTGAACGCGATGATCTCGCGGTCGCCCGAGCCGGAGAACGAGATCTGGATGTCGCCGGAGTGCGCGAAGGTCTTCCCGACCTCGGTCAGCGTGCGCGCGGGGACGAGCGCGGTCGTCGCCTCTTCGCGGGCGACGGCGCCGCTGTCGAAGTTGATCTCGCGCAGCGCGACGCGGTAGCGGTCGGTGGCGACGAGGCTGAGTTCGTTGCCGGTCACCTCGAGCTGCACACCCGTCAGGACCGGGGTGACGTCGTCGCGGGAGGCCGCGAACGCGACCTGCGCGATCGCGGTCGAGAAGTCGTCGCCCGGGACGAGGCCGGAGTCGCCCGAAACCTCGGGGATCGCGGGGTACTCGGCGACGGGCATCGCCGCGAGGGTGAACCGCGCCGAACCGCACGTCAGGAGGATCTCACCGTCGGCATCCTGCGTGATCTGGATCGGTGCGTTCGGCAGGCGGCTCGCGATCTCGGACAGCAGTCGGCCGTGGACGAGGATCGTGCCCGGCTCGTCGACCGTCGCCTCGATGCGGGTACGGGCGGATGCCTCGTAGTCGAACGCGGCGAGCGACAGACCGTCGTCGCCGGCTTCGATGAGGACACCGGCGAGGATCGGCTGCGGGTTCCGCTGCGGGAGCAGTTTCACGACGAACGACACGGCTTCGCTGAATACATCGCGGTTGACGTGGAACTTCACTGATGCTCCCTTGACGGCGAGATGGGCCCTCTCATGCTAGTGCCCACGACAGGACGCTCCGGAAGCCGCTCTGCCGAGCTCGCCGCGACCGGCCCGCACCCCGTGGGTGTGATCGGATCGGGCTTCCATTAGATAGTTCTCTGTCTTCTTGTTAACAGCTGTGGAAACTGTGGATAAGTCGGTGGATCCCTGTCGTCGAGCCGGAACCACATCCGTGTAACTTGTGCACGGACTGCGGAAAGACGCGTGAGTCCGGCGACGACGAATCGTTGCGTGTCATCCGTTCATCCACAGGCTGTCGCCGTTCGTTCACATCCGACGGCCCGTGACGCACAGTTATCCACAGGCTTTCCACACTGTGGGAAACGGCATTTTGGTGGTCCGGCCGCGGACGTGTCAAGTACGGCCGCACACCCGGGCGTGTGGGGCCGTCAGCGCGAGGAACGGCCGAGCTGAGAGGTGATCTCGGACACCTGGTTGTAGATCGAGCGACGCTCCTTCATGAGCTCGCTGATCTTCTTGTACGCGTACATCACCGTCGTGTGGTCGCGGTTGCCGAACAGCTGACCGATCTTCGGCAGCGACAGGCTCGTGCGCTCGCGGCACAGATACATGGCGATCTGCCGAGCCGTGGCGACGGACTGCGAGCGGCTCGAGCCGTACAGGTCGTCGACCGTGAGGCGGAAGTACTGGGCCGTGGCCGAGATGATGTCGGTCGGCGAGATGACGTTCGCATCGTCCTGGTCGACGATGTCGCGGAGCACCGTCTGCGCGAGCGAGATGTCGAGGTTCGAGCGGTTCAGGCTCGCGAACGCGGACACCCGGATGAGGGCGCCCTCGAGTTCGCGGATGTTGCTCGACACCTTGGTGGCGATGTACTCCAGCACGTCGTCGGGCACCTGCAGGCGCTCGGACTGCGCCTTCTTACGCAGGATCGCGATGCGCGTCTCGAGGTCGGGCGCCTGCACGTCCGTGATGAGACCCCACTCGAAGCGGCTCCGCATCCGGTCCTCGAACCCGGTGAGGTGACGCGGCGGCACGTCGCTCGTGATCACGACCTGCTTGTCGTGGTCGTGCAGCTGATTGAAGGTGTGGAAGAACGCCTCCTGCGTCTCGGCGCGACCCTGCAGGAACTGGATGTCGTCGATGAGGAGGATGTCGACGTCGCGGTACCGGGCCTGAAACGCCGACGCGCGGTTGTTCACGATCGAGTTGATGAAGTCGTTCGTGAATTCCTCACTCGAGACGTACCGGACCTTGATGCCCGTGTAGAGGTTGATCGCGTAATCGCCGATCGCGTGCAGGAGGTGGGTCTTCCCGAGGCCCGAGTCCCCGTAGATGAACAGCGGGTTGTACGCCTTGGCCGGCGCCTCGGCGACGGCGACCGCCGCCGCGTGCGCGAATCGGTTGGACTGGCCGATGACGAAGTTGTCGAACGTGTACTTCGGGTTGAGGCGGGTGTCGTTGCGGGATGCCGGTGCCGCCTGCTCGCTGTAGTCCTCGGCGTTCGGTCGGGTCGGTGCCGACTGGGTCGGCGCGAGGGCCGACTGGACCGGGACCGGCGCGGTGAGGTGGGTGTCGCCGAGTTCGGGGTTCACGACGACGCGGAAGGTGCTCGCCGACGGCTCGGCGTCGACCTGCGCAAGGGCCTCCATGATGGGTCCGCGCAGGCGCTTGTTGAACTGGCCGGCGGTGAGGTCGTTGGGGACGTCGAGGTAGAGCGTCCCGCTCATCACCCCCTGGGCGACGGCGAGGTTCACGAAGCCGTGCAGCTGCGGCGTGACGCGGTCGTCGTTCGCCAGCACGTCGAGCACGGCGCTCCAGACGGGGACATCTGGAAGTGCGTGCTCGGACATGACCCTCCCCGGGTGTGGACAATGGTGTGCACGGTACTGTGCACAACCTGTGGATAAGTATCCGGATCACGCTAGTCATCGGCGCTCCGCAAGGCAAAACCCACTGTAGAACCGGCCCGCGTGTCGTCGCCAGCAGCGTTCGGGCGTCGGTGGATAATGGCCGGTCGGCGTCCCGGTTTGGGATCTCAGGAATCTCGACGTATCCTAGGTCGGTTGACTTGTGCCTCTTGGCGCGAGTCCCCCATGTACCTGTGTCCCCGGTCTCGAGCGTTCGGGTGACCCCGCCCATCCGGAGTGATCTTCATGAGCAAGCGCACGTTCCAGCCCAACAACCGCCGCCGCGCCAAGAAGCACGGCTTCCGCGCCCGTATGCGCACCCGCGCCGGCCGCGCCATCCTCTCGGCTCGCCGCTCCAAGGGGCGCACCGAGCTCTCGGCCTGACACCACGCGGTGCTGGCGCGCGGGAACCGCATCACCCGCGGGGCGGACTACCGTTCCGTCGTCCGCGGAGGTTCCCGCTGTCCGGCGGCCCACACCGTGACCCACGTGGTCAGCACGTCTGAACAGCGCCCCCCACGCTTCGGCTTCATCGTGAGCAAGCAGGTGGGGGGCGCTGTCGTGCGCAACACGGTGCGTCGCCGGCTCAAGGCGATCTGCGCAGAGGCCCTGCCAGAGGTCCGGCCCGGGGCCGATGTGGTCATCCGCGCGTTGCCCGCTGCGGCATCCGTCGATTTCGCGACCCTGCGCACGGAGGTCATCCGCTGCCTCGAACGGAAGGCGGCCGCATGAGCTCGGCGCCTCTTCCCTCGTACACCCGCGGAACGGCGGTGATGGATGCCGCGACCCTGCCGGCGACGATCACGCTGCTCCCCCGCAACGCGGTGATCGCCCTGCTGCACGGCTACCGGGCGACCGTCTCCCAGCTGTACGGCGACGTGTGCAAGTACTATCCCTCGTGTTCGGCCTATGCGCTGGGCGCCGTGCAGCAGCACGGGGTCCTCAAGGGCTCGGCGCTCGCGGCGGCCCGTCTCGCGAGATGCCACCCGTGGGCCGCGGGCGGCATCGACGACGTCCCCGCTCACACGCACTTCCGGCACGACCTGACTTCGCACGGCTTCGTCGTGCCCCTCAGAAAGGATTGATCCGTGATGGATCGCTTCGCCTCGGCGACCCTCCCGCCGCTCCCGAACCCGACGACACCCGAACCCGGTGATCCTGACTTCTTCAGCATCATCCTGTGGCCGTTCAAGTTCGTCGTCGAGGCGATCCTCGTCTTCTGGCACTGGATCTTCACGTCGATCGGACTGGCACCGGATGCCGGCCTGACCTGGGTTTTGTCCATCATCGGGCTCGTGATCGTCGTGCGTGCCGCGCTCATCCCGCTGTTCGTGCGGCAGATCAAGAGCCAGCGCAAGATGATGGAACTCGCGCCCGAGATGCGCAAGATCCAGGAGCGGTACAAGGGCAAGCGCGACCAGCTGTCGCGCGAGGCCATGAGTCGCGAGACCATGGCGATGTACAAGAAGCACGGCACGACGCCGCTGTCGAGCTGTCTGCCACTGCTGGTGCAGATGCCGATCCTCCTCGGCATGTTCTACACGCTCAGCGAGGTGAAGCGTCACGCGGAGTGGGGTGTGGGTGGCACCGGCCTGCTGAACGCGACCCTGACGCGCGAGTTCTACAACGCCGAGCTGTTCGGTGTCGCACCGCTGCACGTCAACATGATCGACGCGATCAACACGAATCAGACGGCGACCGTCGTGATCCTGGTGATCCTCGTGATCCTGATGATCCTGTCGCAGTTCTTCACGCAGCTGCAGATCATCTCGAAGAACCTCTCCCCCGAGGCCAAGACCGGCCAGGCCTACCAGATGCAGCGGATCATGCTGTACGTCCTGCCGCTGGCCTTCATCTTCTCGGGTGTGTTCTTCCCGCTCGGCGTCGTCATGTACTGGTTCACCTCGAACAGCTGGACCATGGTCCAGCAGTTCGTCGTCATCCGGAACCTCCCGACCCCCGGGTCGGAGGCGGCCAAGGCGCGCGAAGAGCGTCTCGCGAA
The DNA here is from genome assembly GCF_031844425.1 of Microbacterium sp. ARD31. Classification (NCBI taxonomy): domain Bacteria; kingdom Bacillati; phylum Actinomycetota; class Actinomycetes; order Micrococcales; family Microbacteriaceae; genus Microbacterium; species Microbacterium sp. ARD31. The sequence continues at coordinate 252,526 of NZ_JAUZVE010000007.1, forward strand.
GAAGGGCAAGGCTCTCGACTCGAGCGGCAAGGTCATCCCCCTCGCCAAGTACGAGGCCGAGCAGCAGCGCCTGTTCGAGGAGGCCGAGCGCGCGAAGGCGCAGGCTCCCAAGCGCCAGCAGCCGGTGAGCAAGCAGCGCGCGAAGAAGCAGGCTCAGAAAGGCAAGCAGGACGGCACGTCCTGACGAGGACCGAAGGATCGACCATGACGACCACTGACCAGACGCCCGGCGCTCGCGCTGTGCCCACCGTCGACGAGCTCGAGCAGGAAGGCGACATCGCCGCCGACTTCGTCGAGGGCATCCTCGACATCGCGGACATCGACGGCGACCTGACGCTCGATGTGCGCGCCGGCCGCGCTTACGTGTCCGTCGAGAACGAGCACCCGGATGCTCTCTCGCTCCTGTCCGACCCTGAGACAGTGCAGGCGCTGCAGGAGTTGACCCGCATCGCGGTGCAGACCAAGACCGGTCGGTTCTCGCGCCTCATCCTGGATGTGGGCGGATCCCGCGACGCGCGGCGCGCGCAGCTGCAGAAGCTCGTGGAGCGCGCGCTGGAGCGTCTCGACGACGGTGCCTCGCAGGCATCCCTGCCGCCGATGTCCAGCTACGAGCGCAAGCTCGTGCATGATATCGCCGCGGAGCACGGCCTGGTGTCGGAGTCCTACGGCGAAGGCGCCGATCGCCACACCGTTCTGCGCCGTGGCTGACGTTTCACGTGAAACACCCGAGCGCGAACCGGATGCCGCGGCATCCGTCTTCGGCGATCGGATCGATCTCGCACGTCGCTTCACCGACGCGCTGATCGCCCAGGGCGAGGAGCGCGGTCTCATCGGACCACTCGAACTCCCCCGCATCTGGACCCGGCACATCCTCAACAGTGCGGTCGCTGCGCCGCTGTTCACGGCCGGATCCCGCGTCGGTGACATCGGGTCCGGCGCCGGCCTGCCGGGACTCGTGCTCGCGATCGCACGTCCTGACGTCCGCTGGGTGCTCATCGAGCCGATGGAGCGCCGCATCGCGTGGCTGACGGAGCAGACGGACGAGCTCGGGCTCGACAACGTCGAGATCCTCCGCGCACGCGGCGAGGACTGGACCGAGGGTCCGGTGTTGGATGCGGTGACCGCCCGTGCCGTGAGCGCGTTCCGCACCCTCATCCCGATCACGGCGCCGTTGGTGCGGGACGGCGGGGAGTTGGTCCTGCTCAAGGGTGCCAACGCAGCGAACGAGATCTCCGCTGCGGAGAAGGCGATCCGGAAGTTCCGGTTGTCGGATGTTCGGGTCGAACCCGTTGGCGACGGTGTCGTCACCGAGCCGACGCGCGTCATCCGCGCCACCGTGCGCTGATAACAGGCGGCGATGTTTCACGTGGAACATCGAGCGGCCTGCAACGTCGGCGAACGTTTCACGTGAAACGTGGGGAGCGCAGGTTCCCTGTTTCAAGTGAAACAACGACCGGCGCCCGAGGCTGACGGAGGCCTCGACTACAGTGGGAACGTCCTCGACACGACAGGAGTAACAGGTGCCGGATTCGGAGAACACCACCTCTCCCGCACCCTTCTCTTTCGACGACAGTCCGATCGCCCGCGAATTGGCGGATCTGACGTCGCGCAGGAAGGTCCTCGCCGAGGTGAAGGTCGAGTTCGACGGCTCCACCCGCGTCTTCACGGTGTCGAACCAGAAGGGCGGCGTGGGGAAGACCACGACGACCGTCAACCTGGCGGCGGGGCTCGCCTCCGTCGGTGCGCACGTGCTCGTCATCGATCTCGACCCGCAGGGGAACTCGTCGACGGCGCTCGGCATCCCGCACAGCGCCGACGTCGCGAGCATCTACGACGTCCTCATCGATGAGGAGCCGCTCGCGGACGTGATCCAGACGAGCCCGGAGTCGCCGAATCTGCTCTGTGCGCCGTCGACCATCCATCTCGCCGGCGCGGAGATCGAGCTCGTCTCCCAGGTCGCGCGGGAGCATCGTCTGCGGACGGCCCTGGCGACCTATCTGGCGGACACCCACGTCGATTTCGTGTTCATCGATTGCCCGCCGTCGCTCGGGCTCCTCACGATCAACGCTTTCACGGCTGCGACCGAGGTCCTCATCCCGATCCAGTGCGAGTACTACGCGCTCGAGGGACTGAGCCAGCTGCTGGGGAGTGTCTCGATGATCCAGAAGCACCTGAACCCCGCCCTGCACCTGTCGACCATCCTGCTGACGATGTACGACGGGCGGACCCGACTCGCGCAGCAGGTCGCCGACGAGGTGCGCACGCACTTCCCCGACCGGGTGCTGACCACCGTCATCCCGCGGTCGGTCCGTGTCTCCGAGGCCCCGAGCTTCGGGCAGACGGTCATCGCCTACGACGGACAGTCCGCAGGCGCCGTGGCGTACCGCGAGGCGGCGGTCGAGATCGCGCGGCGCGGTCTCGCACAGAACTCAGAAGAAGGAGCCCACTGATGGCCAAGCGAACCGGACTGGGCCGGGGCATCGGAGCCCTCATCCCCACGCAGGACTCGTCGGAGGCACGTCCCGTCGACGTGTTCTTCCCCGGAGCGTCGCTGCCCGCAGCCGACGCCGACGGATCGAACCAGGATGCCGCACCCGCGGAGACTCCGGCGGGGGAGGACGAGCTCGTCGCCGTTCCCGGAACGCGTCTGATCGAGGTCGACCCGAACGAGATCGTCCCCAACCCGCGCCAGCCGCGCACGAACTTCGACGCGGACGACCTCGCCGAGCTCGTGCACAGCGTCCGCGAGTTCGGTGTGCTGCAGCCGGTCGTCGTGCGGCGCAACGAGGACGGCGCGTACGAGCTCATCATGGGCGAGCGCCGCACGCGCGCTGCCCGCGAAGCCGGCCTGACCGCGATCCCGGCGGTCCTGCGGGAGACCGAGGACGAGCACCTGCTGCGCGACGCGCTGCTCGAGAACCTGCACCGTTCGCAGCTGAACCCGCTCGAAGAGGCGTCCGCCTACCAGCAGCTCCTCGAGGACTTCGGGATCACCCAGGAGGAGCTGGCGACGCGCATCGGGCGATCGCGTCCGAAGATCAGTAACACGATCCGGCTGCTCAAGCTCCCCGTGCCCGTGCAGCAGCGCGTCGCGGCCGGCGTGCTCAGCGCCGGCCACGCCCGCGCCATCCTCTCGGTCGATGACGCCGACCACATGCAGCGCCTGGCCGACAAGATCGTGAACGAGGATCTCTCGGTGCGCGCCGCGGAGGCAGCCGCCAAGACGATCGGTAATCGGGTGCGTCCGCTCCCCAAGGCCGGCACGCGCCGGGCGCACCTCGACGACGTCGCGGAGCGGCTGGGGGACCGGCTCAACACGAAGGTGAAGATCTCGCTGACGGCAAGGAAAGGCCAGATCAGCATTGATTTCGCGACGATCCAGGATCTCAACCGCATCCTCGGCGAGCTCGGCGAGACGGAGTTCGGCGGCTCCTGATCGGGGCCGGACGTCGGGAGGCGAGCGTAGGCTGGACGGGTGAGCGATCGCCCCAACCTCCCCCGACGCGCGAGCCTCGAGGTGCTGCGCGCGGAGGCGTCCGACGAGTTGTCGGTGCTGGTCGAGGAGCGACTGCGCGACGGTGAGGACCCCTGGGCCTTCATGGAGGATCTCCCCTCGGTCGACGAGCTGGTCGTGCTCACCCTGCGGGCGGAGAGCATCGCGGCCGACGGCGGACAGCGCCCGACTCAGGCGCGGAACTACCGTGTGCTGCGACAGATCGCCCTGGACTACCCCGCGCTGAGCGCGGCGGTCTGGCGCCTGCTCGGCAGCGAGCCGCACCGGACGTGGAACGTCTCGGTCCGAGCCTCCTGACCGTTCCACGTGAAACGTCGCCGATGGACGAACTGACGATCGCCACGATCGACATCGCCCCGTCGCGAACAGTCCTCACCATCGACGCGGTGCGCGCCGGGCTCCGAGAACGGATGATCCCCGCCGTCGTCGGCGACGAGGACGGCACCGTGATCGCACGCGTGGCCCTCACGCCCGACGGCCAGGTGGTCGTCGCGTCCGACGGCACGGTCACGAGCACCGCACCCGAGTCGGTGCTGGACGCCCTCGCGGCGGAATGGTCGGCCGACGTGTTGCTCGAATCCGACGGTCTCTTCCTCGTCGGGCGCGCACGGGATGCCGCGGACCCGCCGCCGTCGACGTCACCGATGCGTGACCTCCCGCTCCGGGTCTACGTGCTGCTAGGCGAGCGTGTTACCGGTCTCACCTCGCTCGCCCAGCAGCTCGAGGCATCCGTCACCGTCGCCGAGGTCGACGGAGCGGCCATCGTCGTGGCGCACGGGCACGTCCGGGACTCCTGGCCGCCGGCGCAGCGCCCCGTGGTCGCGCTCACCCGCACGCGGACGGGCCTCACGATGGAGGTGTTCAGCGCCGCCGGACTCGCGTCGCTGCCGGAGGACGAGCGGATGCGGGGGCGCGGCATCCCGGATCTGACGCTGTCGTGGCCGGCACGATGGGTGCCGGTGCTGCCGGAGGAGGGGTGGACGGGGGAGGTGCAGCGGATGCTGCGCACGGCCGCCGTCGAGCGGATGTCGGAACTCGCCGACGACCGGCCCGTGCTCGACGAGCTGCGGGTGACGCGGGCGGCGTTCGAGCACCTTCGCCGCTGCGACAACGATGACGACCTCCCCGGTCACCTCACCCGGGCCCTGCGTCTGCCGGCGGTCGTCGAGGACCTCGTCCGTGGCCGTGCCGACATCGCGGATCTGCCGGGTGCGCGCCGGAGCGAACGCACCGATGAGGGTCGACGCGCGTGGGAACTCGCGTCCCGTCCGTCGTGGTGGTCGCGGCTGTTGCGGCGGAGCGGAAACGACGAAGGACCCGGCGACCGGGGTCGCGCGGGTCCTTCGTGACGTGGGGTGCTCAGCCGATGTAGTCGGCGAGGTCCTGCTCGAGGGCGAACTTCGGCTTGGCGCCGATGATCGTCTTCTCGACCTGGCCCTTGTGGAAGACCTTCATCGCCGGGATCGACGTGATCTGGTACTCCATGGCGAGCTGCGGGTTCTCGTCGACGTTGAGCTTCAGAACCGTGATCTTCTCGGGGTTCTCGGTCTGGATCTCGTCGAGGATGGGGCCGACCATGCGACAGGGTCCGCACCACGCCGCCCAGAAGTCCACCAGGACGGGGCCTTCGGCGTCGATGACGTCCTGCTGCCAGGTGCTCTCACTCGTGGCCTTGGCGGTCATATGTCTGTCTCCTTAGGAATCGACACGTGGGTGTCAGAGGGGAAAACGCAGCGGATGCCGCGATTGTTCCGCGCTCAGGCGGGGGTCGGCAGCCCGTCGATCAGCGCGGCGTCCTGCGCGGGGGCACCCGCGTCGCCGCGCGCGGCGAGGTAGTGCTCGAGGTCGAGGGCTGCGACCGTGCCGCTGCCGGCCGCGGTGACGGCCTGGCGGTAGGTCGGGTCGATGACGTCGCCGGCGGCGAAGACACCGGGGACGGAGGTCTTCGAGGTGCGGCCGTCGACCCACACGGTGCCGTGCTCGGTGATGTCGAGGACGTTGTGCACGAGGTGCGTGCGGGGGTCGTAGCCGATCGCGACGAACACGCCGTCGAGGGCGAGGTCGCGCTCGGACCCGTCGACGGTGTCGCGCAGACGCACGCCGGTCACGGCATCCTCACCCAGGACGTCGATGACCTCGGCGTTCCAGACGAACTCGATCTTCTCGTTGGCCTTGGCGCGGTCCTGCATGATCTTCGAGGCGCGCAGCTCGTCGCGACGGTGGATCACGTAGACCTTCGAGGCGAACTTCGTGAGGAACGTCGCCTCCTCCATCGCCGAGTCGCCGCCGCCGACGACGGCGATGACCTTCTCGCGGAAGAAGAAGCCGTCGCACGTGGCGCAGTACGAGACGCCGCGGCCCGACAGGCGGGTCTCACCCTCGATGCCGATCTTGCGGGGCGCGGAACCGGTGGCGAACACGATCGCCTCGGCCTCGTGCGTCTCGCCGCGGCCGAGCGTGACGGTCTTGATGTCGCCCGACACGTCGAGCGACACGACGTCGTCATAGACGACCTCGGCGCCGAACTTCTCGGCCTGCTCCTGCATCTTGGTCATGAGGTCGGGGCCCATGATGCCCTCGGGGAACCCGGGGAAGTTCTCGACCTCGGTCGTGTTCATCAGCTCTCCGCCGGCCTCGACCGAGCTGGCGACGACGAGGGGCGACAGGTTCGCGCGCGCCGCGTAGATCGCCGCGGTGTAGCCCGCCGGACCCGAGCCGATGATGATGACCTTGCGCACGATGAATCCTCTCTTCGTCTGGGCGATGTTCGCGCCCGGACAGTTCAACCCATGGTAGCCGCGTGGCATTCCACGGAGGGGGGGCTCACCGGCCCGGCAGGAAGCGGCGGACGGCACGGAACGCGACGCCCAGCTCGGGAGTGCGGAACAGGGCCAGGATGCCGCCGTAGACCAGCAGTGTCACACCGCCGATGAGCGCGGCGCCGAGGAATCCGGGGAGACGCTCGGAGACCGCCCACCCCTCGACCCCGCCGAAAAGGAGGAAGACACCCCAGCCCACGGCCGCCGCAGGCACGGCCGCGAGCAGGAAGCGCAGGACTCCGCGGAACGCCGCACCGAGACCCAGCGGACCGATCTTCCGGCGCAGGAGGGTGATCGCGAGTGCGAACTGCAGGCTGTTCGCCACGGACTGCCCGAGGGCGAGCGCGAAGGCGAGCCAGGTCAGGGGCAGGATGCCGGCACCGACGAGCGCCGACGCGGCCAGAGCCGTCGCGATGACCAGCGCCGCCTGCACGAGCGTGTACACGAAGGGGGTGCGGGTGTCCTTGAGGGCGTAGAAGGTGCGCTGGATGCCGAACTGGAACGACAGCGGCAGGAGCGCGAGCAGGTACGCGCCCAGGACCCAGGCGAAGGCGACGGCGTTGTCCGGCGATGTCGTGAACAGGCGCGCCAGCGGCACGGAGGCCACGGCCATCGCGGCGAGGATGCCGACCATGAAGATGCCGACGGTCCGGGTGAGGGAGGACAGGTCGGCGGTGACCGCATCCGCCCGTCCTTCCGCGACGTGCTCGCTGAGCTTCGTGTAATACGGGGTCCCGAGGGAGAGGACGATCACGGAGAACGGGAGCATGAACAGGAGCCACGCGTTCTGCAGCGTCGCACCGGCCGCCGCGGGACCCGAGGCGGCACCCACGATGTTGATCTGGAAGGCGCCGGCGATCTGCCCGACGACGACCATGAGGAACGTCCAGCCGGCGAGGCGGCCGATCTGGCGGAGGCCGATGCCCCGCCAGCCGAAGTCGGGCCGCACGTGCAGTCCCGCACGCCGCCAGAACAGGAACAGGATGCCGGCCTGCACGACGATCCCGAGCGTCGCGGTGCCGCCCATCAGCGCGATCATGCCCGCCGTCCAGCCTGAGGCCGACTCGTAGGTGCCGAACAGCACGATGAAGACGCCGAAGCCCGCGATCGAGATCAGGTTGTTCACGATCGGCGACCAGGCGAACGGCCCGAAGATGCGGTTCGCGTTGAGGATCTCGCCCACGAGCGCGTACAGCCCGTAGAAGAGCAGCTGCGGCAGACACCAGTAGGCGAGGGCGAGGGTGAGCGTCTTCGCCGCCGGGTCGGTGAACCTCCCCGCGTAGATCTCCACGAGCACGGGCGCCGCCACGACGGCGACGATCGTGACGACCAGCAGGGCGAGGACGCCCAGGGTCAGCAGTTTCGACACGAAGGCGCTGCCGCGGTCGTCGTGCGTCTTCACGGCCTTGACGATCTGCGGGACGATCACCCCGGCGAGGAGCCCCGAGGAGATGAGCGCGAACACCGAGTTCGGCAACTGGTTCGCGATCGCGAACGAGTCCGCCGCCTTCGCGCCGACGGTGCCGACGGCGACCGTGAGCACGATGTTGCGGATGAGTCCCGTGATGCGGGACGCCATGGTGCCGGCGGCGACGGTGGCGCTCGCGCGTCCGAGGCCGGCCATCAGGGGGCCACCGGCATCCGCTTGCGCCGTCGGACCGTCCGGACGACACCGAAGACGAGGAGGGCGGACACGAGGACGGTGAGGATGACGAGGGCCACCGACTCCCATTCGGCGCGCACCGACACCTCGACGGTCTCGCTCCGCCCGATATCGACGCCGGACGGGGTGCGCAGTTGCAGGTCGACGGAGGATTCGCCGCTGCCCACGAGGGCGGAGACGGGGATCGCGACGCGGCTGGTCTGCTGGGCGCCGATCTCGACCTCGGTCGTCGACTCGATCACCAGACGCGCGTCGCCGGGCGAGGCGATCAGGTCGACACGGGCCGGCCACGGCAGGTCGTTGCGGACGGTGAAGACGAGGGGCGCGGAGGCCCCGGCGAGGGTGATGGGGCCGCCGAGGACGAGGGCGACACCGTCGGTCCACGAGGCGATGCGCTCGCGCTGCGCCTGGATCGCGGCATCCCATCCCTCGCGGTCGTCGAGCCACGCGTTGCCGAGCAGCTGCAACTCGGTCGCCCGCTCCGACGAGGTGAGCAGCGTCGGGTCGTCGAGCACACCCGAGATGCGCTGCAGACCGCCCTGCGCGGCGCGGAACCTTTCGATCACCGCGACGCGGTCCTGGTCGGCGGGGACGGAGTCGACGTCGACCGCGGCGGCGGGGGCCGCGAGGAGGCCGTCGAGATCGGTCGCCGTCCAGCCGGGGAGCCCGGTCGCCGCGTCGATCGCGCCGCGCAGGGCGGCCTGGGACCGACCATTCGCGCGGTCAACCGTGACGAGCAGGGGGTCGGCGAGGTCGCCCACGGCCGCCCGCGCCGTGAACTCCGCCAGGAGCGCTCCGCGGGCGGTGTCGGCATCGGTCGCGGAGGCGTCCTCGAGCAGGCGCGAGAGGCCGGCGTCGTAGAGGAGCAGGTCCGTGTCGGCCGAGACCGCGTGCGCCCCGGCATCCGATCGCACCACCGAGCTCGGCAAGAGCGTGACGGGCGCGTCGTCGCCGCCCATCACGGCGCCCAGGGCGGCGACGGTCTCGGCGCCGGCCGTTCCGGTCGCGGGCCAGAAGACGCTGTCGCGGTCGGCGCCGACGTCGAACAGCTCCTCGAGCGTGGGAAGGATCGGTTCCTCGGGGGTCGGCGTCGGGGTCGGGGTCGCCTCGCCGTCGACCGCGGGGGCGCCGAAGTTCGCCGGGTCGAGGTAGGCCGCGAACGAGACCGGCCGGAGGGGGGATGCCTCGCCCGCGCCGATCTGCGCGGCGAGATCGGCGTCGCCGTACTGCAGCGCGAACCGGTCGTTCGGGAGCGCGATCAGGTCGTCGAGCCACGCGACCGCGTCGGCCGGCGCCGCCGAGCCCAGGGCGCGGATCGAGGCGGTGATCGCGGGATCCACGGCGAGGATCGCCGGCGTGCCCGTCACGGCATCCACCTGCTCGCGCAGGTCGCCCCCCTCGGCGGTGAGTTCGGACAGTTGTTCGGAACTGAGGACGCCGGTGGACTGCGGCCCCGCGGTGATGGGCGCGACGACGCCGATCTGACGAGCCGGTGCGCCGGTGTCGGGGACGACGAGGACGGTCCGCGCGCGGAGACTGTCCCCGCCGGTGCCGTAGACAGCCCGGACCGGGTACACCCCCGGGTCGAGGTCGTCGATGGAGGCATCGCCCGCGTCGATCGTGAGCGCGGCGGATGCCGACTGCTCGGACGCGACCTCGGGCATCGCGATCTCGCCCACGTCGTCGAACGACGCGCCCGTCGAGCCGCTGTCGAGCCAGGACGCGATCGCCGCGGTCGACACGAGGGGATCGGAGCCGATCCCCACGGTCGCCGCGCCGGCGGGGACGGCGTCCGGGCCCGGGTTGTCGGCCGTGAGTGTGAGTGTCAGATCGCCGGATGCGGGGACCACCCCGCCCGCGCCCGGCGCGAGGGTGGCGGTGACGGTCTGGTCGGGCGCGTCGTCGACCGCGGCGAAGGCCGCCGGGGCCGGGGCGGCGAGGGCGATCACGGCCGTCGCTGCCGCCGCCGTACGCAGCCACCGGGATCGGCGAGGCGGACGTCGGCCCGGAGCAGGCGAGATGAAGGTCATGAAGAGGTCGATTCCCGTGCGATCGATGACCGCACCATCGGGAGTGATTCTAGGGTCCCCGTCCTGCGGAGCCCCTGATTGGGCCCCGAGGCCGGTTGAATGGGACGGTGAGCGACATCCGGCATCCCGACCCGTCCACGACCGCCGCGCTCCGCGCCGACCTCGCCGCCGCCGGGTATACGGCCGACGCCGTCCGCGCCGCGTGGGGACCGCTCGCCGACGACGCGATCGGCCGCGGCCTGCTCGCGCCCGCCCGGCGCGCGCTCGCGGGCCGCAGCGACGCGCTCGCGGCGCTGTGCCGCACGCTCTTCCTCGGTGATGCCGCCCCGGCCGCGGACCTCGACCGCGCGCTGCCGACCGCCGGTGTCGCGGGTCTCGTGACGCTCGGGATCGTGCGCGTCGAGGGCGGAACCGCGACACCGCTCGTGCTGCTGCGCCCGCAGGACTACACGGATGCCGCCGGCTCGGGGTGGTGGTGGATCGTGAGCGACCTCGACGAGGCGGCGCTGGGCGGCGCGCTGCCGACCGGGCACGTCCTGGGCGTCGGCGGCGCCTCGCTCACGCTCGCCGGTCTGCAGCTCGACACCCCCGCGCGACGCGTACTCGACGTCGGGACGGGATGCGGCATCCAGGCCCTGCGGGCGCGGCGGAGCGCGTCGAGCGTCGTCGCGACCGACGTGTCGGAGCGGGCGCTGCGGTTCACGCTGCTGAACGCCGCGCTCAACGACGTCGACGGGATCGAGGTGCGCCACGGCAGCCTGTTCGAGCCCGTCGCGGGCGAGGAGTTCGACCGCGTCGTCTCGAATCCCCCGTTCGTCATCACGCCGCGCGTCGCCGGGGTGCCCGAGTACGAGTACCGGGATGCCGGTTTCGCGGGCGACGACCTCGTCGCGGCGTTCGTGTCGGGCGTCGGCGAAGTGCTCGCCCCCGGCGGGACGGCGCAACTGCTCGGCAACTGGGAGTATCGCGACGGGCGGGACGGTCTCGACCGCGTGCGCGAGTGGGTCGCTGCATCCGCTCACCCGCTCGACGCATGGATCGTGGAACGAGAGCAGCTCGACCCGCTCGCGTACGCCGAACTGTGGGTGCGCGACGGCGGCACGGCGCCGGGGAGCCCCGACTACGCCCGCCTCATCGACGCGTGGCTCGCCGACTTCGCCGCGCGCGGGGTGACGGCGGTCGGCTTCGGGTACCTGCTGCTGCGACGGACGCCGATCGGAATGCCGCCCCTCGCCCGTTACGAGCGCGTCACCCAGCCGGTGCCCGGCGCCCTGGGGCCGCACCTGGGGGCCGCGCTCGCGGCGTGGGACCGCCTCGGGCTGCTCGACGACGACGGACTGGCCGAGGCGACCGCGGTCGTGGCGTCGGACGTCACCGAGGCCCGCCACCACCGCCCGGGAGCCGAGGAACCCTCGGTGATCGAGCTGCGCCAGGGCGCCGGATTCGGGCGCGTGCTGAACGTCGACCCCGCGCTGGCCGCCCTCGTCGGCGCGTGCGACGGCGACCTGCCGCTCGGCGTGCTCATCGACGCGATCGCCGACCTGCTCGAGGTGGATGCCGCCGCGCTCCGCGCCGACCTGCTGCCGCGCGTGCGCGAGCTGGCGTTCACGGGGTTCCTGCGCGTGGTGTGAGGCGCGGCGCGCGGGATGCCGTCGGTAGGCTCGTAGGCATGCTGAACATGGCCGAGGGTCTCGCGCGCCTGGGCGCGCTCGCCGAGGCTCCCGTGTCGGCCACGCTCGCCCGCGCGTTCGCGGATGCCGGGTTCGAGCTCGCGATCGTCGGCGGACCCGTCCGCGACGCGCTGCTCGGCCGCACCGTCAACGACCTCGACTACACGACGAACGCGCGACCCGACGACATCCTGCGCATCGTGAAACCGCTCGCGACGGCGACGTGGGACATCGGCCGCGCCTTCGGCACGATCGGCGCGAAGATCCGGGGCGAGCAGGTCGAGATCACGACCTACCGCGCCGACAGCTACGACGGCGCGACCCGTAAACCCACCGTCGAGTTCGGCGACACGCTCGAGCAAGACCTGGTCAGGCGCGACTTCACGGTCAACGCGATGGCGCTCCGCATCCCGGGACCGTCGCTCGTCGACCCGACCGGCGGCGTCGAGGACCTCGTCGGCGGGTCGCTGCGCACCCCCACCGATCCGGACGTCAGCTTCGGCGACGACCCGCTCCGGATGCTGCGCGCCGCCCGCTTCGCGAGCCAGCTCGGCATGGACGTGCACCCTGCGACCCTCGAGGCGATGAGCCGGCTCGCGCCGAGCCTGTCGATCGTGAGCCCCGAGCGCATCCAAGGCGAGCTCGTGAAGCTCCTGTCGACGGAGGCGCCGGACCGCGGCATCCGTCTGCTCGTCGACACCGGCCTCATGGCGCTCTTCCTGCCCGAGGTCCCGGCCCTACGGCTCGAGGTCGACGAGCACCACCACCACAAGGACGTCTACGAGCACTCGCTCACGGTGCTCGCGCAGGCGATCGACCTCGAGAAGCAGCGGCACCCGGGTCAGGCGCCCGACGTGACCCTGCGCCTCGCCGCGCTCCTGCACGACATCGGCAAGCCCGCGACCCGCAAGCTCGAGCCGGGCGGCGCGGTCAGCTTCCACCACCATGACGTCAAGGGCGCGCGGATGGCGCGCAAGCGGCTGCAGGCGCTGCGGTTCGACGGTGCGACGACGGATGCCGTGTGTCAGCTCATCGAGCAGCACCTGCGCTTCTTCGGGTACGCCGAGGGCGCGTGGACCGACTCGGCGGTGCGGCGGTACGTCCGCGACGCGGGCGATCAGCTCGAGCGGCTGCACATCCTCACGCGCGCCGACGTGACGACCCGCAACAAGCGCAAGGCGGCGCGGCTGCGAACCGCGTACGACGACATCGAGTCGCGCATCGCCGCGCTCGCCGAGCAGGAGGAGCTCGACGCGATGCGTCCCGAGCTCGACGGCAACCGGATCCAGGAGGTCCTCGGCATCCGTCCCGGTCGCGAGGTCGGGGAGGCGTACCGGTTCCTGCTGGACATCCGCCTCGACGAGGGGGTCATCGGAGCGGATGCCGCCGAGCAGCGCCTGCGCGAGTGGTGGGCCGCGCGGGGCTGAGCCCGCTTCGCCGCACGCGGCTCAGCGCAGGCGTCGCGCTGCGGTGAGGTCGATGACGAAGAGGACGGCACCCTGGATGACGATCGCGAGACCGTGTCCGCGGGCATCCGCCCGGCTCAGGCGCCCCCCGAACGAGGGCGTACGCGCCGCGAGGTGGGCGCCGGTGGCGACGTAACCGACGTCGAGCGCCGCGTTCACCAGGAGGATGCGGCGCAGCATCCGCTTCTTCGGGACGCTCCGCTGACGGCGGGTGAACGCCGCGAGACCGGCGTCGATCGCGCCCCACATCAGGTTCTGCAGGCCGAACGCGCGGGTGCGCGGGAACAGCGCGAGCGCGCCGCCGACGACGACGGATGCCGTGCCCCACCGCGTCAGGCGACGGACGACGACGGCGGCGACGGACTTCGCGGAGCTCATGCCTTCATCATGGCCCGGCGGCGGGGCCCCGGGGCCGCTCGCCTGTCACGATCTGCGGCCGGCGACGGCGTGTCGTGACAGGCGAGCGCGGGTGGTCGCCTGGCCGCGGGCCGCCCCCGCCCTGTCGTTCCCGGGCAGGTCGACTTAGACTGACCGGCACCGCTCCTTCGACGATGATCGGAGCCCCATGAGCTCGCCGTGGTCCGCCCGGGTCGAGGTCGCGCCCGCCACCTCGCGCCTGCTGATCGAGCGCGCGCACGAGGAGCTCCTCGCCGGGAACGCCGGGGATCCGCGGCTCGAGGACGTCCGACCGCTGGTCCGGGAGTCGTGGCGCCGGTCGCTGGCCTCGGATGCCGCCGCCGAAGGGCTCCCGCGCCTCGACATGACCGCCGACGAGCTCGAGGCCTACCGGCGGGCGCATCCGCTCGCCGGGGTCATGGAGATGGTGCGTTCGCTCCTGCTGCCCGGTTCCGCCGAGGAGTCGGGTGTCATCGTCGCGGTCGGGGATGCCTCGGGTCGCCTCCTGTGGGTCGAGGGCGACCGCGGGGTGCGCACCCTCACCGGCGACATGGGGTTCGTCGCCGGCGCGGACTGGGCCGAGGCATCCGTCGGCACCTCGGCGCCCGGTACGGCGCTCGCGCTCGACCGGGCGGTGCAGATCCGGCAGGCCGAGCACTTCAACCGCTTCGTGCAGCCGTGGTCGTGCACCGCGGCGCCGGTCCACGACCCCGAGACCCGGCGGCTGCTCGGAGTGATCGACGTGACCGGCGGCAGTGAGGCGGTCACGCCGCAGGCGCAGCTGCTCGTCGACGCGACGGCGCGCGCCATCGAGGGCGAGCTGCTCGTCGGACGGCTGCGCTCCCGCGCCGAGGCGCCCCGGCGCCGAGCCCCCCGCGCCGCGACCGTCCGGCACGCGACCCTGCGGGTGCTGGGGCGCGACCGGGCGCTGCTCGAGACGGAGGGGGATGCCGCGGCATCCGTCGTCGAGCTCAGCGCACGACACGCGGAGATCCTGCTCATGCTCGCCAGCCACCGGGAAGGCCTGTCGGCCGAGGCGCTCGCCGACCTCGTCTACGGCGAGCCCGCGGTCGAGACCCTGCGTCCCGAGATGGTGCGGCTGCGCAGAGTGCTCGAGAAGCAGGCACCTCAGCTCGTGCCGCTGTCGCGCCCGTACCGGCTGCCGGCGGAGCTCGAGACCGACGTGCAGCACGTCGTGTCGCTGCTCGACCGCGGGGCGCACCGCGTCGCCCTCGCCGCGTACACCGGGCCGGTGCTGCCGGACTCCGTCGCGCCCGGGGTGGAGGAGCTGCGCACGTCGGTGCGGGCCACCCTGCGCGAGACGATGATCGGCGAGGCCGGCGTCGAAGCGCTGCTCGCCTACGCCGACAGCGCCGACGGGCGGGAGGATGCCGAGGTGCTCCGCCTGTGCCTGCGCCTGCTGCCGCCGCGCTCGCCGCGTCGCCCCGGGCTCGTCGCCCGGCTCGAGGCCCTCACCGCCTGACGGGTCGTTCCCCTGTCGCAAACGGCAGGGCGCCGCGGCGTGTTGCGACAGGGGAAGGCGGGGACGGGGGGATGCCGGCCCGCAACCGGATGCAACGTTGCGCGGCGTAGCGTGCCGGCATCCGATCCGCGGCGCTGACGCCGCATCCATGTCCGTCGAAGGAGACAGCATGACCATCGTCGAAGAGGGCGTCTCGAGCGTCTACGCCGCACCCGGCCAGCGGGGCGCGGTCGCGGAGTACCGGGCGCGCTACGGCCACTACATCGGCGGCGAGTTCGTCGAGCCGGTCAAGGGCCAGTACTTCGAGAACATCACTCCCGTCACCGGCAAGCCGTTCTGCGAGGTCGGCCGCGGCACCGTCGAGGACATCGACCGCGCGGTCGACGTCGCGTGGAAGGCGTTCGCGTCGTGGAAAAAGACCACGCCCGCCGAGCGCGCCGTCATCCTCAACAAGATCGCCGACCGCATCGAGGAGAACCTCGAGAAGATCGCCGTCGCCGAGACGTGGGAGAACGGCAAGCCGGTGCGCGAGACGCTGGCCGCCGACATCCCGCTCGCCGTCGACCACTTCCGCTACTTCGCAGGTGTGCTCCGGGCTCAGGAGGGCTCGCTCAGCCAGATCGACGAGGACACCGTCGCCTACCACTTCCATGAGCCCCTCGGTGTGGTCGGCCAGATCATCCCGTGGAACTTCCCGATCCTCATGGCCACGTGGAAGCTCGCTCCCGCCCTCGCCGCGGGCAACTGCGTCGTGCTCAAGCCCGCCGAGCAGACCCCGGCATCCATCCTGTTCCTGTTCGAGATCATCGGCGACCTGCTTCCGGCGGGCGTCGTCAACATCGTGAACGGCTTCGGGATCGAGGCGGGCGCGCCCCTCGCGCAGCACAAGCGCATCCGCAAGGTCGCCTTCACCGGTGAGACCACGACCGGCCGGCTCATCATGCAGTACGCATCGCAGAACCTCATCCCCGTTACGCTCGAGCTCGGCGGCAAGAGCGCGAACGTCTTCTTCGACGACGTGGCGCGCGATCGCGACGCGTACTACGACAAGGCGCTCGAGGGCTTCACGTTCTTCGCGCTGAACCAGGGCGAGGTGTGCACGTGCCCGTCACGCGCTCTCATCCAGCGGTCGATCTACGACCAGTTCCTGGGCGACGGCCTCGACCGGGTCTCGAAGATCGTGCAGGGCAACCCGCTCGACCCGGCGACCATGATCGGTGCGCAGGCCTCCAACGACCAGCTGGAGAAGATCCTCAGCTACATCGACATCGGAAAGCAGGGCGGCGCCAAGCTGCTGGCCGGCGGTGAGCGGGTCGACCTCGGCGGCGACCTGAGCGGCGGATACTACGTCGCGCCGACGGTGTTCGAGGGCACGAACGACATGCGGATCTTCCAGGAGGAGATCTTCGGCCCGGTCGTCTCGGTGACGAGCTTCGACGACTTCGGCGACGCGATCGACATCGCCAACGACACCCTCTACGGTCTCGGTGCCGGCGTCTGGAGCCGCTCGGCTGACACCATGTACCGGGCGGGACGTGCGATCGAGGCCGGCCGTGTGTGGACGAACACGTACCACCAGTACCCCGCCCACGCGGCCTTCGGCGGGTACAAGCAGTCGGGCATCGGACGCGAGAACCACCTGAAGATGCTCGATCACTACCAGCAGACGAAGAACCTCCTCGTGTCGTACGCCGAAGGCGCGATGGGCTTCTTCTGAGCCGTCACCCCATGACCGACACCACCTACAGCAGGGTCGCCGTCTCGGACGAGGCGGCGGCCCTGCTGCGCACCCTCACCGCGCAGCACGGTCCGCTGATGTTCCATCAGTCGGGCGGATGCTGCGACGGCAGCAGCCCCATGTGCTACCCCGTGGGCATGTTCCTCACCGGCGCGGGCGACGTGAAACTCGGCGAGATCGACGCGGGCCTCGACGATCCGATCGAGGTGTACATGTCGGCATCCCAGTTCGAGTACTGGAAGTACACGCATCTCACGATCGACGTCGTCCCCGGGCGCGGCGCGGGGTTCTCGGTCGAAGGGCCGACGGGGATGCGGTTCCTCATCCGGTCCCGGATGCTGACCGACGAGGAGCTCGCCGCCTTCGGGCTCGCCTGAGCGCCCGACCACGACCGTTCACCCGGAGGCCACCTTCCGGTCACGCCCGCTTGTTTGGATCGCGGCGTGTCCTCACCGATCGTGACCGTCATCCTGCCGGCGAAAGACGCCGGTCCGTACATCGGCACGACCGTCACGACGCTCGGCCGGCAGTTCGAGGACCCGGGCCGCCTGCGCCTCGTGGTCATCGACGACGGCTCGACCGACGACACCCGCGCGCAGGTGCAGCACTTCGCGCGCGACATGCCCCACGTCGAGATCATCTCGAACGCGCAGCCCGTCGGCCTCGCTGCGGCGCGCAACCAGGGACTCGACCTCGTCGACACCGACTTCTTCTGCTTCGTCGACGGCGACGACTGGATGCACCCCGAGCGCCTCGAGAGCCTCGTCGGCTCGATGCGCCGGCTGGAATGCGACTTCGTCCGCACCGACCACGTCACCGACACCGACGGGCGTCGACGCCTCATGCGGGCACCGCACGGTCGCCGAGGCCGGGTCGTGTCGCCGCGCGACGCGATCATGCCGGCCGACGAGACGACGATGGTCGACTACCCCTATGCCTGGGCGGGCATGTTCCACCGGCGCGTGCTGGATCGGGGTCTCGCGCACTTCGAGCCGGGCCTGTTCACGGCGGAGGACCGCCCGTGGATCTGGCGCCTGCACCTGCGCGCGGAATCGTTCGCGGTCGTGGACGCCCCCGCGATCCTGTACCGCCGCGGCGTCACCACCTCGCTCACGCAGGTGCTCGACCGGCGCCAGCTCGACTTCCTCCCCGCCTTCGCCGAGGCGATCCGCGTCGTCGAGGCCGACGACGAGGCCGACCGCTTCCTCCCCAAGATCGCGACGACGACGATGTCCGTGTGCGCCTACCACCTGTTCCGCGCCCGCGCGATGTCGACCGCCGACCGCACGGCGCTGCGCACCGGCATCCGTGACCTGCTGCGCGCCATCCCGGCCGAGCAGATCGACCCGGCGCTGTCGCGGCTGTCGGACCGCCGTCGCCGCATCCTTGCGCGCCTCGTGCGCGAGGTGCGCACCGCATGACGCAGATCTTCGTCCTCAACTCCGCGTACGGACTCATGACCGCTGTCGCGGCGATGGATGCCGGGGTCATCCCGGCATCCCCGTCGGGACGCATCCTCGTCGCCGTGAACGCGGCCATCATCCCCGAAGCCGCCCCGGGCATCGGGGACGCCGCGCACCTGGCCACCCTCCGCGCGCGCTTCGACCGCGTCGTCGACCTGAACGCTCTGCTCGCCCCGGAGCGCCCGCCGCACTGGCGCGTGACCGCGAACGCGGCTCCCATCCTCGAGCGCCTGCTGCGCCAGGCGTGGGGGATCGGCGACGCGGCCGTCGAGCTGTTCCTGCAGAGCCCGCAGGTCGCGCCGTCGCGGGTGTTCATCGACGTGTTCGCCGGTGCCGACGTGTCGATCGTCGGAGACGGCCTCATGACGTACTCGCCGATCCGCAATCGCTGGCCGCACACCGTCGCGAGCCGGGTCACCGCCGTCGTCTACGCCGACACCGTGCCGGGCGTCGAGCCGCTGCTGTTCCCCGTTGCCGCTCGAGTACCCGTGCCACCCGCAGCCCTCCGCGCGGTCGTCGACGAGGTCGCCGCCGCGACGGACGACCCCGAGATCGACGCGCTCGTGCAGCTCGATCGTCCGGCCCTCGTGCTCGGGCAGTACCTCTCGGCGCTGAAGCTCATCTCGGCCGACGAGGAGCTGCGGATGCAGTGCGACATGATCGACCGTGCGCTCGAGTGGCGCCCGGGCTCGATCGTGTTCAAGCCGCATCCGTCGTCGGCCCCCGCCCTCATCGACGACCTCGCGGCGCACGCCGCCGCGCGCGGGGTGAGCTTCACCGTCTTCCGCGGCGGCACCCCCGCCGAGGTCCTCGCCGTGCGGCTGCCGTTCGTCGGCGGGGTCGCCGGCTTCTCGACGGCCCTGCCCACGCTGCAGGCGCTGACCGGCCTGCCCATCGGCGCCGTCGGCACCGATCTGCTGCTGCAGCGACTCACCCCGTTCGAGAACGGCAACCGCATCCCGGTCACGATCATCGACGCGCTCACCCGTCCGGACTCGCCCTACCCGGGAGAGCGGATGCAGCTGCTCGTCGACGCCGTCGGGTACGCCATGCAGCCGGTCATCGCCGCGCACCTGCGGCCGCGCGCCGAGGAGTTCCTCGCGTCGGCGCCCGCCGCCGAGCGTTCCCGGTATTTCGCCCGCACGCGCCTGACCTCGCTCGCGCTGCCCGGCGGCGGCACGCCCGGCCTGTTCTCGCGTGCGCTCGGGCAGCGCGACGGCGCGAGTCGCATCACCGAGGTGCAGCTCGCGCTCCGCGGCGCGCGGCGCCGGGGCAAGCGGGCCTGGAAGGCCCTGCGAGGAGGATGACGTGACGCCGAGCACCGCCCAGACGATCGCGATCATCCCCGCCCGCGGCGGGTCGAAAGGCGTGCCGGGCAAGAACGTCGCCCGGGTCGGCGGCATCCCGCTCGTTGCGCGCGCCGTCCGTGCTGCGCTGACCTCCGGCGCGATCGACCTCGTCGTCGTCTCGACCGACGACGCCGCTATCGCCGACGCCGCGCGCGCCGCCGGGGCGCGCGTCGTCGACCGCCCCGCCGACATCTCCGGCGACCAGGCCAGCTCCGAGAGCGCGCTGCTGCACGCCCTCGACACCCTCGCGGTCGAGGGGATCACCCCCCGGGTGACGGCGTTCCTGCAGGCGACGAGCCCCTTCATCCCCGCCGCCGCCCTCGGCGAGGCGGTGGCGCTCGTGCGGGGCGGCCGCGCCGACAGCGTGTTCTCAGCGCGGGAGAGCTACGAGTTCGTCTGGCGGAGGGATGCCGCCGGTGCGGCATCCGCTCTCGGTCACGACGCCGCACACCGACCGCGCCGGCAGGACCGCGACCCGCACTACGTCGAGACGGGCGCGTTCTACGTCTTCACGACCGACGGGTTCCGGGAGGCCCGGCACCGCTTCTTCGGCCGGACGGAGATCGTCGAGGTCCCCGAGGAGTCCGCGATCGAGATCGACGACCCGGCGCAACTGCGCACCGCGCAGACCCTCGCGCACCTGCTCGAGCCCGCCGAACCCCTCGCCGCGCGGGTCGTCGTGACCGACTTCGACGGCGTCCACACCGACGACTCCGCCTGGGTGGATGCCGCCGGCACCGAGCACGTGCGCGTCAGCCGCTCCGACGGCATGGGGGTCGCGCTGCTCCGGCGAGCCGGGGTGCCGGTGCTGATCCTGTCGACGGAGCGGAACGCGGTCGTCCGCGCCCGCGCCGAGAAGCTGCAGGTCGAGGCGATCCACGGCGTCGACGACAAGGCGGGCGTGCTGCGGCAGTGGGCGGCCGTCCGCGGCGTCGACCTCGCCGAGACGGCCTACCTCGGCAACGACGTCAACGACCTGCCGGCGATGGCTCTCGTCGGCTGGCCCGTCGCCGTCGCCGACGCCCGGCCCGAGGTCGTCGCCGCCGCGCGCGTCGTGCTGACGCGCCCCGGGGGCGCCGGAGCGGTGCGCGAACTGGCCGACCGCGTCCTCGCCGCACGCTGACGCACCCACCCGACAGCCAGTCGTCCGGTCCTCGCCACCCCGGGTTCATCCGTCATTCACGGTCGGAACCGACGCTGAGGGGAGTAACGACGAAAGGACTCGCCATGACGGTGACCATCGGAAACCACGTACTCGGTGGCGGACACCCCGTGTACGTCATCGCCGAGATCGGCCTCAATCACAATGGCGACGTCGAGCTCGCCAGGCGTCTGATCGACGTGGCCGCCGACGCCGGCGCGAACGCGGTCAAGTTCCAGAAGCGCACCCCCGAGATCGCGACGCCCGCGCACATGCGCGACACGCTCCGCGAGACCCCGTGGGGCACGATGACCTACCTCGAGTACCGCTACCGCGTCGAGTTCGACCGCGACCAGTACATCGAGATCGGCGACCACGCCACGATGCGCGGCCTCGACTGGTTCGCCTCGCCGTGGGACGTCCCGAGCGTCGAGTTCCTCGAAGACCTCGGCGTCGTTGCCCACAAGGTCGCCTCGGCGAGCCTCACCGACATCGAGCTGCTCGAGGCGCTGCGCGCCACCGGCAAGCCGGTCATCCTCTCGACGGGCATGTCCACGATCGAGCAGATCGACCGCGCGCTCGAGGTGCTCGGCACCGACCGCACGGTGCTCATGCACGCGACGTCGACCTACCCGATGGAGCCCGAGGAGGCGAACATCAAGATGATCGCCTCGCTCCGCGACCGCTACGCCGGCATCCCGGTCGGGTACTCCGGTCACGAGCGCGGCCTGCAGATCTCCCTCGCCGCCGTCGCCCTCGGCGCGGTCGCCGTCGAGCGCCACATCACCCTCGACCGCACCATGTGGGGCTCCGACCACGCCGCCTCGCTCGAGCCGACCGGTCTCGAGCACCTCGTCCGCGACATCCGCGTCATCGAGACGGCTCTCGGCGACGGGGTGAAGCGCATCTACGAGGGTGAGCTCGCCCCCATGGCGAAGCTGCGCCGCGTCCCGGCATGACCATGCGCGGTGACCGTCCGGGACGCCTGCGCGTCGTCGCGATCGCCGACGCCGACTCCTTCGTGAAGTGGTCGGCGGCGCTCATCGACTCCGCGCCGTCGGTGGACCCCCACCTGCTGCTCGTGAAGACGCCGCTCACGGTGAGCGTGGCGCAGGAGCATGCGGCGTTGGCGGGCACCGGCATCCGTCCCGAGGCGGTCACCCGCCTGGCCTGCGACGACATCGCGGCCTGGCTCGCGAAGGACCGGCCCGACGTCGTCGTCATCGGCGGCCGCGGCCCGTTCGTGCGGCTCGTGATGCGGCAGATCGACCGCGTCGCGCCGCGGCCCGTCGTGGTGTCGGGGCTGCCCGGCATCTCGATCCCCGCCCAGCGCGGCGCCGCGATGTACCGCAAGCACTGCGATCTCATGATCGTGCACTCGCAGCGCGAGCGACGGGCGTTCCGGCACCTGGCCCAGCGCCTCGGCCTCGAGCTGCGCCTCGGACTCGCGACCCTGCCGTTCGCGCGTCCGACGCGTCCGTCCGGGGGCGGCACCGACCTGGTCTTCGCGGCGCAGGCGATCGTTCCGCGCGAGCCCGCCGACCGGGTCGCCATCGCGGGCATCCTGCGGGCCGCGGCCCTCGCCGACCCGTCGCGGCGTGTCGTCGTGAAACTGCGCTCCCGCCCCGAGCTCGGCGAGACCGAGACGCACTACGAGCGCACCGAGCTGACCGAACTGCTGCGGGACCGGCCCGACAACCTCGTCTTCTCGCACGAGCCGATGGCGCAGGCGCTCGCGAACGCCGAGGGGCTCGTCACGGTGAGTTCGACGGCGGCGATCGAGGCCATGGCGATGGGCGTCCCCGTCATCGCCCTCGACACGTTCGGTGTCTCGAAGACCCACCTCAACACCGTGTTCAACGGCAGCGGCGTGCAGGGCAGTGCCGAGGACGTGATCGCCCGCCGGTTCCGCCACCCGAACGCGCAGTGGCTCGCCGACAACTACTTCCACGCCCCCGAGCAGTCGACCTGGTGGTCCGACGTCGAGCAGCTCGTCTCGCTGCGCCGGCGCGGCCTGCTGCCGCCGCGGTTCGTCCCGACGGCCCGCGGGGGCGCACTGCACGAGGCGTGGCAGCGAAAGGCCGTGCTCGGCCGCGAGGACCGCTCGCTTACGGGAGCCGTCGCGCTCGCCGTCGGCGCACCGCTCGTCTGGGGCATCCTCACCGCGCGCAAGGTGCTCGGCCGTCGCGGCGCGGGCAGCTGGTTCGACGACCAGACCGACATCACCGTCACCCCGGCCCGGTACCAGGACCCGATCGTCCGGCCCCGCCGCGCGGCGCTCGTCGCGATCGACTGACGCGGCGCCGGGGCTTCGCCTGTCGCAACACGCCGCGTGCGGCCGCCGTTTGTGACAGGGGAGGAGAGCGCCGCGCGTCAGCGGCGCCCGGCGAGCATCGCGGCGGCGGCCGCGGTCTCGTCGCGCAGGGCGTCCGCGAGGGCGGCGACCGCAGGGATCCGCAGCGACTCGGGCCGCACGATCATCCAGTACGGCAGCCGCTCGTCGAACTGATCGGGCAGCAGCCGCACGAGGTCGTCGTGCCGGTCGGCGACGAAGCACGGCAGCAGCCCGATGCCCGCCCCCGCCCGCGTCGCCTCGACGTGCACGAACACGTTCGTCGAGCTCAGTCCGTCGCGCATCTCGGGTACGAGGCGCCGCGGCAGGTCGAGGGCGTCGACCTGCAGGATCGCGTCGACGAAGTAAACGAGCGGATGCCGCATGAGCTCGGCGGCGTCGCGCGGCATCCCCTCCCGTTCCAGGTAGTCGCGCGAGGCGTACATCCCGAGCGTGTACGCGCCGAGCTCGACGCCCTGCGCGCGCCGGGACTGCGGGGCGCCGACGACGACCTCGATGTCGAGGCCCGGACGGTGCGCGGCGGCCCGCCGGGTCGCGGTGACGATCTCGACGCTCAGGCGCGGATGCTGCCGGCGCAGCCGCGCGACGGCGGGGGCGGCGATGAACGCGCTGAACCCGTCCGTCGCCGACATGCGCACGACACCCGCGATCGGGTCGTGGTCCTCGCCGGCGCCGGAGAGCTGCGTCAGCGCGGACTCGATCCGTCCGGCGGTGTCGACCGCCTGACGGCCGAGCGCCGTGAGCTCCCAGCCGCCGCCCGACTGCGCGACGAGGCGCCCGCCGACCGCGTCCTCGAGGGCCGCGATGCGGCGCGCGACCGTCGTGTGGTCGACGCTGAGGGCGTTCGCCGCCGTCGTGTAGCGACCCGACCGGGCGACGGCGAGCAGCACGAGCAGGTCATCGGCGCGGAGGCGACCACGGGCATCCATGTGTGCAATTCTGCACACGAAGGGTGCAGGACTGGGCATTGATCCTCATGGTGCGCGGTGCGCAGACTGTGGGGCGGACGCCACCGCGTCCCGCGTCAGAGCAGACCACCCCGGATGTCATCGACGACATCGATCGGAGAGACCATGTCAGCCCCCACCCGCGCCGCCGAACCCGCGGCATCCCCCACCCCGTCCGGCCTGCGCCGCGTCGTCGCCGCCTCGATGGCCGGCACCGTCGTCGAGTGGTACGAGTTCTTCCTCTACGCCACCGCCGCGAGCCTCGTGTTCGGCACCTACTTCTTCCCGCAGACCGGCTCGTCGCTCGACGGGATCATCGCCGCCTTCGTCACCTACGCGGTCGGCTTCATCGCGCGGCCGCTCGGCGGCGTCGTGTTCGGCCAGATCGGCGACCGCTTCGGCCGCAAGCCCACCCTGCAGGCGACGATCATCATCGTCGGCGTCGCGACCTTCCTGATGGGCTGCCTGCCCGGCTTCGTCGAGATCGGGTACTGGGCCCCCGCGCTGCTGGTCGCGCTGCGCTTCCTGCAGGGCTTCGCCGTCGGCGGCGAGTGGGGCGGCGCCGTGCTCCTCGTCGCCGAGCAGAGCCCGAACCGGTCGCGCGCGTTCTGGTCGAGCTGGCCGCAGGCCGCCGTGCCCGTCGGCAACCTGCTCGCGACGCTCGTGCTGCTCATCACCTCGTGGGTGCTGAGCTCCGAGGACTTCCTCGGCTGGGGATGGCGCATCGCCTTCTGGCTGTCGGCCGTCATCGTCCTCGTCGGCTTCTACATCCGCCGTCACGTCGAGGAGGCGCCGATCTTCCTCGAGGCCAAGGCGCAGGTCGAGGCCGAGAAGGCGGTCTCGTACGGCGTCGTCGAGGTGCTGCGTCGCTACCCGGTCGGCGTGCTGCAGGCCATGGGCGTGCGGTTCGCGGAGAACATCGTCTACTACATCGTCGTCAGCTTCTCGATCGTCTACCTGAAGACCGTCCACGAGTACGACACCAGCCAGCTGCTGCTCGCCCTGCTCATCGCGCACGTCGTGCACTTCCTCGTGATTCCGCAGGTGGGGCGCCTCGCCGACCGGTTCGGCCGCCGGCCCGTCGCCCTGACGGGCGCGATCCTCAGCGCGACGTGGGCGTTCTTCGCCTTCCCGCTGTTCGACACGCTCAACCCCGTGCTCATCGTGCTCGCGGTGACCGTCGGCTTGACGTTCCACGCGTTCCTGTACGCGCCGCAGCCGGCGATCATGGCCGAGCTGTTCCCGACCCGCATGCGCTACTCCGGCGTCTCGCTCGGCGCGCAGGTCACGGCGATCGCGGCCGGCTCGCTCGCCCCGATCCTCGCGACGCAGTGGCTGCGCGACTACGGCTCGTAGACCCCGGTCTCGATCTACATCGCGATCGCCTGCCTCATCACCGGGACCACGATCGTCCTCATGCGCGAGACGAAGGGCGCCTCGCTGCAGGCGATCGACGAAGCGGATGCCGTCCGCACGGCCGAACTGCTCCGTGAGAAGGAGCGCGCATGACCGACCTCACCGGCCGGACCGCCCTGGTCACGGGTGGCGCGAGCGGCATCGGCGCGGCGTGCGCCTCGGCGCTCGCCGCCGCCGGTGCCCGGGTGACGGTCGCGGACGTCGACGCCGACGGCGCGCAGCGGGTCGCTGCCGCCGTCGGCGGCGAGGCGTGGGCCGTGGACCTGAGCGACACGGCGGCCCTCGCCGACCTGCGGCTTGACGTCGACGTCCTCGTGAACAACGCCGGCATCCAGCACGTCCGCCCCATCGAGCAGTTCGAGCCCGAGCGATTCTCGTTCATGATGCGCCTCATGCTCGAGGCGCCGTTCCTGCTCATCCGCGCGGCGCTGCCCGCGATGTACGAGCGCGGGTTCGGCCGCATCCTGAACATGTCGAGCGTGCACGGACTCGTGGCATCCCCCTACAAGTCGGCCTACGTCGCCGCGAAGCACGGTCTCGAGGGACTGTCGAAAGCGACCGCCCTCGAGGGCGGCGCCCACGGGGTCACGAGCAACTGCATCAATCCGGGCTACGTGCGCTCGCCGCTGGTCGAGAAGCAGATCGCCGACCAGGCGAAGCTGCACGGCATCGGCGAGGACGAGGTGCTGTCGCAGGTGCTGCTCGCCGAGGCCGCGGTCAAGCGCCTCGTCGAACCCGAGGAGGTCGCCGCCCTCGCGGTCTGGCTCGCGGGACCGGATGCCGGCATGGTCAGCGGCGCGAGCTACACGATGGACGGCGGCTGGTCCGCCCGCTGACCCCCCGGCTTTCCCCTGTCACAACACGCCGCGCGCGGCTGCTGTTTGTGACAGGGGAAGGGGGATGCCGGGGCGCGGCGCGCCGGGTCAGCGGAAGATCGCGTCGAGCAGGCCGCTCTGCATCGCGAAGACGCCGAGGACGAAGAGCCCGCCGATGATGATGGCGGGCCACGAGACGCCGCCCTTCAGGCGTCGGCCCTGCGCGGCGACCCCCGGCGGCGGGCGCAGCGTGCCGAGCGGCGGGGCGAACGGCAGCGAGTCGGCCGTCGCGCCCGGCACGGCCGCGGTCTGCGTGAGCCGGTCGTCGCGCCAGCGCTCCCACTGGGCGAGCTTGTCGAGCACGGCGCCGACCGCAGAGAACAGCCACGCCCACGTGTTCGGGTCGAGGGTCGACAGGTCGCGCTTCGCGTAGAGGAACAGCCAGTCGTCCACGATCTCGACGTCGAGCTGCGCGGCGTGGTCGATGAAGCGCGCCATGATGTCGGGCGTGAAGAGGTAGAGCGCGTCCTGCTCGTACCCCTGCGGGCAGTACAGCGCGAAGTGCTGGTCGAAGTCCCCCTCGAGGCTCAGCCGCTGGTCCTTGTCGAACGCCTGCGGCAGGTTCGAGCCGAAGAGTCCGTTGTTGCCGGTCGCGTCGAGCACGATGTGCGGCAGCGGCGTCGCCAGCCGGATCGCGACGTACCCCCAGCGGTGGGTCGTCTGGTTCTTGCCCGACCCGGTCGTGTAGCGGTAGTTCGCGAACTCCACGAACCGCGGACGCTCGCCCCGCAGGATGTCGGTCGACTTGCGGGAGTGCCCGTGCGAGAAGATCATGCCCGGCAGGGGCGGAGCGGATGCCTCGGCGTACCACGTCAGCCCGTTCGCCCGAGCGAAGCGGTCAAGGCGGTAGATCCGTTCGTGCGACCCCTTGAGCCCGCGGATGATGAGCGAGACGACGCCGATCGCGAAGATCGAGATGACGAGGATGAACCCGAAGGCGAGCGGGTTTCGGTTCGCTCCGCTGAGGGAGCTCGTCAGCACCTCGACGAAGATGCTGACGACGAAGAACCCCACGAACAGGAACACTGCGACCACGACGACGACCACCCACACACCCCCGCCGGAGGGGAGCCGACCGGCGGCGAGCAGCTCCTTGCGGTGCGCAGCGACAGCTGCCCGGTCGACCGGCTCGGTGAGCGGCGTCGGGTCGAAGGTCGATGTGCTCATCGGTTCACCTCGTCGGAGTCGGACGTCAGGGCGGCGCCCTCGGGGATCTCGAGTGCTTCGAGATCAGATGCCGCGACCAGCGCGGCGATCAGTTCGCGGCCCCACCGATCACCGTCGAGTCGAAGTCGACCTCGGAGACGAGCACCCAGGCACGATCCTGCGGCCAGACCATGCTCGGGCTGAGCGCCGAGGGGTCGAAGCCGTGCTCCTCGGCGGGTCGGTCGCGCCAGGGCACGCCGAGGAACCAGTCCGGACGGGCGAGCTCGCTGACGCCGCCGCGGAAGAGGACGTGCCCCCGGTCCGGGAGCTCGAGCCGAGGACTCTCGGAGATCTCCCGCGACAGGATGCCCTCCTGCCAGGTCTTCCGACGGAAGACGTTGTTCCACGCGTCCTTCACGCTCGTCCCGAGCATCTGATTGTGATGGGCGAGAACGGGGTCGGCGGGGTCGCCCATCTGGAAGAACGCGCGGGACGGCCCCTCGCCCATGTGCCCGAGCAGCGCCCCGTGCCCCTCCCAGAGCGCGACGATCCCGTCGTCCGGCGTGGTCGTGTGCTGCGCGAGGACCGACGAGATCGCGGCGAGCAGCTCGGGCAGGAGCTGCCCGCTCTCGGGGGGATCGACCCAACGCCCGTCGGGCGTGACGAGCGTGCCGCCCGTGTCCTCCTGTTGCGTCAGGCTCGACCACTGGGCCGTGGGGTGGAACACGGCGCCGAAGATCCCCGCCGCCTCACGCCACGAGAGGTCACGCGTGACGAGGCGCTCGCTCACGCGGAGGTGCTCGTCGGCCGTGACCGCCACCCACTCCTCGATCGTGGGCAGCCGCTCACCCGGGAGCTCGGTGACGGATGCCGGGTGGAACACCCGCGCGTACGCCTCGAACCCGCGCGGCACGACGTCGTGCATCGTCCAGGTCCACGGGTCGTCGAGGCGCTCGCGCAACCAGTCGCCGGCCGAGACGTCCGCGGTCCACTCCATGACGGCCACGGTACCGGCCGGCCGCTCCCGGGAGCGGGACGGATGCTGCGAGGCACCGGCATCCGTCCCGTTCGTCGTCAGGCGACCCGGCTCACGCGGTGCGCACGTCGACGACCCAGGTCACGCCGAAGCGGTCGGTGAGCATGCCGAACCCCGCGCTCCATGCCGACGCGGCGAGCGGTTCGACGACGGTCGCACCCTCGGCGAGGGCGTCCCAGCGTGCGGAGACCTCGTCGAGGGTGTCCCCCTGCAGCGAGACGAAGAAGGTGCGGTCGGTGAGCGTCATCCCGTTCTCGCGGTGCGTCGTGCCCGCAACCGCCTCGGCGCCGGCGGCGGGCCCCGGGACGTCGTACGCCATGAGGCGGAATCCGTCCGCCGCGACGAGGATGCCGAAGACGACCGTGTCGGCGCCGGGTGCGTCGGCGGGCATCCCGAGGTCGGCGTAGGTGGTCACCATCGCCTGGCCGTCGAAGACGCGGGCGTAGAACTCGAGGGCCTCGCGCGCGGTGCCGCGGAAGTTGAGGTGGGTCGTGGTGGTGAGGGTCATGATCGTCCTTCGCTGAGTGGCTGTCTGCCTGCAGCGACTCTCCTCCGCGTAGAGGACCGTTCCTGTCCGCTTCTCGACGAGGATGGGGACATGTCGTCGCCCTCGCACCGGATGCTGAACCTGCTGTCGGTCCTGCAGTCCCGGCGCGACTGGGCGGGGCAGGAGCTCGCCGACCGCCTCGGGGTGACCGTGCGCACCGTGCGACGCGACGTCGATCGGCTGCGCGAACTCGGGTACGCGATCACGGCGGTCAAGGGTCCGTACGGCGGGTACCGCCTCGCGCCCGGTGACGAGCTGCCGCCGCTCCTGTTCGACGACGAGCAGGCGGTGGCGATCGCGGTCGCGTTGCAGTCGGCATCCGGAGTCGACATCGCGGATGCCGCGGCCCGGGCCCTCGCCACGATGCGGCAGGTCATGCCGTCGCACCTGCGCCACCGCATCGACGGCATCCGGTTCGAGGCGGACGCGGCGGGCGCGCAGGCGGCGCCGACGGTCGTGGCGGCGGTGAGCGCCGCGGCCCGCGATCACCGCACCCTCCGCATCGAGTACCGCGACGACGGTCGCGCCCGGCGGATCGAGCCGCACGCCGTCGTCGTGCGCGACGGGCGCTGGTACGTCGTCGCGTGGGAAGGGGATGCCGCGGACTGGCGCATCCTGCGGCTCGACCGCATGCGGGTCCGGCAGGGCGGCGGCGTCCCGTTCGAGCCGCGCGAGATCCCCGCGGGCGATGCGCGCACCTATCTCTCCGCGAGGTTCAAGGGTTCCGACGAGCAGGATCGCTGGCCCGTGACCGCGGACCTGATCCTGTCGACGCCCGCGCAGCGGGTCGTGCCATTCCTGGGCGACGCGGAGCTCGAGGACCTCGGCGACGGCCGCAGTCGCGTGCGCGTCGGATCCTGGTCGTGGGCGGGAGCGCTCGCGTGGGCGCTGCGCTTCGACGTCCCGTTCGAGGTCGTGGGGCCACCGGAGCTCGCCGACGCCGCGGGGACGCTGGGGCGTCGACTGAGCGATTCCGCGGTGGGGCCGGGCATCCGCTAGACTGTTGTGGTTGTCCGTCTGCGCTCATGCGCGGAATCATCGGACACGTGCATCAACCCTCCTGATGCCGGGAAACGCCCGGCATCCGTTCTAGTCCGAAGGAGGTGGGTTAGTGACGCACATCCACCAGTACGAACTCATGGTGATTCTCGACCCCGAGGTCGACGAGCGCCAGGTTGCTCCTAAGCTCGACGGGTTCCTGAAGGTCATCACCGCTGATGGTGGCTCGATCGACAACGTCGACGTGTGGGGCAAGCGCCGTCTCGCCTACGAGATCCAGAAGAAGACCGAGGGCATCTACGCCGTCGTCAACTTCACCGCCACGAGCGAGGCCACGCAGGAGCTCGACCGTCAGCTCAAGCTGAACGAGCAGATCATGCGTACCAAGGTCCTCCGCGCCGAGGAGGCGATCGCTCAGGTCGCCGCCGAGAAGGAGCGCGCTGAGGCCAAGGCCGCCCGCAAGGCTGCGAAGGCCTGACGCCCATGGCCGGCGAGACCATCATCACGGTCGTGGGTAACCTCACGGCAGACCCCGAGCTGCGCTACACGCAGAACGGCCTGCCCGTCGCGAACTTCACGATCGCGTCGACGCCGCGCAGCTTCGACCGTCAGGCCAACGAGTGGAAGGACGGCGAAGCGCTGTTCCTCCGCGCGTCGGTGTGGCGCGAGTTCGCTGAGCACGTTGCCGGCTCGCTCACCAAGGGCATGCGGGTCGTCGCGACCGGCCGCCTGAAGCAGCGCTCCTACCAGGACCGCGAAGGCAACAACCGCACGGCGATCGAGCTGGAGATCGACGAGATCGGCCCCTCGCTCCGCTACGCCACGGCTCAGGTCACCCGCGCCGCCTCCAACGGCGGCGGTAACGGTGGCGGCGGCTTCGGCGGCGGTCAGCAGCAGTCGCGTCCGCAGGTGCAGCAGGACGAGCCCTGGGCCACGCCCGGGTCCTCGGCTCCTGACGCCTGGAGCGCGCCCGGGACGAGCTACGGCGACGACACCCCGTTCTGATTCGAATTGCGGATGCCGCGGGTCGCGGCATCCATCTCTCTTAAGGAAGACACATGGCTGGAAAGGCAACCGGCGATCGCCGCAAGCCGCGGAAGGGCGCGAAGAACGCCGCTCCCGCGAAGGCGATCCGCGTCGGCGTCATCGACTACAAGGACGTCGCGACGCTTCGCAAGTTCATCTCGGAGCGCGGGAAGATCCGCGCCCGTCGTATCACCGGAGTCTCGGTGCAGGAGCAGCGTCTGATCGCCAAGGCGATCAAGAACGCCCGTGAAATGGCGCTCCTGCCCTACGCCGGCGCTGGCCGGTAAGGAGTACCGACATGGCAAAGCTGATTCTCACGAACGAGGTCGCCGGGCTCGGTAGCGCCGGCGACGTCATCGAGGTCAAGAACGGGTACGCCCGCAACTACCTCATCCCCCAGGGCTTCGCTGTGGCCTGGACCCGCGGTGGCGAGAAGCAGGTGGCGTCGATCCGCGCCGCTCGCGAGTCCCGCGCGATCCACGACCACGAAGAGGCCGTGGCGCTCAAGAACACGCTCGAGTCGAACACGGTCAAGCTGACCGTCAAGGCCGGCGCTGAGGGCCGCCTGTTCGGTTCGGTCAAGACCGCCGACGTGGCCGACGCCGTCAAGGCTGCCGGTCTGGGCGACCTCGACAAGCGCAAGATCCACATCACCTCGCCGATCAAGGCCGTGGGCGAGCACGAGGCGACCGTTCGCCTCGGCGACGAGCTCACCGCCGTGATCACCCTGCAGGTGGTCGCCGCCAAGTAATCCTGGCGCGCGGTTCGGATGCCGCGGTCCCTTCCCTCACGGGTCGGGACCGCGGCATCCGTCGTTTCCGGGGCCGTGCGACGTGTTTGCGGCTGCAATGGATCTCGGCCGACACGCCGGTGTTGGCGGTGGGGACCCGGCGTGTCACGCAGGATCCCTTGCATCCGCGAGGGGGTGGACGGATGCCGCGGGTGGGGGCCCGTGGCATCCGTCCTTCTGGGGGAGTCGGTCAGACAGTGCGGCGACGCCGCGTGAGCAGCGCACCGCCGGCGATCAGGGTGATCGCGGCCAGGGGCAGCCACGGGGTCGCGACGCCTCCCGTCTGAGCCAGCGCCTGCGGCGTCTCGCCACCGCTTGCCCGGGGGACCATCGGGGCGGGGCTGCCGCCGGGGATCTGACCGTCCGTGCCGTCACCGGGGACCGTGGGCTCGACCGGCGTGGTGGGGTCGGTCGGGTTCACCGGCGTGGTGGGGTCGGTCGGGTCCGTGGGCTCGACCGGCGTGGTCGGGTCCGTCGGGTTCACCGGGGTGGTCGGGTCCGTCGGGGTGGTCGAGTCCGTGGGGTCGACCGGGTCCGTGGGGTCCGAGGGGTCGACCGGGGTGGTCGGGTCCGTGGGGTCCGTGGGGTCGACCGGGGTGGTCGGGTCCGTCGGGTCGACCGGGTCCGTGGGGTCGGTCGGATCCGTCGGGGTGCCGGGGTCGGTCACCTCGCTGTCGCCGATGACCGAGACGGCGGTGTCACCGATGGTGATCGGGATGCCGATGGGCAGCACGACCTGCGTACCGCTTCCGACACCGCCCTCACCGGAGGTGACGGGGCCCGTTGACGTGCCGGATGAGGGTGCTGCGGGGGCCGCGGCATCCGTACCCTCCGTCGTGCTGTCACCGATGACCGAGACCGCGGTGTCGCCGACGGTCACGGGGATCGTGATGGGCGCGACGACCTGGGTGCCCGAGCCGATACCGTCCGAACCGCCCGTGGTGGGCGCTCCGGTCGAGCCGCCCGAGACCGGCGCGGCCGGACCCGACGTGCTCTCGCTCGTGCTGTCGCCGATGACCGAGACCGCGGCGTCGTCCACGGTCACGGGGACCGTGATGGGGGCCACGACCTGCGTGCCGGAGCCGATGCCGTCGGTGCCGTCGGTCGAGGGCGCGCCGGTGGTTCCTGTGGCCGGTGCGGTGGGCGCGGCGACGTCGGTGCTGTCACTCGTGCTGTCACCGATGACCGAGACCGCCGTGTCGCCGATGGTGACCGGCACGGTGATCGGCGCGACCACCTGCGAGCCCGAGAGGATGCCGTCCGAACCACCCGTGGTCGGCGCTGCGGTCGAACCGCTCGGCGCCGGGGCGGCCGGGGTGGCGGCATCCGTCGACTCGGTGATGCTGTCGCCGATGACCGAGACCGCGGTGTCGTCCACGGTCACGGGGACCGTGATGGGGGCGACGACCTGGGTGCCCGACCCGACGCCGTCGGTTCCTTCGGTGGACGGGGCCTCGGCCGGCTCGGCGGGTGCGGGTGCCGGCGCGGCGGGCGCGGCATCCGTCGACTCGGTGGTGCTGTCACCGACGACCGAGACCGCGGTGTCGTCCACCGTCACGGGGACCGTGATGGGGGCGACGACCTGGGTGCCCGAGCCGACGCCGTCGGTTCCGTCGGTGGACGGGGCGTCGGCCGGCTCGGCGGGTGCGGGTGCCGGCGCGGCGGGCGCGGCATCCGTCGACTCGGTGGTGCTGGCACCGACGACCGAGACCGCGGTGTCGTCCACCGTCACGGGGACCGTGATGGGGGCGACGACCTGGGTGCCCGACCCGACGCCGTCGGTTCCGTCGGTGGACGGGGCCTCGGCCGGCTCGGCGGGTGCGGGCGCCGGCGCGGCGGGCGCGGCATCCGTCGACTCGGTGGTGCTGTCACCGACGACCGAGACCGCGGTGTCCTTCACCGTGATCGGGACGTTGACGTCGACCAGCGCCTGCGACCCGGAGGCGGCGCCGTCGGCACCGCTCGTGGACCCGGACGAGGTCTCGCGCGGCTGAGCCGGCTCGGCCTCGTCGTCGGACGAGCTGGACGAGTCGCCGATGACCGAGACGGCGGTGTCGCCGACGGTGATCGGGATGTCGACGTTCAGCAGGGCCTGGGTGCCCGAAAGCAGCCCGTCCTCGCCGGACGTCGTCGGTTCTGCGGCCTGTGCGGCCGCCGCGCCGAAGAGCGTGATGCCCCCGGCCACGAGCGTGCCCAGCAGGACACGCGACAACGTGGAGTTCATTTCATCTCTCCTCAAAAATCGACAGGGAATCGGCGCTGGAGCGCCGGCACGCAGAGCGTGCGGATGCATGCCGCGAGAAGGCGCGGCGCGATCCCCGTCAGTCGGGAGAGACGTCGGTGTCGAAGAAGGGCGCGGGAAGGCCCCGCTCGTCGGTCGGGCGACCCCGTCGTGCCCAGGCACGGTGTGCGACGGGGAACCCGAGCGGGAGCAGGGCGAACAGCCCGGCTGCCCCTCCGGAGGATGCGGAAGACAGAGAACCCGACTCGCTCAGCGGCGCCGAGGGCGCGGGCGCAGGGGGGCCTGCGAGATCGAGCGGATGCGGCGCCGCGACGGCCGCGCCGGAGTCGGCGGGAGCCTGCGCGACGGCGCGGGAGAAGAGCTGGGCGACGTGCGTCGGGGCACCCGACGACGCCTCGACCGGAGCGGTCGCGGGCCGATTCACGAGCGCACCGGTGGGAGTGTCGACGACCGGCATCGACACGGCCGGCTCGACGACGGGCACGGTGGGCGCGGCCGGAACCGGAAGGCCGGGCACAGGGACCGTGGAGGGCACATCGACGGGGAGGCTCGGAAGCTCGATGTCGGGTGTCACGGCATCCACCACGGGCGGGACGACCTCGACGATCGGCGGGATCACAGGCGAGACGGCGTCGACGACAGGGTCGGTCACCGGGCTGACCGCGTCGACGACGGGGTCGGTCACCGGGGAGACCGCGTCGACGATGGGCGGGACAACGGCCTCGACGATGGGGGCGACGACCTCGTCCGTGACGGGGGTCACCACCTCGACGACGGGTTCGAGGACAGCGTCGGTGACGGGCTTCACAGCCTCGGTGACGGGCTTGATGACCTTGTCCGTGACGGGCTTGACGACCTTGTCGGCGACCGGCTTGACGACCTTGTCCGTGACGGGCTTCGCGACCTTCTCCACGACCGGCGCGACGACCTTCTCGGCAGTCGGCTTGACCACCTTCTCGCTCACGGGCTGCGCGACCTTCTCCGTGACGGGGGTCACCACCTTGTCGACGACAGGCTCGGTGACGTCTTCGACGATCTTGGTCACCCCGCTGAGGAGTCCCTCGTCCGTGCGGTCGGACGCGCGGGCATCGGGTGCGATCAGGACGGTGACGATCGCGGCCCAGATCACGGCGATCCCGAGCCCGATCGCACAGAGGAGACCGAGGCGGGTGAACGCGCGGAGCGTCGTGTGCACAGGTCACCTCCACGATGGAAACATCGGGACGCATGCCGAGAAGGCCGCGTCTGCGGGGTGCCTGGACCCCATAAAGTACGCCGTTCCTATGAGCTTGGCAAGAGGTTCCGAGGGTTTGGGAAGACCGCCGGGAAGGCCCGACTTTCTCATTTGACAAACGGGCGATTCTGCACATGGGTGGGGATAACGCTGAACCTTCAAGCGCCACTTGAGGTCGGTTATCCATCCACAGCCTGTGAGAAGCAAAAGCCCAGATCAAAAAGACATTCGGCGGCGTGGAAAGATGTGTTTCCGCAGGTTTTCCACAGGCACTCTGCACAGGGTGGTCGGCGTTTCCCGCACGTTCTCCACACAGTTATCCACAGGCTGGTTTGCGTGTGTCGGAGCCCCTCCCTAGCGTGTGCGAGGGCCTTCCAGCGGGCCCGGAAGAGGGGCATGGATGTCGATCGCGGATCTGTCGGACGACCGAATCGGCGGCTCCCGCGGCCCCGAGCGGACTCCGCCGCACGACATGCTCGCGGAGCAGAGCACCCTCGGCGGAATGCTGCTCTCGGGTGACGCGGTCGCTGACGTCATCGAGGCGCTCCGCGGAACCGACTTCTACGTCCCGAAGCACGAGCTGATCTTCGAGGCCGTCCTCTCCCTCTACTCGCACGGCGAGCCGACCGACGTCGTCGCGGTCACCGACGAGCTCATCAAAACAGGCGATCTGCAGCGTGCCGGCGGGGCGGACTACCTGCACTCGCTGACGTCCATCGTCCCGACGGCAGCCAACGCCGCCTACTACGCGTCGATCGTCCGCGAGCGGGCGCTGCTGCGTCGGCTCGTCGAGGCCGGCACCCGCATCGTGCAGATGGGCTACAACGGGCAGGGCGAGGCGCTCGACCTCGTCAACAACGCCCAGGCCGAGATCTACTCGGTCACCGGTGCCGAGCAGTCCGAGGACTACGTCCCCCTCCAGGTCGCTGTCGACGCCGCCGTCGAGGAGATCGAGGCCGCTCGCGGTCGCGACGGTCAGATGACCGGCATCCCGACCGGGTTCGCCGGGCTCGACCAGCTCACCAACGGTCTGCACGGCG
Organism: Microbacterium sp. ARD31; assembly: GCF_031844425.1. Classification (NCBI taxonomy): domain Bacteria; kingdom Bacillati; phylum Actinomycetota; class Actinomycetes; order Micrococcales; family Microbacteriaceae; genus Microbacterium; species Microbacterium sp. ARD31. Next base: position 288,909 of record NZ_JAUZVE010000007.1, read on the forward strand.
GACAGATGATCGTCGTCGCGGCGCGTCCCGCGATGGGTAAGTCGACGCTCGCGCTCGACTTCGCCCGCGCCGCCGCCATCAAGCACAACCGCCCGACCGTGTTCTTCTCGCTCGAGATGGGGCGCAGCGAGATCGCGATGCGCCTCATGAGCGCCGAGGGCTCGGTGCCGCTGCAGAGCATGCGCAAGGGCATGCTCGACAGCCGCGACTGGACGACGATCGCCTCGACCCGCGGCCGCATCAACGACGCGCCCCTCTACATCGACGACAGCCCGAACATGACCCTCGTCGAGATCCGCGCGAAGTGCCGCAAGCTCAAGCAGCGCGTCGGGCTCGAGATGGTCGTCATCGACTACCTGCAGCTCATGACGAGCGGTAAGCGCGTCGAGTCGCGTCAGCAGGAGGTCTCGGAGTTCTCGCGTGCGCTGAAGCTCCTCGCGAAGGAACTGCAGGTCCCGGTCATCGCCCTGTCGCAGCTGAACCGTGGTCCCGAGCAGCGTGCCGACAAGAAGCCCGCGATCAGCGACCTGCGTGAGTCGGGCTCGATCGAGCAGGATGCCGACATGGTGATCCTCCTGCACCGCGAGGCCGCGTACGAGAAGGACAGCCCTCGCGCTGGCGAAGCCGACCTGATCGTCGCGAAGCACCGTAACGGCCCGACCGACACCGTGGTCGTCGCCTTCCAAGGACACTTCTCGCGCTTCACCGACATGGCCGTCGGGATGGACTGAGTTCTTTGTAGGTATTTTTTGAAGTTGTCCATTTCGCGGATGAAATGTCCACGGTGTGTCCATATGGACATTTCGGCCTGACGAGGACCGCAGCGCCGGTCTACCGGATGACCGCCCGCTCAGCTCGACATTGCGATGTGGTTCAGGTCGACGAGGGCTCCGCGGAGTACCTGTTGAGCGATCCGGGCAGTCTCCATGCGCGGTTCGAAGTTCTCCCGAAGTTGTTGACGCGGATGGATGTAGTTCCGGAAGTTCCTCACTTGATCGGCGTGCCTCGCGACGTCCTCGCTGAGCACTCCGAGCGCGCGGCTCACGGCGATCAGCTCGGATAGGGTCCACTGATCAACCGGCTTCACGGAGCCATCCCTTCGCGGCGCACTTGGGGAGGCGGTGTAGGTGCCCGCTTGGGCGAGCGCCAACTCGGACAGCAGTCCTTCCAGAGTGCTTCCGACCAGGAAGATGACCGCCAACGGCGCCTCTGCTGACAGTGCACGGTCGATCTCGTCTAGCCTTCCCCGGACGACGTCGCGTGCGCTCAGGGCAGTCGGCAACTGCCCGAGATCCCCGCGGTCCTGATCGCCGCGACCCTCGTCGCCCTCTTCGGCGTGATGACCGGCGACCCGTGGACCTGGATCGAACGCGCCCTCGTCGTCCTGGTCGCGGCATCCCCGTGCGCGCTGGCCATCGCAGTGCCCGTGACGGTGATCAGCGCGATCGGAGCTGCGTCAAAGTTCGGCGTCGTCATCAAGTCGGGTGAAGCGTTCGAGCAGCTCGGCACGATCCGCACCGTCGTCCTCGACAAGACCGGTACCCTCACCCGCAACGAGCCCACCGTCGTCGACGTCCAGCCCGCCCCCGGCAACACCCGCGACGATCTGCTCACCTGGGCCGCCGCCGTCGAGGCCACCAGCACCCACCCCCTCGCCGCGGCGATCATCGCGGCCGCACCCCCTACGAGCACGGCACTCGACGTTGTCGAGGAGGCCGGGCACGGCATCACAGGAACGGTCGACGGACGGTCGATTCGCGTTGGCAACGTCCGCTGGCTCCATCCCGCTGGCCGGCAGTTGAACACGGAGGCGATGGCCGCGCAGGGCATGACCGTCGTCGTGGTCGAGGCGGACGGGCAGATCGCAGGCCTGATCGGCGTGCGGGACGAGCTGCGCCCGGAGTCGGCCGAGACGGTGCAGATGCTGCAGGCGCAGGGCATCGAGACCACCATGCTCACCGGCGACAACACCCGCACCGCCCACGCCATCGCCGTCGAGGCAGGCATAACCGACGTCCGCGCCGAGCAGCTGCCCGCCGACAAGGCCGCCGCGATCGAGGCGTTCGTCACGCAGCGGCCGACCGCGATGGTCGGCGACGGCATCAACGACGCCCCGGCACTGGCGACAGCGACGGTCGGGATCGCGATGGGTGTGAAAGGCTCCGCGGCGGCGATCGAGTCCGCCGACGTCGCATTCATCGGCCACGACCTCCGCCTCATCCCCGGCGCCCTCGCCCACGCCCGACGCGGCCGACGCATCATGACCGCCAACATCGGTCTGTCCCTGGCGATCATCGTCGCGCTGTTCCCGCTCGCCCTGTTCGGCATCCTCGGGCTCGCCGGCGTCGTGCTGGTGCATGAGATCGCCGAGGTCGTCGTCATCCTCAATGGCGTCCGCGCCGCCCGTCGCCCCGCTGCGCTACGGCAACTCGCCGCGGTGTCCGCTCGCGAGCCCGAACCCGCCCACGCCTGACCACCGATCCCTCGCCACCGTTGCCGTCGTCATCGTCCTGGTTGAGCGGCAAGCCGCGCCCGCCGGACCCGGCCTGCGCTGCCTGCGCTCCGGTGCTCGCGTGAACCGGGCTCAGAGTGGGTTTAGGTACGCACGGTAGGCTGTTGGCGATGGTCTCTTCGGCCCGGACTCCGCGCTCCGTGACGCTGAATGAGCAGTTGTTGATAATGAGGCTCATTACCAGCTTCGGTTTAGCGTTGCTGCTGATGCTGGGTCTGGCAGCGACGGGTCACACAGAGGCGGACGGTTCGACTCCTGTTCCGCTGGTGATATCTGGGCTGATGGACCCGCATATCGAGCGCGGCGTAGCTGCGCCGGCCGAGCATGAGGCAGTCGCCGGTGGCGTCGCCTCTGGGCCGAACGCGCTGGTGGGCGCTGCGCTTTGCATGCTGGGCGTGTTGTGCGGGCTGACGTTCATGGTGGTGCTGCGGGGATTGTGGCGTCGGCGGATGCCTCCGGTTCTCGGTGACGGACCACGCATGCCTTCGCTGCTTCCGGCGCCGGCTGCCCGTGCTCACCCGATTGTCTTTTCGCTGACGCAGTTGGGTCTTTCTCGAACCTGACATTTGGCACGCCGCCCTTTCGGGTGGCGCTTCGTCCCGGGTTGCGTGCCCGGGTTCTGTCCTGTGCCGTGTCTTGGTTTGGAGTACCCGATGAAAACCCCTGTGAAGGCGACACTCGTCACCATTGCCGTTGTGGTGGTGATGGTGATCGCCGCATTGATCTACGTCCTTGTCAGTCAGAGCCAGTCCGCTCCACCTTCATCTGGGGGCGGTGAATCG